>JAHEEE010000055.1 GCA_024640845.1 Myxococcales bacterium | reverse complement strand
TCGTCGACGTCATGGGCGCCATGGAAACCGCCTCGAATGTGCATGCAGCGTTCACCAAGATCACGGACAAGCCGATCGGCGCGCTGATCTATACGCACAATCATGCCGATCATGTGATGGGCGGGCTTGCGTTCGTGCCGGGTGGCAAGGTCGATGTGTACGCGCACCAGACGACCAACGACTACATCAACAGGTTTGCGAGCGTTCTGCGGCCGATCCTTCGGACGCGGAGCTCGCGCATGTTTGGGAGCGTTCTCTCCCCTGGCGGCCCGGACGGGATGCAGAACGTCGGACTCGGACCGTTCGTCGAGACGCTGGACCCGGAGATGACGCTTGGGCTGATTCGACCGAACAAGACGTTCTCGGATGTTCTTCGGACCGAGATCTGCGGCGTGAAGGTCGAGCTCGTGCACGCGCCCGGCGAGACCAACGACCAACTCTTCGTCTGGCTTCCCGATCGCGGCGTCCTTCTGCCCGGGGACAACATCTACAAGGCGTTTCCGAACCTCTACTCGATTCGGGGGACCCAGTATCGTGACGTCCGGGCTTGGGTTCTGAGCCTCGACAAGATGCGCGCGCTCCGGCCTCAGCACTTGGTGCCGAGCCACACGCGCGCGATTTCGGGACAAGAGGAGATCTACGAAACCCTCACGGCCTATCGTGACGCCATTCAATTCGTGCACGACCAGACGATTCAGGGGATCAACCGGGGGCTCACACCGGACGAGCTAGTCGAGGTGGTGAAGCTCCCGCCGCATTTGGCGGCGCATCCGTATTTGCAGGAGTACTACGGCAGGGTGGACTGGTCGGTTCGCGAGATCTTCGAAGGCAACCTCGGTTGGTTCGACGGCGACGCGGCGGGCTTGGAGCGAGTTGGGCCGGACGAGCGTGCGGCAGGCATGGCCGAGCTGGCGGGCGGAGGAGAGGGCTTGCGGCGCGCTGCACGCAAGGCGCTCGGCGATCAGAAGTACGCGTGGGCAGCCGAGCTCGCGACCCATTGGATCGAGCTCGAACCCGATTCTCGCGAAGGCAAGCAGGTCAAAGCGGACGCGTTGCGAGCGCTTGGCCTCCGCCAGATCAACGCCAACGCGCGCAACTACTATCTCACACAAGCCCTCGAGCTCGAAGGCAAGGTCGAGATCAAAGACCAGACCAAGCCCGAAAATGCGCTCTCGTTCGTAAGCACGGTGCCGATCGGCCAGTTCATCTCAGCGATGCCCGCCAATCTCCTTTACGAGAAGAGCGCGGACAAAGAGATCATCGTCGGATTCCGCTTCCCCGACGTCGGCGAGGGCTACGGCATCGAGATCCGCCGAGGAGTCGCGGAGTTCGACAACAGCTTTCCAGAGGAGCCAGATCTGACGATCACGACCGACTCGGAGGTCTGGCGCGAGCTCGTCTTGGGTCTCCGAAGCCCAATCAAGGCGTTTGCCACAGGCGACATCGAGTTCACGGGCAGCGCGCTGGACCTCGTCGGTTTTCTCCGAATGTTCCGAAAGCCGTAGCGCTCGAGACGAGCGCGGCAGCGCGAGCGTCAGCGCGGAGCCCCGTGGTGACGAAGTCACTTTACGGGGTCAGCGCCAGCGTCAGCGTCAGCGTCAGCGTCAGCGTCAGCGCCAGCGTCAGCGTTCAGCGTCAGCGTCAGCGTCAGCGTCAGCGTCAGCGTCAGCGCCAGCGTCAGCGCCAGCGTTCAGCGTCAGCGTCAGCGTCAGCGGAACGCGATTGGCGTCGGGAGGTTTAGTAATATCCGCCCGCCCACCCCCACCCGTAATCCTCCCTCCGCGGCACTCGCTTCGCTCTGCCTTGGCGGCGCCCTTGGCGCCGGGCTTCGCCCTGCGGGCTCGCGCTGCCGCGCGTGTCTTGTGACCGGGTTTCTTGCGTGCACTGATTGTCGCAGCCCTTTTGATGCACAGAGTCGTCCATGAGGGGCTCGGAAAAACGCGACAGGGGGTGGAGCGGGCGTACGAAGTGCCAATCGCAAGACCGTAGCCACCGCGATTGGCGCGCCGTCCGAGGGCCGCGTGCGCGGCCTGACCCAAGCAGTCCTACGAGGCCGCATCTGCAGGCCGCCCGTCCCGTGAAACCCCGTGTCGTGTTTTTCCGAGACCCGTGTGCACCTCGACGCCCGGGCGTCGCGAGCGATTCTCCGGTCCGTGTGCACCTCGACGCCCGGGCGTCTTGCGCCAGCGCCAGGGTGAGCGGTTAGTCTTTCAGCCGACCCGTACTCAGCCTAGTTCAGGCTGCACGTTGGATTCACGCAGTACGGGTTATCTACCCCGTCGTCGCTCGGGTCGAAGCAGGCGAAGCCGCCGGGGCACTCTACGTCGCTCTGGCAAGTGAGCTGGCAGGTGTTGGATGCGCCGTCGCACACGAGGGCCAGGTTGTCGCGGTCGTAGCGCTCCTTCAGCGCAGCCGCCATGCATGCATCCGGATCGCTGCTAGCCGCGCAATCGACCGTGACGCAGCCGGAGTCCTCCACACACGGCCAACCGATGTCTGCGTCGGCCGGCGGCGCGGCCTGTAGGCACTCGAAGCGGATACGGGCACCGCTGACGGGCGCCGCGTTTTCGGTGAAGCTCACGCGCTGCTGCTTCGAGTTGAACGAACAGGCGTCCACGGTCCCGGTCTCTGCGAAATCGTCGTAGAACCAACCCAAGCCCGTCGGGACGCCAGCGTTGCTCGGGAGCTGGTTGACTCGGCACACCTCGCGGCCGTCTTCGACCGAGACCGCAACAGGCTCGCGGCCGCGGGCTTCCGCGTCCGCGCAGGTTACGCCCTCGGGTTGCACCTCACGAACCTCACAGCCAACCAAGCCACTCGAGTTGCGGTTGAGTGGACGCGGAAGACAAAGTTGGCGAAGTGCCGCGGCGATGCGGTCGACGATCGCGTTGAGCGCCGGCGCGTAATCATCCGCACAGATCGACTCGACGACGGTCCCAACGCCGGTGTTGGAGCTTGCCAGGCCCTCCATCGTCTCGACGATCCGGCGCGCGGGAAACGCGACGCCAGCGGTGCCAGCGTCGCAAGCGGGCGTGAGCTGCTGGCCCTGCTCGCCATCGTTGTCGGGATTGGGGACCTCTTCCATGTCCGGGTGAGCCAGAATCGTGGCGTACCGCTCTTCGTCGGTGCCGAAGTTACTGCGGTCGAGCGCGTCGTCTTCCGGAATGCCGGTAATCGCTGCAAACACGACCTGGCTCGGGTCGGCCTTGAGCGCCGCGATGCCTTCGACGTAGCGCTGGATACCTTGAAGCGCTTGGCTGTGCTCCCAGCAGCGTAGATTGAACTGAAGCTCGTTCATCGACGTAAACGGCCCTTGGAACGGGTTGTTCGCGTGCAACACGTTGCCCCACTCGGGGTCGAACTCGACATCGAAGACGCGCGGGTCGGTCGTCGAGCAGTCGTCCTCATCGGTGATGAGAATGACGGCGAGCAACGCGTCTTCGCGGTTGAACCCAGCGTTACCCGGCGCGCGGTCCGACGCGAGAATCGCCTCGAGCTGCTGCTCGAAGCCGCAGCCGTTGTCCTGCCCGGTCACACACCGGACGTCATTGATCAAGTCGGTCTCGTCGAAGCCAGTCTCCGGGTAATTGAGGTACTGCGTGCCTTCGGGCGGCGTGATCGCGCTGCACTCCAGCGGCGTTCCACGCAGACCTACGGTCTGCATGTTGCCGTCCAGGCCAACGCCGCCGTTGCGCATGCATGCACTCGTCGGATTGAAGTCCACATCGGGGCCAGTTCCGGCGACGTAGTCGGTCATCGGCACGGTGGAATAACCCATGTCCGGCGTGATGATGCCGACGTGCAGGCTCTCCACGGCCGGGAACGTGCCCCCCTCCAAGGCTTCTGGCTCGGCGGCTCCCCCGGTGATCAACAGGTTCACGAGTCGCGGCACCTGCTGCTGGAGCTTTTCCTGCTCGTCGCGCATCGACGGCGAATCGTCGATCACGATCAACAGGTCGAGCGCCCGCTGTGGATTGACGGGCACGTTTTGAACGACGCCGTTGATGGTGCATGGATTGAGCGCGTTCAGCGAGCGCTTCGAACAGCTGCTGACCGTCGCGATGAGCCCCACCATGAGGAGCAAAAAAGCAAAGCGGATCTTCATGTCTCGTCCCCCTACCCGACAGCGAAATCATAGCGACTAAGGTCGGCAAAAGCCAATCAAGCAAGAACTTTACAGCATGCCTCTCGATCACGCTCAGGAAATTTGGAAACTTTTTTCATGCTCGGGCCTCTGCTATGCAGAAAGTACAAGGTCTGCCCATGCGCCGCGTCCTGGTCGTCGACGATGAAGAGAATATCCGGTTGGTCCTCCGAACCCTGCTCAAAAAGCACGGTTATCAGGTGGCGACCGCCGAGAGCGCCGAGGACGCCCTGGCCCAGCTCGAGTCCTTCGACCCGGATTTCGTGCTCGCGGACGTGAGGATGAACGGGATGACCGGCCTCGAGCTCTGCGCGGAGCTCAAGGCGCGCGCATCGCTGGCCACCGTGATCTTGATGAGCGCGTACGGATCGGTTGACCTGGCCATCGAGGCGATGAAAGCCGGAGCCTACGACTACATCTCGAAGCCCTTCAAACAGGACGAGGTGCTGCTCGCGTTGACCAAGGTGGAGGAGCGCGAGTCGTTGCGCCGCGAGAACCGCGCGCTCAAGCAGGCGATTCGCAAAGAGCAAACCTTCCACGGCATCCTCGGCAAGAGCGAAGCGATCGGAAAAGTATTCGCGACGATCGAGAAGGTCGCCGACCACAAGACCACCGTCCTGATTCAAGGGGAGAGCGGCACCGGCAAGGAGCTCGTCGCGCGGGCACTCCATGATGGAAGCTCACGCAAGGACAAGCCCTTCGTTCCGGTCAACTGCGGTGCAATCCCGGAGACCCTGCTGGAAAGCGAGCTTTTCGGTCACAAGAAGGGGGCATTCACCGATGCGCACGCCGACAAAAAAGGCCTCTTTGCCGAGGCGAATCAGGGCACGCTCTTCCTCGATGAGATCGGCGAGCTCCCGCTCTCGCTGCAGGTAAAGCTTCTTCGCGTGCTGCAGGAGGGTCGTGTTCGTCCGCTCGGCGCCACCCGTGACCAAGAAGTCGATGTGCGCGTCATCGCGGCCACGGTCCGCGACCTTCGGCGCGAGGTTCAAGAGAAGCGTTTTCGCGAGGACCTCTACTATCGGCTCAACGTGCTGCAGCTCAACGTGCCACCTCTACGGGATCGCCGCGAGGACATCGCGCTACTGGTCGAACACTTCATCGAACGCAACAACGGCCGGCTTGGGACGAAGATCCGCGACGTCGAGCCGCGCGCTCGAAAGCTGCTCTTCAACTATCCGTGGCCTGGAAACGTTCGAGAGCTGGAGAACACCGTCGAGCGCGCCGTCGTCCTCGCGGAAGGAGACGTCATCACCGTTCTCGACCTGCCCGAGCGCATGCGGGAGCCGTCCGATCCGGTGGCCGCGAGCCTCTCTACCGGTGAGCTCTCGATCAAGAAGACCTCGAGATTCATGGAGGAAACCCTGATTCGCCGGGCCCTCGAGCAGACCGGAGGCAACCGCACCGCGGCCTCGAAGCTCCTCGAGATCAGTCATCGCGCTCTCCTTTACAAAATCAAAGATTATGGGATTCAGTAGCCGCCGATCGATAATCGGGAATGGCGTGGGAAAGAGGAGCGTTCGTCTTGTGATGTGGTGTAAGCGTAGGCCCCTATTTGCGGCGGTATTGTGCCTTTCGCTCGCCGCAGCGGCGGGCTGCCAGAAGAACATCCCCAACACGACTGTGAAGGACACCCCCGAGAACCGGGCCGTCATCACGTTCATGGAGAACTACCGCAACGCGGTGGAGTCGCGGGATGTGGGCGCGCTTCTCGCCATGGCCCATCCTCAGTATCTGGACGACAATGGCACCCCTGCGGGTGAAGACGACATCGACTACCGAACCCTCCAGACGAAGCTCAGCAGCTGGCGGGAGCGGGTGTCCGACGTCCGGTACGAGATCAAATACCGCACGATCACGAGGGAAATGGACCGTGTGCTGATCAACTACCGCTACAGCGCGAGCTTTCGCATCGCCTACGATGAAGAGGATCAGCGCTGGTCGCGTCGTATCGGCGAGAACCAAATGGTCCTTGTCTACGACGATGTTCAGGACCGGTATTACGTCCTTTCGGGCATGTGAATTATTGCGTCCTTGTTGAAAGGGGTCTGCAATTCGCGCTAGGATCGTGAGGGTGCCAAGCTGGAAACGGCGCAACTGAGTAGGTCTGCTCACAACCGATGGAAGCCATGCGATTCGAGTGCGATAGCTGCCACGCCAAGTACAAGATCTCTGACGAAAAGGTACGGGGGCGCGTGGTTCGTTTTCCGTGCCGCAAGTGCGACCACAAGATCCTGATCGACGGGCGTCAACAAGACGCCGATGTGACCGTTCCGGCGGGCGCTGCGTATCAGTTCGGCGAGATCACGCGGAGGTCCGAGCCGGTCTCGGGGTTCTCGGCCCACGAGGTCGCAACTGCGCGCGCGTCTCGTCCGTCGTCAACCGCGCGGCGGGCATCGGCCCCTGTGCGTCGCCGACCGCCTTCGGTTCCGCCGCGGCGGCCTGCAGCTGCTTCACGCAGAGTGTCATCGGTTCCGGCGGCTGCCAGTAGCGTGCTCGCCGGTCAGCATCCCGGCCTCGCACCGCCGGTCCCTGCGGCAATCGCCGCGGCGCCCGGCGACGTGCCGCAATGGCATGTCTCGATCAACGACGTCCCAATCGGTCCGATCCGCCTCGAAGAGATGGGACACAAGATCGACGCCGGCGCCGTGAGCGAGTACTCCCTGGTTTGGCGCGAGGGTTTCGAAGAATGGCGGCCGCTCGCCACGGTTCCCGAGCTGATGGCGGCGTTGCACGAGCGGCGCCACTCGGGTCCGCCTTCGCGATCTTCGTTTTCTTCGATGCCGCCCTTCGTGGAGACGCGCACCGCGTTCGCCGAGCCCTCTTCACCTGCCGCGCTGTCAGCGGCTGCCGCGCTATCAGCGCCGCGCTCGAGTTTTCCGAACGGCGCATTCATCGGTGGGGAGGACGAGATCGCGCCTCTTGCCGATGCATTGCAGCCGGAGCTTTCCGACGCCGGGTTCGGCGAGATGTCGCAGCCGCCCGCACCGATTGGTCCTGACGAGGTGTTCGGCTCCTCGCCGCGGCTTGGTTCGTACTCGGGCTTTTCCCCGACCCAAGACGAGTTGGTTTCGGTGCCTTCCGTCCCGCCTGAACCGGCAGCGGCCACGGTCGAGCCGAAACGAGGGCTTTCCCTTGGCATTTTGGCGCTCATCATCGCGGTGGCCGTGTTTTCAGGCGTGGTGGCGTTCCTCGCGTTCGACAGGTTCGGCGACGAGTTGCTCGAGAAATGGGTCGGTCCAGGTGAGCCGGCGCGCGTCGCGGTGCCCGCGCGGAAGCAGGCGACAGCGCCGGTCGAGCAACCCGGGGACGAAGCTGAGCTCGCTGCAACCGACGCAGAGCCGGTCGCCATTGAGGAAGTTGCGCCCGAAGGCGCTGCCGAGGCAGAGGCTGAGGCCACCGGATCTGAGGCCGCAGCGCAGACGGAGAACACAGAGGGGCAAGGCGCCGCAACGGAAGATGCCGACGCGCAGAGCGCTGCGCTCGTGCCGCCGCCCGATCCGAGAGACGATACGCCGAAGATCGCCCCGGCCAGCAGCGCCAAGTCGAGCGTCAGGCGTCGGGAGCGTTCGAGACCGGTGGTTGCCCCCGAGCCCGAACCGGAGCCCGAGAATAAGCTCAGCGAATCCGAGCAGAAGCTCCTCGAGGAGTTCGGGTCAGGCGCCAACGAGGCACCTGCGAAGATCGAAGTGAAGCAGGCCAGCACCACGCAAAGCAAGAACCCTCCGCTCGACGGAGACGGGGTGCGCGCGACGGTGACGGCCAACAAGCCGCGACTCCAGCGTTGCTATGAGCGCGCCATTCGCGGTCAGCAGTCGCCACCGACGGTCCGCTTGGATATCAGCGTGATGGTGGCCTCGTCCGGTCGTGTGAAGCGCGTGACGTCCGAGGGGAGCGGCCCTGGCGGGCTTGCGGAGTGCGTCGAGGCGTCCGTGCGGCGTTGGCGTTTCCCCGCGTCCGCCGAAGGTGGTCCGGCGATGTTCCCAGTCGTATTCTCCGCAAACTGATTGGGTCGTGATGGCGATCAAGCCCCTCATCGATGCGAGCACGATCGCGCAGCGTGTCGCCGCGCTCGGCGCTGACATCACCCGCGACTATGCCGGCAAAGACATCGTCGTCGTTCCCGTGCTCAAAGGAAGCTACGTGTTCGCGGCGGACCTCGTCCGGCAGATCGATCTCAGCGTCGAGGTCGATTTCCTAGGGGTCCGAAGCTACGGGGACGGGCAGGAAAGCAGCGGGGTCGTCCAAATCACGACGGACTTGAGCCATCCAATCCAGGGGAAGCACGTCATTCTGGTGGAGGACATCGTCGATACCGGCCTCACAGTGGCGTATCTGCGGGAGAACCTGGTGACCCGGCAGCCTGCCTCGCTCAAGATCGCTTCGTTGTTGCACAAACCGGCGCGGACGCGGGTGCCGGTCGGCATCGACTACCTCGGTTTCACAGTCGAAGATGTCTTCATCGTCGGCTACGGCCTCGACCACGCGCAGAAGTTCCGCAATCTGCCGTATCTCGCCATCATCACCGACGACTCGCACTAACCGTCCTATACTGGCCGTGGTGAGCGACCACGAATCCGAAGACCTGGGCGAGCGAATCCTGCGAGTCGTATCGGGGCTTGCGGGCGACGTTGCCGGCGAAGCGCCGCGGCCACTCCTCGATACCGCAGCGCGTTCCCTCGGTGCCACGCTCGAACGATGGGGGCGCAACCCCAGCCTTCGGCGCTTCATCGGCGGGGTGCAACAGGACGTCCTGACCAGTCCAGGGGAGGACGTCGAGCTCTCCGCGAATCTTGGCGTGTCTGCCAAGCTCGGCCAGATGGCCCGGTTTTACGTCGACGACGCCGCTGTGGGTGAGGCGAAGATCGAGCCAAGCGGGCAGGTGAGAACCATCATTGCAGCGCCGGGGCCGGGACTTCATCGCGTCGGGGTCAAGGTGTGCAACGACCGGGGCGAGGTGGTCTCCGACCTCGTCGGTCACCGCCTGCTCCAAGTCGCGAGCGGCCGGCCGGTCGTACTCGTAGACGCCGAGCTCATCCTTCCGCGCCCACCCAATGAGCCACCACGCGAGGTCGCGCCGATCGACGCGCTCCGCGCGCTCGTCGACGAGGGTTTCGAGCTCGTTTATTTCGACATTCACGAAAAGAACCGCGACGCACTGATTCATGACGCGATTCTGCAACAGCGGTTGCCGCCTGGAGCCATCATGGTCTACTCGGCGCTCGAGCAAGAGCTCCGCGGCATCAACGTGGACTTCGTCGACATGTTTGCGACGAGCGCGATACGCCGACTTCGCGGCCACGGCGTGCCGGTGACGAGCATGCTGACATCGCGAGAGACCGACACCGCGCAGACTCGCCGGGGCAACGTCGACGTCATGTCGCCCAAAGAAGCGCTCGATCGTGCGCTTGGCGGATTCGCCAAGCAAAAGGAGCAAGCGACCGAGCTCCTTCGCGCGCGAACGAACAGCACTGCCATCGACTGGCGGCTCGACCAAATGACGGATTCGGTGTTGGTTCAGGGCAACTCGTTTCACGCAGAGCTCGACAACGAAGCTGCTCGGAATCGGCTGTTCGAGGCGCTCGATCGCGCTACGGCGACGATTCACATCCAGTTTTACATCGTGAGGCCGAGCGACTTCACAGAGCGACTCGTCGTCAAGCTGGTTCAGCGGGCGCGGGACGGGGTGAGGGTGCGCTTCATGGTCGACGCGCTCTATTCCGACGAGGACATCCTCGGCCGCGTGAATCCGCTCATTCAGTCCCTCAAGCAGGAAGAGAACATCGAGGCGCTCGCGCTCAACCCGATTCAGTCGGGTCGCGAGGTCGGCATGTCGAGCTTCAAGAAACGCGACCATCGAAAACTCGTGATCATCGACGGGACTCTTGCGTTCGTTTCCGGCCGCAATGCAAGCGACGAGTACTACACGGGCTTCGACGAGGTGCCGGTGCACGACAACACGCCGCACGAGCGGATCCCCTGGCTCGACGCGCATGTGGAGATCGAGGGCCCACTCGTCCGACTGGTGCAACAAACCTTCATGCGAACGTGGCGCCGCCAAGGCGGCGGTTCCATCGCGGTCGATGACGGCGTGCTGCCCGAGCTCGCACCGGCGGGGCAGGCGGCGGGGCGACTGGTCGTCCATCGCGGCCTCGCCGATACGAACGGCCTCGGCATGTACGAGTCGATGTTCGACGTGGCTCAGAAGCACGTGTACATCGTGAACGACTTTCCTTTCGTGTACGCGCTCGAGCGCGCCATTCATCGCCTGCTGGCTCGCGATGTCGCGGTCAAGCTGCTCACGGGCAACGCCGCCACGCGACGAGACGACGGCACGTTCTTTCCGGCGCCCATGCACCGAACGCTCTTCGAGTACATGGTCAAGGCCAAGCTCGAGCCGTTGCTCCAAGCTGGGGTGGAGATTTACGAGCTAGTCCCTCCTCCGTCGCCCAACGTGGTCGCGCGTGGCGGCCGCTTCCGCCCGTACGTGCACGCCAAGGTGGTGTCCGTCGACGGGTTGGTGACGAGCATCGGGTCGGCCAACTTGGACGCGACCGCGAGCTACTGGGAAAGCGAGGCGAATGTCGTCGTTCAAGACGCGAAGTTCGCTTCGAAGGTCGAGGCCCAGCTCGAAAAGCTCATCGACGGCAGCCTCGCGATCGACCCAGCGTCCGAGTATTGGAAGCGGGAGCGGGCGCAACGCGCCGTCGTCGGGACGCTTTGGCCGGGGTCTTTCTACTCCTGAGGTACTTCGAGCTCTTCGGCGACGTCCTCTGTGACGTCCTCGGCGACCTCCCGGGTCTCCTTTGCTGACCTGAGCCCCTTCTTGCCCGCCTCGATCGTCTCGGCAACCTCGTAGGTGACCGTCATCTTCACGTCGAACGCGCTGTCGATCTCGAGTTTCTCCGAGCCGTCGACCGTCTTCACATTCATGAGGTTCGCGGCTTCACCGCTAGCCTGTGCGTTGGCCTCGAGTGCCTTGAGGTTGAGGAGCACCGTGCCGTTCGCATTCATTGCCAGAGCATCGAGTGTCAGCTCCACGCCCTCCTCTTCGAACATGATGGTCTGTTGCGGCGCGGTCTGCTGGATCTGCACGTTGAGCTTGATCTCGTCGCCGACCTTCTCGGTCAACGTGTAGGTGTCCGACTGAGTGACTTTGAACCCGTAGAGCTGGAGCTCCTTGCTCGCCTCCCAGCGTGCCCCGATACCGACCGGCTGCGCAGGAAGAACGACTCGGGCGAGCGAGGTTCGCGCATTGATGATCATCAACAGCAGGCGGGCGGGAAGGTCCGGGTTCTTTGCGCTGCTGTTGAGCTCGCTTCGCTGAATGATTCCGCGATCATCGATCTCCACCCAGCCCCCGACGTTGTTGAGCACGGCGACGCTCTTGTCGAGATCGAGCTTCACGGCGGGGTCGGTCCCTTCGGGGACGATTGCCTCGGCCTTCACGATCCGGACGTCGTAGCGTATCGATCCTCGTTTGCCCTCATAGGTAGGGCCGGAAACGATGTCGAGGCGAACCCCGGGAGTCACACTGAGCGCCGCTGCGTTCTCGGTGGTTGCCAGCCGAGCGAGAGCATACTCCATCTTGGAGGTGGTCGTGGTTCCATGCGCGACATGGTAGCGAAGCGCCTCGCGGGGTTCCGCGCCTTGGTCGATTACTAAAACTGGATCGTTGCTCTTCGCATCGTTGGCGTTCTCGGACTTGCATCCGTTCAACGCGAACAACACGCACACCAGAACCAAAACCCGAAAAACAAATTGCTTAGTCATGCCCACTCCTTTTGGCGCCCCTCGCCACTGGTCGCCGCTCTATATCGCAAGGGCTCGCGGGCCCGTCAAGGTTGTCCGGCTACCGGGCCTTTCACGCGTCTGTAACCCTCGGGCAGCGCAAACACGGAAGGTGGCACCGGCCCGCGCCGGATCCTCTGCACCAGAAACACCACTGGCACGCCCCCGGCCTGATCGACGCGCATTTTCATCGAGAAGCCGGGCTCGATGCCGTATTTCTTCATGGCTTTCGTTCGTTCGTCGTCCGACACCTCGAGGCCCAGATTCCGACCACGGAAAGCGCGGGTCCACAGATCGGCCGGATATTTCCCCGTGAGCCATAGATCGATCACCGCATCGTTGTCTTTGTCGAGGATGCGGATGTGACGGGTCTGAACGCCGCTGACCGTCTCCTTGCCGAGCTTCTTGATCTCGAGGTTCGCGCTCTCGCCCGACCCTTTGACCTGCTGGCTCGTGTCGGCGAGCGTCGAGTACGGCATCTCCACGATGAGCTGCTCTGCGGGCGCGATGGTGTAGTAGCTCTCGCCTTTTGCAGGCAGGATTGTCGTCGCGCGCATGGGTCGCCCATCCTCGCCGACCGAACGGATGTCCATCCGCACGTCACCGGCCTTCGAATATCGGGCCCGTACGTTGGCGGCCACTCCTTGCTCGCTCGAGAGCGTTGCGTCGAGCTCTCCTTCGAACGCGCGCACTGGGGACGCGACGAGGGCTAGAGCGAGGCAGAGCAATACGACGCGCATGGCTGCGGAGCTTACTCCGACAAAATGACCAAGCCAAACCCCTCGTCATCGTAGAGACGGTCGAAGATTTCCGCGAATTTGGTTTCGATGTTCTTGCGTTTCATCTTCAGGGTGGGCGTGAGCTCGTCCTCTTGGACACTGAACTCGCGGTCGAGAATGTGGATCTTCTTGATGGTCTCTACGCGGGCCAAGCTCTCGTTCGCTCGTTTCACCGACGCCACCACCCGCTTTTGAACGTCGGGGTCGTGCGTGACCTCTCGGATCAACGCCTCGAGCTCCGCAGATCGACCAAGCGGGTTCTCCGCGAGGGCGCGTATGTGCTTGTCTGCCGTCGTGCCATCGATGGTGTCCTGTTGACGTGCCCACTCCACGGCCTCACCTGCACCGATTGTGATCAGCGCAACCAGATACTTGCGCTTGTCGCCGTGCGCATGGGCCTGGCTGATCAGGGGGTCGGAGGCTTTGATCTCGTTTTCGATGTTGGAGGGAGTGAGATTCTTGCCGCCGGCCGTGATGATGATGTGCTTCTTGCGGTCCATGATGTACAAGAAGCCGTCCGCGTCCTTCCGGCCGATGTCACCCGTGTGCAGCCACCCGTCTACGATCGTTTCGGCCGTAGCCTGCGGGTTCTTGTAGTAGCCTTGGAAGACGAGATCGCTTCGAACGAGGATCTCTCCATCCTCGGCGATTCGATCCTCGACGACTCCGAGCGGCTTCCCCACGCTCCCGAGCTTCACGGCCCCGGGCACGTTGGCATGCGTGATGACTGTCGACTCCGTCATGCCGTAGACCTCGAAAATCGGAAAACCCGCGGCCCAGAAGAATTCGAGGATGTCCGGCGCGATGGGGGCCGCTCCGGTCACGAAGTAACGCACACGACCTCCGAACACGGCGCGCAGCTTCGAGAATACGAGCTTGTCAGCGATGCCGAACTTGATTCTCAGACCAAACGGGATGGGTTTTCCCGCCTGCCAAAGCTGGACGGCTTCGCGGCCGACCCTCTCGGCCCAACGGAAGATCCGCTGCTTGCTCGGTGTCGCCTGATCGACGGTGCTCATGATCTTCGCGTAGGCCTTCTCGAAGATACGGGGCACGCTTCCGAAGACAGTAGGCCGAACCTCGGAGACTTCCTCGAGCACCTTCGCGATGCTCGATGCGAAGTAGGTCGACATCCCCGTATTGATGCGCCCGTAAAACGCCAATACGCGTTCCGCGACATGCGCCATCGGAAGAAAGCTGAGGCTGGTATCTTCTTCGTAGACCGTCAACGCTTCGTCCTGATTGCGCATGATCGTCATGATGTTGGCGTGGGAGATCATGGCGCCTTTCGGTGGGCCGGTCGTTCCGCTGGTGTAGACGATGATCGCGGTAGAGTTTGGGTCGACCTCCGCTGCGCGGGCTTCGATGGCGGCGCGATCGACCGGCGTTTGCAAGACCCGTTCGAAGGGCACCAGCCAATCGTGCGCCGCCATCAACGATTCGGCGCCGGCGGTATTCCATACGACGACCTCGTCGAGGTTGGTGAGCTCTTGGCGCCGTGCCAAGATCTTGTTGACCTCTTCGATGCCTTCGACGAACGCGACTTTGGTATCGGCGTGGTCGAGAATGTAGGCGAGCTGCTTCGGGGTCAGCGTCGGGTAGGCGCCGAGCGTAATCGCACCCGCGAGCTGGCCGCCCATGTCGCAGTAGCACCACGCCGGGCTTGTGCCGCCGACCATGCAGATCTTGTCGCCTACCTGCAGCCCGAGCCCCATGAGATAGGAGGCGATGGCCCCTGCACGGTCGGCGAACCCGTTCCAGCTCACCGGCTGCCACTGTCCCTCGCTCTTGAAGAAGAAGGCCGCCCTGTCGCCATCGCGCTCGACGCGCTTCAAGAACATCTCGCCCACCGTATGGGCGCGCCGCGCGATGTATTCGGCCTGAGTGCCCGTCGAAGTATCGGTATCGAACATATTCCGGGGGTTTACAATGGATCAAGGCTTCAGATCCAGGCCCTAAGGTCTTGATTTGACGCCCTGCAAACCCCCGCTACAATCCCGCTCCTTTTTGCCCCGTGGGGCGGGATTCATCATGGCCAAGTCCAACCGAGACCTCTTCAAGCTGACCTGCGAAAACTGCGGCAAGGACAACTACGTGACGGACAAGAATCGGCGCAACATGCCCGAGAAGTTCCGCATCAAGAAGTACTGTCCCAAGTGTCGCAGCCACCACTCGCACAAAGAAGGCAAGATCAGCAAGGGATAGGGGCGTCGGGCCCTGAGCCCCGCCACTTGCCGCCGCGCCTGCTCGCCGTAAGAAGCCACCATGGCTCAGGGCGACACGCACAATCTCGGCATCGGCTACCTTCTGTGGATCTTCGGGTTCATGGGGGCGCACCGTTTCTACTACGGCCGACCCGTCAGCGGCACGATCTGGTTCTTCACCTTCGGCTTGCTCGGGATCGGATGGCTCATCGATCTGGTGCTCATGCCGTCACTCGACCGCTCGGCTGAGCTTCGCTACGACTCGGGGCCCATCAGTCACAACGTCACCTGGATTCTGTTGACGTTTACGGGTGTGTTCGGCATCCACCGAATCTACATGGGCAAATACCTAAGCGGCCTCATCTACTTTCTGACCGGAGGCTTGTTCCTGATCGGGGTCCTCTACGACTACTGGACGCTCAACGAGCAGGTGAGCGAAGCCAACACGAGCCGGGCGTAGATTTAGAGCCGATCCACCAATCGCACGGTGAGTGCGCCGGTTCCGCCCAGCCGTTGGGGGGCCGTGCGAAAAGCCAGGACGTATCTTGCCGGACCGCGTTCGCTCAAGGCGCTCACCACGTGGTCCCGGAGGGTGCCTTTGCCGTCCTTGCTGTGGAGGCCCTTGCCGACGATGATCCGCACCCAGCGCTTTCCGCTGCGCTGGGACGACGCGAGGAATCGAAGCACCTCGCGGTCGGCTTCCCGCGCCTTGAAGCCATGAAGATCGACCTCGGCCTCGACCTCGAGGGTGGGATCCTCCAGCCGATCGAGGATGCTCGCGTGAGTCTTCGGCCGTCTGCCCGAGATGATTCCGTTGCCCTCGCGCTCGACGACGAGGGCCTCGGCGGGCGCCCGGCCGAGGCTCCGCCGCCCGGACCCGATCCCGAGACTGGCGTCGGGGGTGGGGACGACCCGCTTGGCCGCCTTGCCGCGCAGGGGTCTCACGTCACCAAAGACCCTCTTGAAGTCGCCGCGATCCGGGTTCTTGTTCCTCGACTCGCCCACAGTGCATCCATGATGAACTGCGCGAACCCCTTGTCGCAAGAAGCGCAAGGCGTGCGGCAGTTGCGGGCTCGGCGAAGATTCTTCGCATGGTCGTCGGGCCAAGCCCCGAAGATCTGGCGTTTTTCGCCGCTCGGGCGTGGCACAGGCATTGCATTATCGTGACCTGATGGACGTCAGTCGCCGGCTTCGGAGCAATGTGTCGGGTAGGGCGACGCGGGTGGATTTCTCCTCCGTGCCCGGGAGTCTGCGGCGGATCTCCCGGTCAGCACACCAGCCGCTCTTGGTCTTCGTGACGCTGGGGCCTGCTCCGACCGTGCGACTGACGTCCTTCATTTGAATCATGTCGCCGGTTGGCTGGCTGAGGGTTGCGTATTGGATGGGTGCGGTTGCGGATGCTGCCGCGGCCCTGGTGATGCTGCGTCCTGATCTCGGCCGCGCGCTCTACCAAATCGAGGGCTTCGAGCCCGGCGCCGACTATCAATACGCGATGCGGCTGGGCGCGTCGCTCATGCTGGGGTGGTCGGTCTTGTTGCTTTGGGCGGACCGAAGGCCGTTCGAGCGACGCGGCGTGCTGCCCATCACCATCTTCGTGATCGCCGGTTTGGCTTGGGCGGGCGCGTACGCGGTGAGCGCCGCTCTCATCCCATTTTCGAGGATGGTGCCGACCTGGGCGCTCCAGATCATCCTGACGGTGCTTTTTTCGTACAGCTACCTCCGCTCTTGTGGCACGAGCAAAAAAGACACCGGGCTTCCCGAGGGACAGGTGCCGCTTTCCGCTGCCGCAAGGGAGTTCCTCGAACAAAGGCGTTTCGCGGTTGCCGGTGTTTCACGGTCCGGCGATTCGGCGGCCAACTACATCTTCAAGCGGTTTCTCGAGAGCGGAAAGGAGGTCTTCCCAATCAACCCAAACGCGGAGACTGTCGAAGGTGAACGCTGCTACGCGTCTCTCGATGAGCTCCCTGCTCCGGTCGATGCCGTGATCGTCGCGACACATCGGGATCAGTCCCTCGCCATTGCCCGTCAGTGCAAAGCGGTCGGAGTCCACTACGTGTGGTTTCACCGCTCCATCGACGGAGGCTCTTTCACCGAGGAAGCAGCCGAGCTTTGCTCCGACTACGGCGCGACAGTGATTCCTGGAGGCTGCCCGATGATGCACTTGGAGCCGGTCGACCTCGGCCACCGATGCATGCACGTGGTGCTCGACAAGCTCGGCAGGCTGCCGAAAGCGGTCGCTGTGTCCAGAGCTCCAGAGCCTGGCGGCAGCCCCCCTTAGAGCCTAGGCCTTCTTCGGTGCTTCGCGCTTCGGGCGGCGGTTGCACTCGAGGATCGCCTTGCGAACACGAACGGCGTCCGGGGTCACCTCGACGAGCTCGTCCTGGTCGATCCAATCGAGCGCGGTTTCGATGCTCAGCACGCGGGGCGGGATCAGCACGACGTTTTCGTCGCGCCCGGCTGCGCGGATGTTGGTGAGCTTCTTTTCTTTCGTGCAGTTCACGTCGAGGTCACTCGGCCGGTTATGCTCGCCGATGACCATGCCCTCGTAGACTTTGGTGCCCGCTCCGATGAAGAGGTTGCCGCGAGGCTGCAGGTTGAAGAGCGCGTACGGGGTCGTCGTGCCTTTGCGGTCGCTCACGATAGCGCCGTTCTTGCGGCGAAGCAGTGGTCCCGAATAGGGGTCCCAGCCTTCAAACAGGGTGTTGAGGAGGCCCTCTCCGCGTGTCTCGGTCATGAAGAGCGAGCGGAATCCGATGAGGCCGCGCGAGGGGACGCGGTACTCGACGCGCACGCGGTCGGCGCCCATGGGATTCATCTTGCCCATCACCCCGCGGCGGTCGCCGAGAAGCTGGGTCACCGTGCCGACGTGCGATTGCGGGATGTCGACGACGACCGTCTCGACTGGCTCGCACTGCTTGCCGTCGATCTCGCGGACGACGACCTCGGGCATGCCGAGCGCGAACTCGTAGCCCTCGCGGCGCATCGTCTCGGCCAGAATCGCCAGCATGAGCTCGCCACGGCCGTAGACGATGAAGGAGTCGGCCTCGTCGGTCTCTTCGACGCGCATTGCGATGTTGCGCTGGGCCTCCTTGAGCAAGCGCTCGCGGACCTGCCGCGAAGTGACGTAGTCGCCCACCAGTCCCGCGAACGGCGAGGTGTTGACCATGAAGCGGATCTTGATGGTCGGTTGCTCGACGGTGATGCGCTCGAGGGGCTCGGGATGGCTTGGAAGGGCGAGCGTGTCGCCGATCTCCACCTCGTCGATGCCCGAAATCGCCACGATGTCTCCCGCCGACGCCTCGTCGATGCGCACGCGCTCGAGACTCTCGAAGCCCCAGAGCGCGCTCACCTTCCGTTCGACGCTCGTGTCTTTGCCGATGATCGCGACCATCTGCTGCGGCTTGATCCTGCCGTTCCGAATGCGGCCGATGGCAATGCGCCCGACGTACTCATCGTGAATGGTGTTGTGGATCAGGAGCTGAAGGGGGAGGTCCGGGTCGCCCTCGGGTGCTGGAAGCCGTTCGATCAGGGTCTCGAACAGCGGTGTGAGGTCGCTTGATTCGTCCGCGAGCTCGTGCTTGGCAATGCCGTCTTTTCCGATGGCGTAGATGTGCGGAAAGTCGGCTTGCTCGTCGGTCGCTCCGAGGTCGCAAAAGAGATCAAACACTTCGCTCAGCGCCTCGTCGGGCCGCGCATCGCTTCGGTCGATCTTGTTGACGACGCAGATGACCGGCAGGTTGAGCTCGATGCACTTCGACAGGACGAAGCGGGTCTGGGGGAGGGCGCCCTCGGCTGCATCGACGAGCAAGAGCGCGCCATCGGCCATCCGCAGCGTTCGCTCCACTTCACCGCCAAAGTCCGCATGGCCCGGCGTGTCGATCAGATTGATCTTGTAGTCTTTCCAGCGAATCGACGCGTGCTTCGCGAGGATCGTGATGCCGCGTTCCCGCTCGAGGTCGTTCGAGTCCATGACCCGGTCGCGCACCTCGGCGTTGGCGCGAAAGACGCCAGTCTGATGCAACATCGCGTCGACGAGCGTGGTCTTGCCGTGGTCGACGTGGGCGATAATCGCCACATTTCTAATCTTTTCCTGCACGCGGTTTCCCCCACCGCCCTGCGGTGAGCGCGCGTCTTGCCAGATCCGGGGTAGTAGCGCAACGCCGTCGCTTTTGGGGGCGTTTCGGCTAGCCGCTATGTTGTGGAGTGGGGGAGCTGGATGAGACGTCTCGAACTCCGAGGTGGTGTCGCGTTGATGGTGGTGGGCTTGCTTGCATGCGGGGAGCAAGCTCCCGGCGATCCGCGAACGAACCCAATCGAAGGGCCACCCGCCGGCAATGGAGACGGCACCTGCACCGTGCCGGTCGCGGCGCAGGAAGAGGACATATCGAAGCCCGACACCGTGATCGGTGACGGCACGGCCACCAGCTGCACCGCAGATGCCTTCATCGATGCTGTCGCACGCGGCGGGGTCATCACCTTCGACTGCGGACCCGAGCCCGTCATCATCACGCTCGACCGTACCGCGAAGGTATTTAACGACCAAAACCCGGACATCGTCATCGATGGCGGCGGCAAGGTGACGCTGAGCGGCGGCGGGCGCGTTCGCATCCTCTACATGAACACCTGTGACTCGGACCAAGTTTGGACGACATCGCACTGCAATGACCAAGACCACCCTCGTTTGACGGTACAGAACCTCGCGTTCGTCGATGGCAATGCCGAATCGGAGGAGGAGGGGGGCGGGGCGATCTTCGTTCGAGGCGGCCGGTTCAAGGTGGTGAGCTCGCGGTTCTTCAACAACGTTTGCCAGGACGTCGGACCGGACGTAGGCGGCGGCGCGATCCGGGTGTTCGACCAGCACGAAGACCGGCCGGTCTACGTCGTCAACAGCACCTTTGGCGGGGAAGGCGACCTCGGCAACGTCTGCTCGAACGGCGGCGCCCTGAGCTCCATTGGCGTCTCGTACACGGTCATCAATAGCGCGTTCACCAACAACCAAGCGATTGGATTCGGCGCGAACCCGCGCCGCGAGGGCACGCCCGGCGGTGGGAGCGGTGGCGCGATCTACAACGACGGCAACACGTTCACGCTGACGGTCTGTGGCACGTCGATGGTCGACAACAGCGCCAACGAGGGCGGTGGCGCGATCTTCTTCGTCAGCAACGATCGCAGTGGCAGACTCATCATCGAGGACTCGGTTCTGGAGAGCAACCCGAGCGCTGGCTTCGAGACGCAGGGCTACCCGGGCATTTTCGTTCTAGCGGACGGGGACCCAGAGGTGCGGAGCTCCGTCATCCGCTAGCGCTTGCTCGACTCGACTCCCGAGTGTGCCTGGGAATCCAGCATGTGCAGCGTCGAGGAACTTGAGAACGGCGACCAGCATATGAGCGGTGCGGGGGGAGCAAAAGAGGTCGAAGGCGTGTTGGGCGCCCGTGAGCTCGGCGTAGATCACCCGGGACTTCGAGCGCCGGCGTAGCTCGTCCGCGAAGTAGCGGGCCTCTTCGACTGGAGCGAGGGTGTCGCGGTCGCCGTGGATGACGAAAAAGGGCGGGGCTTCGGGGTGGATTCGATCGATCGGCGAGGCGCGACGGAACTTATCGGGCTCTTCGCTTTGGAATGCCTTCATGATCTTTTCCTCGAGGCGCCGGTACCAAAAGGGGAGCCGGTTCGTGCCGAGGCGGCTGGTGAAGTCATAGACGCCGTAGATTGGGACCGCGGCTTGCAGCGATGTATCAGCCTCTTCGAAGCCCGGCTGGTATTCGGGGTCGTTCGCGGTGAGCGCCATCAAAGCGGCGAGGTGACCGCCGGCCGAACCGCCTGTGACCGCGATGAAGCCGGGGTCAATCCCGTACTCGTGGGCGTGCTTGCGAATCCATGCGAGGCCGGCCTTGAGGTCGATCAGGTGGTCCGGGAAGGTGGCGCCTGGGCTCAGGCGATAGTTGAGGTTGAAGCAGACCCAGCCGTTCGCAGCGAGGTGGGAGAGCAACGGCCAACCTTGCTCGCGCTTGTCGCCCATCACCCACGAGCCGCCATGGATTTGAAGGATTGCGGGTCGATTCGTACCCTCGGTCGCCGGCGCGATGACGTCGAGCTTCAAGATGGTCCCCGCGACGCGGCGATACGCGATGTCTCGTGTCACCTTCACGCCGCGCCGCTTCTTCGAAAAGGGCAGCAAGATCTGCTTGCGTGGCACGCGCGAAGTTGCGCGAGCTGTGTCCACGTCGCGAAGCGCTGCGGCGAAAGTCTTCGCAGCGCGGCGACCATCGCCGAACAACACGATCAGTCCGACCCAAGAGCCTAGCGTGATGATGAGCCCGACCCACCCGGGAAAGCCCCCGAGCGCGCCGAAGTCGATGAAGATGAACGTGGCGGCCCCCTGCCAGACGACATGATGCATCGCGAGCTCGGCGGTCAGCCACGATCCGAAGAAGCTAGGCATGAACAAGGCCGGTACCCGGCGCACCGGGACGAAGGCGTTGGCTGTAAAGACGGCGCCGATGAGGCTCACGCCCAGGAACAACCAAGAGATCGTCGGAGCGCCGAGAAACATCTCAGCGCTTCCTGGATCGGAAACGGCTCAGAAGCGGTTGCGGATTCTCGTTTGCGAGGGCGTCGAGAGTCGTCTGCATCACCTCGATGATCTCCCGGTAACAGGTGTCGAGGATTTCGGGATCGTCGACGGCGTCCGGCCCGAAGTGTGTCCAGTCGAGCGGCTCGCAAACCTGGACCGTGATTCGTGCGGGCAGGGGGATACCGGGGAGCGCAGGCAAAGACAAACCCCACGGCACCTGGAACATGATCGGCGCACCGTCCATCCGCACCCGCTGAGCGCTGAGCAGCTTCGCGAGCCGCTCTCCACGGGTTAGTACGAACGTCGTCTCGTGGCCGCCGTGCCCGACGACCGGGACCACAGGCACGCCGGCTCTGAGCGCAAGGCGAATGAAGCCTTTGCGCTCGTTGAACACGATGCGGTTCCGCTGCTTCCACGGGCGGAACACCTCGTAGGAACCGCCGGGGTAGAGCAACACCGAGTTTCCGTCGGAGAGGGCCGCTTCGGCGTTGTGCATGCTGGCGGGCATTTGCCCGATCTTGCGCATGAGCTCTCGCCAGCCTGGGACCCCGAAGATCGCGTCGAACGCGAGGCCCATCAGCGGGTCATCGAAGCCGCGCGTTCGGTACCAGGCCACGTAGACTGCGCTCGTGTCCGGCGTGACGATGCCACCGGAGTGATTGCCGATCATCAACACCGGGCTCTGCGGCACGCGCTCCATGCCGCGCACCTCGGCGTCGAAGTAGCGCGTGAACGTTTCCATCTTCGGCACGAGCTTGCGCATGAACTCCGGGTCGAACTGACGCGCAGGCTGGTGCAAGCTCGCCTCGGTCGCGTCTGCCCAGCGGTCGAGGACGCTACTCTCCATGAAACGCTGCACCGCTCTCACTACACCCGGAGGCAGTTTCTGCTCAAAGCTGTCTGGTTGGTCAGGCATCGGGTTGAACGAAAATAGTACATGTTCTATTTTCGATCGACTGGAGAGAGCATGACGGGTGTCAACGTGTGGTCCGGCTTGATTCATCGCTTATTTCCCTGGCGCACGCCGGTCCCGAGCGATGGCCCCGCCCGGCCGAGGCGCCGACCCCGCCGCTCGACGCCGCGCGATCAGGCGACCGGCATCCGTCTCGCGAGGCGGAACGCGTACACCGGGATCGCGCGTTTCACGGGGCGCTCGGTCGATCGGATGTTCCTGGCTGCGATGAGCCGGCCTCATCGGTACCCGGGCGCTGGCGATTTGGCGCGCGTCGGCCGCGAGATCACGGGGGCGCACGCGCTCTATCGGGAGGGACGGCCCGGCGCCCCGAGTGCTTTTCACGCAACGCCGCCTCCGCTCGAATCGCCCTCCGTCGAGCCGGCGTGGCATCCGTCGATGCGATTCGAATGGCTCTCCTTCGAAAGCGGCTACCAAGCCGCCACCGACGACCCCGCCGCGAGCCGCTGGAACCGCTACGACCGAAATCACGTCGCTCACGCCTGGGTCGCACGGCACAGCGGGGCGGATCGACCCTGGTTGATCTGCCTACACGGCCTCGGGACCGGGGGGCCCTATGCGGACTTTGCTGGCTTCCGCGCCGAGATGCTGCACCACGAGCTTGGGCTGAATCTCCTGATGCCGGTGTTGCCCTTACACGGCCCTCGAAAGCCGCCGTCGTTGCCCGTGGCCTCGTTGCTATCGTTTGATTTGCTCGATGCGTTTCACGGGGTGTCGCAAGCGGTGTGGGACACGCGCCGCTTGATTCAATGGGCGCGCGCCCAGGGTGCAACCAAGATCGGTCTCTACGGGCTCTCGATGGGCGCGTACGTCGCCTCGTTGCTTTCGGGCCTCGAAGACATCGATTTGGTCATTGCCGGGATTCCAGTAGTCGACATCCCGGATCTGTTCGTGCACCACGCGCCGGTCGACCAACGTCAGGAAGCCGAGGACAACGGCGTGCTCGGCGTTCACACCCGCGAGCTCTTCGAGTTGGTGTCACCGTTGTCGGTGACGCCCCACACCATGATCGAGAACCGTTTCATCTTTGCGGGAAGCGACGACAAGGTGTCCACGCCCGAGCAGGCGGAGCGCCTCTGGGAGCACTGGGAGCAGCCTGGCATTCGTTGGTTCGCTGGCGGCCACGTCAGCTTCTATTGGTCGTCCGAAGTGGCCCCGTTCGTCGACCACCGGCTTCACAAGTCCGGTTTCGTGGTCCTAGGCGAGTGAGCGCACGTGCAGCGTTTCACCGGCCAAGACGCATCCTTTCTCTACATGGAGACGCCGAGCGTGCACATGCACACGCTCAAGGTCGCGATCGTCGATCTGCCCGTGAAGATTTCCGATAACGACCTCTTCGAGCTCGTCCGCGTTTCGATGGAAACCAAGCTCCATCTCGTGCCGCGTCTTCGGTTGCGCCCAGTCGAGGTGCCTGGCGGCATTCATCACCCGATGTGGGTCAACGATCCCAACTTCAACATCGGCCGGCATCTCTTCCGCACGAAGATCGCCGCGCCCGGCGGCCATCGCGAGATGGATCGCGCGATTGCGGGCATCGCGAGCACGCAGCTTCCCCGCGACAGACCCCTTTGGGAGACCTGGATGCTCGAGGGCTTGGCGGACGGGGGCGTCGTATTGGTGACCAAGATCCATCATGCGCTCGCCGACGGGGTCGCTTCCGCGGCGATGCTCGCGAAGGTCATGAACCTCGCAGCCTCAGATCTCGACGTACGGCCTCCACAGCCGAGTTGGTTCCCAGACTCGATTCCACCTCGGCTGGAGCTGATCAAGGA
Source organism: Myxococcales bacterium (assembly GCA_024640845.1). Lineage (GTDB taxonomy): Bacteria > Myxococcota_A > Polyangia > Polyangiales > Houyiibacteriaceae > SG8-38. The sequence continues at coordinate 3,022 of JAHEEE010000055.1, read as the reverse complement.
CGCGCTTCGGGATCAGCGAGCGCAGCTCAGCGCGATTGGCCCTCTGGTGAAGAGGACGGTCAAGGGAGGCGTGAATGTCCTGAAGAACATCAAGAAGCGGGCGGCGCCGGTTCCGTATCCATTCGTCACGCCACGCACGGTGTTCAACCGAACGCTCTCGCCGATGCGTTCGTTTGCTTCGACGTCTCTGCCTTTGGACGAGCTCAAGGCGGTCAAGGACGCCGCGCGTGTGACGCTCAATGACGTGGTGTTGGCCACGGTGGCCGGCGCACTCGATCGCTTCTTCGAGCTTCGGGGTGAAACGCTCTCCCGCCCCCTGATTGCAAGCGTGCCAATGGCCGTCATCGACGCGAACGCGGCGCTCCGCCCGGAAGGAAACCGTGTCGCCAATCTGTTCACGAGCCTTTGCAATGACGTGGCCGACGTAGCCGAACGCCTGCAGAAGATTCATGCGGTCACGAAGCAGTCGAAAGAAGTGCAGAACCAACTCGGAATCGAGACCATGCTGGACTGGTCGGAGGCGGTCCCCGCGGTGGCCTACCGCTGGATTCTCAGCGCGTACTCCCAGTCTCGTCTTTCGGACTACATGCCTCCGCCCGCTAACCTCATCGTCTCCAACGTTCGCGGCCCCGAACATCCCCTCTACGTGGCTGGCGCGAAGCTCCGCAAAATCTATTCGGTAGGCCCTGCAGTCGAGGGAATCGGCCTCAACATCACGGGCTGGAGTTACTGTGGCGAGCTCTCGTTCGCGCTGATTGCCGACGCAGCCGCCATCCCCGACCCGCATCCGATCACCGACGCACTGCGGCCCGCGCTCGACGATCTCATGCGAGCGACTGGCGTCTCGTCAGCAAAGAGGGGAGAGTGCCGCCCATGAGTAACGCGACCCTCGACGCCTGGCATCAAATGATCGAAGAGCGGAACGCAGGGGCTCTCGACGAGGTCTTGGCCGACGACGCGGTGTTTCACTCGCCAGTGGTCCACACGCCGCAAGAAGGTAAGGCGCTGACGAAGATGTATCTCACCGCCGCGATCATGGTGCTCGGGAACAGCAACTTCTCCTACGTCCGCGAGATCATCGGCGAGTCCGATGCCGTGCTCGAGTTCACCGCGGAGATCAACGGCATCCAGATCAACGGCGTGGACATGATCCACTGGAACGCCGACGGGAAGATCGACGACTTCAAGGTGATGATCCGCCCGCTCAAGGCGGTCAACCTGCTGCATCAACTGATGGGTCAGATGCTCGAGCAGACGGGTTAGCGTAGCGTCGAGAGCTTGTCCCGGTGCTTCGCTTGAATCGCGTTGTATTCTTCTTGCGTCAAGCTCAGCGCTTTTGCGATCCGGCGTAGCTGCACTTGCTCCTCGTGCTTGAGCACCTCGTCGGCCACGGCCATCTCGACCAAGACCTCGAGCACCTCGAGGCGCAGCTCGCGTTCGGCGAGGTCGCGAAGATCGCGGGTCCAATCGTGGTCCCCGAGCAGGGCGACGTGGCTGATCTGATCGGTCAAGAGGCCGCAGATGGCGTCGACACCGGCTTGGCTCAAGCCGTGGACGCGGCTGAGCTCTCGCCTGATCGTCGCTTCCTCTTTCACCGAGTAGTGGCCGTCTGCATAGGCAACCTTCGCGAGCAGACCGGCGACCGCGGTCACGATCCGGCGTGTCGCGTCGTCTGCATCGGCAAGATACTGCTCGACGATCTCCGCCAAACGGTCACGCGCCTGGGGCGAGAGCGCCTGATCTGGGTCTTTCCGACGAAAGATCACCGTTTCTCAATAGACCCGCGGCCGCGAATGCACAAGCTCACTAGAGACCGGCCTTGACGCTCGCCCAGACCGCCACGCAGATCACGGCGCCGACGACTCCCAACCAAACGCCGTCCCGGACGAAGAAGGGAAACAGCAATAGCAGCAGACCCGCTCCCAGCTGGACGGGGCGGTGCTGTTTCTTGCCATACATGAACATCACGAATCCGATGCCGCTGACGACGAGAGAAACCGCAAGGTAGAGAGGATCCGGCACGCTTACCTGGGTTTGTCCGCAGCGGTCGCCGACGACGGGCTGGCCAGCACAATGATCTCGGAGCGATCGAAGCCGACCTCGCCGAGCTCGACCCCAGTGAACGGGGTGCGCGAGCCGAAAAAGCAGATACCAAGCTGCATGATTCGCGATGGATCTGGCGGGCTCTCGGTCATTTGGCGGGTCCTTTCGAAACCCATTCCTACAACCGAGGGTCCGGAAAGCGCAACGAAGAAAGGGCTAGTCGTCTTCGCTCGCGAAGAAGAAGGTGCAGTTGGGAAGGTCCATGAACGCTTCCTGCGACTTGCGGAGATCGTCGATGACCTCATCGCCCGAGCCCGAGTCCAGGAACGCGACCACGTCGTTGCCGCGTTCCCACCAGACCTCGACCATCCCGTCGTAAGGGGCCTTCGTTCCGCGCTCTTGTATGATGTCGAGATTCTGCTCGACGTCGAGCGACCTGCTCAGCACGCAGCGCCGTCCATTGGAGGCCGCGGCGATCGCTTTGACTTGCTTCCCATACGCGCTGAAGTGCTCCGCGAACTCTTGTTTCGAAAGACCCGGCTTACGGCGCACGCATTGAACGAACTTGATCATGAGCTCCTCGCCCCCAAGTGAGACGTCATCATTGTTTCGAATCCGCGACGCTTTTGCCAGTTCCTGTTCAGGCTTTGATGGGTTGCCTGTGGCGGTAGGCGCCCCACGCGCCTTGCGTGCCCCCCACACTCCGGCGTGGGCTTGGCCGCGGAGCTCGAGCACTTCCCAATCGCTGCTCCTCCAGTAGCGGTTCCGCAATATCCTTTTTGCTGCGCTATTTGTAACGAGAATGCCAAAAGGCAAAGAATCTCAAGAAGATCGGCCAATCATGCTCCCGCTGGACAGCCTTCGTCGGCGCTGGAGCCTTAGAATCATTTGGGAGTTGCAGGGGCGCCCGAGGAAGTTCCGGGCGCTCGACCGCTGGGCTCGTCGCTGGGACAAGCGCCGCAAGTAGCAAGACCCGCCG
>JAHEEE010000113.1 GCA_024640845.1 Myxococcales bacterium | reverse complement strand
TGCGGCCTCTACCGCGAGACCGATCTGGTCAACGTCCAAATGGAAGACCTCAAGCTCCAACCGCTTGCCGACAACGGCGGACCCACCATGACGCACGCCCTCCAGTCTGGCAGCGTCGCCATCGACCGTATCCCGGAGATGGCCTGCGAGATGGAGAAAGATCAACGTGGCGTAGCTCGCCCGCAAGGCTCGGCGTGCGATGTCGGGGCCTTCGAGCTGGAACAGGAGGAGCCATGAAACGACAGTTGGCAGCGTTGCTCTGTATCTGTGTCTCCGGCCTGCCCATGATTGGATGCGGGGATGCAAGCGAAGAGCCGGTCGAGCGGAGCTTCTTGATCGTCGTGGAGAGCTCCCTTCGTGAGCCACTTCGGGAAAGCCTCGAACAGTACGCCGAGACCATGCAACTCGCGTATTTCGATGTCTACGTCGAGCCATGGGTCTCAGGAACGGTCCAAGACCTCAAGGCGCTGCTGTTCGACTACGTGGACCGCTACGGCATCGAAGGTGCGCTGCTCATCGGCGAAGGCTTGCCGGCCGCATGGTATGAGCAGGAGGGTTTCTATGACGGAATCGAAAAATTCCCCACAGATCTCTATCTCCAAGATCGCGATGCGATCTGGGTCGATCAGAATGACGACCAAGTTTACGACTATCACACCGACCTTCAGGTGGACATCTACACATCGCGGCTCATGGGCACGGCGGACCAGCTCCAGGACTATTTCGCGCGTGTAGAACGATACCGCCGCATCGGTCCGCTAACCGACGTCTCGGCCTTCATCTTCATGGATGATGACTGGTGCGGGAAAGACACATCGGACGAATGCGGCCTGGGCGAGCTCTACAGCAGGGTGGTTGTCATCAAGGACGAGGCTGATAGCACGCGCGCCAATTATCTTGAAAGGCTTAGCGGCGAGGGCGCCGAGTTTGTCTACCAGTGGATCCACGCGGCCCCGGGCTGGCTGCAGTTTGACGAACTAAATGACGACGGAGAACTGATCAGGCTCAAAATCTTCGCGGAGTTCCTACCCGCCTTCCATCTAAAGGTTTCCTTCTTGAACATGGCGAACTGCTACGCGGCGCGCTTCACGGATGCAGAGGAAAGCCTCGCCTGGGCGTTTACGGTGGGTAGCGAGGCCGGGCTGGCATCGATCGGCTCGACCAAGATCGGGGCCCAAACCGACCCGCGATTGTTTCATGCTGCTTTGGCTGAGGGCCTGCGCTGGGGCGAAGCGTACAAGATGTGGTTCAACGTGAGGGGTAGCGAGAACGACCTTTGGAACCTGGGCGTCGTGCTCATGGGCGATCCACTTTTGCGAGTCACTGGCGACCTCTCCCCGGCGGGTGTCTCTGCAGACGTGACGGGCGATTTCCTCGACAACGCCGAGCCACCGGTGCCTTGCTGCGTCATCGGCGCAGAGCCTGGAACTTTCGAGGAATACCGACGGCGCCATCCTGAGCTCTTTGATGACGGGCTTCTCCGATTTGCCGACGGATACCTTGATTAGGCCGGGGCGCCTGTTCCGTTCCCCGTCGAGATCGGGTAGCGTAGCCACCTGTCGGGAGGCCTCATGACGCTACAAGGAACCATGCTCTCGCGCATCGAGGATGCGGCGAGCGCCAAAGGCAGCTCGCCTGCCATTCACGATCGCAATGCCGACGGCAGTTGGGCGACCAGCACTTGGGGCGAGTACTGGCATGAAGTTCGGCGCGTGGGCAAAGGGCTCATGGCGCTCGGGCTTCGGCCCGAGGACTGCGTGGCGATCGTCGGGGCGAATCGGCGGGACTGGGTGATCTGCCAGCACGGCATCAACGCGGCCCAGGGCGTTCCGGCGCCGTTGTACACCACGCTGTTGCCGGAGCAGATGGCGTACATCGTCGGCAACGCGGAATCGAGGATCGTCATCTGCGACGACCAGACGCAGCTCAGCAAGTTCCTCTCGATTGCGGGCGGCGACAGCCCGATCGAGCACATCGTGACGATGGATGACCTCGGTTCGCACGATTCTCGGGTAATCACGCTCGACGCGCTGAAAGAGAAGGGGGACTCCGTTCCCGACGCCGACCTCGACGCCCGCCTGGACGCGGTAAAGAAGGACGACGTTGCGCTGTTGATCTACACCTCAGGAACGACGGGGCTTCCCAAAGGCGCCATGCTGACGCACCGGGGTATCGAGCTCATCGCGAACGCAGTGACGACCGTCTTTCCTTTCCTCAAGGAGCACGAACCTAGAAGCGTGAGCTACTTGCCCCTGTGTCATGCGGCCGAGCAGGGCATCACCAACTTCGCCGGTCTTGCAACTCAGGGTCAGGTCTTCTTCTGCGCCGATCTCACGCAGATCAAGGACTACCTGATCGAGGTGCACCCGACGATCTTCCTCGCGGTCCCGCGCGTGTGGGAGAAGTTCGAGGCGGCGCTTCGCGGCAAGCTCGCCGAGGCGACAGGCCTGAAGGCGACGCTCGCCAAGTGGGCCCGGGAGACCGAGCTCGAAGCGTTTCGCAAGGAGATGGCGACCGGGCGACCCGTGAAGAGTCTCTCGCGGAGCCTCGCCAACAAGCTGGTCATCTCCAAGATCAAGGAAGCTCTCGGACTCGACGCGCTTCAGGTCGCGTTGAGCGGCGCGGCGCCGATCTCGGTGTCGACGCTGGAGTTTTTCGCCTCGATTGGGCTTCCGATTCACGAGGGGTATGGGATGACCGAGACCACGGCGTTTGCCTCCGTGCAGCCTTTTGGACGGCCTCGCTTCGGCACCATCGGCAAGCCATTGCCCGGCGTCGAGGTGAAGATCGCCTCCGATGGCGAGATCATGCTCAAGGGCGCCAATATGGTGAAGGGATACCATCGCCTGCCTGAGAAGACCGCGGAGCTCTATGATGACGATGGTTGGATGCATACCGGTGACCTCGGGATGATCGACGAAGACGGCTTCATCGCGATCACCGGGCGAAAGAAGGATCTCATCATCACGGCCGGCGGGAAGAACGTCGCGCCCTCGGAAATGGAGGGGTACCTGCAATCGATTCCGGGCGTGGGCCAGGCCGTCGTCGTCGGGGACCGCCAGCCCTATCTCTCCGCGCTGATCGTCCTCGACCAGGAGGCGCTTCCGGAGCTAGAGGTCGCCGCGCAGATCTCGGGGCTCTCGGATGTCGCGACCGCTGCTCGCAATCCAGATGTGAAAGCCTACATCGAGCGGATGATGCAAGAGGTCTGCAACGCCAAGGTCGCGCGCTACCAGACGATCAAGAAGATCCAGATCCTCCCGACCACCTTCAGCGTCGACGGCGGCGAGCTCACCCCGACCCTCAAGGTGAAGCGCAATATCGTCGGCGAGAAGTATGCGAAGGAAATCGCGGCCTTCTACGAGGGCGGCACGCGGAACGCCCCCCAACCGCGGGTATGAACCAATTAAGCTTGAATCGCGTGGCCCGCTCCCGTCGCTGCGCTAAGGTCTGCGAAGAACGGAGGCTACGGGTATGAGCGAACGAGTCGAGAAGATCCTCGCGAACTACGCCGGGGAGAACCCTGGTGTCATTGGCAATCTCAGGCGATTGATGAACACGGGGCGGCTTGCAGGTACGGGCAAGCTCGTGATTCTGCCGGTCGACCAGGGCTTCGAGCATGGTCCGGCCCGCTCGTTTGCACCGAACCCTCCTGGTTACGACCCGGGGTACCACCCCGCGCTTGCCGTCGAGGCCGGCTGCAACGGCTATGCAGCGCCACTCGGCTTCATCGAGCAGATCGCGGCTCAATACGCGGGCACACTGCCTCTGATTCTCAAGGTGAACAACAGCGATTCGCTCGGCGGACCCGAGGAGCCCTGCTCGGCACTCACCTCTTCCGTCAACGACGCGCTGCGCCTCGGTTGTGCTGCGATCGGGTACACGATCTATCCGGGCAGCGGACTTCGCAATCAGATGTTCCAAGACCTTCGCGACCTCATCAACGAGGCGCGAGAAGTGGGCCTTCCGACCATCGTCTGGTCGTACCCGCGCGGCAGCGGTCTCAGCAAGGACGGGGAGACGGCGATCGACGTCGTTGCCTATGCGGCCCAGATCGCTTGCCAGCTCGGCGCGCATGTCGTGAAGGTCAAGCCCCCAAGCGAGCTCGTGTTTCAGAAGGCCGCCAAGCAGAGCTACGAAAACGTCCCCATTGGCACGCTTGCCGAGCGCATCCAGCACGTCGTGCAGGCCGCCTTCAACGGGAGGCGCATCGTCATCTTCTCGGGCGGGGCTGCCAAGGGCACAGAAGCAGTGCTCGAAGAGGTCGGCGAGATCGCCAAAGGCGGCGGCTACGGCTCGATCGTCGGTCGTAACGCTTTCCAGCGCTCCGAAGCTGACGCCGTGAAGCTCCTCCACGACATCATGGACCTCTACGCCGCACAGGCGTAAATAGCGGTCATCGCCGCGTGATTGAGCCTGCCGTCCCACCGATTGTGACCGCAGCCTGGGATGCCTACGGGGATGACCGGGAGGTGGTCGAGGTGCGCGAGGTCAGCGCGAACGTGTCCACCAATTCGGTGTACCTGTTGGTGTTGGAGGACAACCACAACGTCGTCGCCAAGCGTTCGAGCTATGGGTCGTACGTTCACTTCCGCCAAGACCACTACCGCATTCACGAGTGGATTCATCGGTTGCGAGGGACCCGCTACGCGAATTTCCTCGCGCCCGTACTGCTCAAAAATGGCGAGGTGTTCACCTACCGTGAAGAAGGCGAGTGGGTGGTCTTTTACGGGCAGCAACCATTCTACGATTTCCTGCCGAGGAAGCTCAGCGACACCCAGGTCGAGTCTCTTGGTCTGGAGATGGGCCTCTTTCACCGGGAATGTCTCGACATCTCCGACCGGGTCCGACCGACTTGGCAGTCGCTCGGTGCCGACGTCGCGAGCCTTCACGACGCGATTGGCAGCGCAGAGTGGCGGCGCAACCGCGGGTTCATGACTTCGGCGATCAGCTTCGTGCGCGCGCATTGTGACGCGTTCCTCGGCAACGCGGACGACCTCGGCTACCACGAGTGGACCAAGATCCCCGTCCTCATCGACTGGAACATCGGCAATTTCTCGGTTGGTATGGACGGCGAGGGGTTCAAGTTCTTCTCCCGCTGGGACTACGACTGGTTCCGTATCGAGCCGCGCATGCTGGACTTCTACTTCTGCGCTCGCGTGGTGCGCGAAGAGGGTGACCAGACCGCGTTCAGCTACACCGCCGACCCGTTCTTCGACCCGCGGTTCATGGCTTTTCTCCGCGCCTATCACTCGGTCAACCCCCTGACGAGGGAGGAGCTGCTCTTCCTCAAAGAGGCCTATCGATTCTTCATCCTCAACTACGTGCTGCGGGTTGGAGAGCACTTCTTCCGCACCGATATCTGCCATCACCTGCAGCACGAGGCGATCGAGCAGTATTTGCCGCATCTGGAGCTCTTGGATTTCGAGCCGCTGCTCGAAGTGCTCTAGGTGGCGATCGACTGGCTGATATAGGTCGGGATGATACCCGAGGCGCGGATCATCAGGTCCGCCCTCTCTGGCAAGGTGTTGCCCGAAAGCACCAACGTGCTGTCGAAGCCGTAGGTGTTCGAGCCGATGATGTCGGTGCGCAGGGTGTCACCGACGAACAGCACGTCCCGCTTGGTGACCTTCGGGAGCTGCTCGCGCGCACGCGCGAGGGCGTACGCGAAAATCATCGAGTCAGGCTTGCCGAATCGAACGAAGGTCTTCTCGGTGATCTGGGAAAGAAGACCCCCTAGGCTGCCGACGGCGATGGCGATGTCGTTGCCCTTCATCGGGTACGTGATGTCGGCGTTGGCGACGATGACCGGGCAGTTCACCTGGCGAATGAGGTTCAACGTCGCGTTGACGTCACGGAACCAGTCGAAGCCTTCGTCGTCGAGGAGTACGATGCCGACGATGTTGTCCCGCGCAGAGCACTCCGCGATCGGAACGGGGATCTTCCCTGCAATCTCGACATAATGCGCAGACTCGGGCTTGCCGAGGTACGCGACCTTCCCGTAGGGGACCTGGTTTTCCAGGTATTCCGAGGCCAGCATCCCGGACGAAATGTATCGCTCCGGTGGCAGGAGCTCGCACCCCGCGTGTGCGTTGTATCGCTCCGCCATCGACTCGGGCGAGCGGGAGGAGTCGTTGGTCACGACGAACACCTCCTTGCCATCGTCAATCAAAGACCGCACCACTTCGAGTGCGCCTTCGATCAGCCCCGACGAACTTTTCAACACCCCGTACGCATCGAGGAAGATGACGGAGTAGCGTTTGGCTGTTTCTCGAAAGGAAACCAGATCCATGAGACGGACTTATTCGGTTGATGGGTCGGGGTCAATCATTGCCGCGCTTCGGCATCCGAGGTCACGTGAGTCGGCGACCCCCGAACAGTGCGAGAGTCATGAGGAGCAAGAACGAAGTCAGCAGACCGCCTGCCGTGTCGTCCGAAACCACGCTGCATCCGCCCTTCTTCCGGCCTTCGAAGACGTGGGTGGGCTTGCCCAGGAAATCGAGGTCCTTCTTGGCCTTGTCAATCGGCGCCGTACGACTGCACAAGCTCACCCGAAGCGGGTCCGCTTCATCGCGGACGGCATAGACGAGGTAGGTCATGCCCTTCGCGAAGGAGTAGCCGCACGCGGCGCTGCTTCCCGCGGTGTGGACCTTCAGCTCTTCGCTCGGATCGCCCTTCCACATCTGTTTTACGCGAAAGGTCACTTCCACACCGCCGAAGCGTGTCGCGGTGTTCTTCTCGATGGCGCTTACCTCGCCCGTGAACACCGCATACGAGGAGGTGAGGCCCTCCGATGGGGTGAGTTTCATGCAGGAGCAGGCACGTGCCTCGGGGGCGTAGACCAGGCTCGCGAGGACGAGGAAGAATAAAGCAATAACGCGCATCACCGAGCATGTAGCACGCCCCAGCCCGGCGCTCGAAGGGGCTTTGACACCGCTTTTGTCGGCGGCTACATACGGCGCCCGCGCGCCGAGCGGCGTCCGGTGGGCATTGAAAACTTTGATTCTTGGAGAGGTGGCCGAGTGGTCGAAGGCAGTCGCTTGCTAAGCGACCGTATGGTGTAGAGCCGTACCGGGGGTTCGAATCCCTTCCTCTCCGCCATGGGGCGCTTGACGCCCCAAGCAGGGCGGCTACGTTGCCGCCTCTCCGAAGACGTCGCTGCCGTGGGGCGAAGCCCCGTGGCGACGAAGTCGCTTTACGGGGGGACCCATAGCTCAATTGGATAGAGCGCCGGTCTACGGAACCGGAGGTTAGAGGTTCGAGTCCTCTTGGGTCCGCCAACGATTCTGGGCCGTTGGTGGCGTCGTCGGATCGGCGCAATCTTGGACGCAATCGCATTCCCCGCGCCGCATTGCCGATGACCTTGCCGCGTTTCCAGGCATCAAGATCCCTCGACACGGGCGCGGCACAAAAGAATTGACTTACGGCCTCGTCGGCGAGCTCCCCGCTGTCGTCGTGTGAGCACCGAACGTCGTGTTGCTGCGGGCACCGTCGGAGCGCTCTAGTTGGCTCCGCCTCGCGCTAGCCTTTTGATTGGTCGGTTTGCCCGTGTCCTTCCGATCCATGCCCGGAGCGCTGCAACGCTGCCGGGCTTTTTCTTGG
>JAHEEE010000112.1 GCA_024640845.1 Myxococcales bacterium | reverse complement strand
GTGACAACGTCTTGGCGTGCCAGTTTCACCCGGAGAAGAGCCAACACGCTGGCGCCCGAGTGATCGGCCACTTCCTAGGAGACATCTCGTGGAGCTGATTCCCGCGATCGATCTGCTCGACGGCAAGGTCGTGCGCTTGCACCAGGGCAAGTATGACGAGGTGACGGTCTACGACGACGACCCCGTGTCGATGGCGAAGCGCTTCGAGGACCAAGGGGCGAGGCGTCTGCACGTCGTCGACCTCGAGGGCGCGCGGCGCGGGGTCCCCGCACACGTTGACGTGATCCAGGGGATCCTCCGGGAGACCGATCTAGAGGTCCAAGTCGGCGGTGGTGTGCGCAACGAAAACGTCGCGTCGCGGTGGATGGATGCAGGCGCTGCGCGAGTCGTGCTGGGTACCGTGGTCATCAAGGCGCCAGACATCGCGCGCGCGATCTGCGAGCGCTATCCCGGCGGGGTCGTGATGGCGCTCGACGCCCGGAACGGGAAGATCGCCGTCGAGGGTTGGCAAGAACAGAGCGAGCAGGACGTCACCGAGCTCGCCGAAGAGGTCGATGGCTGGAACCTCGGTGCGATACTCTTCACCAACATCCATCGAGACGGTACGCGCGAGGGGCCGGACGTCGAAGCGACTGCGGCGCTTCAATCCCACGTCCGCACGACGGTCATCGCGTCGGGCGGCATCGGCTCACTCGATCATCTTCGCGCGCTGTCCGCGGCGGGTGTTCGTGCCGCGGTCTGCGGCCGGGCTCTTTATTCCGGTGCTTTTGGTTTGGCCGAAGCGTTCGCGGCGCTAGAAGAGGCTTGATGCTGGCCAAGCGAATCATTCCCTGCCTCGATGTCAAAGACGGGCGCGTCGTGAAGGGAGTCAATTTCGTCGGGCTCCGTGATGCCGGCGACCCGGTAGAGTCGGCGCAGCGCTACAGCCGGGGCGGGGCCGACGAGATCACCTTCCTCGACATCACCGCATCTCACGAGAACCGACGGACCCTGTTCGACCTGGTCGACCGGGCGGCCTCGACCGTTGCCGTGCCGCTCACCGTGGGCGGCGGCGTGCGCGAGCGCCGCGACGTGAGCGAGCTTCTCCACGCCGGGGCCGACAAAGTGTCGATCAACAGTGCGGCGGTCGCGAACCCGGACTTCGTGCGAGAGGTGTCCGAGGCCTATGGCGCCCAGGCCATCGTCGTGGCCATCGACGCCAAGCGTGTGCCTGGCAAAGAGGCGGTCTGGACGGTCTATACGCACGGCGGGCGGCGTGACACGGGGCTCGACGCGATCGCCTGGGCCCGACAGATGGCTGAGTATGGCGCGGGCGAGATCCTGTTGACGAGCATGGACCGGGACGGGACGAAGGATGGCTATGATTTGGTGTTAACTCGCGCAGTTGTGGACGCAATCTCGATTCCGGTTGTAGCTTCTGGGGGTGTGGGCACGTTGGGGCACGTCGAGGCGGGCCTCACTGCGGGCGGGGCGGATGCAGCCCTTGCCGCTTCTATCTTTCACGACGGTCACTACACTGTGGCCGAAGTCAAAGAGTACTTGCTCGACCACGGTGTGTGCGTGCGTCCGCCGGAACGAGACTGAGGGGGAACGATGATCAGAGACGTGGGGGTCGGCGAGCTGGTGGAGGAGCTGGAGCAGCGCGGCGACCGCCTCCCGTTCGAGATCGGGGCGTTCGTGGCGCTCGAAGCGTGCGAAGGGCTTCTGCGGGAGTCCGTCAAGCTCGAGCCGGACGACGTTCGTGTCACCTTGGAGGGGTCGGTGGTGGTGGCCGAGTCTGCGGCGTCAGCAGCGCCCGACGAGGCGGCGCGCTCATTGGTGTCCGTTTTGGCGCGTCTCTTGGTCGCCGCCGGCCCGGGGGTTCCTCCGGACCTGCTGCAGCTCGTCAAAGAGAGCATGACCGGACAGACGACGCGCGGCCTGCGCGACCTGCACGACGCGATTGAAGCATCCCTGATTCCGATCAATCGCGGTGCGTCGCGCCGGGTGCTCGCACGGCTGGTCCGTGAGAGCGACCGCCCTCCGGCCCATGACGACTCGCAGGTCGATCCTCACGAGCTCGACGCCGAGCTCGACGAGTTGCTGCGGGATCCGGGTGTGAGAACGCTCGAGCCCGCGAAGAGGCAACTGCCCCTCCAGGAATCGGAGGAGCCGGTCACGGAACGAATTCTCATCCCTCGCGGCGTACGAGGAGACGCGGACGCTGAAGCGGGGACCGATGCGGACGCTCGCACCGGTGCCACCGCGGGCACTGACGCTGACCCCGCCCCGAAGTCCTTTCCGCCTCCTGTTGCCGATCATCAGCCCAAGACCGTTCCCGTTCCACCCTCGGAGCCGGCATGGAGGGGCGCGTCTGTGCCGGTCCCCGATCTCGGTGTGCCAGCCGCGGCTGCGGTTGCAAGGGCGCCGAGGCAGATCCCGGAACCGATCACGGCCACCATTCGTAAGTGGCAGCCGGAAGAGGAAGAGCCCGCGCGAGCCGAGGCGCCTGCGCCAGCGTCCGCGTCGGTCCCCGTGTCAGCGACCGTGCCGGTGACGGAAACCGGGCTCGAGACCCCAACCGAAGCGGTGTTCGGGGCTGGATCTGTTTCTGGGTCCGAGTCGATCCCTACTCCACCGCGGCAGTCGCATCCGAGCGCCGCGCCACCCCAACCCTATGATCGACCATCGCTTCCTCAGCAGCCGCCCAGGCGCCGCGGGGGGTTGGGGATTTGGCTGCTCGCTGCAGGTCTCGGCTTGGGCGCGTACGCGCTCTACGCCACCGGCACGCTCGATGCGCTAATGCGGCCGAGCGTGCCGACAACGGTGTCGGTCGTTGGCGGTACCATCGAGGTGAGCGTCACACCGCCGGATGCTCAGATCTTCCAGTTCATCGGCCGAGGGCCTGCCGTCGCGGAGGACCTGCCGGTCGGCTCCGCGCACGAGTTTATCGTATTCGACCAGGGGCTCCGGCCGTCGCGAGCCATCGTTCAGCAGGGCGCGACATGGGCGATCACCGACAGCGGCCCCCTCTACGAGCTCGCGGTGCAGGCTCAACCTGCGGAGGCCTCGGCGGCTGCGACCGATCTCGGCGTGCCCCAGGCGGCGTCGAGTCCTTCGGAGGAAGGCCCGACCGGGACCATCCGCGTGATCACCAACCCGCCTGCCGCCAAGGTGTACCGCTTCGTCGGCATGGGACCGACTACCCAAATCCCCGTCGCCTCGATCCAAGAGGGCCAGGAAGTGCTCGTCTATCACCCCGGCTACGAGACACGCAGGGCGGTCATTGGGCCGAGCGATTGGCAACAAGCCGCGGGCGTAGATGCCCAGGTCGCGACTCTGCGTGTGGAGCTGCCGGAGTTGCCGACCTCAGCCGTCGCGGAAGCGCCCGAGGACTGATTCGACCTCGCTGCGAATCGACGCCAAGCGTTCCTCGGAGTCTGCCTCGAAACGCAGCACCAAGACCGGCTGAGTGTTGGAGGCGCGGACCAACGCCCAACCACCGTTGAATTGAATTCGCGCTCCGTCGATATCCATGAGCGCATGGGTAGGCCGGTAGTGCTCGACTACCTGCTGAACCAGATCGAACTTGCGTGCATCATCACACTCGAGGCGAATTTCCGGGGTGGCAAACGTCTTCGGCACGTCGCCGAGCATCTCGTGGAGCGGGATCCGGCTGTGGGACAGGAGCTCGAGCATGCGAAGTGTTGCATAGATGGCGTCGTCGAAGCCGTAGTAGCGGTCCGCAAAGAATAGGTGCCCGCTCATCTCGCCTGCCAGCAGGGCTCCTTCTTCCTTCATCTTCGTCTTGATCAGCGAATGCCCAGTCTTCCAAAGGATTCCTCGGCCGCCGCGTGCTGCGATGTCGTCGTACATGGTCTGGGAGCACTTGACCTCAGCGATGATCGTCGCTCCAGGGTGCTTCTCGAGAAGCGCGCGAGAGAGAATGATCATCAGTTTGTCGCCCCAGATGACCTCGCCGCGCGCGTCGATCACGCCCACTCGATCAGCGTCACCGTCGTAGGCGAAGCCCAGCTCGAGTCCGTCTCCGAGAACCCGATCTTTGAGCAATTCCAGCGTTTCCGGGTCCGTGGGATCGGCGTGGTGCACTGGGAACGTTCCGTCCATTTCGCAGAGAAGTGCGACTGGATCGAGCCCGAGCGCACGAAGGGTTCGCAGTGCCAGTGGACCGCCGGCGCCGTTGCCGGCATCGACGGCGAACCGAATGTCCTTTCGGCCGAGCTGTATATCCTGCTGTGCATTTTCGACATAGGCGGGGCGGGGGTCGACGATCTCGAGGGTGCCACCGGGCGCTTCTCGAAACCCTTTGCTCTCCATGGTGTCTCGGAGCTCGATGATGTCGGCGCCATAGAGCGAGTCCTTGCCGACCATCATCTTGAAGCCGTTCTCGTCGGGCGGGTTGTGGCTGCCGGTAATCTGAACGCCACCATCGAGATCGAGGTGGTGGACCGCAAAGTAGAGAAGCGGCGTAGGACCCACGCCGATATCGACGATATTCATGCCGGTCTGGCGAAGGCCTACGCAGAGCGCCTCGTGAAGGCGCGGCGAGCTGAGCCGGCAGTCCCTACCCACCGCAATCCGCTTCAAGCCGCGCTCGGCGTAGAATGTGCCGAGGGCACGACCAAGTGCGTCTACGAAATCATCGCCGAAGTCTCGCTCGGCATGACCCCGAATGTCGTATTGACGAAAGACGTGAAGGTTCACGAAGTCACCTTCCGTCGTCTTTGCGGTCGCGGAGCGCTGCGACGATGTGGCGCACGTCTTGTGCCCGCTGACGTGGAACCACCAACAGCGCGTCGCCGGAGTCGACCACCACCAGGTCCCGCACGCCGATGAGGGCTACCAGCTTCCCTTCGGGCACCGATGCGAAGTTGCCGGTGGAGTCGATGCTGAGGCCGCCATCTGGGAGCACGTTGCCGAGCTCATCCCGTGGCGAGAGCTCCCACGCCGACGTCCAGCTTCCGAGGTCGGACCAGTCGAACGCGCCCGGCACCACGCTCACCGAATCGACCTTTTCCATGATGCCGTGGTCGATGCTCACGGCAGGCAGACTTGCGTAGGTCTCCGACACGAGCTCGGTCTCCTGACCATTCTTCGCAGCTGTGTCGTATTGCTGGAGTTGCTTCCCGAGCCCCGGGAGGTGGATGTCGATCGCTTCGAGGATGCGCGACGCGCGGAAGAAGAACATCCCGCTGTTCCAAAGGAAGCCTCCGCTCGCGACGAACTGTTCGGCTCGCTGCCGGTTCGGTTTTTCGACGAAACGGCGCGCGCGAAAGACACCCGGATCGAGCTCGCTTCCGACCTCGATGTAGCCATAACCGGTTTCCGCGCGGGTCGGTCGAATCCCGATTGTCACGTAGTCCCCATGGGTTGCGGCCTCGAGGCCTCGTCGGAGCGTATCGAGATAGGCGTCGGTGTCGCCAATGTAGTGATCGGCTGGGAGGACGGTCATCACGGCGTCCGCGTCGAGTCGCCTGACGTGCGTGGCCGCCCAGCCGATGCAAGGTGCCGTGTTTCGACCGACGGGCTCCGCCAGGATTCGGCCGGGCTCGAGCTCCGGAAGCTCTCGCTCGACCTGTCCACGGAGCAGCTCGGATGTGACGACGAAAGTCCGCTCCGGCGGAATCAATGCCCACACCCGCTCTGCCGTCGCCCGAAGCAGCGACCGGGAATCCGGCCCCAGCGACAGGAACTGCTTCGGCCGATCTGCGCGCGACAGCGGCCAGAATCGGGTGCCCGAGCCGCCCGCCATGATGATCGCGTATGCGCTGTCGATGTCGCTCATTGTGACGGACGCAAGCCTACCGGGTGACCAGGTAGAGCCCCAGAGGTATCAGATAGATCGCGAACGTCCATATGCGTCCGACGAGGATGATCTTCCGGAGAATAACAAGCGCGACGTAGCCCGTCACCATCGCAGTGGCGCCACCGACCCAAGCGGCCGGCCCGAGCGAGCCTAGCCCGTTCGCGCTGGTGGCCTCGTACAGGGCAGCGCCCACGATCGCCGGTATCGACACGAGGAACGAGAAGCGAAAGGAGACGGCACCCTGAACACCGAGCAGCATGGCAATTGCGATGGTGACGCCACTTCTGCTGATTCCGGGAAGGACCGCGCAGCCTTGGGCGACGCCTACCGCGACCGCCTGTGCCCAGGAGACCTCGTCGTGGTTGGCCCGGGCGAAGGAGCTTGCGATCAAGCAGGAGGCCGAGATCAGGAATCCATACCCGACGAGTCGCAGGTCTTCGGCAAACGCCTCCGCTACCCCGCGAAGCGTCCATCCGAGCGCCCCTGTGACCACGGTCACGATCGCGATCCCGACCAACGTTCGCCCCTGCTCCGTCGAACGGAATCGGCTCGGATGACGTAGCGCTGAGACTCCTTCGAGTGCGAGATCTTTGATATCCCCGCGCAAGAGCAGAATCGTCGCGAGCAGGGTGCCGAGGTGAAGCAGAATGACCAGCGCGAGCGAGTTCTCTTGAATGTCGAAGAACTCGGCCCCGATTGCAACGTGACCGCTGCTTGAAACTGGAAGAAACTCGGTGAGTCCCTGCAACGCGCCGAGTGCTGCGGCCGTAAGTGAATCAATCCCGTCCGACAAGGTGCAACGCCTTAGCCCTTGTCTCACGCGACGGCAAGCGCCAAGAGCGCGCCGTCCTAAGCATGTGGCGATGGCTGTTTCCGGTGGGTTCGACTACCCTCTGCCGCGCTGTGGTCAAAGGCATCATGCAGGGAGCGGGGGCCGTCGCAAAGTCGCCTATCGGATTCGCGCGCGGCTTGTCCTATGCGCTCCGTGGGGGGCGCTTCGTGTATTTCCAACACCCGATTCTCGTCCGCTACTGGATCACTCCCATCGTGATCACCGGCGCCGCCCTCGTCCTGGTGTTCTACGGTGCCAGTGCCCTCTATGACGATCTGGGCGGGGCGGTCTGGTCCTTGTTCCCCGAGAGCTGGAGCGAGGCGACTGGTTTCCTCGGGTCGCTGGCAACGGCTCTACGCTGGCTGATCGAGTTGGTGTCCGGGCTTCTGATCACGCTGCTCGGCCTGGTGTTGGTCGTCGTCTTGTCGAGCGTCGTCGCCGCGCCGTTCAATGATGCTCTGAGCGAGGCCGTCGAGCATCTGCTGATCGGCAGCTCTCCTCCGCCGTTCTCGCTCAAGCGTTTGTTCGCCGACATCGTTCGCACAATCCGGCTGGAGATCGGCAAAGTCCTGCTCTATGCGACGATCGTGGGTCCGATGTTCCTCGCCTCGTTCTTCATTCCGGGGATCGGGCAGGTCGTTTCGCTCGTCGGCTTTGCGCTGACCGCGATCTACCTCGGGGTCGACTACGTCGACTGGCCGGCGGCCAGGCGGGACTGGTCCGTTCGCGATCGAGTTGCATTCACCAAGCGGGAGCTTGCCGCGGTCGCGGGGTTTGGGACAGGTGTGTGGGTCTTGCTCTTCATCCCCCTCGTGAATCTATTCTTCATGCCCGCAGCGGTAGCCGGCGGCACCATGCTGTTCGTGACGCTGAATCGCGAGGGCTGAACGCGGGTTGCTGGCTTCGTCGTTGGGCAGGGCTTGTCGCGTGGTTTGGTTTGGTTATCTCCACCCGCCCACCCCCACCGCGTAGTCCTCCCTCCGCGCGCTTCGCTTTGCTGGCGCTTGGCGGCGCTTCGCGCCGGGCTTCGCCCTTCGGGCTCGCGCTGCCGCGCTTGTCTTCGGGCCCGGTTTCTTGCGTGCGCACATTGTCGCAGCCCTTTGATGCAAAGAGTCGTT
>JAHEEE010000054.1 GCA_024640845.1 Myxococcales bacterium | reverse complement strand
CGAACCCACGTCCGAAAACGGTCCAGAATGGCGTCTACGTGTGTAGTTTGTGTTTTGAGATTCGCCTTGGCTTGCGCCCACAAACAGGCTCGCACCAACGCTAGTGGCTCTTTATCTCGTCACTGCGCCGAACCCGACTCGCAATGACCAGCCCGTTCAAATGACGCCTCCGCGACAAGCACAGGCAAGCTTGTCACTTCGACGGCTCTCTTGGCTTTACTTAGGCCGCGAGAGCAACTGCGTTATCGTTGGCAGTTGTACGTCCCAAACGTATTTACGTCGTGCTTGGGACCGACGAACACGCAACCAAACCTTCAACGTCCCCGTCGAAACCGGTCGCCCCCAGAATTTCAAAGACCACATCACTATGGGTTCGCCCGGCAGACGGCGCAACAGCGAGCCTTTTGTCCCACCGATCACGGGGTGATACGGTCCGCCGACTTCGCTCATGATGGGTTTCGCAATCGGTGTGGCGGCGGCCCTCTGCTGGTCAGGGCTGGACGTGGTGCGAAAGGCGCTCGCCGGAAAGGCGTCGCCGACTGCGTTGGCCGTGTTCCTGATGGTCGGTTTGCTGCCGCCGCTCGGAGCCTGGGCACTCTGGGATCAAACCTGGGTCGCCGACGCGGGCTATTGGCCGCCCGCGGTCGCGTCCATGCTGATGAACGCTCTTGCGAACGTCCTGTTCATGCGCTCCGTGGAGCTCTCGCCGTTGAGCCGGACTGTCCCATTCCTCTCGCTGACCCCCGTGTTCAGCGCGCTCGCCGCCATTCCACTGCTCGGCGAGGTGCCTGTTGGGATGCACTGGGCGGGGATCGGGCTGGTCGTCCTCGGAGCGCTCTTGCTCAATAGCGATCTCTCGGACGACTGGCTGAGCTCGATTACCCACGAAAAAGGAGCTCCCTTCATGATCGCCGTCGCGGTGCTCTGGGCCTTCTCGACCGCGCTCGACAAACGCGCGTTGCCTCACGCGTCGCCCGCGAGCCATGCCTTCCTCTTGAGCTCGGGAGGCGCGACGATCCTTCTCCTCTGGTTGCTCGTCAGGGGTGCCCACGGCGAGCTTCGCGAGCTCGGCCGTGCCCCCAAGCGATTGCTCGCCGCGATGATCGGATTCGCGGCTGCCGCGGTCGCGTTGCAAATGACGGCGCTCCTCTTCCTCTGGGTCGCAGTGCTCGAGACGCTGAAGCGCGCTTTCGGAGTCCTCGGCAGCATCGTCTTTGGGAGGCTGTTCTTCCTCGAGCCCATCGGTGGCCGAAAGCTCGTCGCGGCTGCCTTCATGGTGGCCGGCACGGCACTCCTGGCGGCGGCCTAACCCTCGAGAAAGACCGACTGGGCCCATTTTCAGGGCTGCTTGGCAAAGGGCTTTCGAATCCGCTAATGGTGTAGGGTGGCTGAAGAGAAACCACTTCCGCCGAAGATCGAGGTTGCGCGTTATCTCCTCGCGCAAGGCAGCCTCTTCGTCCACCTCGATCCGAGGATGGAAGGCGTCGTCGTGCCGAAATGGTACCGGACAGAACCTCAACTGGTTTTGCAGATTGGGTTCGATATGCCCGTACCTATTCCGGATTTACAGGTAGATGCGGAGGGTATCTACGGAACGCTTTCGTTCAACCGCTCGCCGTTCACCTGCAATGTCCAGTGGGACGCGGTGTTTGCGTTGGCCGGAGATGACGGACGCGGGATGGTGTGGCCCGAGTCGATGCCCGAGGAGATCTCACAGGAAATCGAGCGAGAAGCGGGCAGGAAACCGCCCCCGGTCGTCGAGGAGCGGCCCTCGCTGCGAGTGCTGCCCACCGTGGGTGAAGAGGAGCGGAGGCCCTCGACTCCGCCGGCGCCAGGGGAGCGGCCCTCCTATTTGAAGGTTGTGAAGTAGGGCTTCGGCGCCCTTTTGCTGACGCTGCTTTTTGCGGGCGCCGCCCGAGCCTTGTTCCGGCGGTTAAAAAGTAACGGCCCGAAAGGGGGGGCTTTCGGGCCGTTAGAGAGATGGCGATTTCGTCGAAGTGGGGGGAAACAGACCAAATCGCCGGTCTAACAACGCTACGGGGGACGTGGGGGGTACGTCTTCACCGCAGCGCTTATGTCACGGGTGGTAGATGCTACTATCGTGCCAACTTGCCGAATGAGGGAATCATCAATGATCTCAAAGGGCTTGTCCCTAGCACCGGGGTGAACGCGGTTCAGATCTGAAAAGTTTTTGAAGTTCTGAGCGTTTAACCCCCGAATTCCACCCGATCGACCGAAAGGGTGGCGCTAAATGTGGGGTGGATCACAAACGACACGAGCACTGACTCACCCGTAGAGACTAATTACAAGTGTAAGAGAGCTGTACGCGCGTAAGGCAACTCACTTTTCATTTATGAAACATATTTTTCAGATCTGGAAGCTTGGGCGAGCATAGTCCAGCAGCATCTGGTGATCATCGGAGATCAGGAGCTCCGCGGACTGGCCTGCGAGCGGCTCTACAAACCGGAATTCACGGGCAGAAGCGCCAGACGTCGCCTGGGCCAGCTCCGCGATGTGGCGTGATGTGCCTGATACCGACACCACCCCACCTGCACCCGTTTTCCGTGCAGATTTGATTGCAGAGTTGAAATCCGCTGCAGCTGTATCAGGTGCCTCGCTTTGGCTCTCGATCGGGGTCAAACGGACCACGACCTGGTCAGATCGGGGCTCGTACGCCTGCCGGAGCTCCGGGTCCAGATGGCTGTCGTCATTGTGCGCGACGAGCTCCACGACGCCCCCGTTGAACCGGAGGGTGGTCCGGCCCGTGTTGCGCATCCGTCCGAGGGGCCACGGAAATCGATCGCGGACCCCGAGGAGGCCCGAGAGGACGGCGGCAATGATGCCTCCGTGGGTAAAGACGATGACCCGTCCGCCCTCGGGCAATCGCTTTCGGATACCCGCGAGCGCCCGGTCCGCGCGGGCGAACACCTCCGGCCAGGTCTCGCCTCCGCCGATCTCGAAGACCCGGCGCTCGCGAAGGGCCGCGACCTGCTCCGGGAACCGCTCGACCACCTGGTCCATGGTCAGACCCTCCCATTTGCCGACGTCGATCTCACGCCACCGAGGGTCGTGCTCCAGCCGAGCGCCGAGCGCCTCCGCCGTTTCCGCAGCGCGGCTCAGGTCCGAGCTCAGCGCGAGGTCGTAGCGTTCGTTCGAGAGCGCCCCCCGCAGCGCGTCGACCTGGGCCCGCCCGAGCTCGCTCAGTGGGGAATCGCCGTGGCCCTGCCAGATACCCGCGGCATTCGAAACCGACTGCGCGTGCCGGACGAAGCAAACCTCGAGGACGCTCATGCCGCCGGCGCGACCCCGATTTCCTTGCGGGGCATGATCACGTCGTCGATCAGGCCGTACTCCTTGGCTTCCATCGCCGAAAGGAACTTGTCCCGCTCAGTATCGTGCCGAACCGTCTCCTCATCTTGGCCCGTGTGTTTCGACAGGATCTCGGTGAGCTTTTTCTTGGTGTTCAGGATCTCTCTCGCGTGAATTTCGATATCCGACGCCTGACCTTGATACCCGCCAAGCGGCTGGTGAATCATGATGCGGCTGTGGGGCAGGGCGCGGCGCATGCCCTTTGTGCCGGCGGCCAGCAAGAACGCGCCCATCGATGCGGCTTGCCCGAGACAAATCGTCGATACCGGGCAGCGGATGTAGCTCATCGTGTCGTAGATCGCGAGCCCCGAGGAGACCATGCCGCCCGGGCTGTTGACGTAGAGGGTCACCTCTTTGTCGGCGTCTTCGCTCTCGAGATAGAGGAGCTGCGCAATCACCGCGTTGGCGACGAAATCATTGATCGGCGTGCCGAGGAAGATGATGCGGTCTTTCAGCAGCCTGCTGTAGATGTCCCAGGCGCGCTCGCCCCGGTGGGTTTCTTCGATGATGGTGATCGCACGGGTCGTGAGGTCGTCGCTCATGAGGGGAACCTAGTCTCTCCGGCCCTGCTTGCAACGCGGATTTCGGCTCGGGCGGTTCGGCGCTATGTTGGCGGGATGCTTCCCGACCCCGTCGCCATGATCGGCCAGCTGATCGCCACCCCTTCGGTGAGCTCGCCCGACGCACGCTTCGACCAATCGAACCGTGGGGTCGTGGATCTCGTGGCGGAGTGGGCATCCGAGCTCGGCTTGTCGGTCCGCATCGAAGCCTTGCCCGGCGAGTCCGGCAAGGTGAATCTCATCGCGGCGCTTGGAGAGGGCGACGACGGGCTGGTGCTCTCCGGGCACACCGATACGGTCCCCTACGACGCCGAGCGATGGACCGACGACCCCTTCACGCTCATCGAGAGGGATGGCAAGCTCTTCGGCCTCGGAACCGCCGACATGAAAGGGTTCTTCGCAGCCGCGCTTCACGCGCTTGCGCGCTTCGAGCCATCTTCGCTTCGAAGGCCGATCACACTGCTCGGCACCGCCGACGAAGAGAGCACGATGGATGGCGCCCGCGCGCTGGCAGAGGCGGGCGAGCGCTTTGGGCGCTACGCCATCATCGGGGAGCCGACGGGGCTCCAACCGGTTCGAAAGCACAAGGGCGTCTTCTACGTGCAGGTATCGGTCCACGGAAAAGCGGGCCATGCCAGCAATCCCGCCCTCGGCGTCAACGCCATCGATGGGCTCCAGTTGATTTTGCCGGCGCTCCAAACATGGCGCGACCGCATTGGGCAGCGTCACCGCGACGCAGATTTCGAAGTGCCGACGCCGACCCTCAACTTCGGACGTGTGAGCGGGGGTGACAGTCCCAATCGGATCTGCGCGGAGTGCACGCTCGACCTCGACATTCGGCTCCTTCCCGGCATGGAACGCGAGGCCGTTACCGCCGAGCTCCGCGATGTGGTCGCCCACGCGCTCGATGGCGGCGCGTGGGGCTTCGATGTTCGGGCGGTCGGGGGGCACGCGGATGCTTTCTCGGGTCCTTCCGACGCCGCCTTTTCGGGCGCCGTCGAGACCTTGTGCGGGTGTTCAGCCAAGGCCGCACTGTTCGGCACCGAGGCGCCATATCTCGCACAATTGGGGCTGCAGACCCTGGTGCTCGGGGCGGGTGACATCGCTGTTGCGCACCAACCCGACGAGTATGTCACCATTGCAGCGATCGAGCGTGCCACCGACCTGTACGCGAACCTGATTCAACACTTCTGCATCGAATCGCCATGAGCCCCAAAGTCGACCCATTCGTCCAACACTTCCGAGCGAGCGCGCCCTATATCCATGCGCACCGCGGGCGCACGTTCGTGATCATGTTCGGGGGCGAGGCGGTCGCCTCGAAGGATTTCCGCTCGCTCCTCTATGATGTTGCGCTGTTGCACTCGCTCGGCGTTCGACTGGTCTTGGTGGCTGGCGCGCGCCCGCAGATCGACGAGGCGTTGGCGCGGCGTGGACAAGCGCCACGTTATGAAGGCGGGCTTCGCGTCACGGACGATGTCGCGCTTCAGTGCGTGAAAGAGGCCGTGGGCGCCAATCGCGTCGAGCTCGAAGCATTGCTTTCGATGGGCTTGCCTAACTCGCCGATGGCTGGTGCTCGGCTGCGTGTCGCCGCGGGCAACTTCGTGATCGCACAGCCGATCGGGGTCGTCGACGGCGTCGACTACCAGCACACGGGTAAGCCGCGACGCATCGATGCCGAGGCAATCCGGCAGCGCCTCGACGATCGCGCCGTCGTCGTGCTCACACCGATCGGCTACTCGGCAACTGGCGAGGCGTTCAACATCGGGAGCCATGATGTCGCCGCCGCCGCTGCGGTCGCGCTCGGCGCCGACAAGCTGATCGGCTTGCTCGAAGGGCAGGGCGTCACCGACGCCGAGGGCCGAACCCCGTCGCAGCTCACGCCGCGCGAGGCCGAGGAGATCCTTCGGACCGGTCATGATTTCGGTCACGATGTCGAGCGGCTTCTGGGCGCTGCGATTCAGGCGTGCAAGGGGGGCGTTCCGAGGGCGCATCTGGTCGCACGGCAAAGCGATGGCTCCCTGTTGCGCGAGCTCTTCACGCGCGACGGAGTGGGAACCATGGTGACCTCGGAGCTCTTCGAAGGCGTCCGTCCGGCGCAACAGAGCGATATCGGCGGCATCCTCGCGCTGATCGAGCCACTCGAAGAGCAGGGCGTCCTCGTGCGGCGATCGCGCGAGATGCTCGAAAACGACATCGACCGCTTCACGGTGATCGAGCGCGACGGCATGGTCCTCGGGTGCACGGCACTCTACGCCTATCCCGACGACGGGATCGCCGAGCTCGCGTGCCTCGTGATTCATCCGGACTACCGCACGTCCGGCCGCGGCGATCAGCTTCTGCAGTACCTCGAACGCGAGTGCCTAGCGCAAGGGCTCGACCGCCTGTTCGTGCTCACGACGCAGACCTCTCACTGGTTTCGGGAGCGCGGCTTCGAGAGCTGTGAGTTGAACGACATCCCCGAGGCGCGTCGCTCCCACTACGACCAGGGCCGGCGTTCGAAGATCCTTATGAAGCCGCTTGGCTGACGCATCTTCGCCAAAGCACAGCGCTTTCCGTTCCTGCTTGGAGAGCCAGCCGAATCGTGCTACTCGTCCCCGAATTCGCCAAAACGGGGCGTGAATCGCCCTTGATACGCGGAACATGAAGCAGGCTGAGCTCAATCGACGCCCAGACGCGGACCCACCCTTCGCAGACGCGGAGATGGAGGAAACCGTCACCCAGGAGGAAAAGGTTCTGGCGCGCGTGCACCGAACCGTCCAAGCCAAGCGGCCGGCGGCTCGCGGGCAGCTCATCGATTACGACGCCGAGTTGATCGCACTTCGCGATCAGATTCGTGAAGCCCGACTCGAGGACATCCCGCCGCTCATCGAGGAGATGGAGCGCCTGCAGCAGGTGGCGCAGCGCCGGGCCAAAGTCACCGAGGGCGCAGTCGATGCGATGTCCCCCTATTTCGGTCGGATGGTGCTGGAAGAGGAGGGGCGCAAGCGCGAGATCCTCATCGGCCGCAGCACCTTCCTCGACAGCAAGACCGGGGTTCGTATCGTCGATTGGCGCGACGCGCCGGTGAGCCGCGTCTACTACCGATATGAAGAAGGCGACGACTACGACGAGATCTTCGGCGACCGCGAGGTCGAGGGAGAGGTGCTCGTCCGGCGCAACCTGTCGATCACCGGTGGCAAGCTTCGGCGCATCGGGACCCCGCAGGGGACGTTCCGCAGGTCCCGCACCGACACCTGGTCGCGAGTCGCTGATCAGTCCACCAAGCTCTCTGGCGGGCAGGGCGCCGCCATGCGTCCCGAGTCGTACCACCGACCGGGAGAGCTCGGCATCGGCGATGACGACCTTCGCGAGGATAAACACCTCTCCGAGATCACCGCGCTGATCGACCCGCGCCAGTTCGAGCTCATCAGCCGGCCGACCTCGGGCCTCGTCGTCATCCAGGGCGGGGCCGGCAGCGGAAAGACCACCATTGGCTTGCACCGGCTGGCGTACCTCGCGTTTCAGGATCCGCAGCGATTTCGCTCCGACCAGATGCTGGTCATCGTATTCAACGATGCGCTGGTTCGTTACATTTCGAGGGTTCTGCCGGCGCTTGGCGTCGAGGACGTGCCCGTCCAGACCTTCGAGCGCTGGGCCGAGCAGCAGCGACGTCATCACGTTCCGAAGCTGACGACACGCTACGTCGAGGATACCCCGACGCACGTGGTTCGGATGAAGAAGCACCCGGCGATGCTCAAGGCCATCGATCAGTACGCCGCCGAGCTCACCGAGCGCGCCGAGGCGGAGATCCTCGAAGCGGCCGAAAAGGGTGAAGGCGGCGCGAGCGTCACGAGTGTCTGGCGCGGAAGCGCGAAAGAGCCGCTCGGCGTTCGCCTCGAGCTTCTCTCACAGTGGATCCTCGCCCGCGATGGCGAGGCGCGAGTGGTCGGGATGGGCACCCGGCACGCCATCGAGCGCATCTGCGATAGGTGGTCCGCCCGCACGCGCGACGTGGTCACGGCTTGGGCCGATCTCATCACCGACAAGCAGCGCCTCGTCGATGCGTTCACGAGGTGGGGCGAGGGGGCGCTCAGCGACAAAGAGCTCGAATGGGCGCACTCGTGGTGCAGCCGTCACTCGACCAGCGTCTTGCTTGCCTACGAAGAAGCGCTCGAGGACGACGGAGATCGCATCAGCAATCTCGGCGTCGACGGTGCGGACGAAGACGAACCGCCCGCGCTCGATCGCGAGGACGATGCGCTTCTGCTTCGGGTCTACCAGGTGTTGCAGGGACCGCTCACGGACCGCCGCGCGGTGCTCGAATACGAACACGTCTTCGTCGACGAAGCGCAGGACATGAGCCCCGTGGAGCTTGCGGTGGTGCTCGGCACGGCCACCGAACAGCAGAGCGTCACCCTTGCCGGTGACATCGCCCAGAAGCTTCATCTCGACAACGGGTTTACGGATTGGAGACATGTCCTCGAGCAGCTCAAGCTCGACCACATTCAAATCGAGCCCCTCAAGCTCAGCTACCGTTCCACTCACGAGATCCTCGATTTTGCGACCGACGTGCTCGGTCCGCTTCGCAACGAAGTGTCGGGTGAGGCCACGCGCTACGGGGCTCCCGTCGAGCTGTTTCAGTTCGGGGGCAGCGGCGAGGCGGTGGGCTTCATGTCCGAGTCGCTTCGGAAGTTGGTTGCCTCCGAGCCGCTCTCGTCCGTGGCGGTGATCGCCCGGTACCCCGAGCAGGCGGATATCTATTACAAAGGCCTACGTCACGGAGAGGTCCCGAACCTGCGTCGGGTTGCCGACCAGGACTTCCCATTCCGGCCGGGCGTCGACGTGACGGACGTGCGACAGGTCAAGGGCCTCGAATTCGACTACGTGGTCATCGTCGAGTGCAACGCCGCCACTTTCCCGATCGATGATGAAACCCGGCACTTGCTCCATATCGCCGCAACCCGGGCCGCCCACCAACTCTGGGTCTTCTCCACGGGGACCCCGTCGCTGCTGCTCCCCGAGGCCCTCGTCAAGGCATCGGCCTAGGCCGCCGGCCAATCCGTCTTTCATGGGAGTTGCAGTCTCGAGCCGGGTGTGTAAGATCACAATGTAGCGGCGGTTGCGGTCTACACCCGGGTCCGTAGAACGAGCAACGACGTCGCGACGGGGAAACAAGCGCAGCGCGCGCAGTTCTACTCTAGGTCCCGCTCCTTTCAACCATTCACCTTAGGCCGACCCAGCGTCCGCGATGGCAGACACTGCTCTCCAGAAATCGGTAGACCAAGCCGCTCAAGAGCCAGCCGATCAAGACTCGGCTGCGAAAGATGCAGCTCCCAAAGACGTAGCGCCCACGTGGCGTGAGCCGACCACTTCCGTCGCGAAGAAGCTCGCATCGATGAGTGACCGCGCGATTCAGCGCGTGACTGGGGGCAACGCTTTCTTGCGAGGCCGCCTCTACGCGCGTCGGAAGGCGGTCGAAAAGCTCAAGGAAGAGGAGCACCAGGTCAGCGGCGACATTTCCGTTCGCACGGCCGACGAGCCCTACCACACGAGCGTCAAGTACATCGAAGACGGTGACAGTTGGGAGTCGAGTTGTACGTGTCCCGGCTGGCGAGGGCCGACTGGGCACTGCAAGCACGTCGCTGCCGTGATGGTTGCGCTGCGCGACGAGGTCCGACCCCCACGCGCGAAGGGTCAGCAACAGCAGCAGAGCAAGAAGAAGAAAAAGACCGAGCCGGTGCACGTCCCAGGGACCGTGTCGGTCGGGGGTAAGCGAAGGCGTTCACGGCGCCGTCGCCGGCCCGGCGGCGAAGGCGGCGCTCTCGAGGTGATGTCGCCGAGAGAGCTTCAAGCGAAGCGCGGCGAGGCGAGAGGGCCGCTCGACGCTTGGCTGCCCGCCGAGGCACTGTCCAAGCCGCTCGAGTTCGAATACCGGATGACAGTTCGTCCGGCCTCGATCACCGTGACGCCGGTATTGGCAGGTTCCCGAAGCGCGGTGCCGATCAATGACGCGCTTGGCTCGTTCAACATGGTCTCGATCGATGAGCGTCCGTTGTTCAGGGCGCTTGCGCGCAACACCAATCGCGGCCAGGCCACCACGGCCGAGCTTCGTGGCGAGGACGCTGCAGAAGTGCTCGAGATGCTGAGCGACAGGCGTGTGCTGCTCGAGCCGGCCTCGATGGAGCTTCGCTTCGCAAACGAGGCGCTCCGGCCGCGGATCGAGCTCGACCCGGTCAATGCGGATACGCTCCGCGTTCGCGTCGTGTTCTATCTCGAGAGCAACAAGCGGCGGTTCGCACTCTCCAGTGGAGCGTGGTTCGAGGGTACGCCCGGATGGCAGATCGACACTACCGAAGGCGTGGCCCGGCCTGTGAGCGAGCTCGTGACCCCCGCCTGGTTGCAGCGGCTTTATCGCTCCCCCGCGATGGTTCAGACGCACGAGGAGCTTCCCGCGCTTCTGGGCGAGTACATCCCCCGGGTGGCCGCGCTACTCGGCGCCGAGCTTCCCGATTTGAGCTCGGTGGCTGACTTGGTCGACCAGAAGCCACGTTTCGAGCTCAAGGCCGACGGCGACCTCATCGATGCGCGCGTACGCCTCTATGTCCGATACGAGGACCAGGAGTTCGACGTTCCGCCTGACGACATGCCATCGCCGCTCGCAGTACTTCCGGCGAAGAACGGGCGAGGGCGGCCGCGTGTCGTTCGCCGCGACGTGGGCGCGGAGATGTCGGGTGTGCAAGCGCTGCTCAATCAAAACTTCGAGGTCTCGGAGTCTGGGGACGAGCTCGTGGCATCCGGCGACGATGCGATTGCATTTTGGACTCAGGGGATCGGCGAGCTCCCGGAAGAGTGGGACCGCTTCATTCCAGACGATTTGGTCGACGTGACGATCCGTGACGAGTCGGTGACCCCGCAGATGCGCGTCTCGAGTGGCGTCGACTGGCTCAACCTCGACATGGCGTTCGTTTCAGGCGGCGCAGCGGTTCGCGAAGAAGAGCTCCGGGCGTGCCTCGAGCACGGCCGGCGGCTCGTTCAGCTGGAAGACGGCACCTACGCGCCGGTCGACGCCGATAAGGTCGGCGACGTGCTGACGAGGATGGCCGAGATCTACGCGACCGCCGGCATGAAGAACAAGCTCCCGCTCTCGCAGGCGGGGCGCGTGCAGGACCTCTTGAAGATGGTCGAGAACGCGAAGGTCTCGGCGTCGGCCAAGACCTTGTTCGCGAAGATCGAGGACATCGACGAGATCCCGAGCGTCGCGAAGCCGCGAACACTCAAAGCCGATCTCCGCCCGTACCAGAAAGATGGCTTTTCCTGGTTGGTGTTCCTGCACGAGCTCAACAGTGGCGGCATCCTCGCGGACGACATGGGGCTCGGTAAGACGATTCAGACGATCGCGCTGCTCCTCTGGGCCAAGGGGAAGTACAAGAAAAAGCTCAATCTCGTCATCGCGCCAACGTCGGTCGTCGCAAACTGGGAGCGTGAGATCCACAAGTTCGCACCGAGTCTCAAAACTGTCGTTTGGCACGGGGCGAACCGAAGCCAGCAAGCGCCCGAGCTCGAAAAAGCGGACGTGATGATCACCAGCTACGCGTTGCTTCGCCGCGACGAGGAGCTGCTTCAAGCTCTCGACCTTCGGTACGTGATCCTCGACGAGGCCCAGCACATCAAGAACCCGATGAGCCAGACGGCCCGGTCTGCCAAGAAGCTCAGAAGCGAGCGGCGCTTGGCGCTCACCGGTACGCCGATCGAAAACCGGCTCAGCGAGCTGTGGAGCATCTTCGATTTCGTGTCGCCTGGGCTGCTCGGACGACTCAAGACATTCGAGGAACAGATCGCGCGCCCGATCGACCGTGGCGACATGGAGACCGCACAACGTTTGCGGGCCACGATCAAGCCGTTCGTGATGCGCCGCGTGAAGAGCGACGTCGCCGCCGACCTGCCCGACAAGATCGAGCAGGAGATGATAGTCCCGCTCGCCGAGGAGCAGGCCAAGCTCTACAAGCAGATCCTCCGACAGGTTCGAAAGAGCGTGCTCAGCGAGGTCGAGAAGCAGGGCATCAGCAAGTCGCAGATTCAAATCCTTGCCGCGCTCACACGCTTGCGGCAGGTCGCGTGTGATCCGCGGTTGATGAAGCTGCCGGACACTGCGTTCGATGACGAAGACAGCGGTAAGCTCGGCGCCCTTCGCGAGATCATCGATGAGGCGGTCGATGGCGGGCATCGCGTGCTGGTCTTCAGCCAGTTCGTCACGATGCTCAACTACATCCGCGAGGCGCTCGATGCCGACGGTGTAACCTACGAGTATCTCGACGGCTCGACGAAGGATCGCCTCGACAAGGTCGACCGCTTCAACGACGACCCCAGCGTGCCGGTCTTCCTGATTTCGCTTAAGGCGGGCGGCACCGGCTTGAATCTCACGGGCGCAGACACGGTCGTGCACTTCGACCCATGGTGGAACCCTGCCGTCGAAGACCAGGCGACCGACCGTGCACACCGCATCGGCCAGACGAAGAACGTGAACGTCTACAGACTCATCGCAGAGGGCACTGTCGAAGAGAAGATCCTCGAGCTTTCGGCAAAGAAGCGCGAGCTCGTGAGCAACGTGTTGTCCACCGAGGGCAGCCCCTTGAAGGGCCTGACCAAGGCCGACGTCGAGAATCTGTTCAGCGAGTAGGGCGTCTCTTTGCGCCGCCCGTGTCGGGTTCGCTTGGTCCTTCGTCGCGGCGGAGGGTAGTCACATGTGGCGGTCGAAGAAGTCGAGCATGCGGTCCCAGGCGATCGCTTCGGTCGTCGGGTCGTAGAACGCGTGTATCGGGACATGACGGCCGAGGGGGGCGAGCTTTCCTTCGAGTTGGTTCATGAAGGAGTGGCCGACCTCCTCGTAGATGTGAACCTCATGCTCGACCCCGAGCGCCTCGAGGTGGCGGACAAGCCGCTTTGCGTGAGATAGATAGGGAGTGTCGAGCGCGCCGAACTGAGCGATCGTGGGGCAGAGGCCCTTCAGGCGCGACGCCTCCTTCGGGACGGCGCCGTAGAAGGGGGCGGCGACCGCGAAGCTCTGGTCGGCGGCCGCGACCAATGCGAAACCGCCGCCAAGGCAGAAGCCGGCGACCGCGATGCGGTCGGCGTCGACCTCATCCCTCGCTTCGAGGAAGGCTCTCGCG
Organism: Myxococcales bacterium; assembly: GCA_024640845.1. Taxonomy (GTDB): domain Bacteria; phylum Myxococcota_A; class Polyangia; order Polyangiales; family Houyiibacteriaceae; genus SG8-38. The sequence continues at coordinate 15,595 of JAHEEE010000054.1, read as the reverse complement.
GCGTCGATTACCTCGTACGCGAATCCCTCGTTTGTCAGCACCGACATCAGCGTCTTCACGACGCAGCCGGGTTTGCCACCCATGTAGAGATCCGGGCCGAGCGCCACGTAGCCCGCGTCCGCAAACCGCTCGCAGTGGCGCCGAAGGTCTCGGCTGAAGCCATAGATGTCGTGAACGACGACCACGGCTGGGTAGGGGGCATCGCCGCGGCAGGGCAGAGCCAGCGCGGCCGCGTGCGTGCGAGCGCCAACGGGTAGATCGATCGTTTCGAACATGCGCCCCGAGAGTGCGACACCTTCAGCGCCAGCGCCAGCGCCAGCGCCAGCGTCAGTGTGGCGCTAGCAGGCGTCGTCGTTCGGCAATCGGGTCTCTCAGGGGCTTGGCACGCAATCGAGCAACTTCTGCGGCTGTGTACAGCGGCTCCGGCGCCTTCGCCGTGAACCTCTTCACGAGCCAGTTCATCAATGCGGCAAGCCTTTGGTCAGACAGGGGAGCCTGCGCCGCCCCGGGCACACGGATCCAATACTCCCGCGCCCCGGGCGTATCGGCGAGCTCGCTGAGGCCCTCGAAGGACGGGACGACGTTCGAGCCGCCGCCGTCGATGCGGTGACAACCCGAGCAGCTCAGAAGGTAGTCGTGCTCTTCGTAGGAATCGGCGTGTGCCGCGGACGCGAGCACGAGGGCAAGAACACATGCGATCGAGGGTTTCATTTTTCCGGCTGTGCCTCTTTGGCCACCTTGACGACGATTGCAGTCGAGCAGCTGTAGGTTTGCGCCTTCGCCCCGCTGCACCAGTTCAGATCGTTGTTGCGGTACCAGTGGTAGAGTGGACGCTCACCTTCGTTCCGATTGCACATGCAGCGCCCGCAGAAGGTTCTGCCGCAACAGTCGTTATACGAAATGATGTAGTCCTTGCCGTCTGTTGGATTGCGGCACGTGCCGATCCACGTGACCGGTGACATCTCGGTTCCCGGTGGGCATGTGGTGTGCGAGCCGCCGCAGCAGCTACACAAGAATCCATCGATCGCGCAGTGTCTCCAGTACTCACATCGTGTCGGGTCACCTTGTGGCCCTTGGACACCGTCTTCGCCGACCGCGTGCTTCTCAGCGGCGCGTGCCACAGGCAAGAGCGGCAGCGTGGCGCCTCCGACGAGAACGCCTCCGAAACGAGACAGCCAGCTGCGCCGCGACACCTTCCGCGCCGACTGGCGCGCGAGGCCCTCGAACCACCGATCGAGGCGGCTCATTTCACTTTCTCCTCGAGGTACTCTTGGATCGATGCGACGCCATACCGCTCCGCCTCGAAAAGGCTCTCCAGATGCTCCCGCGTATTGACCAGGCCTTGGGCTGCGACGATTCCGTCTTCGTCGATGAGCACTGCGTAGGGCAACTTCGCCACCCCATAAGTCATGCCGAGGGGGGCAGAGAGCACATACGGCAGATGGGACAAGCCCTTGTCGGCGACGAACGCGCGATGCTCCTCGGGCGCGCCGTCGCTCGCAAGGACGACCCTGACGCGCGGCACTTCGGTGCGGGCGACCCGCTCCACCGTTGGCAACACTATCTCGCAGACGGGGCAGGTTGGCGACAGGAAGAACAGCAGGGTCCGGCTTCCGTCTTTCGACACGCCACCGACTCGGAGCGGTTCGTTGTGGAGGTCGATCAGCGCGAGCGCCGGTGCAGGGTCGCCTACTTTGATGTTCGCCCGAGGCGACAAGGCGCCAACAGGGGAGATGCGTTCGTGGAGCAGCCCGATTTGGCGGGTCAACGCAAAGACCGTCAAGGCAAGCCCGATGACGAGCAACCAGAGCACGGCGTTCGAGATGATCAGTGCGTCCGTCATTGGATACCTCCCGCCCGGCGAAGAGCGGGGCCTGTCTGAGAAAGACGCTGCGTCGCCCCCCAGAGGAGGGACAGTGTGAGCAGCGTCGCGACCAAGGTGAGCCCGTCGATCCAGACCAGCGTTCGAATCTCCACGGGAAGCATAAGCACTGAGGCGGCCGCGACCAGCGCGACATTTCGCGCAACCAAAGCGCCGCTGAGAGGCGTCGCGGACCGCGCCGCAAAACAGCCACAGTCGATCGCACGCCGGCCGCGTGCGAGATTCACGGCAATCGCGCCGGTATAGACCAGCAGCACTGCGGCCGCCGCAACTGCCGCCGGCCGGTGTGATGGAGGGTAGAAAAACCCAGCCGCGATGGCTACTTCGACGGCTGGCAGGGACCAAGACAGCAGAGACGGTCCGCGCGCCGGCAGCAGCTCGTAGGCGCGCACCGCGGTTTCGAACCGCTGCCGATCGGAGAGCTTGTGCCACGCGGCCGTGACGAAGAGCGCAGCGAGCCCGATACGAAGCGACCAGGCGATGACCGGATCGACGCTCATGGCACCACCAAGAGGGTTCCCGACAAGCCGGCTTCATCGATGTCGCGAAGGTGTTCGCCGCTCAGGGCATCGAGTACGCCGACTGCGCCGAGGTCCGCGTGGCGGTAGAAGAGCAGGGGCGCATCGTCGCCTGTGACCGCGATGCTGTGCACGCCCAAGTTTGGGAGCAGGAAGTTGAGCACCTTGCCGGTCACGCCGCTCGCATCGAAGCCGGCTTGTGGCCCGAGGAACGCCGCCATCAGGTTGGGTGCCTCGAACACGTCGATCTTCTTCTTGGCGGGCAGGTCGTAGACCCAGATCTCCCGGCCTGGGTCCTTGTGCGAGCCGGGGCCGCCTTCGTGAACGACCGAGTAGAGGCGGTTCGTCCCCGGGTGGTAGGCCACGTGCTGGGCGCCGCCGACCCGCCACCCGTCCCTACGCTCGCTTTCCGTGAACGACGACCACGCGGGCTTGGGCGCGGGTGTGTCCCCGCTGAAATCGATTTCGTGGAGCATGCCCTCGAAGGAGACGAACCACCAGGTCGTACCATCGCGGACACCCTTTTCCGTGACGGGGTCGACAACCGGATCGAAGAACCGCTCGCTCCGTGTGAGGTGATCGAGCCTCCCGTCGTCGGTTAGATGAACCGTCATCACCGTGCCATCGCCGCAGAGCATGCCGAACCGATCCGGGCCGGCTGGGAACACGCCCGCGCAGCCCTGCGTCTGGATCTCGGAGGCGAGTTGTCGTTGCTCGACGTCTACCACGGACACCGACGTGCCGGGCGAATGATTGAGCACGAGGACGAATCGATCGCCGTCGAGCATGCCGACCAGCGCGATGCCGGTTCCCGTGTCCATCGAGCGAGGCGGAATCTCGATGTCACCCTTCGCATCGAGCGTGCGGGAGTCGTAGATGACGAGGTAGTCTTTCCGCTCTCCGCGATGACCGCGCGAGTACACGGTGTCGACATTGTAGATCTCGCTCCGACCGCGCGACCAGAGTGGGATCTTTGGGCTGATCTGCGCGCCAACATCGATGGCGCCGAGCATGCGTCCGGTGTCTCCGTCGAAGAGCACCGAGTGTCGGAACAAGCGATCGGGCACCCAAATCCAGTGCTCGCCCACCGTTTCGGGCAGGCGCATGACCCGGCCGACCTCTTCGGGCGGTAGATCGGCGCCGGCAGGCCGCGCGATCGCGACGAGCCCGAAGCACAACGCAACGGCCAGCTCAGCCCGGGGGACCATTGGGGGGTTGTACTCGACCTTCAGACCCGCTGACAATGGTTCGCGCTGCCGCGCATGTCTTGGGGGGAGTCTCCGGTCCGTGAATCGCGTCAGCTGTCGATCCCTGCTTCCCTTCGGAACTCCAGACACTGTGGGCTTCCCTTTTCGAACTCTCGACACGTCGTCCCGCGGATCTCGTATATCTGGCAAGCGTTGGGGCTCTCCGGCGTTCCCAGGTGTATGCACGACCCGTCGTATCGCGTCGCGAAGCCGACCATGCCGAAGTGTCCGGGTTGCACTGCCTCGGCGATGTCGTCGCGGCCCATTCTTCGCCATCGGAAGAGGTCTTCGGGCGGGATCAGGATTCGGCCGTCGGTTCCGGTTCGGCAGCATGCGCCACATGTCAGGCAGTCGAGCTCCTCGGCCATCGCGATCGAGTATAGTGCGTCCGATGCGTACCGTGTGGGTCCTTGCCTTGGTTTCCCTATTTGGCTGCGACAAGGGCGACGGGCCCGAGGAGGTCGCGCTGCCCCGCGTGCCTCCCGATACGGTGGTGGTCTCCTGGAGCGTGATCAGCCGTTCGTCGGATCGCGACAGCCTCCACGCGGTGCTCGAGGCAAGCCGCAAGCTCACCACGACGACCCGTACCGCGAACGGCACGATGATGAGCGTCTCGCGAACGGTGTCGAAGAGTGAGTACGCCGCCTTGATCGATCGACTTCGCACCCTTGATTGCTGTTCGATCGAGTCGACCCATGCGCAGCGTTCCGACGCGGCCGAGGCGAAGCCGCTCCTCGAGATCGACTTGGGCGACAATCGATGCGAGGTCGAGCTCTGGGACCGAGAGTGGCGCGAAGGGGTGGCTCGCGAGTGCGGGTTCGCCGTTGCTCGCATCCACCGTGCGGGTTTCGTTCCCGACCCGCCGGTCGACGGTTCGCCACCGTAGCCGTATGCTCGCACTCCATGTCGACGAAGTATTTCTGCGCGAGCTGCGATCAAGAGTTCACCATCGAACATCCGGAACGCAAACCGCGTTGTCCGCGCTGCATGCGAAAGGCCGGTGTTGAGCCAATACACGAGTCGCCACCGCCACTTGCCTCGGGAAGGCGCGCGGCCATCGTCGCGATCGTGGCGTTGGCATTCGTGGGAGTTGGCTACGCCGCCTATCGGTTCCAGACCGTAGCGCTCGAAGAGAACCCACCGCTTCGGCCGCTCGATGCCGCCGAGCTCACTGCGTATCTCGAGCGCGACCAGATTCGAGTTGGCGCGTACGAGAGCATGTTTGCGCTTCCTGAGGGGGTCGAGGGTTGGGAGGACGACCCTGCCGCGCTTGCGACTCAACTGCGCAGCATGTCAGCTCGCTGGTCACTCGAGCACGCGCTTCCGCGTGAGGTTTTTTCGGCGGATGAGACGCTCGCCGCGCTCCAGGCCGGTGAAGAGCGCGTACCGGTCTATCCGCTCGAGATCGCGACCGCGATGACTGCGCTGCTCCGATCCGGGGGCGTACACGCCATGGTGGCCGAGGTTTGGGCGTTCGATGCTGAGCAGGCGCCTCCGGATCCATCGGGGATGCTCGGATACTTCGTCACGGCGGTAATGCAGCCGGGATCGACCGAACCCTCCTACTACGACCCCTGGGGAGGCCGAACAGAGCCGAGCCCAGAGGGCGTTCGACTGCTTCGAGACACCGAAGCGATCGGCGCCGCGCTTGGGATCGAGGCGACACGCGTGTTCACTCGCTCCGGAGACGGAGCCAAGGCGCTTCCGATGGTCGAGACGGCGCTTCGGCTCGATCCGGTATCTCCCGCGTTGCGGGTCATTTACGCCACGGTTCTGGTGGAATCGGGGGGCCTTCCGCAGGCCTTTCAGGAGCTCGAGGCCGCCATTCAGCTACGCCCCGACGGTCCACGGGAGCTCCACCTGGCGCAGCTCACGCTCGCGCAGTCCGGGATGCTGGCCGCGAATGGGGAACGAGCCGCCGCGGACGTTGCCCTCGCCGATGCGAACCGGGTGGTCACGGGCCTCATCGAGCGATCACCGCGTTATGGTCGCGCGCATGTGACGCTCGCGACCATCCACATGGGGCTCGACGATCTCGATCGCGCCCGAATCGAGCTCGAGGCCGCCGAGCAGTTGAGCCCCGACTCGCCGATGCTGTGGGCGGTTTGGGCGCAGTACCACTTGGCAGTCGAGGATCTGGACGCAGCCGCCACAAAGATGAACCGGGCGCTCGCGCTGGACCCGGAGAACTGGCAGTTGCGTGTCCAGGCAGCGGGTCTCTTCCACGCTGCAGGCGACTCGCAGGCTGCGCGTCGCAACGCGGACGAGGCGCTTCGCTTGGTCGCATCGGATCGCCGAACGAGGCTTGAAAGCTACCTCGACCAAATGATGGGGCCCGACGAGCCCGACCTTCCGGACCCTGCTCCCTTGCCGGCAGCGCCCTCAGAGGCGGAGGGTGGTGGGAACGATCCGGCGCTCATGCTTGGCGATCCATCGAACCTGAGGTTGCGCAATCCCGACGAGAAGCTTCAGCTCGACCTCGAGGAATAGTGCTTAGGGCTGAGACGTCGGCTCAGGCCGATCAATGCTGCTCACCTGCAGAAGACGCTTCCACAGGGCGTCGCGTCCGTCTCCTGTGATCGAGCTATAGGGAGTGACCGGCCGGCCCACCTGATTGCGCAGCTTCGCAATCGCAGGTTTGCGCTTGCTCGTCGGTAGCTTGTCGAGCTTGGTTGCCACGAGGATCGGGGCGATGCCGATGCTCTCCAAGAACTCGAGGAGCTGCTCATCATCGTCTTGGACTCCCCGCCGGATGTCGATGATCACTACGGCGCCCCGGAGCCCCGGCCGCTCGCTGAGAAATCCTTCGATGAGGGGGCCCCATGCTTTGCGCTCGGCCTTGCTGCGCTGCGCATACCCGTACCCCGGCAGGTCGACCAAATCGAGGTGCGCTTCCTCGCCGTCCGTACGCAGTCGCACCCGGAAAATGTTGATGGCGCGCGTACAGCCTGGCGCGCTGCTGGTGCGTACGAGCTTCTTGCGTAGGACGAGGTTGTTGATGAGGCTCGATTTGCCGACGTTCGAGCGTCCCGCAAACGCCACTTCCGCGAACGTCGGCGCGGGCAGCTGCGCGAGCGCCGTCGCGCCTGCAATGAATTCGGCGTCGAGGACGTCCATCGCCGGGTTGTAGCGCGGCTGCCCCGTCACGCACGCACGCGACGTGCGAGCGCCGCTCGGAGGTCGCGCAGCTCGGGCGCGCGAAGGGCACTCGCAACGGCGAGGTAGGCGAGGAACCCCGCAACGGCCGTTCCGACGAATATGGCGAGATTGCGGGGGTCGTTACCGCCAAGCTCCCAGCGACCGAGGCTCGCGCCTGCCCAAACCACCGCTCCCATGACCCCGCTGGCGACGACAATGCGCGCCACGCTGCCGCTGACCTCCCTCATTCCGAGATGACCGGTGCGGCGACGCAGCAACCAAAGAAGCGCGACGAGTTGTGCGACTGCCGCTCCGGTGGTGGCGGCTGCCAAACCGGCGTGTTGCATCGGATTCATCAGCGCGAGGCTCAACCCGATGAAGATTACGAGATTGACGGCACTTGCGAGGACCGGCGTTCGCGTGTCGTTGTGTGCATGGAACATCGGAATGATCGTTCGCACCGAGGCAACTGCCCAGATGCCTCCGGCTTGCCAGATGAAGGACCGCGCGGTCTCGTGAATCGCTATGGCGTCGTACTGTCCACGTCCGAAAAACACCGTCACCGCAGGCTTGGCGAGCACCGCCAACGCAACGCCAGCGGGTACGGCTACGAAGAGGGAAAGCCGGAGCGCATGGCGGAACAACCGCTTGGCTTCATCCTCGTCGCCGTGCGCGACGGCGTAGCTCAGCGATGGCAGTGCAGCCGAAGCGATTGCGAGAGCGAACATGCCCTGAGGGATCTCTGCCAAGCGCTGACCGTAGTAGAGGTAGCTGACGCTTCCTGTTGGGAGAAACGAGGCGAACAAGCGCGAGAGCAAGACGTTGAGTTGGTAGACGCCGAGCCCGGCGAGCAGTGGGACCATCAACCGAGCGCACTTGCGGACATAGATGTCAGCGAAGCCAATGCGTGGGCGGACGACCAAGCCCTCTTTCGCGAGCGCCGGAAGCTGCGCAACCACCTGAAGAGCGCCGCCGACGAGCGCTCCAAACGCCAGCGCGAAAATCGCGGGCCAGCCAAGCTCGACAAGCACCGGCGCGAGCAGCAGAGCGGCGGCGATGAGCGCGATGTTGAGAAGCGCGGGTGCGAAGGAAGGCGCGGCGAATCTTTTGCTTGCGTAAAGGGCGCCCATCATCAACGCCGAGATCCCCATCAGAAAGATGTAGGGGAAGAGCAAGCGGGTGAGGGCGACCGTGGTCTCGAATAGCGCCGCATCCCGCTGAAAACCCCATGCGTATCCCTTGACGATCCAGGGCGCGCCGAGGACCCCGATCAGGCTCACCAAGGCCAATACGACCGCCATCGCGCCGATCAGGTTTCGATAGAACTCTTTGGCCCGCGCGTGACTCTCGCGTTCTCGGACCTCCGTGAACACGGGGACGAATGCGGCCGAGACTGCGCCCTCACCGAGAAGGACTCTCAGGGCGTTTGGAATCGTGAAGGCCAGCCAGAATGCGTCGGTCGCGGCAAGGGCAAAAACCGCCGCCACGACCGCGTCCCGCACGGCGCCCAGGATCCGCGAGCTCAGCGTGCCCGCCGCGACTACCCCCGCACGGCGGACGATTTCTCCGCCCGAGGTCTCAGTTGGCTTCGCGGACATCGGCGGAAGAATGCGCCGCGGGGACCGATCCCGGCAAGAAAGCCGAGTCGGTCAGCTTGCGCTGAGAAGCCCTTGAAGGTGGGCGATTTCGACGGTGTACGAAGCGCCGCAATAGTCGCAGCCGACGCTCAGCGGCTCGCCCTCGTCGACCAGCTCTTGGACCTCGGAGCGGTCGAGTAAGCTCAACGTCGTCATCACGCGGAGCTGACTGCACTGGCAGCCGAAGCGGATGCTGCTCTCGTGCAACCAGGTGAACGGCATGCCCTCGAAGATCTGCTCGATGAGATGCGCCGGTGATCCGTCCGATGCTTGAAGTCGATCCCCAATATCGACGAAGCTTTCGAGGCGCCGCGTCATGGTCGCCATCGCGGCCTCGGCCTCGGCCGCTTCCGGGAGCAGCTGCACCACATACCCGCCGGTAGCGGGGGTCGGTCCCTCGATTTTCGAGTCGAGGGAAATCATCGATACGATTTGCTCCGATAGCTGCATGTAACGCATGAAGGCTTCCGAAAGATTCCCGCTCTCGGGAACTTCGACGACGCCGCGATGGAGCTCGGAATTCGGAAGCGTGCGCATCATCTCGAGGGTGGCACGCTTGCGCCGAACGTCCGGAGGCGCATCGGAGCTGGGCGACTGAACCAGCCCTCGGCTCCAGCCGTCCGGGTGAGAGTCGGCGACGAGCTGTCCACCGCCTTCCCCGAAGCGGACGATGCACTGAACCCGTAGCGACGGTGCCATGGTCTCCCGGTACAGCACCGCCGTGGTCACTAGGTTGGCGATGTCGTTCGCCACCGCGCCGGACAACTTCTGGGCGGCGACCACGCCGCGAACCGTGTCGGTCGTCCTCGCAGCGACGATTCGAAAGGCCCCGTCGTTCGTCATAGCCCGCATGACTGCGTCCTTTTCCGGCATGTTTCTCCTTGAAGCGCATTGGCGATTGGTGCGCAAGCGCTACTCTTGGGCTCGGAGCAGCAAATGACAACGCACCAAATCGTTCTCATCCCGGGTGACGGAATCGGCCCGGAAGTCGCAGCAGCCACGACTCGCGTCCTCAAAGCGGCCGGCGCCCCGGTCGACTGGGTCGAGCATCATGCGGGAGTGGCCGCCCTCGAGGGTCACGGCGAAGTGCTTCCCGAGGAGACCCTCGACGCCGTGCGCGAGCGCGGCCTAGCGCTCAAGGGGCCCTGTACCACGCCGGTGGGGAAGGGGTTCACGTCCGTGAACGTGCAGCTTCGTAAGCGTCTCGACTTGTACGCCGCGGTTCGACCGGTTCGCAATCTGCCGGGCGTCCCGACGCGATACGAGGATGTCGATCTCGTGGTCATACGCGAGAACACCGAGGGTCTCTACAGCGGCATCGAGAACGAAGTCACGAAGGGCGTCGTCACCAGCCTGAAGGTGGCCACCGAGGCGGCATCGACTCGGATCGCACGGTGGGCCTTCCAGTACGCTCGCGACCGGGGCCGGGAGAAGGTCACGGTGATGCACAAGGCCAACATCATGAAGCTGACCGATGGCATGTTCATTCGGTGTGCGCGAGAGGTTCATGACAAGGAAGGTTTCACCGATGTCGAATATGAAGAGGTCATCATCGACGCGGGCTGTATGAAGTTGGTCCAGGACCCGACACAGTTCGACGTGCTGCTGCTCGAGAATCTCTATGGAGACGTGCTCAGCGACCTTTGCGCCGGCTTCGTCGGCGGCCTGGGAGTCATTCCAGGCGCGAACATCGGCAACGAGTATGCGGTTTTCGAGGCGGTGCATGGATCTGCGCCCGATATCGCCGGACAGGGAGTTGCCAACCCACTCGCGTTGTTGATGTCTGCCGTGATGATGCTGAACCACATCGCCGATACGCGGGCCGACGAGACCTGCCGATCCGTTGCAGCGGCGATTCGCGAGGCATACAACCGGGCGCTCTCCGATGGTCAGAAGACGCGCGATCTCGGAGGTGCGCTCGACACGGACGGCTTCGCCTCCGCGGTCATTGACCGCCTTGGTCGCTAGTCGAGGCCGCGCACACCGCCATCGCCGCCCGCCACGCGGAGCAATGGCGGAAGCACGACCAACGTGGCCACGAGACACCCGCCGATGGTCACTGCGATCAACTCGCCGAAGCTCCGGACCGGCACGAAGGAGCTGAAGAGCAAGACACCGAAGCCTGCCATGAGCGTCACGCAGGAGATCACGATTGCTCGTCCCGTGCCTTGCGCAGCGCGCACGAGTGCGGCCTCGCGGCCGATACCTCGGTGCATCTCCTCGCGGAAACGGGCGAGCACGTGAATCGTGCCGTTGACCGCCAGCCCGAGGCTGATCGAGAAGATGATGACGGTCGACACGTTGAGCGGGATCTCGCGCCACACCATGTACGCCATCGTTGCGATCAGCGGGATTAGGTTTGGCGGGATGCTCAAGAGGCCGAGACGGATGCTTCGGAAGAAGGAGGCGAGCAGCAGGAAGATGACGACCACTGCAACGAGTAGGCTACCAAGGAGGTCGTTCACGACGGCAGTTTGGCCCCGCGACCCGGTATATGCCTCACCGGTGAACGAGACCGATACCGTTTCGTCCTCGCCCAGCTCCTGCTCGATGACGTCGTCGAGCGAATCGAGGAAACGCATCGTTGCTTGGGCGCCGACGTCGCGGAGCTTGAGCTGCACGCGGACCCTCTTGCCGTCTTCGGTGAGCCACTCGCTCAGCGGGCTCGGCTTGCGCTGACTCATCATCGTGACGAGCCCTTTGACCTGCTTCTGGCTCTTGAATTCCTCGGAGCGGACCGATGGGTCGCCTGTGAGAAGGGCGTACGATTCGCGCAAGATGTCGCCGTAGCTCAGCGTCCGGATCACCTCGGGCCGAAGTGAGGCCCAGTTGCGGATTCTCTGGATGCTTTGAATGAGCGCGGGGTCGAGGAAGTGGTCTTCTTCGGTGCTCACCAACACGACCTCGAGGGGGCGAACGCCCGAGAGCTTCTCCTCGATGAGGATGGTCGTGGTGTACACGGGATCGGTTTCGTCGAACTGATCGAGAAGCGCATGGTCGACGGTGATACGGCTGGCTACGTAGCCGGCGCCTATCGTGAAGAGCGCTGTGCCCAAGAGCACGAGCCAACGCCATTGGAGTAGTCGCGCTACCAGGCCGCTCGTGGCGGTCGTGAACAAGCTGGTTCGCTCGCGGCGAACCTCCTCACGCTTGGGCGGCGTGACCCAAGTCAGGATCGCTGGGACGAAGGTGATGATGACCACGTAGGAGATCATCACGCCGAGACCCGAAGTCACGCCAAAGTGCTTGAGCATGACCGTCTTCGACACGACGAGCGACGCAAGGCCGACAGCGGTCGTTGCAGACGTCAGCATGCATGCCACTGCGATCGCCTTGACGGTTCGCGTTCCCGCGGCGATCCGAGCCTGATGGCCTTGTTCTTCCTCGTCGTGAACCTCGTCCCGATAGCGTTGGATCAAGTGCGTAGCGTCACTGATCCCGATGATGATCAACAACGGCACGATGACGTTGTTGAGGATGTTCATCGGTTCGCCGAAGAGCCCCATGCCACCGACGGTGACGAGCGCTGTGATCGCGACGGCCCCGAGAGGAAGCAACACGCCCGCGGCCCAGCGGAACGAAATCGTGAGGAGAAGCAGGCATACGAGAACCGTCAAGGGAATCAGACGTAGGTTGTCCTCACGCATCTTGCTGACGATCACGCTTCGAAGATAAGGCAGGCCCCCGACGTGCAGCTCGACGCCTTGGAGCTCAGGCCGATCGAGCGATTCGCGGAGGTCTTTCATGGCTCGCTGCATTTCGCGGGGATCGAGCTTCCGGAGCTGCAGCGCGATGCCTGCGAGCGTGTGATCCTCGTCGATCAGGCGCCCGACCAGCAGTGGGTTGCCCTCGATCGCTTTCGCAAGCTCAGCGGCCTCTTGCTCTGTGACCTCGGTGCCATCGACGATGGGATCCGTCTTGAGCTCGGCCGAAAGCGCAGGGCCCGCGACGGCGATCCCGCCTGGGAAGCGACCCGGATCGCTCTCGATGATGTCGAGAAGCGCGTTGAAAGCGGCGTCTTCCAGATCGCCTTGGACGTCTGCTTCCTCGTCGAGGGAATCGAGGTCGTCGAGCGAGTCGAGATCGTCCAGGTCGGCCGTGTCTTCATCCGCGGTCACTTCTTCCAGGCCGTCGAGCGAGTCGAGATCGTCGAGGTCAGCGTCGTCATCTTCCTCGGCGCCTTTTTCCCGTCTCGGGATGTTCAAGGTGGTGAGCCCGGCGACCTTTTCGACCCAGGGCTTGCCGGCGAAGTAGAGCGAGATGTCGTGGATTCGCTGGAGCGTGTCCCGCTCTAGGACATCGTCTGCTTCGACCAGAATCAGCACCGCTTCGCGCCGCTTGCCGAACCATTCCTCGAACCGCTGCTGAATCAGCGCGTACTCTTCGCCCTCGAAGGATGACAGTAGGCTCTCCGGGGCCGGGTCCGCCTTCAGCTTGGGAATTTGGGTCGCGAACGCGAGGGCTGTCAGGACCGAGACCGCTACGACGAGCTTGCGACGCTCAGTGACGAGCTTGGCGAGCCAATTCAGGGTTTCCTGGCGTCGGGACACGAGCGTGTATGTCTTTTCAGGGAGGGGCTCGCAAGGCTCTTATCCCGGCTTGACAGCCCAGGCAGGCAGGGCTACCACCCGCGTCCCTACGGGGAGGATATCAGAGTGGCCAACCACGCTTCAGCAAAAAAGCGAGCCCGTCAGACGATCAAGCGCACCGCGCGCAATCGTAACATTCGCACCAATGTGCGGACGTGCGTGAAGCGTGTGCGGACCGCGGTTGAATCTGGTGATGCAGGTGCGGCGAAGAAGGCGCTCATCGAGGCTATCAGCCGCATCGATGGCGCAGTTTCTAAGGGCATCTACCACCGTAAGACCGGCTCGCGGTACATCTCCAGACTGACCCACCAAGTCAACGCGCTCGAGGGCTGAGCCCGACCGCGGAGTCCGCGATGGCTGCCCCCTAGTGTCGGTCCGCGCAAAGCGCCAAAACTGCGTCTTGCAGGACGACGTCCGGCGGCCGCTTGCTGCCTTTGAGTGCGCGATCGGCTTCGGCGATGAGTGCGAACGCATTGCCCAGGCTGTCTGCTGTGAAACGTCGTGCCGACTCGGTGAGGTCAGCGGCCTTGAATGGGGGCGCCCCGGCGCGCTTTGCCGCCTCTTGAGGACGAAGCCCCTCGGAGAGCGCTTCACGCATGCGCGCGACGATGCGTAGCTGACGCGCGACCATCGCGAGCAGCCGCAGAGGTGGCTCGCGGTCGTCGAGGAGCGACTGCGCGGCCGCGACGCCTTTTCGCGTGTCCTTGAGCCCGATCGCGTCGACTAGAGTCCAAATCGATTCGACGCGGATGCGGGTCACGCATTGCCTGACGGCGTCCGCGTCGATCCGCTGGCCCGCTCCGACGAACAAGGAGAGCCGCTCCATGGCGTCGTCGATCGCGGCCAGATCGTCCCCTACCGCATCGAGAAGTGTTTCGATCGCTTCGGGGGCGATCTTGTGGTCGCGTGCGGTCGCCTCGGCGCGAACGAACTCCCGGAGCTCTCGCCCCCGGAGCGGTTTCGCGTCGATCAGGCAGCCGGCTTTTTTCGCCGCTTTTGCGAGCTTCGAGCGCCCATCGAGCTTGTCGGCGGTCATCATCAAACAAGCGCTGTCGCTTGGGTCGCTCAAGTATTCCGCCAGGCGGTTCTGCTCGGTCGGCGCCATGGCGTCGAAGCGGCGTACGAGCACGAAACGCATGTCGGCCATCATCGGGAGCGTACGGGCCGCGGAAACCACGCGCGTCGCATCGAGCCCCTTTCCGTCGAAGATCTCGAGGTTGAAGCCCGGTGCACCCATGGAGTCGACGGCCTGGCGCACCGCGTTCACGGCGCGCTCGATCAACAAGCGCTCCGTTCCGACGAGAACGTAGACGGGGTCTAGGGAACCCTTGGAGGCTCCCGCAGTGACATCATGGAGTGTGAGCACGTATCAGCGGGCTTCGTCATCCGAGAAGGTGACTTCGCCGCTGTGTTGTACCCTGTCTCCGAGAATTTGAAAGCGGTAACGGCCCACCTCTTGGCGCCGGACCGTCACGACCATCTCGAGCCGGCGGTTGGGCTCGAACTGGGGTCGCTTCAACCGAAGTTTGTGGACGATCGTTCGCTGATTGCGGTCATTGACGAACACCGTCATCGCCGGAGCGATGAACTTCCGCTCGGCGGTTTGAATGTCATAGAACAGCACCTCGAACTCGGAGTCGCCGACAGGCTGGTTGAAACGAACGACGAGGTTGGCGTTCCACTGGCGATCCTCGATGGGCGCGTCGGTGCTTTCGCGTAGGCGAGTCGCTTTGTTCGCCGAGGCGAATCGAATGACGCCGGCCTCCGAGAGGGAGCGAGAGATCCCCTTCTGCGTGAGGATGATCTTGGCGTGTAGGCCCGATGCTGCATCCGCGGACTGCCACGGGGTGGCGGAAGCAACGACCGAGGCGAGGGCGGTGGCGACGAGTGCGAGACGTGGATTCACAGCTTGCTCCTGAGAGGTGGTCCAGGATCAAGCTAACAAGTGAAACTTTACAGTGACAGGGTGATAAGGTGCGGAAATGTAGGATTCTTCGGACTGTGCTTTGCTTCGGCCGCCGAAAAGTTGTGCCCCAAGGCGGTGACGGTTAGTTCCGAGCCAGGAACCAAGCATCAATGACGACGGTCAGCGGGGGGGTCAAAGGACTGGTCGCGCGCGCGCAGCGCGAGGCTCAACGGCGCGGGCACAGCCCGTCGACGGCGTACCTCCTTCTCGTGATGCTCCAAACGGGCGGCCCCATGGGGAACCTGCTCTCGCGCCTCGGCGTGAAAGAGAGCGACCTCCTGAGCGCAATCCGCGTCGTCGATTCGGAGCCGGTGAGCGCGTTGGAGCGCGCAGTCGAGCGCGCCTATCGTATTGCGAAGGCCATGGAGGCGCCTCAGGTCTTGCCGGCGCACGTGTTGTTCGCGATCGCGCGCGACACACGGAGCGCGGCTCATCGAAGCCTCGAAGAGATCGGTGCCGGGTCGAGGCGCGTGCAAGAGGCTGTAAGCAGTGCGCTTTATCCGGATGACGCGAGGCTCGCACCATCGACGGCGACGCACGTTCGACCTACCGCATCGCTCTCATCGGCGCCGAGCGCGAAACCCTCTCGCCCCTCCGCCCGCCGGAGCGCCGACCCCG
>JAHEEE010000111.1 GCA_024640845.1 Myxococcales bacterium | reverse complement strand
CGGCGTCGAACCATGGGTAGGTACGATGGACGATTTTCGTCTTCGGTGAAAATCGTCTTCGGCCGCCAGGCGCGGCATGACCACCACTCGACTTCGGCCTCACCACGTTCGATCCGCTGACTCCATTGAGTCACGTCGGTTGCTCCTCCGAAAAGCACCTCGGCATCCTTGTTCTGCAAGATCTCGGGAGTGACTCCGGTCGCCCAAGTATCTATCGCGACGAGACATCGTTGATCCTTCGCCTCTTGATGGACCTCGTTGATGAACAAGAGATTGACCTCCGGGCTCTCGGTGACAGCCGCAGCGCCGGTGCGGAGCTCGACCTCAGCGCGCATCAAGAGTCGGGCCTCGAAGGCATTGCCGAGGAGGACCCTGATCCCGGCTTCCTCCGCTTGCTGCACCCGATGTGGATCCTCGTCTAGGCACACGACCTCCTGCCTTGGTGTTTGCAGGATCCGTGCGAGCTCGAGCGCAAGCTCGTTCGTTCCGAGGATCACCCAACCCGAGTCCGACCGACGACGCAGCCCGAGGAGCTGTGCGATCGGCCCACCGCTCAGACCCGACCAGATGACCGTGGCGCCGATCGTCGCGAAAACGAGCGCTTGGAGCTGCGCGCCTCCCGGAATACCCGCGCTCTGCAGCCGAATCGCGAACAAGGACGCGACTGCAGCGGCCACGATGCCGCGTGGGGCGATCCACGCAACGAGGACCCGCTCTCGCCACGACAGCGTGGTACCCATCGAGCATACGAGGACTTCGAATGGGCGAACCAACACCACGAGCGCAATCACGGTGATCGCCCCCGGCCAGCCCAGCGCGATGATGTCTGCAATGTGGGTGTTTGCAGCAAGCAGGATGAAGAGCATGCCAATCAGCAGCACGGTCAGCTGCTCCTTGAACTCGACGAGATCGCGGCTCTTTCTGATGGGGGAGTTGGCGAGGACGAGGCCTGTGATGGTGGCAGCGGCGAGGCCGCTCTCGTGCACGACTGAATTGGCCAGCTCATAGATGAGAACGGCGACCGAGAGCGTCAGGACCTTTTGGTAGGCCTCCGGGATGACGCCCCGAAAACGAAGCAAGCCTGCAAGCGCGCCCCCGCCAATCAGCCCTGCAAGGATCCCAAAGCCAAGCCGCAAGGCGATCTCCGGCGCGGCCAGGATCAGGCTCTCATCCGAGGGCCGGAGGACTACCTCCAAGACGACGGCTGCCGTGATGGCACCGACCGCGTCGATGAGTACGCCCTCGGCCTCGAGCACAGTCGCCACGGCCCCCCGAACGCGCAAGCGCCGAAGGAGCGGCGTCACTACCGTTGGGCCGGTCACGATCACCAACGCGCCAAACAACGAGGCGAGACGCCAGTCCCAGCCAAGCGCGAAGTGGGCGGCGACCGCTCCGCCGATCGTCGTGATCATCGCGCCCAGGGTGACGAGTCGCCGGATGACGACTTGTTCGCGCCGGAGCCGTCGCAACTCGAGCTGGAGCCCACCTTCGAGAAGAATGATCGCTACGCCCATGCCTACGAGCGCGTGCAGCGACGAACCGAGCGACGACGGATGGACGAGGCCAGCCACCTCCGGCCCCAGGAGCACCCCAACGGTGAGCAGCAAGACGATGCTGGGTATCCGGAGATGGTACGCAATCGACTGAGTGGCCATCCCCGCAGCAAGCGCGATCGCGACCGTAAGCGCCGGGTTGTTCATGAGGTCAACGTGCATCGGGGTTCGCTCGGAGCGAGTGACCCTAGCACGCCCGGCCTGTACCCGCGCTGGCGAGAGTTGGCGGACACGGAGGGATTCGAACCCACGACTTCTCCCTCCGGAGGGGAGCGCTCTATCCAACTGAGCTACGCGTCCTGAGTCACTCCACCTACCCAACCCCCGCGCATGGCGCAAGGGGGAGCGCCGTCGGGTCATGAAACGCCTAGCGGCCGGCCGCGGTAGTCGCGTCGCGGGGGTCGGAGCCCGCGATGAGCAAATCACCTTCCCTCAACACCACGCCGACGGCACTGAAGTGGTTGTCCCAATCTTCCCAACGCCGCACTTGGTAGCCGAGGGCCCGAAGATCATCCGCGATCGCGTCATACAAGGTGGCCTCGAGCTCGAGCACGCCTGGTTCGGAGTCGTGAGGCGCGAACGAGTCCGGCCAGGTGAGGCATCGAAACCGAGGGGCGTCGACGGCCTGCTGAATCCCCATGTCGAACACCAGGTGGTTGATTAGAACCTGAACGTTGGCTTGCGTCTGCATCTCAGCGCCGGGGGTTCCAATGCTCATCACGTGGGTCCCATCGCGGAGCAACATGAGCGCATGCGGCGTCACGCGCGGACGCTTGCCTGGCTCGAGCGCCGTCGGGCTTTCGGGGTCGAGGCGAAACTGGGTCATCCGAATGCCGAGTGTCAGCCCCATCTCGGGAACCATCGGAGACTGCGGGAAATCACTCGGCGTCATCGAGACGCTGTTACCGGCCGCATCGATCACGGCGAGATAACTCGTGTCGCGACCGAAGCGCGGGGCACGAGCAAGAATATCTCGGTGGCGGCTCGTTCTCGGCCGAAAGCCGGTGACTCCTGCATCGTTGCGCTGAATGCCCGAGTCCGGGAGCGCGCCGAACGCCCTCTCAGTCATCCGCTCGCGTTGTCGCAGCGCATACTGTGGATCCAAGAGCTCTCCGATCGGGACCTCGGCGAACTCCGGGTCACCCACCCACGCCTCCCGATCGGCCATCGCGAGCTCGAGCGCCTGAACAACCGTGTGGACGTAGGTCGCGGTGTTGTGGCCGAGCTCGCGTAGCGGCATGCCGTCGAGTATCTGCAGTACCATGGGAACGACGATGCCCTGCGTCCAGGTTCCGTTCGTCAGCACTTCGTATTCTCGGAAGCGACCGCGAAGCGGTTCCTCCCAGCGCCCCTCGTAGCCGGCGAGGTCGTCCCGCGTGATCAGCCCATCGTGGTTCTCGTGCAACGCGACGATGGCATCGGCGATCGGTCCCCGGTAAAAGTGCTCGCGCACCGCGAGGAGGCAATCGTCACGCGCACCGCCGCCCCGTACGCACGATGACTCGACCTCTGAAAGATTTCCCAAGGTCCGCGCGAGATCGGTCATCCGAAAGCGGTCCCCGCGGACGATCGGTCGCCACCACTGTCCCTGCGTGAAGACTTCGGCGTTGTAAGGCATGAGCAGCCGAAATCCGAGCCGCTCGAAGAATCCGAAGTCGAGGTCCCGCGCCATGGCCCGATGGACGGGAAACCCTTCCTCGGCGAGCCCAATCGCAGGACGAGCGAGCTCCGCGAAAGCTCGCGTTCCGTACTTTCGGAGAAGCTCGATGATTACGTCCGGCGACGCGGGAACCAGCTGCGCGACGATGTCGTACTTGGGCACGACATCGTGGCCCCGCGCGCGAAACTCATCGATGCTGGCGCGCGCGGGCGCGGTTCCGACGCCTACGTAGCTCCGCGCCTTACCCACCGCTGCGTCCCACACCAGAAGCGGCGCGATTGAGGGGAAGCTCGCCGCTTCTCCATAGGTCACATTGAGTACGAGTAATCCGGCCACAGCCGCGTCGAAGGCATTGCCGCCATCGGCGAGCACGCGTTCCATCGCACTTGCGGCCCACGGTGTTCCCGCCACAGCCACATACTGGCGCGCTTGGTAGACGTCACGCGGTTGCCCCGAGGGGTCGTCGAAAGGCATCGGATCGCGGGGACCCTTCGGTAGGAGGAGCGCCCCGATCACGGCGATGGAAAGCAGAACCGCTGCGCCGATCCAGACGCCACGACGCCGCACGGGGACGCGATTTGGACCGGTTTCCGAGCCTCGAACCATGGGGATCCCTACCGCGTCGATCGCGTCGTTGCGATCTTTGCCTGAAAGGGTGTGTAAGTTCGGCGACTTAGAGGGGTGGATCGTGTCCCCGTCGTGCTATGACGCCGTTCGCATGGGGTTGTGGCAAGCCATCATCGTCTTCTTGCTGAGCGCTGCGCTGCTCGTGAGGGCGGGGTCGTCGCTTGCGGGGTACGCCGACCAAATCGCGGAGCGCATGCGGATGAGCCGGCTCTTCGTAGGCACCTTGATGCTCGCGTTCGCCACTTCCCTTCCCGAGGTCGTCGCGGAGGTCACGGCCGCCCAGGCTGGCGCGCCGGACCTTGCTGTCGGTGATCTATTCGGCTCCTCGATGGCGAACATGGCCATCCTCGCCGTGATCGACTTGCTTTACCGCGGCAGGGTTTGGCCGTCTGTCGAGCTCGGCCATGCGCGCGTCGCCGCCGTCGCCATTGCGCTCACCGCCATCGTCGCGCTGAGCATCCTGATGCCCAGCCGCCCCGAGATCGCGGGGATTGGGCTCACTCCCATCACGGTCATCATTCTCTACGTGCTTGCGGTCGCTTGGTTCCGGCGCATGCCGCTTCTCGCGAGACCGGGCCTCGATGACCGTCGCATTCCCTTGCAGAAGCCCACCGGGTGGAGCGAGAAGGCAGCGCAATTTTCTCTGGGAAAGCTCTGGTTCAGATTCGGGCTTGCCGTTGCCTTCATCTTCGTCAGCGCACCAATCGTGACGCTCAGCGTGAAGGTGATTGCGGACCAGACCGGTATCGCTCAGACGTTTCTAGGCGCCTTGGCATTGGGGATTACGACGTCGCTGCCAGAGCTCGTGGCATCGATCGCATCGGTCAGGATCGGCGCCTACGACATGGCGGTGGGCAATCTATTTGGGAGCAACGTCGGCAACATGAGCATTCTCGTGTTCGCCGACATCGCGTACACGGACGGACCCATTCTTTCGGCGGTCTCCCCCACGCATGTAATGACGGGGCTCGGCGCGATTCTGTTGATGGCCATTGCAGTCGCCGCCATCGTCGGCGAGTCGGAGCAGACTCGCGTCCGCAGGCTCGAGCCCGACGCGATCGTGCTCTTGCTCGCCTATGTGTTCACGATGACGCTCATCGCGATTTACAGTTGAGGTGCCCTACCCCTGCGATCGAGCTCGGAGTGCCGACTGCGCCGCCGAGAGCCTTGCTACGGGCACTCGATACGGAGAGCAGCTCACGTAGTCTAGACCCAGCCGGTCGCAGATCTCGATCGACGCCGGGTCACCCCCGTGCTCACCGCAAACGCCGGTTTCGATATCCGGCCTGGTCTTGCGCGCTTCCGTCACCGCCAGTCTCATGAGCTTGCCGACGCCAGCTTCGTCGAGCGTGGCGAAGGGGTTCGCCGGCAGGATGCCCTCCTTCAAGTAGCGCATCAGGAAGCCTGATTCCGCGTCATCTCGACTCATCGCGAAGGTGGTCTGCGTGAGGTCGTTGGTGCCGAACGAGAGGAACTCGGCATACTCGGCGATCTGGTCGGCTGTCAGGGCCGCTCGCGGAACCTCGATCATCGTGCCGAACTGATAGCTGACCTCGATGCCCTGCTCGTCCATCACTTCCCGGGCCTCGGCCTCCAGCACTTGGCGCTGGCGGCGGAGCTCGTTCACGTGACTGGTCAGGGGGATCATGATCTCGGGAATGGCCTTTCCGCCTTCGCGGGTGACCTCACAGGCGGCCTCGAAGACCGCCCTCACCTGCATGCGGGTGAGCTCGGGAATGAGAATTCCAAGCCGCACACCGCGAAGCCCGAGCATCGGATTCGATTCTCTGAGCGAGTTGACCTTGTCGAGCATCGACTGTGTTTCCGAGAGCTTGGCTGTAATTCCTTCGATCTCTTCGAGTGTTCTAGCGCCCGTGATTCGGATCTGAAGGTCGGTCAGCTCCCGGCTCAACTCCTCGAAGCCCGGCAGGAACTCGTGAAGAGGCGGATCGATGAGCCGGATGATCACCGGGAGCCCGTCCATCGCCCGGAAGAGCCCGGCGAAGTCCGCCCGTTGGAACGGAAGAAGCGCATTGACCGCCTCTCTTCGCTCAGCCGGCGATCGCGTCGTGATCATTCGCTGAACCGTCGGTAGCCGCTCGGGCTGGAAGAACATGTGCTCGGTACGGCAGAGGCCGATCCCCTCGGCGCCGTACTTCCGAGCCCGCTCGGCGTCTTCCGGATAGTCGGCGTTGGCGCGAATCCCGAGGCGCCGGAACTCGTCCGCCCACTCCATCAGGCGCGCTAACCACTCGTCGTCCATGTCCGGCACCACCGTATCGAGCTTCCCCACGAAAACCTCGCCGGTCGTGCCGTCGATCGAGAGCCATTCGCCCTCGTGCACCACGAGTGAATCCACGGTCATGGATCGAGTGCCCAGATCGATCTTGAGCTCGTGCGCGCCAACGACGGCCGGCTTTCCGAACTGTCGGGCGACCAGGGCGGCGTGGCTCGTACGCCCACCGCTCGAGGTGAGAATGCCACGAGCGACGAGCATCCCGTGCACATCATCGGGCTTCGTCTCCGGCCGAACCAGCAGTACGTCGCGACCATCTTCCTTGACCCATCGCTCGGCAAGGTCGGGATCGAACGCGACGACACCAGTTGCCGCCCCGGGCGAGACGTTCAATCCGCGCGCGATGACCGGATGGCCGGCCTTCGCCGCAGCCGAGAACTGTGGATGGAGGAAGAACTCGATCTGAGCAGGAGCAACGCGCAGCACGGCTTCTTCACGGCTGATCAGGCCTTCGTCAGCGAGATCAACTGCGATCCGAACGGCCGCCTGCGCGGTTCGCTTGCCGGTGCGTGTTTGAAGGATCCAGAGCTTCCCGCGCTCGACGGTGAACTCCATGTCCTGCATGTCGCGGTAGTGCTTCTCGAGCCTTCGCGCGATGCTTTCGAACTCGGAGTAGATTTGGGGCATCTCCGTCTTCAGCTGCTCCATGGGCTTGGTTGGCCGCGTCCCGGCAACGACGTCTTCACCTTGGGCGTTGGTGAGATAGTCGCCCTCGAGCACGTTTTCGCCGGTCGTCGCATTGCGAGACATCGCCACACCGGTCGCCGAATCGTCCCCGAGGTTGCCGTACACCATCGTGATGACGTTCACCCCGGTGCCGAGGTCGTGCGCGATGCCCGCGGCCTCGCGGTAGTCGCGCGCGCGCTTGCCGTTCCAGCTGTCGAACACTGCTCGTGTCGCCATCTGGAGCTGGTCTTCGGCGTTCGACGGAAACTCGGTGCGCGCGTTGCGGCGGACGATCTCTTTGAACTTGTCGACGATGACCCGAAAATCGTCGCCCGTGAGGTCCGCATCGCTGCTCACGCCGCGCTTTTCGCGCTGACTCGCGAGCGCGTCTTCGAAAGGCTCGTCCCGCACGCCTAGCACGACGGTGCCGAACATCTGAATGAGCCTGCGATATGAATCGTACGCGAAGTGCTCGTTGCCGGTCAGCTTGATCATGCCCTCCGTGACCTCGTCGTTGAGGCCGATGTCGAGGACGGTGTCCATCATGCCGGGCATCGAGAACTTTGCGCCTGAGCGGCATGAGACGAGCAACGGATTCAGCGGGTCGCCGAACCGCTTCCCGGTCTGCTCTTCCATCGTTCGAAGGGCTGCAAGCGCTTGCTCCCAGAGCTCCGGCGGGAACTTGCCCCCGAGCTCGAGGTAGCTGTTGCATGCCTCGGTCGTAATCGTGAAGCCGGGCGGCACAGGGACACCGAGCCGGTTCATCTCGCCGAGGTTCGCGCCCTTGCCTCCAAGCAGCCCGCGCACGCGATCCCAGTCCCCGTCGACAGCCGCTTCCGCCTGATCGATCTCGTCGAGTGTATATACCCACTTCTTCGTCATGCGCGCCAACATGCCTCCCAACGTGGGACTTGTCGAACGACTATTCGGTGGCGGACCGACACGAAACGCCGGCGTCCGCCAGACTTGGCGCCTGCCGTAACGCAAGTTTTGCGCTGCTTCTCGTCCGGCACACGACTTGCTTGGGTGATGGGGTGCTTCCGTGGATCGCAAGTGCTTGGCTCACCGGGCTCTTCGCGGGCGCGCAATGGCAACCCGCGGGAGGTCCGCTCTTGTTGTCGGTGGCGCTCCTCGGCACGTTGCCCATCGCACTGTATGCCCGTGAGCTCCGCGCGCGCCTCTGGGTCGCGCCGCTGGCTGGGCTCGCATTCCTGGCGGGGCTGAGCGTGATTCAAG
>JAHEEE010000053.1 GCA_024640845.1 Myxococcales bacterium | reverse complement strand
ACGCGGCAAGCAGATACCCGAGGACAAAGCCGAGTGTATGCGTCGTCACCACCGCGCCGAGCAAGGACAACCCGGAGTCGAGGACCGCGGCCTTTTGAGCGCCGAGGATCGCTGCGACGATTGCGACGATCATCAGTACCGCGGCCGCCGGCGCAATCGGCAACAATCGCTCAGTGAGCCGCGGGAGATACTGGTGCAGGAACAAACCTACGGCAACAGGCAGGAGGACCACCTTGGCGGTGCTGAGAAACAAGCCCCAGCCATCGACATCCACCCGACTTCCGACGATCAAGGTGGTGAGCAGGGGCGTGCAGAGGGCAGCCAGCATCGTCGCGACGGCCGTCATCGAGACCGAGAGGGCGACGTCCGCTTTGGCCAAGTACGCGATGACGTTCGAGGCGGTACCTCCCGGGCAGCAACACACGAGCACGAGCCCTACGGCGAACGGTGTAGGAAGCGCGAAAAGATAGCCCATGGTCCAACCGAGCATCGGCATGACCGTGTACTGGAGGAGCACGCCCCAACCGATGGGCGCCGGTGCGCGTAAAACGCGCCAGAAATCGTCGAGCTCGAGCGTGAGGCCCATGCCGAGCATGATGATCTGGAGGCCCGGTGTGATGAGACCGAAGTCGAGGAACCAGGTGAACGCCGGAGGATACAAGAGCGCGACGACACCGCCGAGGGTGACCCACAAAGGAAAGAGCCGAACGAACGTCGTCACGCAGCGGCGATGTAGCACGCTGGGGTCCACCACGCGGGACGCAGACGCCCTTCCGTGCTAGGGATCGCCCTCTGATGTTCCGCCCACCCACCGACGACGTTCGAATCGACGACATTCGTCCGCTGATTCCGCCCGCCATCCTCATGGAGGAGATCCACCCCGGCGAGGAAGCCATTGCCCGTGTGGCCGAAGCGCGTCGTCAAATCAGCGACATCGTGCACGGCAAAAACGACCGCCTCCTGGTGGTCGTCGGACCCTGCTCGATTCACGACCCGACGGCGGCTCTCGACTACGCCAACCGGCTCAAGGGAATGCACGACGCGCTTCAGGACGACCTCTTCATCGTCATGAGAACGTACTTCGAGAAGCCGCGCACGACCGTCGGTTGGAAGGGCCTGATCAACGACCCCAACCTCGACGGCAGCTTCGACATCAACCATGGGCTGCGCGTATCGCGCGGTTTGTTGAGCGCACTCGCCGAAATGGATCTCCCGACAGGAACCGAGTTTCTCGACCCGATCTCGCCGCAGTTTGTCGCTGACCTGGTGTCCTGGGGCGCCATTGGCGCCCGCACGACCGAGAGCCAGGTTCACCGCGAGCTCGCAAGCGGTCTGTCGATGCCGGTTGGTTTCAAGAACGGCACGCGCGGCACGATCATCATCGCCGTCGAGGCTGTCAGAGCTGCGCGACATCCTCACCACTTCCTATCCGTCACGAAGCAGGGCCTGGCGGCCATCGTCGCGACGAAGGGCAACCTCGATTGCCACGTCATCCTGCGGGGAGGCACGTCGAACCCGAACTACTCGGCTGAAAGCATCCAAGAGACGATCGCCGCGCTCGAGTCAGCAGGGCTCAAAGGAAGCGTCATGGTCGATTGCAGCCATGCGAATAGCCGCAAGGACCACGAGAAGCAGGCCGGCGTGGCCGCCGCAGTTGCAGAGCAGGTTGCGGAAGGTAGTGCAGGCGTGTTCGGCGTGATGCTCGAAAGCTTCATCGTTGGCGGCCGCCAAGACAATGGTGCGAACAAAGAGCTCACATACGGCCAAAGCATCACCGATGCGTGCATGAGTTGGGATGCGACCGTGCCCGTGCTCGAGGGGCTCGCGGACGCCGTTCGCAAACGTCGCAGCGCGGGCGGCTGAGCGTCAGCCCGGCTAGTAGAGCGGTTCGGGAACGGGCACCGGTATCTCGATCGTGCTTGGGAGCGCGTCGAACCAAGCAGCCTTTGCGGCGGTCTCGGGCGTATCGCAGGTCTCGGCCCGCGCGGCGCCAGAGAGCCACTCGCTCGGACAGCAGCGGTCGGTCTGAACCGGTTCGGCGCTAGCACACGGCTGAAGCTTGGGACGCGAAAAGGCTGCGAGTCCGGCAATCCTCCCCGCAACACCAGCAAAGGTCACCCCGAGGCTGAATGCGTCGCACTCCATGCCGGTCCCATCGCCAGACGGCGAGCTATGAACGTCCGCGAACTGCCCGAAGAGCGTCCCGATCACGCTCGCGTTGATGTCGCACATCCCGATGTCGGGAGTCGCAGCGCCGAGCCCTTCGATGCTGAAACGTCCGGCGAAGAGACCGCGCTCCAGGCGCCGCTGATCTTGGCTGATGTCCCCGATGAGAAAGCCCCCGTTGACCACGACTGTCATCCAACCATCGCTCGGCAACGACCCGTCACCCGCGATGAGCTTGAACTCCGTTTGATCGAGCAGCGGCACGACGAGGCGCCCGGACGCAACATAGCCGTCGACCTGCTCCAGCTTGGGACGGCCGAGGGAGGGAACGCCAGAATCGTCTTCGCGGAAGTCGACCGGATCGAGAAACCATGAGTCCTCGAAAGCCCAGCCGGGAGCGGGCGCGGGAATCGCGGGGTTGGAGGCGAGGTAGACCAGATTGAGCGGGTCGCTCGCGCGGAAGCCGACCAACGAAGGGTCCTCGGTCGTACCATCGACGGAAGTGGTGAGCACGGCAGTGACACTGGCGTCGTCCGGCTGCCCGTTCCAATCCCGTACCCACAATACCACTGTGCCCACACCTCGACCCTGGGTCAGCGCGATGTTGTCCTCCAAGCACGGAAGTGCGCTCCCCACGGTCGGCAAAAGATTGGCGCCGAGTGAGTTGTCGATCCCGTTCTGCGCGTCGACCACGGGTTGTCCGACGACTCTGCCGTCGAGAGTGCGGGGCAAGCAGGTTGCGTCGTCACGACTGCTCGTCGAGGTCGCGTCGAGGTCGAGCCCGGTCCTAGCCGCGATCTCGGCCGACTGCCGGATGAAGATGTCCTTGAGGCCGAAGACGAGCGTCTGCGCATCGCTCGGTGAGCTGGTGCTCGGCGCGGGTCGGTTCGGAACGCCGGCGTTGCCCTCTGCGATCAAGGTGGGGTCGTAAACGCTGCAGCCCACAGTCAGCGCAACGGCGGCGAGTGCGGCCCAACGGCTGGTCGAACGCAGGTCGTGAGCTTCCCTCCTCACGCGGCCAGACTAGCAAGCCGCCCGGGGGACCCCAAAAAGGCGCTACGCGGACGGGGCCATCGTGCGAATGAAGAGCTCCACCATCTCCCAAGGCAGATTCGACGGCAGGTTGAGGATGGGCAGATCGATCCCGTACTCCCGTCGGCGCTTCAACTCCTCGATACAGTGCTTGGGGTCGCCCACGATCGTGAGCGCCTCAATCATCGCTTCGCTCACGGCGTCCGCTGCTTGCGAGCGCGTCTTCTTGTCCTTGTAGAGCGCGTCGACACGTCTGCATTCCTCGGCGTAGCCAAAGCCGCTGAGGAGCTCCTTGTAGTAGTCACCCATGCCGCCGATGTAGAAGGAGATGATCTGCCTTGCCTCACGAACCCCCGCCTCACCAAGCGGGACGACGGTCGTGAAGGGCGCGGTCGAAATCTCGCTTGGGTCGCGACCGGCCTTGGCGGCGCCATCGGCGATCCACGCGTGCCCCTGGTCGAGCTCCGTGTACGGCCAGAACGTAGGGATCCAACCATCGGCCAACTCGCCGATCGATGTGATGGACTTCTGCTTCAGCGCGGCGATGTAGATTGGCACCTCAGGTCGGAGCGGCTGCATCGCGAGACTGAAGGGGCGATAGTCGTGAAGCTTCGCTCCGCTTTCATCGAGGCGCTTGCCCGCCAGCAGAGTCTTCGTCACGCGAATGACGTCGCGGAGCTGGGTGAGTGGCTTTTCGAACTCGCGCGCGTGAAAACCCTCGATGACCCGTTTGGCGCTCGTGCCCATGCCGAGCAGCAAACGGCCCTCGCTGATGTCGTCGACGGTGGCGGCGTTCATCGCGAGCAGGCCGGGCGAGCGGCTAAAACAGTTGACGATGCCGGTGCCGAGCTTGATCCGCTTCGTATGGACCGCGATCTCGGTGAGAAGGGAGAAGATCTCGTAACCCCACGCTTCGGGAATCCAGAATGAATCGTAGCCGAGCTCGTCGGCGAGAATCGCAGCCCTCAGGTACAACTTACGGTCGTAGTTTTTCCAGAACGGAAGAAGCCCGGTTCGTTCGGTCATCGAAACCTCCGACCGCCGGACTAGAACGTTTGTCGAGTCGTTTCAAGAGAGGAGCCGCGCTTGACAGTCTCGGCCGATTCATGACACGTGACCGGGCGATGAGCGCTCCGAGGTGCATCCCGCTCGAAGCCGTCACCGATGAGGCGGTTGGAGGCAAAGCCGAAGGCCTCGTTCGGCTTTTACGCCATGGTTTCGAGGTCCCGCCCGCGTTCGTAATCCGGGACGCGAGCGAAACGACGCTTCCTCCGGATCTCGGAGAGCAGTATCGGCGCATCGGGGCCGGCAAAGTTGCAGTGCGTTCATCGGCGGCCGGGGAAGACTCGAGCGAGGCCTCCTTTGCTGGTCAGTACGAGACGGTGCTCGACGTCGAGGGTCCTGACGCGTTGGTTGCAGCCATTCGAGATTGCGTGCGATCACTGACGAACGCACGCGCGCGGGCCTACCGAAGCGAGAAGCTTTCCCAAAGCAACGTGCAGATGAACATCGTGGTCCAGCAGATGGTCGCCGCGCGATCGGCCGGGGTGGTGTTCACGGCGAACCCGATGAACGCGCGACGTGATCAGGTCGTCATCGACGCCGTGAAGGGGCTCGGCGAGGCGCTCGTGAGCGGTCGAGCGACACCCGACCACTGGGTTCTACGGAGGGACGGGACGGTGATCGACAGCGACTTTCGGGAGGAGGCGCCGGTGCTGACCGATTCCGAGCGCATGATGCTCCTCGAGGGGTCTCTCCGGGCGGAAGCGTGCTTTGGCGCCCCGGTGGACATGGAATGGGCCTTCAATCAAGAGGGACGACTTCATTGGCTTCAGGCACGCCCGATCACGCAGCTGCCAGCGGACCCGAACGAGCTCGATACGACCCCCGACCCGTCGCACGTCTACACGTGGGCCAACATCGGAGAGATGATGCCGGGCGCAGTCACCCCGCTGACTTACTCGGTGACCGGGCGCGGTATCGACATTGGCATGCAGCACGCCTACCGGCGCTCGGGCGTCAACGTCCCACCTGGGGACGGCATTCGCTACGTCGGCATGTACTTCGGTCATCTGTTCATCAACTTGACGACGCTCTCCGAGATCGCCGCGGACGTCGCCGGCTCGACGAAGAAGCAGATGTGCATGGCTCTCTGCGGCCGCGACATCGAAGAGATCCCCGAACCCGAACCCGCGTCGAAGCTCAAGCGCGTCTTCAACGGAACACGCTACTTCTACCAGCTCCTCGGAGCCGCGACGCACCGAAGACAAATGGACGCTCTCGTGGGGAGGCTGAGCCTACCGAAGACCGGCTCCGCGCAGTTCCTCTACCAAGTCATCGACCAGAACCTGCCTCAGGTGTGGAGGGCGTACGAGCTCCACCTATTATCGTCGTCTTCTTCGGGCGCCTTGAGCCCGATCCTCCTCGAAATCCTCGCCAAGGGAGGGGAGCCAACGCAGGAGCATCATGCCGAAGTGGCCGAGATGCTCGCCGGAGCAAAGAACGTCGAGAGCGCCGACATCGCGGAAGGCGCGGACCGGATCGTCGACTTGCTCTTGGACAACCCGGAGGCCGAGAGCGGCTTTGCCTCGGTCGATCCCCTCTTCGCTCTGCAGTGGCTTCGGTCGCCGGCAAGTGGCGAGGCTGGGCTAGAGCTCGAACGCTATCTTCGGCGCCACGGCCATCGCGCGGTTCGAGAGCTCGAGCTTCGTCAGAAGGGATGGAGTGCCGACCCAGTCCCGCTCATCACGTCGCTCCAATCGGGCTTTCGGGCCAAGCGCGAGTACGGCGCGCAGCCACGGCCTGCGGCCACGGCGCCCGGCGCAAACCACCCAATCCTTCGTAGGCTGTTGCCGATCGCGCACGCAGCGATTCGGTGTCGCGAGCACACGAAGTCGGGCCTGGTGGCGGTCACGACGGAGTTCAAGCACGCATATCGTGCGCTCGGTGCCGCAATGGTCGCAGAGGGGTTGCTTCCCGACGAAGATGCTGTCTTCTTCCTGACCCATGCCGAGCTCGGAGAGCGGCTTCGCGGTCGCGCCGACCTCGCGAACCTCGCGGTGTCGCGGCGGCACGTCATCGACTACCAGATGCCGCTCCACTTCCCGCAGGTGTTCCGGGACCGCCCTGAGCCTCTGCGTCTTCGGGCCGTCGAAGGCGAGGATGGCGCGCTCGTTGGAAAACCGGTCAGCCGAGGCACGGTCACCGGCCGCGCGCGGGTGGTCGAAACGCTCGACGAAGCCGCTGCGCTAGAGGCTGGCGAGATCCTAATCGCGCCGATTACGGACGTTGGCTGGACGCCCTACTTCAGTCTAATTGCGGGTCTCGCAACCGATGTCGGAAGCGCGGTGTCGCATGGCGCCGTGGTCGCGCGAGAGTATGGGCTCCCCGCAGTCGTCAACCTGCGGGTTGCTACGTCTCGGTTTCGAACCGGCGACCTCGTCACGCTGGACGGCAACCGCGGTACACTCAAGCTCGCATAGCTCTCGGGGCTCTTGACTTCCCAGGGCGATATGCGATCCGCAAACCCCTAAGGAGCTCATCAATGGTCGCTACGATCGGACTCACGGGGCTACGCCCCGACCCGGCGCGCGTGAAGGGAATCGCCGCCCCGCCATACGACGTGATCAAGCCGGGAACCCCACTGCAGAAGCTGCTCTCCGAGCAGGCGAGCTCGCTCTATCACATCACCTTGGGCAACGACCCCGCCACCGCGCGCGATCGCATGGTCGCCGACGGCTCGCTGATCGAGGACGGGGAGCCGGCGTACTACGTCTACGAGCAGATCTGGGACGGCGGCCGACGAACCGGCGTATTCGTCGCCGCTGAGGTCTCTCCCTACGCCGAAAAGCAGATCATTCGGCACGAGAAAACCTTCGATGACAAGGTCAAGGGTCGGCTCGCCGTGCGTCGCGCGACGGGTCTTCACATCGGCCCGGTGTTCGTGCTCACGCGTGCACCGATCGCTGCGGCGCTCGAGAAGGCCAAGCAGGAGTCCGCGCCGATCTACGACTTCACGAGCGAGTTCGGCGGATTCAGCGAGCTGGAGGGCATCGAGAACAAGGTCTGGCGGGTGCCCGAACAGAGCGCGACAGGGAAAGCGATTCAAGCTGCACTCGGCACCGAGCCACTCTACATCGCGGACGGGCACCATCGCTACCATGCAAGCTTGCTCAACGAGCAGAGCCACTTCCTTTGTTACGTCACCGAGGAAGCCGTCATTCAGGCATACAATCGCGTGGTCAACGGTGTCCGCCGCTTCTCCGAGATCGCCGACGAGCTTCCTCTGAAGCCCGTCGATTCGTTCAGAACGCCTCCGAAGCACAGCTTCTGCATCTACACCAAGGACGGCTGCTGGGATCTCGAAGCGCAACACGTTCCTGACGACGTCGTTGGTCGCCTCGATTGCGCAATCCTCGAGCGCGAGCTCTACCCAAAGCTCGGGCTCACGCACGACATGATCGTGGATCCGAATCACTTCGACTATTACTCGGAGTCTGCGCTCGACGACATGAAGGCTGCTGTCGACCGAGGCGACTACGACATGGCAATCGCGCTTCATCCGGTGAGCCTCGGAGAGCTGATGGCCGTGGCGGACGCGGGCCTCGAAGATCCCGAGGTCGTGATGCCCGAGAAGAGCACGTTTTTCCAACCCAAGATCCTCTCGGGACTATTCCTTCAGCGCTACTCGAATTCATGAGCGCGCTTCCGCAGTACGGAAAGCACCTCCACCCCAGTGCCAAGATGCGCGCGGTGGTCATCGACCGCTACGGAGGTCCGGAGGTGTTGCGCTTGGCCAACGTGCCGCGACCCGTGCCCACCCGCGGTCAGGTTCTCGTGCGCACTCGCTTCATCGGCGTGAACCCGAAGGACGTCATCGTCCGAAAGGGGAAGTTCAAGGTCGCGACGGGCAAGAAGTTTCCGCTAATCGTCGGACATGACATCGCCGGCGAGGTCGTCGAAGCCGGTTTCGGGGCAGACCTCAACGTAGGCGACCTCGTGTACGGCATGATCAACGACTTCGCGGGCCGTGCATATGCGGAGTACGCCGCGGTGAACGTCCATCAACTCGCAATCGCGCCATCCTCGGTCGCCCTCGACGTCGCTGCGGCAGTGCCGTTGGCGGCGCAGACCGCTTTACAGGCACTCCGGGACGACGCTCGTCTTGAGCCGGGACAAAGCGTCATGATCAACGGCGCATCGGGCGGAGTCGGCGTGTTCGCCGTTCAGATCGCGAAGATCATGGGCGCACGTATCACCGCGGTCTGCAGTCATCGAAACGCGGAGTTGGTGAAGGAGCTCGGAGCCGATGAGGTCGTCGACTACGGCAAGGTCGAGCTCGTGAATCTCGACGACCGCTTTGACGTCATCTTCGACGTGTTTGGCAACTATCACTTTGAGAAATTGAAGCACCTGCTCGCCTCGCGGGGAACGTATGTCCACACGATCCCGAGCGCGCGCATCTTCAAGGACGTCGCCCGAACCTTCGTGCGCCGCAAGCGCGCGAAGCTTGTCATCGTCAAATCGCGGCGAGGCGACCTCGACTGGCTTCGCCAACACATCGACGCTGGACGCCTTCGTGTGGTCGTCGATCGTTCGTTTTCGCTCGGCGACGTCGCCGACGCGCACCGCTACATGGAAACAAAACGCGCACGGGGCAAGGTCGTCCTGGCCGTCGATTAGGAGCATTCCATGCGTACTTTGACCCTGCTTTTCGCCGCCGCTGTGATCCTGAGCACGTGGAGTGTGCGCGCCTCCGCGGACGATGCTTTCAAGAGCATCGACTTCGCGACATCCGATGGCATCCGAGCACGTGCCGACGTCTACGACTCGGCACCATCCTCGGCTGCCTGGGTTCTGTTGTTCCACCAAGCCGGCTGGAGCCGCGGCGAATATCGGGAGATCGCGCCCAAGCTCGAAAAGGCCGGCTACCGCGTGATGGCGATCGACCAGCGGTCCGGCCGAGAGGTCAACGGAGTCAGAAATGAAACGCATCTCCGCGCGCGGAAGAAGAAGCTTCGAACCGACTACCTTGCTGCGTATGCAGACCTCGAAGCGGCACTTCGCTACGCACGACGAGAGCTCGGCGCTTCGCGGGTCGTCGTCTGGGGAAGCTCGTACTCGGCGTCGCTCGCGTTGCGGTTGGCGGCGGAGCACCCGAACGAGGTGACGGCCGTGATGTCATTCTCGCCTGGCGAGTACTTCCAGCAAGAGAGCGCGGCCTACGTCCAGGGCTTTGCAAGACGGGTCACGCAACCGTTGTTCGTAACCTCGTCCAAGAAGGAGCGTGCTCAGGTCGAGCCGATCGTCGAGGCGGCGCCCGCCGAGAAGAAGATCCTCTTCACGCCAGCGTCTCGCGGCCAGCACGGCTCGCGTGCGCTCTGGTCGAAGTGGCCCGACAACGACGTGTACTGGACTGCGGTGAATGGTTTCCTCCAGACGTACGTTCCGCCAACGCTACCTGCCAACTAGGCACTGGAAAGGAGCCGGAGCTGCGCTAAAGGGGCCCGTGTGAGCGCGACGCCCGGCCATCGGATCCCGGACTTCGGACGAGCACGCCTTGCGGGGCGAGAGCTCGGCGCTGACATCGACATCGCCACCAAGCTTCGCTCTTACGAGAGCTATCGGTGGCGGCCCGATGATACGCCCCACCCCACGCTACAGCTGGACGACGTATCGGGGATTCCGTTCCTGGTCGATATCGCAGGGGTCGAGGAATACCAACACCGGGGACGGCTGCGCGCCGCCGACCACGATATCTACGTGACGGTCACGGCGGCTGCGGACGGATACGAGGAGTACTGTCAGGCACGGCTCCACATGGGCGCTCCGACACACCTGGTCGCCGATCCGGTGGGGCCGCCGATCGCGGTGGCGCGGGCATGCACGGCCGGGTCCGCTCACGCGCGCCTCGTGGAGATCGCCAGTGAGGCGCAAGGCATGATGATCCACCCGTACATGGGCATCGAAGATGTCTGGGAGCTCGCGGCGATGCTCAGCGTGGATGCGAAGGCGCCGCTGCACGTACTTGCCCCGCCGCCGCCGGTCACCTGGATCGCGAATGACAAGGCGTCGTTCGACGAGCTCGTGACCCGCGTGCTTGGACGCGATGCGCTCGTCGAAACCCGAATTGGACGGGACGCCAAGAGCATCGAAGCCAATCTTCGCGCGGTGGCCAAACACCACGAGCGGGTGGGCCTGAAGCGAACCCGATGCGCTTCCGCGATGGGCAACGCCGTGTTCGCTTCCCGGGACGTCGCTTCCGAGCGCGGTGCTGGACGCGCGGTCAAGGAGTTCCTCCACCGAACGGAGTGGCCGAAAGGCGAAGAAGTGCTCGCAGTGGCGTGGCTTGAAACCGACTTGTCGCCGTCCACGCAACTTTGGATCCCGCCGACCGGCCGCGGCGGGCCCCGTCTCGACGGGATCTACGAGCAGATCCTGAAGGGCAAGGAGAAGGTCTTCGTCGGTAGTCGTCCCTCCACCCTACCCGACGCAGTGAATCGAGAGCTCGGCACCTGCGCCCTCATGGTTGGCGCCGCCCTGCAAGAGCTTGGATACGTCGGACGCTGCTCGTTCGATCATCTCGTCACCGGCGACGTGCACGGCGACTTCCGGGTCGTATTCACCGAGTGCAACGGGCGGTGGGGCGGAACGAGTATGCCGATGAGCCTGCTCGACCGACTGATCGGGGGCCCGCGGCCTGCGTATCGCGCGCAGGACGTCGTCTACCCGGAGCTGGTCGGCGCCAAGTTTCGCGACCTCCTAGAGCTCGCAGACGACGTGATGTTCCGCAAGGACTCCGGCCGGGGCCGCTTCATCTTTTACAACGTCGGGCCGCTCGCCGGACATGGAAAGTTCGACGTTATTTCAATCGGGACCGATCAAGAAGACGCCGAACGCGGAATACTCGAGATCCTTCCCGAGTGCCTCGGCCGCTGAGCTGAGGCTTGCGGCCCCTCGGCCCTTGCGCCTATATGTTGCTCGCATGAGCGCCAACGCCCCTTCTGAACGTCGCATTCAACTGATCCGACTGGTCTGTTTCTTCTTCGCGCTTAGCTCGTTTTTCTTGGGCGGCTGGATGATGATCGACCCTGCTTCGGCTTGGGGCTCGATGGGAATCGAAGTGGCCGCCGACCCGGTCGCACCTGCGATCTATGGAGGGGCGATCATGGGCGAAGGCGCGATGTTCGCGCTCGGCGCGATCTGGCCCATCCGCTATCTCGTGTTTCTGCAGTACCTGGTTCTCTACAAGAGCTTCGCCTGCTTGGCGGGCATGGTCGTGCTGCTCCGGATGGATCCAGCGCCGACTGGAGGCTGGTTCGTCATCGCCGGATGGGCGTTCGCAGGCATCACGGCCGCCCTGATCTTCCCTTGGAAGCAGTGGAGCAGCGTCGAGGAGTGGTATGGGATGCGCTCGAAACCGTGACCCGGTGGTGCTAATGTCCACGCGTGATGTGGGAATGGCTTCGCCAGATCTACACTGAGCCGCTCTTTTGGCTCTTTCCGGTAGCCGGGACGCTTCTCAGCGTCGTCGCGTTCCTTGCCTTCGCGGTGCCGTTGACCCTCCTCGCTTGGAAGCAGCCTGCCTGGGCGGAGCCGTACCGGATTCAGGCGCGCAAGACGGGTCGGCGCTCGATCGTTGGCCCCGCGTTCAGGCACGTCTTCAGAAACAACGCGATCATGGCGATCATCACGCTCGCGTCTTGGCCTTTGCTCCGCCTGACCAACGTTCACGCAGGGCCGTTGCCGGCATGGTGGGTCATCGTCCTCCAGCTCTTGTTCTTCATCGTGCTCGACGACTTCTTGTTCTACTGGATGCATCGAGGCCTTCACGAGAACAAGTGGCTGTTCAAAAAGATTCACTCGACACATCACCGCATCATGACGCCGTGGGCGATCACCGGAAATTACATGCACCCGGTCGAGTTCATCCTGACGGGCCTGGTCATGCTCGTCGGCCCGCTGTTGGTCGGCGCGCATGTCGTCACCCTCTACATCTGGATCGTCCTGCGACAATGGGAAGCGGCTGAAGGACATGCCGGCTACGACTTCCCCTGGAGCCCCACGCACCTCATACCTTTCAGCGACGGCGCGACCCACCACGACTATCACCACGCCAAGGTCAAAGGAAACTACGCCGGCTTCTTTCCGTGGACCGATGCCGCGTTCGGAACGCTGTGCGACGGATATGCCGAGCATCTGGCGAGGCGAAAGAAGCGCAAGGTCGCAGCGTAGCGCGCCAGCCTTCAGCGCCAGCGCCAGCGTCAGCCTTCAGCGGCAGTGCCAGCCTTCAGCGTCAGCGCCAGCGCCAGCGCCAGCGTTCAGCGCCAGCGCCAGCGCCAGCGTTCAGCGCCAGCGCCAGCGCCAGCGTTCAGCGCCAGCGCTCCATCGCGGTTGGACGCTCGTGATCTCCTTTCGCGAGTGACTGGGGTCCAGACGGGTGAACCCCAGTCACTCGCGAAAGGAGATCACTCATGGGACTCATCGTTCAACGCAGAGCTCTTCAGGCAGCCCAGGGGCTGCGGCAGGTGATGCCTGTGCTTCGAAAGCGAGATCGGTCGCTCTTCGAGCAGGTGCATCGGGCCATGAATAGCGTCGTTCTGAACATCGCGGAGGCCGATGGCAACGATCCGGGCACGTCGAAAGCCCGGTTCGCCAGTGCGTGTGGGTCCGCGAAGGAGGTTCGAGCGGGGCTCCAGCTGGCGGTGGCCTACGGGTACCTCAGGAACTCGTCAGTCGCAGAGGTCGATACCGCGCTCGACGAAGTCTGCGCGATGTCGTGGAAGCTCTCGGGGCGCTAACGATTTCGGCTCAGGCACCAGGTGATCGCGCACACTCGATCGAGCCGCCGATCGAGCTGCGCCGCCCTCTGCGCCTCGATGTACCCCCAGTCGCTCGCCACATGGAGTGCGGCCCGCACCTCCTTGGCTGATCCACATGCCGTTGCGAACCGAAGCCGCGCGTTCCCGGCATCATTCCCGCGCCCCTCTGCGATGTTTAGCACCATACTCTGCGCCGCTCTCCGCAGTTGATCGGCCAACTTCGCATCCTGCTCCCGAATCCTTTGCACGAGAGGGGCAAGCTCGCGAACAACCTCCCGCGCCCTGACATACACATTCTTCTTCATAGCGACTCCTTGGTTTTGGGTGTTGGTCTCACCCGCGGAGACCAACACCCAAAGCCAAGGACAAGCGGCATTGAAAGAGGAAGGAGTCAGCGCCAGTGCGAAGCCCGTGGTGACGAAGTCACTTTACGGGGTCAGCGCTCAGCGCCAGCGCTCAGCGCCAGCGCTCAGCGCCAGCGTCAGCGGTCAGCGTCAGCGTCAGCGTTCAGCGACAGCGCTCACGTAGACTCTTTGCGCTTCTTGATGTCGAGCGCGGCCCTGAAGCCCTTTTCCCGGATCACCTTCAGCTTCAGTCCGGTCTCGGTCAGCTTGAAGAATCGCTTTCCGTACTTGCGGAGCTTCTTCTTGTCGATCTCGAAACCGAGCCCGGGCCTGCGGAACGGGGGTAACATCGCGCTGGCGTTTGGGATGATCGGGTCGATGATGCCTTCGCGGAGCTCCGGTATCCACGAGGGCTCTTCGAGGGGGTACTCGAGCGGGTGGCTGTTCTTTCGGTCGGCGAGCGCCATGTTCCAGTTCACGTAGAAGCCGATGCCGTTGGTCCAGGTGTGCGGCGAAAAGGTGCGGTCGTGCTCGTGGCAGGCGTCGATGACTTGCTTCACTTGCGCCATACCGCCCGCGAAGCATGCGTCGGGCTGGTAGATGTCGAAGCAGTCCTTCTCGAACATGATCTTGATCTCGTCCCAACCGTGATTGAGCTCGGCGCCGGCGATCTTCACGGTGGAGGCCTTCTTCAACGCCGCAAGTCCGTCGTAGTCGTGCCAGTCGAGCGGCTCCTCGAGCCAGGAGATCCCGTTGTCCGCGCACGCGGCGGCGAACTCGGTCGCCCGCTTCAAATCCCATTTCGGGACTCGATCGACGATCGACACGAGCCACCCTTGATTTGCATCCACGCCGAGCACGAAGTCGTCGCTGATCCCCTTACGCACCACTTCGATTTGCCGGATGTCCTCCGCAAGCGTTGGGCTCTTCACGCGTAGCTTCGCCGTGCGATATCCCCGCTCCATCATACGCAGCAGCTCGTCGACGCGCCGCTCCGGCGGGTGCACCTCGCCCGTCGAGAGATAGACGGGGATCGGTCGAGGTGTACCTCCGAGCAGCTCGTAGACCGGTTTGCCTGCGGCCTTGCCCTTGATGTCCCAGCAGGCCGCCTCGAGCCACCAGTTCCGCCAGCCCAAGAACCCGGCTTGCTTCAGCAGATCTTGAACGCGGTCGATGTCCGTCGGGTCACTGCCGAGGAGGTACCCGCCGAGCAGATCGCCGAGGCCTTCCCTCTCTTTGCCCATCGACTGTCCCGCCGCGTATCCCTCGATCCCGTCGTCGGTCACGAGCTTCGCGAGCGTGAAGCGGTTGTGGGTCTGCGGGTAGCCCGGAATCCACGAGGGCCAGAAAGTCTGTCGCAGCGGAACGGAGACGTGAAAAAGCTCGATCGAGGTGATGCGCATGATCCCGAGCGCCGTTCAGGGCGCCGTCGCCGGTATCTCGGGGGTGTCGATCTTCGAGATGGCGTCTTCGACGTCCTGCTGGCTGAGCTCGTGGCGATGAAGCTTCCCGGCGAAGTACGCCTCGTAGGCCGACATGTCGAAATGTCCGTGGCCGCAGAGGTTGAAGAGAATGACCTTCTTCTTGCCTTCTTCCTTCGCGCGCTGAGCTTCGCGAATCGCAGAGGCGATCCCATGGTTGGCCTCGGGCGCCGGAATGATTCCCTCGCTGCGAGCAAACAGGACGCCCGCTTCGAAGCTCTCGATTTGATCGACGGCCTCAGCTTCGATGAGATTGTCGTGCAAGAGCTGGCTCACGAGCGCGCCTGCGCCGTGGTATCGGAGTCCGCCCGCGTGAATCTTCGCGGGCACGAAGTTGTGCCCGAGCGTGTACATTGGAAGGAGCGGCGTCATCCCAATCGCATCGCCGAAATCGTATCGGAAGACGCCACGCGTGAGCTTCGGACATGAGGTCGGCTCTACCGCGAGGCACTTGATGTCCTTGCCCTCGGCAAGGTTGAGCCGAAGGAATGGAAAGCTCAGCCCGGCGAAATTCGAGCCTCCGCCAAACGGCGCGATCACGACATCGGGAAGCTCGCCCGCCTTCTCCATTTGCTTGATCGCCTCTTGCCCGATGATCGTCTGATGAGTGAGGACGTGGTTGAGGACACTGCCAAGCGAGTACTTCGTTTCGTCATCGCTCGCCGCCCGCTCGACGGCCTCTGAAATCGCGATGCCGAGGCTGCCCGGCGACTCCGGATCCTCCGACAGGATCTTCCGACCGGCTTCGGTTCTTTCGCTCGGCGAAGCGATGACCTCCGCACCCCAGGTGTTCATCATCAGC
Source organism: Myxococcales bacterium (assembly GCA_024640845.1). GTDB lineage: Bacteria > Myxococcota_A > Polyangia > Polyangiales > Houyiibacteriaceae > SG8-38. The sequence continues at coordinate 13,291 of JAHEEE010000053.1, read as the reverse complement.
TTGCGGTAGGGCTTCTGGTCGTAGCTGATCCGCACCATGTAGACCTCGCATCCGACGTCGAAGAGCTGGCACGCGAAGCTCAGCGCGCTCCCCCATTGCCCAGCGCCCGTCTCGGTCGTGATCCGCTTCACGCCTTCTTGCTTGTTGTAATAGGCCTGTGGAACGGCAGTATTTGGCTTGTGCGACCCGGCCGGGCTGACGCCCTCGTACTTGTAGTAAATGTGCGCGGGGGTATCGAGCGCCTTCTCGAGCCCGTGGGCGCGGTACATCGGCGTCGGACGCCAGAGGGTGTAGATGTCTCTCACCTCGTCCGGGATCTGAATCCATCGCTCCGCGCTCACTTCCTGCTCGATGAGAGCCATCGGAAAGAGCGGCGCCAACGCCTCGGGCCCGATGGGCTCCTTCGTTGCCGGATTGAGCGGCGGCAACGGTTTGTTCGGCATGTCGGCGACGATGTTGTACCAACGTTCGGGGATTTCGTTCTCTTCGAGCGTGATCTTGGTTTGCTTCATGGCGTCGCGGAGCCTACCAGCGCTTGGCGTCGTAGACGACCCCTACTCGACACGAAAGGCACACCCGGCCCGTGACTGACACCGAGCGCCCCACCCTCCACCGATCCTTGGGCTTTTGGGCGCTGGTCTTCTATGGCGTCGGCGACATTCTGGGCGCCGGCATCTACGCGCTGGTCGGCAAGGTGGCCGGAGTCGCAGGGGCGGCGAGTTGGGCCTCCTTTGGCATCGCCCTGTTCGTCGCCGGCCTCACCGCCCTCACCTACGCCGAGCTCGGCGGCCGCTTTCCCCGAAGCGCCGGCGAGTCGTTCTTCGCGGAGCAAGCCTTCGGACGCCCGGCGCTCTCCCTCGTCGTCGGTTGGGTGGTGCTCTGCTCGGGCATCCTCTCCCTCTCGACCGTCTCGGTGGCCTTCGGCGGTTACATGAGCAGTCTCATCCCGGGACTGCCGCCCACGGTCGCCGTGATCGGTATCCTTCTGCTGCTCGCCGCGATCAATTTCCGGGGCATGCGGGAATCGTCGATGACCAACATCATCGCAACGATGGTCGAGCTAACGGGTCTATTGATCGTCATCGTCGCAGGCGCGCTCTTCCTCCTAAGGTCCCCGGAGCAGAGCGTGGCGGCCACGATTGAAGCGAGTACCGCGGTCAGCTGGACCGGCATCGCTCAGGGCGCGGCGCTCAGCTTCTTCGCGTTCATCGGCTTCGAAGACATGGTCAACGTCGCCGAAGAGGTGAAAGACCCCGGCAAGAACATGCCACGGGCAATCCTCACGGCGCTCGTCGTGACCGGAATGGTGTACTTGGCGGTCGTCATTGTCGCCACGAGCGTCGTCGCTCCCGAAGCGCTCCGCGAATCCGAAGCGCCGCTACTCGCCGTTGTGCAGCATTCGACCGATATGGTCCCACCACGGCTCTTCTCGCTGATCGCGCTCTTCGCCGTCGCCAATACGGGCCTCTTGAACTTCATCATGGGCTCGCGCCTCATCTACGGGATGTCGCGGCAGGGGCTTTTACCGGAGCCGCTCGGCCGGGTACACGCGAGCCGCCGCACCCCGCACTGGGCGATTCTCGCGGTGCTCGGGGTGGCGCTCGGCTTGGCACTCTCGGGCACCCTCACCTATCTCGCGGGGACGACCAGCCTTTTGCTCTTGGTGGTCTTCTTCATCGTGCATATCTCGTTGATCGTGATCAAGCGCCACACTGATAGCATCATGCGCACTTTTTGCGCGCCGACGCTGGTTCCCTTCCTCGGCGCCCTCACATGCGTCGCTCTGATGCCGTTCGTCCCCCTAAACTCGCTCCTAACGGCCGGCATCATCCTCAGCCTCGGCGCGGCTCTCGTGGCGCTGCAAAGCCGTGGACGAGCGACGCGGCGGCGGGACCTCTAGTCGTCGCTCCGCTTGGGTCGTTCAGGCGGGATCGAGGGCCGAAACTCGGCTTGCCGCAAGTCGATAAACACGATGACCAGGAACAGCGCGAATGATAGCGTGCCAATACCTTGTCCCACCGACATCGCTGCCATTATGGGAATCCATCCCTGGTCGAAAAGCGACCAACTCATCAACGCCAGGGCGATGAGCCCGAGCACGCATGCGTAGACCATCAGCTTCGATCGCGATGCGTTGTCGATGAAGTGCAGCCACCTTTCTTTTGGGCTCATATCCCTTCCCCCGGGTTGCCGTGGACTGCCGTATGCACCTCTTCGTTTGATGGAGTTTCGTCCTCGGGTTTGCTAAAAGGATGCGCGTACCCATGACAACCGGCGCTCACGCAGCTCGTCTCGCCGGAGCGCAAGTCCTCGAGGAGTCCGGCGTGATCAGCAGTGCCGGACCAAATAGCTCCGGTGGTGCTGTGACACTGCATACAGTTCTCGTTCTTGAACGGCCGCGCGATGTGGATCTTCTCGATGACTTCGTCGCGGTCGTAGAACATCCACTCGCTCAGGAACATGTAGACATGGCCCATGCCGCCGAGCTTGGTCATGGCGTAGCCGAACATCCCGTAGTCTTTGTGACAGTAGTAGCAGCTGCTCCCCCCGAATTTGTGCGTGCGCGAATGGATGGCGGCGAGGGATGTGCTCTCCGGATCGTTCGCGTCCTCGATCCACATGTCCATGGTGTGGCAGCTTCCGCAGAAGCCTTGGCGCTCGGTTGCGGCCAAGCCCTCCATGTTGCCGATCATCGCAACCATGATCGGCAGCACACCGACCCCCAACATCATCACCGTCTTACCCGCAGCGTCGAGCGGCGGTCGGCGGACAAGGTAGTAGACCATGATGCCGGCTGCGACGACGGCACACGCGAGAGCAATCCAGGACAGCGGCGATACATGCATGACGAACCGCATGAACATGGTCCAGGATGGGGGCGCAACGCAAGTCGGAAGATCTCGCTTGCCCGTCGATGGGCCCTCGGATCTGCCGCTGCGCTCTTGCTGTTGCTCGCCGCCCCGCAGTCGCCCGCCGCTGCACAGCCACACAGCCTGAGCGCGGAGCTCTGGGGCCAACTCGAGCCCAACGTCGGCTTGATCGTCCTGGAGGGCTCGACCCGCAAGTACCCTTATGTCGAAGCCGAAGGTCTCATTTGGGCGGGCGCGGGGTCGCCTCAGATCGGCCTGAGGGACAATCAGATGACGGTCGAGGCGCTCGTGCTCAACGTGAAGGTGCGGGATCCGAAGGGGATCAGTGATACGAGGCTCGGCCGATTCATCTTGTCGACTGGCGCCGTGCGCGCGGTCCACGTCGACGGGGGCCACATGATCCTCCGCGCGCCATCGAAAACGAATTTCGAGATTTTCGGCGGCGTTCCGGTCGAAGGCGATATCGATGGCCGTCGGTACGACTGGATCGCAGGAGGCCGCATCTCGCAAGGGCTAGGGAAGATCGGAGTTCTCGGGGCAAGCTACTACAACCGATACAATTCCGGTCAGCGCTCGGACGAGGAGGTCGGCGCGGACTTCGCGCTGCGGCCGGCGCATTGGCTCGAGATGGCCGCGAAGTTCTCGTGGGAGATCGTGAACCCGGGTCTCGTCGAAGTGCTCGCGACGCTCTCCTCGGCAACCGCGAACGGGAAGGTCCGTGGGGAGGTGTTCGCGACCAAGCGCGACCCCGTGCGAATGTTGCAGCAGACTTCGCTATTTACCGTCCTCGGAAGTCCCGGGACGCTACGAACCGGAGCCAACCTGTTCTGGAGGTCTGCACCGAGACTTGATTTCTGGCTCGAGGGCGCTGCGGCCGAGGCGCAGCATACTTGGGGTTGGGTCGGCTATTTCCGCACGGTTCTTCGCACCGACGACGAGGGCAAAGGACGCGTCCTGGGTGAAATCCGGAGGCAAGCCATCCCTTCCGTGGCCAACTGGACGGGCTTTCGGGTGGCCGCAGTCATTCCGGTCTACAAGGATCACGACAATACGGTGGGCCTGATGCCGGAGGTCGAGGTCGTACTCCCGGATGAGCGAAGCTCGGAAACCGGGTTGGTCTGGCCATGGGGCCGATTGGCGCTTCGTTACCAACACATCAAGGGTTGGACAGTGGCGGCCGCCGCAGAGGCAAGCTCCACTCAGAACGTCCAGGTCGACGTGCGCGCGCTCGCGCGCGTGGCCTACCAGCGCACCTGGGACGGGAAGAAATGACTAGGACGCTCTCCATCACGGCACTGATCTTCCTCGCCGGCTTTGCAGGCGCATGCGCCAAGATGCTGGGGCTCGAGCAGGAGAGGGAGAACCATGCGTTCGAGCACCGCGCCCACGTGGTCGAGGGCATCAATTGTCTGCAGTGTCATGCGGGTATTCAGTTCACCGGCGAGGAAGGTCCCGTTCACTTTCCGACGACCGAGGATTGCGTCGCGTGCCACGAAGAACCTCACAATCCGGACACCTGCGGGGACTGTCATGGACGCGCCAGGAATCGTCACGCCGCAGAGATGGCACGGCGCCACCTTCGCTTCTCGCACGAGCTCCACAACCAGGAAGGCGCAGGCGATTGCATCCGTTGCCACGTCAACGTCACCGTCGATTCCGACTACGTTCGAGTCAAGCACCCGACCTGCTTCAGCTGTCATACACACAAGGGCCAATTTTTCTCGCGTGACTGCGGCGGGTGCCACATCGATCTGCCAGGCGAGATGACCCTCCCCGAGAGCCATGTGGTCCACGACGGCAACTTCCTGCGCGAGCATGGAGTCCAAGCAAACGCCCAAGCCGACCTCTGCACGACCTGCCACACCCAGCGCCAATGCGCGGCCTGTCACGGGGTCACGGTGCCGACGATCCCGTCACGGTTCCGCTTCGACGAACCGATGCGCCAAACGATGCATCGCGCTAATTTCATCTCGGTGCACAACCAAGAAGCCGCGGCCGACCCGGGTCAGTGTGTGGTGTGCCATAGCGAGCTCTTCTGCGTCGACTGCCACACGCGCCTCGGGATTTCCGGCCAGAATCCTGTTCGCGGGAACCCGCATCCGCCGGGTTGGTCCGGCCCCCCGGGATCCTCCAATACGCACGGCCAGGCCGCAAGACTCGACCCCTTGTCTTGCGCAAGCTGCCACAGCGGCGCAGGTGAGGCGCTCTGCGTCAGCTGTCACGTCGTGGGAGGACCGGGCGGCAATCCGCATCCCCCTGGCTTCAACAGCCGCCTCGACATACGCAACGACCTGCCGTGCAGACTATGCCACTTGGGGGGCCCATGAAGCGTGCAGCTCTATGGATGGCCGCGGTGACCGCAGCCGCCTTCGTTGCAGGAATCCTGGTCGCGCGGATCCCCGACACGGTCAACCAAATCAAAGAGGGCCGAAACATGCCGGCGCCGCGCGAGGTGCCCGACAACTGGCCGCAGGTTCGCCTTTCCCCGGGGCATTCACAGCATGTGTTCAACGAAGAGGTCGAGTGCAACGACTGTCACGATCCGACGATCGATACCTTCGAGGCGCCCGACACCGGCGTTTGTACGCAATGCCACGAAAAGCAGGCATCGCTGGCTCACGTCAATCTCGATGGCTCCCCGATGGATTGCTACACCTGCCACATCTTCGGCGACGAACCCCAAGTGTTCGGGCGTTGGCATTGCACCCGCTGCCACGGTCCCTTCGAGAACGCCGCAGGTCTCGAGGGTCTTGCCATGCACAACACCGTGCCCTGCGAGACCTGCCACAACCCGCACGAGCCTACTGCCGAGACGGTGCGTGAATGCGGCGAGTGCCACGAGAAGATGAACGTGCGGCATGGCCGCCCGAGTCTCAGCGGTTCGTGCGCCGATTGTCATGGAGGGCATCGGCTCGCGTCCGATGCGGCGTCGTGCATGGACTGCCATGCGAAGAAGTCGCCCATCATCCCTGCGTCGGCAACGTTTGGTGGCGGGCATGAGTCCTGCGCCTCTTGTCACAAGCCTCATACGTTCTCCGCATCGACTGCGCTTCGGTGCAACTCTTGCCATAAGGGTACCCAAGTGCTCGCGCAGAGCTCGGCGCGACCGCACCGCAACTGCAATAGCTGCCACTCACCGCACGACGTGCGCGGAGCTGGAGATCAGACTTGTAAGGGGTGTCATGAGGAGATCGCATTGAGCCACTCGCCAAAGAGCACCCAAGAGTGCATCGGATGCCACGAGCCGCATCCGAAACGCGTGGCCCAGGTGGCCCTGCAGTGCTCTCAGTGTCACGAGGAGGCGAGCTCGGAGCGAGCGTTCCACGCCGGGAACACGCCGTGTACGGGATGTCACGAGCCCCACCGCTTCGATCTGAGCAGCCTCCCCGATCGCGCCTTGTGCAGGCGCTGTCACGTGGCTCAGGTGCGTCAAACCAGCCGAAATTTGGGTCATGCCAGTTGCTCCGGGTGTCACCAGGGCACCGTGCACGAGCCGGCTGGGGTGCTCACCTGCGGAAGCTGCCACGAGGAGAAGCTTCGGCGAAGTCCTTCTGGCCATCGTGAGTGCGCAACCTGCCACGAACCACACAGCGGCACGGTCTCGGCGCAAACGAGTTGCACCAACTGCCACAAAGTCATGCTGCTTCCTGGAATGCACCGGCTTGCCGACGTGCCCGTTGGCGAGGGGCACACCAAGTGCGCTGCCTGTCACGACATTCACGAGTCGAAGGTGCGTGCAACTCGCGCGGACTGCATGACTTGCCACGAGGACGTGGGCGACCACCAGCCTGAAGCCAAGGTTTGCACCGGATGCCACACCTTCATCAGCGGCGCACGCTGATCGACTGCGGCGGGCGCCCGGCGGGGTCGCGCACGACTACTCGGTTGGTGGCAGCATTCGAATCTTGATCGCCACCACGATGGTGAGGAGGAGCAACAACAAGGTGCTGATAGCGAGCCCGCGGCGGCGTTCTTGAAGGCCCCGCAAAGCTGAATATCCAGCCTCCAACGCAGCCGCTTGATTCGCGCTGATCTCGATCAGCTTTTCCTCCATCACGGGCTTCGAGAAGGCGTGAATCAACGTACGTGCCTGCATGAGACCCTGCCGTGCCGCCTCGACGTAGTCCTCCGCCTCCGTGACGTCCATGCCCTTCGTTTCCGCTTCTGTGAGCAGCCCATCGATCTCGTCGAAGGACTGATGCACGGACTCCATGCTGTCGGCGAAGTAGAGGGCGAGCTCCGAACCCTCGTCACCCGTCTCGTGGCATTTGCGGCATGCACCGCCAGGCTCGTCCTCCAGCCACGAGTCCGATGTGTGGGTGATCTCGTGCTGTCCATGGCAAGCGACACAGTCCGCAAGCGAACGCTCTCGAAACGCAGGCGCCAATGGACTCCCGAGGAAAAGCTCGGCGTTGTAACTGTGGCACGCGCCACAAATATGCGTGATAGCCGAGACCGAGGGCGGCGCGGCCCCGTGATTGCCATGGCAATCGTTGCAGGCGGGGGCCCCACGAACGTCGTTCTTTTCGAGGAGCGCTTTGCCATGAACGCTCTCGACGTACTGCTCGTATTGATTCGTCTTGATCCCAAACTCGCGCATATACTCGGCGTCGGCGTGGCAATGTGCGCACGTAGCCGGGACGTTGGAAGCGTAGACGGGTGATTTGGCGTCGTTGACCTCACGAATGCCGTGGGCGTGGTGGCAGCTGGCGCACTGGGCGACCTTGGGTTCCCCTTCCTTCAGGAGCTTCCCATGCCAGCTCGTCCAATATTTCTCGAGCTGATCGATCGGCAAGAGCGGCTTGCGTTCCTTCATATACTCGGCATCGCTGTGGCATCCGCCGCAGGAATCGACCACCTGTCGGGGCGTGAGCGCGCCGCGGTACTTCGTGCCGGGACGTTTGGCGAGGTCTTTGTCGGCCTTGGTGTCATCGCCACCATGGCAGGTCACGCATGTGATACCTGCGCGCGCATGAACGTCGGCCTTCCATAGCTCGCCTAGCTTGTCGTCCGTCGTCAGGTGGCAGGCGAGGCACTCGCCCCCTGGCAACTCGATCTCTGCCGAGTCGACGGCCTCTTCCGGCTCATCGAGCTCATCAGCCCAGGCCACCGGGCCGAAGGCCGCAGAAACAATCACCAGAGCCGACGCCAGGAACCTCATCACGCGGCAAACCCCCGGTAGGTCATGATCGAGAGAAACACGATGATCGCGACCCCTGCGGCCATCACGATCTTGGTGAGCTTTGGGTTTCGACCTCGGTCGATCCATGGAACCAAGCACCAGCCCAGAAATCCAATCGAAATGATCAGGAGGCCGAACTCTTCACCCTCCATGGGGCCCACATGAGCGGGCATGTATTTGAGGAACTCGAAGGTGGCCAGAAAGTACCACTCGGGTTTGATCCCCGCGGGCGCTGGCGCAAACGGATCTGCCTCGACGCCGAGCTCCGCGGGAAAGTAGACCGCGAGCACCGCTAGGATGTTGAGCGTGATGAGCCAGAGGAGCATCTCACGCATGAAGAAGTGCGGAAAGAAGGGCATGGTCTTCCGCTGCTCGGGATGCGCCTTCCATGTCCCGGGCTCGTGGATGCCCTGGAGCTGGATGAAGAAGAGATGCCCCGCAATGAAGATGGTCAACAGCGCAGGAAACAGTGCGACATGAAGGGCGAAAAAGCGCGGAAGGGTCGAACCGGTCACGTCCTCGCCGCCCCGCAGCACGTACATGATCGGCTCTCCGATCACGGGGATGACGCCCACGATGTCGGTGCCGACCTTGGTCGCAAAAAACGCAAGCTCGTTCCAGGGCAGGAGATAGCCGCTGAACCCGAAGCCGAGGAGCAGTCCAAGCAGTGCGATCCCAGAAACCCAGGTGAGCTCCCGAGGCTTCCGATACGCCCGCATGAAAAACACGCTGAACATGTGAATGAACGCGGAGAGAATCATCAGATTCGCCGACCACGCGTGGACCGAACGGATGAGCCAACCGAACGGCACTTTGGCCGAGATGAACCGCACGCTTGCAAAGGCGGTGTCAGCGCTCCCCTTGTAATAAAACATCAAGAGGATCCCGGTCCCCACCTGGATGAGAAAGAGGAAGAGCGTGATTCCGCCGAAGTAATACCAAAAGGCGTTCGGGCCTACGGGCACGGTCTTGTGCTTCGCCCACTCGGCGAACTTCGCTATGGGATAGCGATCCTTGGCCCACGCGACGATTGCGCGATCACGATTTTCGGGTGACGTAGACATCGTCCCCCTGCATGTGCACCTCGAGGGCATCGAGCGGCCTTGGCGGAGGGCCGCCGACGTTGGTGCCGTTGAGATCGTAGAGGCCGTCGTGACAAGCGCACCAGATCCGCTCTTTGTCTTTGCGGTACTGCACGACGCAGTCGAGATGCGTGCACTTGGCGAGAAAGGCCGCAAAGGTGCCGTCGCTTCGACGAACGATGAGCGCAGGCTTTCGGCCGAACTTGAAGATCTTCCCCGAGTTGGGCGCCATCTCCGTGAGGGTTGCGGCCTTGACCGCAGATACCGCCGCTTCCTGCTCGGGTGGCGGCATCAGGTAGCGAAGCACTGGAAAGATGACGGAGCCGGCCCACGCGAACGCGCTGCCTCCGAGGAACCAATTCACAATCGTGCGGCGGTCGAACTTCACCGGGCTCGCCTGGACTCCAATCCACGGCGAGACTATCGGATCTTGTGACCGATTCGCAACGATTATCGCAGGGTGTCGACGCGCCCGTTGATGTGTGGGGCTTCTGGCGTCAGCATGGTTCCCGCCGGGTTGATCCCAATGTGGCAGTTGTTGCACGCGATGTTCGGGTGGACCGGGGGCGGGTTCTGGTGGCACGCGTCGCATTGAAGATCGAGCCCTCGTTCGTTCCACGCGACATCGGGGGTCGTACCGCCCCGTACGTGACACGTCGTCGTGCACGCAAAGGTCTCGAAATCATAGCTCGCGTCGGGCCCCCATGCGGGCTCGAACTCGACGTTGATGACGCCGTTCCCGTGCTTGCCCCCGAGCATCGAGAAGTCTTCGTCGAAATGACAGGTTTCGCAGCCGAGCCCGCTCCAGTTGTTGGGCGACGGTTCGACATGTGGCTCGTGGGCGAAGCCCAGAGGAGGCCCACGGAAGTAGCATTGGTCGCGCGGCGGATAGGAGCGTTCACCATCGCCATGACAGGTGCCGCAGGCCATCACGCCGCCAGGCAGGTCATGACAAACCGTGCAGTCCGTCGCGCCCGGCGGATAAACGGTGGTTTCCTCGACCGGCGCGGGAGAGCCCGGATGGCACAAGCCGCAAGCATCTCCGCGCGTAGGGTCGACGATGGGCTGCCAGTCGGTTTCTGATAGATAGGTACCATGCCACTCCTCGGATCGCGGGTCGTTCCAACCTGCCGGGTGGGTTGACCGCCGGTTGGGGACCGCGCCTTCCACGACCCACTGCGTCAGGTTCGCGGTCTCCGAAGCGTCTAGCAAATCGGCATGGACTTCCGGCTCCTCCAAGACCGCTAGGATCGGAGCCGTCTCGTTGGAGGGCAGGGTGGCAGGCTGACCCTCGGGGTCGGGAATGCAGCGAATGGTGGAGAAGTAGTCTTCGACGCTGTAGTCGGCCGAAGGCGATGCACCTCCATGGCACTCGAGGCAGCGCTCATCAAGGACGGGCTGGACATCCGCAAAGACGAGCGAAGGCTCCGCGACGTCGCGTTCGTGCGTGCAGCCCGACAGCATCAGAAGGCAGCCGCTCAGCCACGAGAACCAATGGAGGCTTGCCCAGGCTCTCATGGCACCAACACGTCGATGCAGAAAAGCCAAGAAACGCAGCACGAAGAGAACATCGGCTGGATCATAAGCAACCGGGGCGCGCCTTCAAGTGAAGACGTGCCCCGGAGCTCGGTTTTCTGGGCCTTCGTGTGGCCCATTTTTAGTGCCCTCTTCTGCCGACTAAATGCGAGGTACGCTTGGCGTGCCGCCCATCGCAACGACGGAGTCGTAGAGGAGCTCGATGATGTAGGCGCCGTTATGGATGTAACCGCCCGGATCCTCGTTAGCCAGGTGGTAGTTGTACATCGCGGTCAACATGGTGAAGTCCGCGTCTCGATACGCCGCGCCCGCCGGCGTGAGCCAGTACGGATACTGCCCCGAATCATAGACGATGGGCGAGTTGACCGGATTGCCGGAGATGGCGTACGCCTGAATCGCCGCCAGCAGCTCGGACTTCAAGGTCTCGATGTCCTCGAAGTTGTCGCCGGGCGAGCCGCGCAAGGTATTGAAGTTGCCGCCGGCGTGGCATGCGCTGCAGTCTGCAACCTTCGGCACGAAGGTGTGCTTCGCCGGTTCCGCCGAATCGGCATTGAGGTGGCAACCGACGCAGTCGACCAGTACCTCCGCATCGCCCAGCTGGGAGTGAACGCCGAACCCATTTTTCCCGCGGTACTGCTGACCATCATACTCGTATCCACCATTGACGTCGCTGCCGAAGAACGTCGCCCCGGCCGCGTAGTAGTGGATGTTGATGAAGTTGTATGAGTCGTAGTCCGGGTTTTGGACGGTGTCGTTCGGCGTCGCGTTCGCCACCTGCACGCCCGAAGCGCGACCCTGGTGGCAGCCCACGCAGATGTTGCTGCTGTTGTTCAACGTCGCCATAGCACCCGACGGGAACTCGACGTTCTGCAGCGCCGGGTTCATGGCCGATGCGGTGTAGCGTGTCTCGGGGTTGCTATATAGGTTGAACTGATTGTGACAGGTCGTGCAGCCGACCGTAGAGAGCGGCAACTGATCCGTCGTCGCCTCGCCCATGGCGTACTCGCCAAAGCCGTTGGTGTTGTGGCACCTCGTGCAGCGTGACGAGATCACCGTGTCCTCGTCCCAGTGACGGAAGGGCTCGCCAGCGGCAGCGCCGTGGCCGCTGAGCTGCCACTGCTTGGTCTTGCCGGACTCTGTTGTGAGCGTCCCAATCGCGGATCCGTCGAGCGTGAGGTTGCCGCGACCGATCACCGCCACCGACGGTGTTCCGCCGAGGTCTTCGATCGAGTCGTAGACGATCTGCTGGATGTAGCTTCCATTGTGGAGGTACCCGTTGGGGTCCTTCAAGGCGACCTGATAGTTGTACGCAGCCTTCAAGAGAGTCTCGTCGAACGAGTTGTAGCGCTCGCCCGTATCGGTGAACCAGTACGGGTAGCGGCTGTCGTCGTACACGATCGGGGTCCCGATTGTGTTGGCCGCATAGTCTTGGATCTCGGCGTAGAGCTCCGGCGCCAAGGTCTGGATGGCGGTGTAGTTCTCACCCGGAGAGCCGCCGAGCGTCTCGAAGCTGTCGCCGCCATGGCACGACTGACAGTTGGCGATGTCGGGTATCCAGGTGTGCGCCTCGCCGTTCTCGGCGTTTTGCATGTGGCAGCCCTCGCAAGTGGAGAACTCGTCGGGGTGAGAGGGGAAGGTGTTGCGCGGGATGTACTCGTTCCCCTCGTACTCGTAGCCGGCCTGAGCCTCACCTCCGAACAGCGAGCCAGCCGCTGCGTAGTAATGGATGTTGAGGAACCCAAGGTTTCCGCTATCGATCCGGTTCTGCAAGGTCGGCCCCGACGCGCGACCCTGATGGCAGACCAGACACATGTTGCTGCTACCAAACTGAGAAAGACTCGGTTCCGTACCCTCTGCGTCATTCACAGGGAACGCCACCGGCTCGAGATTCGCATTGAGGACCGGGTTGTAATAGCTCGAGGGCGACCCGGTGTGGCACGCCTGGCACTCGAGACCGAGCGGAAGTGGCTGAGAGGTCTCAACATATCCAAGGGCGGCATACTCGAGGAAGCCCTGCGCCGTGTGGCATTGCGTGCAAGGGGGATCGACTGCGCCGTCTTCGTCCCAGTGGCGCCAGGGCTCATCCGTGAGGTTGCCGTGTCCGCTTCGAGACCATTGATCGTAGATCTCCGCGGCCGGCCCTTCAGCGAGCGTGTAGCCCTCGGACCCCGCGGCCTCGATGTTCTCCGGAGCAGGGTCGCCGCCGGCACCGCCGGCACCGCCGGCACCACCTGCACCGGATGGTGCGATCGCTCTGAACTTCACGACCGTGGTCTCACTGATGCTGATCGGGTCTCCTGCTGTGTACTCAGGGGATCCCTCACCGGGCTCGGTGAGGTCGGTGGTGTAGTAAATCGTCGCATCGGCGCTCGCCGTTCCTCTGGCGATCAGCTCGACGCTGATGCTGCCTGCAAACGACGTGCTCGCAGGCACCGCGTCAACACAGAGCTCATCGGTGCAGGGATCGAGACCGCCGCCCGTGCCGCCGGTGCCGCCGCCGACACCGCCGGTGCCGCCGCCCGCACCGCCGGTGCCGCCGCCCATGCCGCCGCTGCCGCCGTCACCGCCGCCGTTGCCGCCGTCGCCGCCGTCGCCGCTGCTGCAACCTGTCACCGCGATTG
>JAHEEE010000052.1 GCA_024640845.1 Myxococcales bacterium | reverse complement strand
GTTTTCGAAGTAGAGGTAGAGGGTGCCCTTGCTGAGTTCGACCGTATCCGCGACCGCGTCCATGCGGAGGCCGTGATAGCCCTCACTGGCAATGAGGTCCTGCGCTCCGTCGAGAATCGCTTCCCGACGCGCAGTTCGCTCCCGTTCTCGGCGTGCCGCTACTGCCAATGTGCTTGCCCTCCGTTCGCTGACCACTGGTCAGTGACTGACTACTGGTTAGCAAACCTAGGGCTAGCTGTCGCCGGGGCTAGGCAAAAAAGTACGAAGTGCAGTATTTTCCAGGTGATCGTGTGACCAGTGGGTCACTGGCGCCGAAAACAGTGGTCGGGACATGATTCGAACATGCGACCTGCGCCTTGTAAGGGCGCCACTCTACCGCTGAGTTACCCGACCGATTCGCGCCGCGATCATGCGGGACAGGCTCCACGACCGCAAGCCCCTGAAATCGCACGGCCTCTCAGCGGAAGATCGCAGCGTTGGGTCCTGCTTCAGCAAGCGGGCCCCGGCGTTGCGCGCGGCTGTCGCTGCGATCTTTGGCGCAGGAACGCATTGATCACGATGGGTTAGGAGGGTGGAGCGTGTCCCCTACTGGCGGGCGCCGGGGGCGTCTACTGTGGGGTCGGGGAGGTCGTCTTCCGGGAGGGAGTCGTGGGTGATGAGCTCGCCTTCGCGGTACTCGGCGGGGCGCACTTGGTGCTCGCCGAAGAGGGCGTCGGGGTCGCTCAGCGCCAGAGCCTCGCGCAGGACCTCGTCCATGTGCTCGACCAGCACGATGCGGAGCGCGTTGAGCACGCGCTTCGGGATTTCCTTGAGGTCCTTTTGGTTGTCCTTCGGGATCAGCACGACGTTGATCTCCGCGCGGTGCGCCGCCAGCAGCTTCTCTTTCAGGCCGCCGATCGGGAGGATCCGGCCGCGGAGCGTGATCTCGCCCGTCATCGCAACGTTCTTGCGCACCGGGATCTTGAGGAGCGCGCTCGCGATACTGGTCGCCATCGTGATGCCGGCGCTCGGACCATCCTTCGGAACGAAGCTCGGGAAATGAACGTGCACGTCGTACTTCGAGTGGAAATCGACCTCCAACCCGAGGACTTTCTGCCGCGAGCGGATGTAGCTCATGGCTGCTTGCGCCGATTCCTGCATTCCCTTTTCGAGCAGGCCCGTGATGTTGAGCTTGCCCTTGCCCGGGACGACTGCGACCTCGCACTCGAGGATCGAGCCGCCGAACGAGTTCACCGCCAAGCCGTTTGTCAGGCCGACGTGGTCCTTTTCGTTGGTCTTGTCGGGCCGGTACTTTGGAACGCCGAGGTACTGGGCCACGTCCTTGGCTTCCACCACGTACTTGTTCGTCTTGGCTTCGTCCTCGCCGTCCTTGAGCACCTGCCGAGCGATCTTCCGGCAGACGCTGCCGATCTCTCGTTCGAGGTTACGGACGCCGCTCTCCATCGTGTAGTAATGGATGATCTGCCGAACCGCGTTCTCGCTGATCTCGAGGTCGATTTCCTTGAGGCCAGCGTTTTCCTTCTGCCGCGGCACGAGATAGCGCATCGCGATGTTGAGCTTCTCGAACTCGGTGTACCCGCTGATCTCGAGGATCTCCATGCGATCACGCAGAGGAAGCGGAATGCCGCCAAGCGTGTTTGCGGTGGTGATGAACATCACCTCGGAGAGATCGTAATCGAGGTCGAGATAGTGGTCGTTGAAGTTGTGGTTCTGCTCCGGATCGAGCACTTCGAGCAACGCCGAGGCGGGGTCGCCGCGAAAGTCCGACGAAAGCTTGTCGATCTCGTCGAGGAGGAACACCGGGTTGTTCGTTCCAACCTTGCGAAGCGACTGGATCAGCCGGCCGGGCAGCGCGCCGATGTAGGTCCGACGATGGCCGCGGATTTCCGCCTCGTCGCGAACGCCGCCAAGTGAAAGACGCACGAACTCTCGCCCGGTGCACCGTGCGATGCTCTTGGCGAGGGAAGTCTTTCCGACGCCGGGCGGGCCCACGAGACAAAGCACCGGGCCCTTGAGCTTCTTCACGAGCGCTTGCACGGCGAGGTACTCGACGATGCGCTCCTTGGGCTTCTTGAGGCCGTAATGATCCTCGTCGAGAATCTGCTCGGCGGCGTCGATGTCGTAATTCTCTTCGGACTTGTCGCCCCAGGGAAGTGCAAGCACCCAGTCGATGTAGTTGCGGATGACCGTGGCCTCTGCGCTCATCGGCTGCATCATCTTGAGCTTCTTCAGCTCCTTGCGGGCCTTGAGGTGTGCTTCTTTGGTGAGCTTTTTCTGCTTGAGCTGCTGTTCGAGCTCTTGGATCTCGCTCTTGAACTCGTCCCGCTCGCCGAGCTCCTTCTGAATCGCCTGCATTTGCTCATTCAGGTAGTACTCCTTCTGCGTCTTCTCCATTTGCTTCTTGACGCGGGAGCGGATCTTCTTTTCCACCTGCATGATCTCGATTTCGGCGTTCATCAGCTGGAACAAACGCTCCAACCGTTTGGCAGGATCGACAGTCTCGAGAATCTCTTGGCGGTCCGACAGCTTGATGCTCGTCAGGTGGACCACGACGGTATCGGCCAGCTTCGACGGATCGTCGATGGTCTGTACCGTCATCAGCATTTCCGGGGCGATGCGTTTGTTGAGCTTCGCGTAGACATCGAAAGCGGACTGCACCGAGCGAATGAGCGCTTCGATTTCGACGTTCTCCGCGTAAGTCTCCTCGACGGGCTCGACGGCACAGAGGAAAAAATCCTCGTGCGGGAGGAACTCCGTGATGCGCGCGCGTCGCTTCCCTTCGACCAGCACTTTCACCGTGCCGTCGGGCAGACGCAGCAGCTGAATGATGGTGCCGATGGTCCCAACCTCGAAGATATCGCCCACCGTCGGATCGTTGGTCTTTGCCTTCTTCTGGGCGGCAAGCAGGATCTCTTTGTCCTGGCTCATCGCCTCTTCGAGCGCGTTGATCGATTTCTCACGCCCTACGAAGAGCGGCACGACCATGTGCGGGAACACGATGATGTCACGCAAAGGAAGAAGCGGGAATGCCTCGCCACTCGGGGCGCCAGCGCCTGGGTTCTGCTCGTCGTTGTCGTTTCGGTGAAAGAACATCTGTCTACTCGGTTGCCCCGAAAGAGGCGCGGATATGCGGCACGCGCCGAACTAGGCGAGCTCCGCCTCTTCCTTTTCGTAGACGATGAGCGGCGTCTCCCCCGAGGCGATGACTTCTTCACTCACCACGACCTCCCGAATGTCCGCTTGGGACGGGACGTCGTACATGATGTCGAGCATCGACTTCTCCATGATGGCCCGGAGGCCTCGGGCACCAGCGTTCCGCTTCAGCGCCTGCCCCGCGACTGCACGCAGCGCGCCGGTGGCGAACTTGAGCTTCACGCCGTCCATCTCGAAAAGCTTTTGGTACTGCTTGACTAGGGCGTTCTTCGGCTTGGTCAGGATGTCGACGAGCGCCTCTTCATTGAGCTCGTGCAGCGTGGCGATGACGGGAAGACGGCCGATGAACTCTGGGATTAGGCCGGCGCGGAGCAAATCCTCCGGCTCGATGCGCTCGAGGAGCTCTCCGATCTTTTTGTCCTTTCGGGACGGGATGTCCGCGCCGAATCCGAGCGTGCGCTCACCGATGCGACGCTCGATCACCTCGTCGAGACCGACGAACGCGCCACCGCAGATGAAGAGGATATTGCCCGTGTCGATCTGGAGGAAGTCCTGCTGGGGGTGTTTGCGTCCACCCTTGGGGGGCACGTTCGCGACAGTGCCCTCGATGATCTTGAGGAGCGCTTGTTGGACACCTTCACCGCTCACGTCGCGCGTGATGGATGGGTTGTCCCCCTTGCGCGCGACCTTGTCGATCTCGTCGATGTACACGATCCCGCGCTGCGCACGCTCGACGTCGTGGTCGGCGTTCTGCAGGAGCTGAACGATGATGTTCTCGACATCCTCGCCAACATAGCCGGCCTCGGTGAGTGTCGTGGCATCCGCAATGGCGAAGGGCACGTTGAGGATTCGCGCTAGCGTCTGGGCGAGCAGAGTCTTGCCGGAGCCGGTCGGGCCGAGCAGAAGAATGTTCGACTTCTGCAACTCGACGTCATCTGTGGCGAGCTTCGAGTCGATGCGCTTGTAGTGGTTGTGAACGGCGACCGACAGAATCTTCTTCGCGCGCTCCTGCCCGATCACGTACTCGTCGAGGATCTCTTTGATCTCGGCGGGCTTCGGAAGCGGCGTGGTCGTGGTCAGCGATTCTTCTCGCTCGACCTCTTCAGCGATGATGTCGTTGCAAAGGCCGATGCACTCGTCGCAGATGTAGACCGTCGGCCCTGCGATGAGCTTTTTGACCTCCTTCTGAGACTTCCCACAGAAAGAACATTGAAGATTGCCGTGCCCGTCGTCTCGCCTGCGATCCACCATATACCTGCTTGTCGGAGTCTAGCGTCCTGCCTCATTTACGGCAAGAGCCGGGCGGCTCGCGTTTCCAGTGTTTTGCCGAGTGTCAGAGGCCCTGCTTTGGCTTGATGACATCGTCGATCAGCCCGTACTCCTGGGCCTCTTCGGCGGAGAGGTAGCGATCGCGTTCGGTGTCTTCCTTAATACGGTCGGTCGTCTGGCCTGTATGCCTGGCCAGGATCGTGTTCATTTGTTCACGAAGTTTCAGAATCTCTCGTGCGTGGATCTCGATGTCAGTTGCCTGGCCTCGAATCCCGCCGAGTGGCTGGTGAATCATGATGCGGCTATTCGGAAGGCACTTACGCAATCCGGTCGTGCCAGAGGCCAGAATCCAAGCTGCCATCGACGCGGCCTGACCGAGACAGACCGTCGACACGGGTGACCTGACGTACTGCATCGTGTCGTAAATCGCGAGTCCTGCTGTAATCGCGCCGCCTGGGCTGTTGATGTAGAGGGTGATCTCTTTGTCCGGATCGTCGCTCTCCAAAAAGAGCATCTGGGCGATAATCGCGTTGGCGACATCGTCGTTGACCTCGGTTCCTAAGAAGATGATGCGGTCTTTGAGAAGGCGGCTGAAGATATCCCACTGACGTTCGCCTCGGTGCGTCGTTTCGACGACCCAGGGCATGTACATCTGCGCGGTCGTTGTTTCGCTCATGAATCTTCCCCCTCGTCCTCGGCTGGCGCTTCCTCTTCTACGTCTTCTACTTCCTCTTGGGGCTCGGGCCGCTCCCCCTCGTTGATCTTGGCACGGGCGGTGAGCAGCGCCATGACCTTCTCTTCGAGAAGCTGGGATTGCAGGGCATCGCGCTGCGCCTCCTGGTGGTCCGCTCGAACTTTGGCGATGTGCTTGCCGGTTCTCTCAGCGATCTCTTGGAACTTCTCATCCAGATCGGCGTCGGTGACTTCGATGTTCTCCTGACGCGCCAGCGAACCGAGGAGAATGCCCGCCTGCACGCGGCGCTTGGCCCGACCCTCGATGCCCGAGAAGAAGTCAGCGCCTGGGGCCCCTTGTTGCCCCGCAAGCTGCATGAACTGAGCCATCTCGTACATCATCATTTGCTGTTGCTGCTGCACCATCGACGGCGGAACGGGGATGTCGTTGTGCTCTATCAGGCTGTCGATCAGCTGGTCTTTGAGCTCCGCATCCGCGCGCTGCTTGGCCGAGGCTTCGAGGTCCTCGCGGATCTTGAGCCGGAGCTCGAGCAAAGTCTCGTAATCGCCGCAGTCCTTCGCGAACTCGTCGTCGAGCTCGGGCAAGAGCTTCTCGTGGAGCTCTTTGGCGGTGATCGAGAATACCGCGGTCTTCCCCTGGAGGGTTTCGTTCGGGTGGTCGTCCTCGAACGCCACCTCGACGATCTTCTCGTCGCC
The DNA here is from genome assembly GCA_024640845.1 of Myxococcales bacterium. Lineage (GTDB taxonomy): Bacteria > Myxococcota_A > Polyangia > Polyangiales > Houyiibacteriaceae > SG8-38. Next base: position 23,360 of record JAHEEE010000052.1, on the reverse strand, counting down.
GGGCTGCATACCGAGCAGCCCCTCCTTCAACGCGGGTAGCAGGTGCTCGTCGTTGATCTCGACCTGCCGGCCCTCGGCGCCGAGGTCCTCTTTGGGTTCGCCGTCGACCGACACCGTGTAGTCGATCGTGATCAGGTCGCCCTCCTGCGCGGGGCGCATCGGATCGGGCACCTGGATCTCTGCGTGCTGGTGCTGCATCCGCTCGATTTCCGCGTCGACCTCCGCGTCGGGAATGTCGATCGGCTTCTGCCACGCTTCGAGCTCGTCGATGGCGACCTGCTCGATCTTCGGTCGCACCTCGACCTTCGCCTTGAAGGTGAGTGGCTTGCCCTTCTGAAGCTCTGGCGCCTCTTCCATCTCGGGCTGCGCGACGATGTGAAGCTCGTGCTTCTGCACCGCTTCCATCAGGCCTTGCTCCACCAGCGTGCCGGTAACCTGAGCGGCGACCTGTCGGCCATACATTTGCCGGACCACATCACGCGGCACTTTTCCGGGACGGAAGCCACGCACGCGCGCGGTCTTGCCGAGTTCTTTGTAGGTGTCGTTCAGGTCCTTTTGGATGCGGTCCCACGGCACTTCGACCGTGACCTCCACGAGGACTGGACTGATCTCGCGAATTTCAGATTGCATTGGTTTTACGGGCGCGCGGCCTGGCGCGGTTCGTACTGCCGGGCGCGGAACCCGTCAAGGTGTAGCCTCGATCCGCTCGAGCTCTCGGTGGAGCTCGACCAGCTCGATGCCCAAAGTCTGCGAAACCTCGAAAATTCGCTCGTCCCGATAGAACTCCTCGAAGACGATTCGCTTGATTCCGACGTTGCAGATCGTCTTGAAGCAGTTCCAACACGGGGACGCCGTGACGTAGATCGTCGCTCCGTCGATGCGGGTTCCGTTCTTCGCCGCCTGAATCACGGCGTTGACCTCCGCGTGGATGGTTCGCACGCAATGGCCATCGACCATCATGTGACCGGCGTCGTCGCAATGCGGGAGACCCCGGACCGAGCCGTTATAGCCCGTCGAGAGGATCGTCTTGTCGCGCACGATGACCGCGCCCACGTGCTTGCGCGGGCACGTCGAACGCCGCGCAACCACGACGGCGATATCCATGAAGTATTCGTCCCAGGAGGCGCGTCCCATGCGGCCTTCCTAGCTTGGTGCGCAAGCCCGGACAACCTCAATAGACGGGGCTTGGCGGGATCTCGGGTGGCGCCGGCTGTCCTTCGATGGCGCGCGCGAACTTCGAGAACTCGTTGCGAACCGGCCGATGTAGCTTCGCTGGCAGGCCGCGGACGATCAATACGGAGCGTCCCTTCCGCTGGACCATTGCGGTGGGTGCGTTGGGTGACACCGAGCGCGCAGCGTCGAAGGCCTCCTCGGCGTCGCGATCGGTGTCCCAAGAAGTCCACCAGACTGCGGCGGTCTCCTTTTTCCGTGCGTAGATGACCAGCTGGTCGCCCGCCCAGCCTGACGCGGCTTGATCGGCGGCGCCTGACAGAGTCAACTGCCCGAGGTAGACGCCGAGCTCGAGCTCTCCGAGGGTGTCCTCCGCCACGCGTTTGAAGCCAGCGGCGAGCACCTGAGGGCTGTCCTGAACGACGATCGCCTCGCTCGGCTCGCGTGCGAAGTACTTGTCCGGGTGTAGAACCTGCTCGCTGCTCAACGGTGGTCTTCGATGCGCGTTGTTGACCGCCGGCCAGCCGCCTCGCCCCTGCACCGCGGCGATGAACTGAAGGCCACGCAGGTAGGGCGCGATCAAGGTAACTCGGACAATCGTGGGCGCGTCGTCGAGCTTCTCACCCTGCACCAACCCGTTCAGGTCGAGGTGGTTGCCCAGTTGCTGGATGCCCTCGGTTGCCGCCGAAAGCGGAATTCCTTGTTGGCGAAGTGCGTGTGCCAACATGGCTAGTGTCGCGTCACCTTCGACCACGGCCCGAAACGCGTTGTCGGCGTCCGATGTTCGTTCTTTCTGATACGACTCGCCCAGACTGAGCCGCTGATCCTGAAGTGCGTGGACGATCTCGTGCACCAGCACCAGCCGCGCTTCTTGCGTTTGCTCGGAGCCGAGGGCGCCGGTGAGGCCGTTCATCACGTCTTCGCGGATCACCAGGCGTCCGGTTTCCGGGTCATAGTAGCCGATCACCTGCTCGCCGAGGACGCCAGCAAACATGGCGTGCAGATCGTCCTCGGCGTCCAGCAGTCCGAGCGTCCCGTAGATCGATCGGGCGCGCTCGATATCGGCTTCCTCGATCTGAGAGCGAAGACTCTCGGCAATCGCTTCGCCATCCTCGATCTCGATCATGACGGGGCGTCGGAGCTTGAGCTGGCGAACCGCCTCTGCGGCGCGCACCAGTTCGTCGACGACCGCACGCTCCTGCGCGGTTGCCGGCCGCGCCATTCCGATCTGCCCTGCGGGCGATGGCGCAGCGGCCGTGCTCGTCGGCTCGGTCTGCGCCGCCGAGGGCGGCGGGCTTGGCTCCGGCTTGGCGTGCCGATGGCATCCGCTCAGCAGCAATCCGGCCATCGTCCAGGCGACCCATCGGCTCATGATTCCCCGTTCGCATCGGCCATGATCAACGGCCGACGCCGCTGATTGTGCATCAAGAAGCGCCGCGCAGCCTCAATTGCCGCGTCTTCGGCGTCCTCGGGGGCCACGAAGTGCCGACCTTTGAGTGCGTTGCGCACGTGTTCGGCCACGCGCTCCTCCGTACGGCGCCGCTCCCGAGCCTCGAAGACGCCGCTCGACACGATCCGCGGGCGCTCACGCAACCGCCCCCCTTGAAGCATGAGGAGCACGGTGAGCAGCCCGCCGGACCCCATCGAACGGCGCTGTGCCATCAGCTCGGCGCTAAGCGGCTTCATACCGTCGATGTAGACGCGGCCAACCTGGACACGGCCGACGAGGCGAATCGCATCGCGCGTCACTTCCAACACGCTGCCGTTGTCGAGGAGCTGGGTCTCCGGGATGCCTTCTTCTCTCGCAAGCTCCATGTGCCGGCGTTGGTGATGGTGCGTGCCGTGCACCGGCACGAACGCCCGCGGCTGGAGCAACTGGATCATCGTTCGCTGTTCTTCGCGGCTCCCGTGGCCGCTCGCATGTACCTCCGGGTGCTGTTGTCGTGTGATGACTTCGAGGCCCCGGCGCTCGAATCGATTGATCACGTCGAGGACCGGCAGCTCGTTGCCCGGGATGATGCGCGATGAAAAGATGACGGTGTCGCCCGCCTCGAGGTGCACGCGGGAGTGTTCCTCGCGGGCCAATCGTGTGAGTGAGGAGGACGCCTCGCCCTGGGTGCCACCCGCCAAAATCAAAACCTCGCTGCGCGGCAACGCGTCGACTTCCTCGGGCGCCACGAGGAGGGAGTCGACCGGCGGGATCAACCCGAGCTGCTGCGCGGTCTCGGTGTGCTTCTTCACCGACATACCGAGGAGGCAGACCCTGCGACCTTGTTCGCGCGCGATGCGGAGCGCTGCACGTAGTCGAAACGCATTCGAGGAGAAGGTCGCCACGACGACGCGATGCGCGGCGCGCGCGATCTGCGCCTCGAGCGCCGCCTCGGCGTCGCGTTCCAGTCGGGAGCGCCCTTCGACCTCGGCTCCGGTCGAGTCGCTCAGAAGGAGCCGGACCCCCTGCCGACCGACCTCCTCGAGCCGCGCGCGGTCGAAGCGTTGCCCCTCGCAGGGTTCCGCCTCGATCTTGAAGTCCCCCGTGTGGACCAGGGTGCCGACCGGGGTATCCAGGATGAGCCCAGTCGCGTCGGCGATCGAATGGTGGACGCCAAAACGCTCGACCGAAATTGGGCCGACCTCGATCCGGCTGCCCGCAGGGCTCACCCGGAGGTCGATATTCTTCAGTCGGTGCTCCCGGAGCCGGTCCTCGATGAGTGCCGCCGCGTAGGGCGGGGCGTAGATCGGAGCCCTCAGGTCCTTGAGTAGATATGGGAGTGCGCCGATGTGGTCTTCATGGCCATGGGTGATCACGATCGCCCGCAAGCTCTCGCGGCGGTCGACCAACCACCCGAAATCGGGGTGGACGAGCTCGGCACCTACCTCGTTGGTGAACCCGATCCCGCAGTCGATGACGATCATCGTGCCGTCGCACACCAAGGCGGCGCAGTTCATGCCCACCTCGTTGAGCCCGCCTAGGGGGATGAATCGTAGAGTCTCGGTCACGGGGTTCTCGTGAGCGGGCTAAAGGCCTCGGAGAGTTTGGTCAAGGCAGCGATTGCTTCGTTGACCCGTGTGATCCCGGCGTGCTACGCCCCCGACCGCACGGGTTCAATGCGCCGTTTCTTCGCAATTATCTGGGTAGTTGCCCTCTGTGGCACCACGGCTTCGGCACAACGTTCGTCGACCGATCCGACCACGGCCCCCGGTGCAGCCGGCGTAGCGGAGACCGAGGAGCAAGAGGCCATCTCCGAGATGGAGGAGGCCCCGGAGCCCACCAACGAGGAGGATCTGCCCCCTCAGCTTCGAGCGCCACCCATGCAGGGGCTCCAGCTCCCCTCGGCGCCTGCCGCCGGAGGAAGCGCAGCAGCCGAAGACGACTTCGATAGCGAGTTCGAAGAGGAGGACTTCGACGAGAGCGCCTTCGAAGAGGAGGACGATGCCGACATGGCAAAGGGCGACGCGGAGCTGCTCGGCAAGGCAGAGCCCCCGGCTGCCGACCCGACCCTCGCGTCGTGGACCAATCCCCGCCCCATGTTCACGCTCAACGGCTACTTTCGCGTCCGCGGCGAGTACATGGACAATTTTGCCCTCGGCCGCGTGGGGCTCGATCGCCTGACGGGTGATCCGTTTGCGCGGTGGATCCAGGTCGACAACGGCCCCTCGTCCGGTCAACCCGTATTGCCCGCTGGCGGTTGCACCGGCGAGCCATCGTCGATCCCCGATACCGATCAGCGGTGCGACGGTTCGGCGGTTACACGCTTCGCCAACATGCGTTTGCGTCTACAGCCGACGCTCTCGCTCAGCGACAACGTTCGCGTCCACATGATGCTCGACGCGTTCGACAACCTCGTCCTCGGTTCGACACCCGAGGTGAAGTCGGTCAATCAGTTCGGCCAGGTGACGGGTCGTGCGCCCGGCGTCCCTGTCGACAGCTTGACCCGAACTTCACCGCCGCCGGAAGCCTTCCGCAACACAGTGGGTGACGCGCTGCTCGTCAGGCGCGTCTGGGGCGAGGTGACGAACAGCACCATCGGCCAAGTGCGCTTCGGTCGAATGGGAAACCAGTGGGGCATGGGCATGTTGTGGAATGCCGGCGAGGCCACGAACATCCTCCAGACGAAGCTCGACCAAGACTTCCAGTCCGAGGTCGATCGGATTCAGTTGATCGGGAAGTTCAAGGGGATCTTCTTCGGCCTCTCTTGGGACTTCGCGAACAAGGGGTACATCGCCGACCCTGTTGCGGATATTCAAGCAGTCGCCCGCGACGCGAGCAAACTGGACGACACCCGCCAATGGAGCGCTCTCATCGCAAGGCGAATGGAACCGCTCGCTCAGGAGAAACGGCTACGCAGCGGGAAGTGGGTCGTGAACGGCGGCAGCTACTTCATCTATCGCACGCAGTCCCTGTCGACGTCGACCGCGCCGCTTTTCGGCGACGTCGCCGACGTCGAGGCGTCCTTCGTTCGACGCGATGCCCGAGTCTACATCCCCGATGGTTGGTTCCAGGCGCTTTGGAAAGACCTCCGCCTCGAGCTCGAGTTTGCGGGCATCTTAGGCAAGATTCAAAACATCTCTCCCGGCGGGTTTCCGCCAACTTCCGAGGACGCGCCCTACAAGCTTCGGCAGTGGGGGTTCGCATTCGAGAGCGAGTACCGCGCGGTCGGGAAGAAGCTCGGTGTGTTTCTCAAGGGCGGAGCTGCTTCGGGGGACCCGGACGTCGTAGGGCTCTCGCAGTACGAGGACCTCGCGACGCAGCCGGTCGGCAAGAAGACGATCTCGACCTTCTCGTTTCATCCGAACTACAACATCGACTTGATCTTCTGGAAGCAGATCATGAGGGCGATTTCGGGAGCGTACTATCTCGCTCCGGCGATCAGTTACGACATCATTCGGAGCGATTTCGGGCGCGTGTTCGCTGCGCGGCTCGACTTCATCTACAGCCGAGCGATGTACCAGCAGCAGACCTACTCGTCGAATCCGAATCTCGGGGCGGAGCTCGATCTCTCGATCTACTATCGGACCGAGAACGGCCCTAGCTTCACCGACGGGTTCTTCGTGGCGGGCCAGTTCGGTGTCCTGTTCCCACTCAATGGCCTGAAGTACCTAGAAGTCGACGGCGTCACCGAGCCAGGCGCCGGCACGGGCGGCATCAGGCGCGCACTCACGATGCGCCTGGTCATGGGCATCGAGTTCTGAGCTCAACCTTTCAGCAAGGCTTCAGCCTTCGCGGCGGCGCGCCACTGCCGGCAGCCTTCCGCTAGGACGATCCCACGAAGCTCGGCGAGCGCGCGTTGCAGATCGTCGTTGACGATCATGTAGTCGAAGAAAGGATAGTGCCCGATCTCTTCACGGGCCTTTTCAAAACGGCGTTTGCGGGATTTGGCGTCGTCAGAACCGCGCCCGTCCAACCGACGCCTGAGCTCCTCCATCGAGGGAGGCAGAATGAATACGCCCACAGCGTGAGGAAACTTCTCCTTGATCTGCCGCGCCCCCTGATAGTCGACGTCGAACAGGAGCCCCGCCTTGCCCGCCGCGCTCGCCCGGTCGATCTCGGAGACGCTCGTGCCGTAGAGGTTTCCGTGCACGACCGCCCATTCTGCGAAACCGCCTTCGTCGACCAACTTGCGAAACGCCTCCTCGCTGACGAAGTGGTAGTCCTGGCCGTCCACCTCGTTGGGGCGCGGCTTGCGGGTGGTGTGCGACACGCTGAAGCGAAGGTCGGGGAACTCTTGAAGCAATCGATGGGTCAGTGTCGTCTTCCCAGCGCCTGACGGCGAGCTGATGATCACCAAGATGAGACCAGGATCTGTCGACGACGCGGCACTCATTCCGCCACCCCTTGTTTGGCACCTCTACCGCGACAACCCGGCAGCCTAAAGCACATTCTGCGCTTGTTCCCTCATTTGCTCGATGCACGCCTTGAGCGCAATTACGCGCGGCGTGATCGTTCCATCCTGCACCTTCGAGCCGATCGTGTTGGCCTCCCGCGACATTTCTTGGAGGAGGAAGTCGATACGCTTTCCGACGGGTGCGTTCGAATTCTCGGTCAGTTCGAGCATTTGAGTCCGATGGCTTTCGAGCCGAACCAGCTCCTCGGTCACGTCGGAGCGCTCTGCCAAGATTGCGACCTCCTGCTCGAGGCGCGCGGCATCGACCGAGGCTTTTGCGTTGGCAAGAAGGGCGTCGAGGCGATCGCGAAGGCGTGAGCGGCGGCTCTCGACGAGCTCGGGGAGGGCGGTCTTCAGCGCGGCCAGGGTCTCCTCGAGCTCTGCGAGCTGGCCCCGAAGCTCCGCGGCGAGCGCCTCTCCTTCCTTGGCGCGCATCGCCGCGACAGCCTCGCAGGCCGCCACGGCCGCGCGCTCGAGCGACGTGTCCAACGCCCGTTCATCGCTGTCTCGGTTGACCACGAACAGGTCTGGAACCGCCGAGAGCAGGGCGAGGGGCAAGGGCTCGGTGGGGGCGAGCTCGTCGCGCAACGCCATGAGCTCTTGATACACGGAGCGGGCCCGGTTGATGTCGAGCATTGGTTGCGGAAGTGTTTGGCCCTCGAAGCGCGCGCTCACGTCCACTCGGCCTCGTGCGAGGCGTGCGCGAATCACCCGCTCGACCGCGGGTGCGCGGCTCTGAATTCGAGAAGGCAGTCTCACGCGTACATCGAGGAACCGATGATTGACCGCGCGCACCTCGATTACCACGTGTCCTTCCCCGAGCGCCGCTCGCCCGCTCCCGTATCCGGTCATGCTGCGCATGGGAGCGTTACTCGAGGCCGCGCTTGTGTTTGATCTGATCCATCACCTTGGCGTACTCCACTTCGAACGCCGCGGTGCCTTCTTGCAGGTTCTTGATCTTCGAGCGGACCTCGGCATCGAGACCGGTCTCGACTTCCATGTGCCGGCGGAGAATCGGCGTCATCTTCTTTCGAAGCGTCGCATCGTCGGCGTAGATCTCCGCGACATTGCTGCTGTGAAAGAGCATGTTCAGGAGTTGGTCGATCAGGTAGGGAAGGGTTTCGTCCTGCTGCGGGAAGCCCATCTCCTTGGCGACGCGCTGCCGCATCTTGCCGAGCTTCGAGTAGCCGAGGCCTTCACGCTGCATGCGGTCCTTCGACTCGTCGATGAGCTGCCGCTCTCGGCGAACGAACTCCTTGAGAACCGCCTCGAGATCCATCCGGACCTCGGTCTCGTCCTCGACTTCGATATCGTTCTGGGCTGTCAGCTCCCGTACGAGGTCGTCCACGATCGGGCCAATTTTTCCTGAGTAAAGTCGCATGGTTATGATTGACGGCCCCAGCCTGGAGCGACCCCCTTCTAGTGTGGCCGACACTAGCTGGGCGCGCCGCATCGGTCAATACGCAGGAAGAAAGGGCGATTTGAGTAATTTTGTGACTCTACGCCTTGACGGTAATCCTCTGCTAGTGCACCATACCGTTAAGGCTGTAAGTATGGATTCTAACGCTCCTGCACTACAAAACGGCTCCGGCGCACGACGACTCCGCACGACGGAAGAGCGGCGAGCCAGGATTCTGAATCGTTGCAGGGTGTTCGAGGCACTGCGACCCGAGCTCCGAGAGCAGGTTCTCAATGGCAGCGCGTTGGTCGATGCCGATCGGCGCGAGTCCTTGTGTATGCCCAGCGACCCCGCCGTGTTCGTCATCGGCAGCGGTCGCGTTCGGCGCGTGCGCCGTACACCGGAGAGGGAGCTGACGCTTGGCTACTACGGCCCGGGCGATCTGGTCGGCGAGATGTCGCTGATCGACGCCGAAGCGCGCCTCGAAACGGTGGTTCTGGATTATGTGGAAGCGCTACGCATTCCGCCTCGGCTCATCAAAACGGTGATGACCGAGGACCTTGGATTCGCTTCCGCGATGCATCGATTAATGGGGGAACGTCGTCTGCTCGCAGAACGGCGAATCGATGCGCTGCTCACGCGAAGCGTAGAATCGCGTGTAGCAGAGTTTCTACTCGATGCGTCCACGCGTCATGGCATTCCCGACTCACGGGGGATCTTGATCGGTGTGAAGTTCACCCATCAGGAAATCGCGAGCTACGTTGGCTCGACTCGGGAAACCGTCACTCTGGTGCTCGGTGCTTTCAAAAGGGGTGGCGTGATCACCACTGATCATCGCCGCGTCGTCATCAGAGACATCGCTGGACTGCGTAAGAGGGTCTAACAAAAACTGGGGAGGTGTCCGAACGGTGCGGCCTGGGGGGGCCGCCCGGTCGGACCCGTTTATCTAGTTTATACCCACCCGCCCAGCCGCTCAGCAACCAGATCCGCCAGCATCCCCTAAATCAGCTCGTCTTCCGCGTTGAGCTTCTTTTCCATCCGCTCGATCAGGCCCTTCCAGCCCTCTTCGTTGATCACGCGGCGGAACTGGCGCTTGTAGTTCTTCACGAGGCTCACGTCGTCGGTGAAGATGTCGAAGACCTTCCACTCCTTGCCCGCGGGGCTCATCGAGTAGTCGATGGTGATCGGGGGTTGGCGCTTCTTTTTCATGGAACGGGCGGAGGAGTTCACCTTCACGCCTTCTTCGATCTGCTCGGTCCCGACCCACGTCACCTTGTACTTGAGCGTGGACTCCATGTTCCGCTGGTACTGACGCTCGACGAGCGCGCGGAGCAGGCCCACGAACTTCCTGAGCTCCTTGTCCGTCCGCTTATCCCATTCCTTGTCGAGCGAAAGCTGGGCCAGGCGTTCGTAGTCGAGAAACTCGCCCAAAAGCACCGTGAGCTCCTCGGCTCGTTCGGGAGTGTCGGGCTTGCGGAGGACCGCGCGGACCTTGTTGTGCTTGGTCCTGATGAATGCTTCTGCTTCCGCGGCCTGCGCTGCGCTCAACCCGCCGCTCTCGACGATTGCCGAGCCTGCCGGGGTGTCCTGCGCCGTCGCCGGCACCGTGAGAAGCAGCATGGAAGCCGCGAAAAAGCCTGGAATCAGTGCGAAACGAGTCATATCTCCCTCATAGACGGCGGTACCCGGGCGTTTATTCCTCGCAGCCGGTCGGGCGCCAGCCCTTTTGCGACACCAAGGGTACATTGGTGGCTTTTTCCAATGCCGCAATGGCCAGGTTGTAGTCCGCGGTTGCCAGCAGCCGATTCGAGCGGGCCGTGAAGTACGCCGTCAGCGAGTCTACGTACTCCCGAGCGTCCATCGTTCCAACTTCGTACCCTTGGGCCGAGGTGATGAACCACTTGCGCGCTTCCTTTTCCGAGCGAGTCCAACTCCCAACCCGGCGTTTCGCATCTTCCAACCTTTCGTAAAGGCTGTTTACCTCGATCTCGATGCCCTGCTCGGCCTCGGCGATCTTGGCTTTGAGCGAATCGATCTCCGACTTCGCGGCCTTTACGCGCGCCTTGGTTCCGGCAAAGTCGAAACTCCATTTCGCGACGAGTCCGAAGAACGCACCCGCGAAGTTGCCCCGGTCGATGATGAACGGATTGTTGATGTCGGTGACGAGGGGGGTGCGCGCAAAGCTCGCGCTGAGCGCGAGAATGATGTCGGGTAAGTAGCCGGCGCGCTTCACGACGAGATTGGCGTCGCGCGCCTTGCGTGCCGCGTCCAGTTGGAACATCTCTGGCCGGTTGCCGAGTGCGCGCTCGACCTGATCTCCCAGATCGACAACTTCGCTTCGAACGACTTGCAGGGGGCACTCTGGCACGACTGCAGGCTCGATCCCGGATAGGAGCTCGAGCGCCGCGCGCGCCGAAGCTCCAAGCCGCAGTGCTTCGGACTCGCGCGACTCGATCTCCGACAACGCCATGGTGAGGCGGAAATAGTCGATTTGCTTCACGCGTGGATCGTCGGCCTCCAGACGTGCGCGGAGCTTGTCGACGGTTTTCCGAAGCGGTTCTTTCCCTTCCGAGATCAGGGCTTGTAGATCGAGCGCAAGCTGGACTCCGTAGTATGCGCGCCGAACGTCGAACACCACTCGGTTCAACGTGATGTCGCGCTCGTACTCTGCGCTCTCGATGCCCGCTGATGCGGCCTTCTTTCCCGCGCGGTACTTGCCGAACGTGTAGATCGGGATGCCTCCCTCGATGCCGACCTCGCCGCCAGGGCCCCAGCGGTTGCTCCACGGAATCTGCGGGTCGGGGCTGAAGGTTGGAGTGCCCTGGGCGCCCGGCCTCACGAACAACCGCGCTTGCCCTTGAAACTGGAAGAACGGAGACAGCCGTGCTTCGTCGAGCCGCGCCTGCGCGGTGACGATGTCCGCTTCGGCCGCCTTCAAGCCTGGGTAACGCAGCACCGCGGCCTGGGTGTACTCATCGATGTGATGGGCGCGAGTGCGAGCGGACAGCTCGTCGACGGGCTCTCTCGGCTCCCCGGGCTTCGCCGCCGGCGTGTCTTGGGCGACCAGCTGTCCCGCCACGCCGAGCGTCGATACCACCGCGACGGCTAGCGCCCAGAACCTCCTCATGAGCTTTTTGTAGCCGGAAACGCCCGTAAGGGCCACGAAGCGGGTGTTTTACTTTTTCTTGGCGCCGCCGCTCTGCTTGGCCAGCTTGTTGTAGCGCTGGATCAAGACGTCGGTGAGGTCCAGGTTGCTCGGCACCCACACGACGCCGCCTTCGTTGGCCTCGATGATCATCGTGTAACCGTCCGTCTGGCCAATGCGCCGCAGGATGCCCTGCATCTTCTCGAGGATGACCTGGGTCAGCTCCGCTTCTTTCGTCTGAAGCTCCTGCTGGTACTGCATGTACTCGTTTTGGAGCTCCTGGAGGTCGATCTGATACTTCTCGATCTTCTTGCGAAGCGCGTCCTCGCTGAGCACGTCTTGCTGGCGCTCCAGGCTGTCCTTCTGCGCCTTGAGGCTGGTCTGCTTTGCGTCGAGCGACTTCTGACGCTCGTCGAAGAGCTTCTTCAGGCGACGCTTGGCCTGCCGACCGTCTTCGGTTTCATTGATGGCGCGCTGAAGGTCGACGACGCCGATCTTGACCTGAGCGTCGGCCGTGTTTGCGAATCCAACGAGGAACGTCGTGAGCAACGCGAAAATGATGAGACTGCTTAAGCGCATGAGAGCTTCCTTTCAGGCCCCGGCTAGCTAGCCGTTCGCCGCGAGGCGGTCAAGCCGCAGCGCTGATACGCCCGGGCAGCGGGTTTCATTCGCCTAGAACGACTGGCCGATCGTGAATTCGAAGCGGATCGGGTCATCCTGAGGCCGCCGCTTGATCGGAATGCCCCACTCGAAGCGGAGAGGACCGAGTGGAGAGAACCAACGGATGCCAAAGCCAACCGAGTAGCGAAGGAAGCCGTTGATGCCGCAGGGCTGCGATGAGGGATCGTTTTCCGGCGCGACTGGCGCTTGGCAGTTGCCGAACTGATCACGGAACGCGAAGAGGTTCCAAGCGTTGCCACCGTCGGTGAAGATAACGCCCCTGATCCCAACTGCTTCGATGAGCGGGAACTCGAACTCGATATTATAGAACGCCTGGAAATCGCCGCCGATCGGACGACCATCTGCGACGACGGGAAGGTTCGGATCGCCCGCGGTCGCCAAGCCCGCCTGCGGGCCGACGGACTGTAGCCGGTAGCCGCGGATCGTGAAGATGCCGCCGAGGTAGAAGCGCTCGAAGACCGGCACGTATCGCCGCGAAGTGATCAGCCCGAGCTCCGCATTGACCTTGAAAACGACCGGTCCGAACACTTTCTTGTAGAAGCGGGCAAAGCTCGTTTGGCGGATGAACGTGTTGTCGGAGCCCAGGTATTGGTCTGCGATCTGGACCGCATAGTTTGCGAAGATGCCGCCGGTGGTCGACTGGCGATTGTCGCGACTGTCCCAGTTCACCGTGAAACGAAGCGAGCTCGTGATGCCGTCGCGGAACGCGTTCGCGATGAAGATGTTCGAGAAAGTGTTTTGAAGCTGGCCACCGACGCCGAGGAGGTTGCCTCGCGGTTGAGAGATGACCACGTTCTCGAACTCGTACCGAAGGAAGATTCTGAACCGCGGATTGAAGAGCGGGTGTCCCGTCGTGATGTTCGCGCCGGTCGAGTCCTGCCGGAAATCCCGAAAGTCCCGGATGCGCTTGAACAGCCCGAACCCGAGGCTCCACTCGGAGCCCAAGAACCAAGGCTCGACGAAGTTCAGGTCGATCTGCTGGCGGATGCCCGAGAGCTGGAGGTTGAGGCCGAGCGTCTGGCCGCGACCAAACAGATTCTGTTGTTGAACCTGGGCGGTGACGATGAAGCTCTCGAGCGACGAGAAGCCGGCGCCGACCTGGAAGGTGCCGGTGGGCTTTTCGGCGACCTCGACGTTGATGACCATTTGGTCGCGCGCCGTGCCTTGCTCCTCGGAGACATCGACGCGCTCGAAGTAGCCGAGTTGGTTTACGAGCGCACGACCGTCTTCGAGCCTGGTCTGGTTGTAGAGGTCGCCCTCGCTGATTCGAAACTCGCGGCGGATCACTGCGTCGCGGGTCTTGGTGTTGCCGCGCACGTGGAGGCGTTCGATGTATACCGGCGGCCCGCGCAAGATGTTGATGGTGACGTCTACCAAGTGGTTCTCTTCGTCGAGGTCGGTGCCCGGAACCATCTCGACCAGCGCGTACCCCGCGTCCCGGTAGGTGCGCGTGATGCCTTCGATGCCCTCGGCGATCCTGCTACGGCTGAACCAATCGCCGGGCTCGAGCTCGACCATCTCGCGCAGAACCTGCTTGGGCGCGATTGTCTCGACCTCGTTGCCGGCTCCGTCTGTTTCCATGACGTCGAATTCCCGGATTCGGAAACGCGGGCCTTCCTCGACGGGAATCGTGATGTCGACGTACGCGCGGTCGGCGGTGAGCTCCACCCTGGGGCGGCCGGGCCGCATCATCAGGTAGCCCTTGTCGTAGTACCAAGCCTGCACGCGGGTGAGATCCTCGTCGAAAGCGCTTCGGCTGAACTTGTTGCGGTCGCTGAGGAACGAGAACATGCCGGTCTCGTTGGTCTGCATGATCTTGAGGAGCTCCGCCGCGGGGAGCTCCTTGTTGCCCACGAACGAGATGCGGCGAACCTCGACCTCCGCACCCTCGTCGATGATGAAGATCACGTCGACTTGGTTGGCGTTGTCGGGCACCCGCCGGAGCTCGTACTTCACGTCCGCGAGGAAGAAGCCCTCCTCGGAGTAGAGCTGGCGAACGGCGTCTGCCTGATCTTCCACTTCCGGCACGGATAGAATGGTGCCTTCCTCGAGGTTGAGGGCCTCGTCGATGTCCTCGTCGTCGACCTCGTCGTTGCCCTTGTAAATCACCTTTCGAATCGCGGGCCGCTCGACCACGCGAATCGTGAGCTTGATGCCCGCGCCAAGCGGGTCGGCTTCGATCTGCAGGTCGTCGAAGTAGCCCATGTTCCACAGCGCCTTGGCGTCACGCGTTACTGCCGGATCGCGGCAGATGTCGCCCTTGCGGAGCTTCATGGTTACGCGGACGTCATCCGGGTCGACCCGGCGCGCACCGACGACGACGACGCGCCGGATCTCTTTGCCGTCACAGCTCGTCTTGGGCACCCGAATCGCGGAGTCGGTGTCCTCGACCGGTTCGTAGTCCTCGCCTTCTGGGTCCTCGGGCGAGAGAGGGTCCGGTGGCCGTTGCGGCTCGGGGGAAGTGCGCACCGGTCGGGTCGCCGGTGACGGCGGCTCCGGCATGTTCTCCTCACTCTGAGCGCCCGCCACGGAAGCGAGCCCTGCAAGCGTCAGGGCTATGGCAGGGGCGGAAAGGCGCATTGTGAGAGGTAGCGATCCGGGCGGCTATAGCCGTGCCCTAGAAGGGGGTCAAGCTGGTTTTCCTTGGTTTTCAAGGGGTTGGGGGCGTCGCTGGTCCGACACGATGCGCCCATCCTTCATCGAAACGCGGCGTGGCATCATCGCCGCGAAGTCCCTGCTGTGGGTCACGATGAGGAAGGTCGTTCCATGCCGTTGATTCAGATCGAAGAAAAGCGACTGAACCGATTCGCTGGTCTGGCTGTCGAGATTGCCCGTCGGCTCGTCCGCCAGCACGAGCTTTGGCTCCATCAGCAGCGCTCTGGCGAGCGCGACCCGTTGTTGCTCCCCGCCGGATAGCTCGCCGGGTCGGTGCGTCAGGCGTTCGGACAGTCCGACCTCGTCGAGGAGCCGGCGGGCGCGGTCTTCGAAGCGTCGGCGGCCTTGGATGAGACCGGGCATCAGTACGTTCTCGAGCGCCGTAAACTCGGGCAGGAGATGGTGAAATTGGAAAACAAATCCAATGCTTCGATTGCGAAATTCGGCGAGATCGGAGCTTCCTAGGCGGGTGACGTCTCGCCCTTCGTACAAGATTCGGCCTTCGGTCGGGAGGTCGAGGGTGCCGACCAGATGGAGCAGCGTGCTCTTGCCCGCGCCGGATGGTCCGACGATCGTGACCATCTCCCCGCGCCCGATTTCGAGATCGATCCCCTGGAGCACTTCGAGCGAGCGTCCCTCGTGCTCGAAGACTTTGCTCACGTTTTGCACGCTGACGAGTGGATCTGACATCGAAGGTAGGAGGATTCAGTCGTATCTGAGCGCGTCGACCGGCCGCACTCGGCTCGCTTGATACGCGGGAAAGAGGGTTGCCGCCAGACATACCACCACGGTAGCGGCGCCCACCAGGGCGAACTCGGTGGGATCGAGATGAACCGGGAGCTTGTCGATGTAATAGACCTCGGGATTCATTTGGATTCCAAAGTGTTCGGCCGCAAACGTCAGCACGAAGCCCAGGCCGAGCCCCATCAGACCGCCCGCCATCCCGATGAGAAGCCCCTCGATGACGAAGATCCGGATCACGCTGCGTGCAGACGTCCCCATCGTCTTGAGGACACCCACTTCGCGGCGTTTCTCCTGAACGAGGAGCGTCAGCGTGCCGAAGACCGAGAAGCCGGCGATCAGAATCGCGATGCCAAGGGTGATGAACATCGCCAGCTTCTCGAGGGCGAGCGCGCCGAAGAGCTGTTGGTTCATCGTTTTCCAGTCGCGGATCCGTAGCCCCTCTCTGCCGAGGCTTGGTCCGAGATCGGCCGCCAACAGATGCGCCCGCTCGACGTCTTCAACCTTGATCTCGATACCGCTAATGCGATCCGGCGACCGGAAGAAGCGTTGGGCGACTCCGAGGTCGATGTACGCGTGTTTCATGTCGTATTCGTACATGCCGCTATAGAAAATGCCGGCGATGCGGAACGAGCGGGTCTTTGGGATGGGGCCCGTGGGGCCGAGGTCGCCCCGCGGAGAGACCACCGTGACCCGATCCCCAACGACCAGGCGCAGTGCCCGCGCGAGCTCTTGTCCGACGATCAGGCCTGGCATCGCGTCTTCGGGCTTCTCCTCGGGGATCCCTCGTGCCGCGGCGCGCTCGGCGCCTTCGATCATCGCGTCGATGGCGCCCTTGTTGGTGGGGCTCGTCGGGGGTGTCAGGATCCGCTCCGGGTGCCGCAGGTACTCGAGCTTGCCGTGCGTCATGTTGTGCGCGAGGTCGGTTACCTCGGACACGGTCTCGGGGTCGATCCCGCGCAGCACGGCGCCGGCCCGGTTCGAGAGGCTCGATACCATCACCTCGACCTGCAGGAAGGGGGTGGCCCCGACGACGCCTTCGGTCTCACGCACCTGCCGCAGAATGGGCTGCCAGTCGGCGAGCTCTTCGTGCGCGCGGTCGACGACGATGTGGGCGTGGTTGCCGAGGATCTTCTTCTTCAGGTCGGCGCGGAAGCCGCCCATGACACTGAGCGTCGAGATGAGCATGCAGGTCGACACCCCGACGGCGAGAATCGAAAGTGTGCTGCTGGCCGCCAGAAACCCAGTCTTCTTGGCGCGAAGGTGTCGCGCGGCCACCATCGACCGAAATCCGATGCGCTCGAAGGCGGTCAGCATCGGACCGACGAGCCGCAGCACGAGCCGCACGACGAACACCGTCGTCACTGCAACACGGGCAACGGCCCTCGCGAGGCTTGCGTCGTCGCCGTCCGCCGGGGTGATCGGAAACGAGACGGTCGCTGCGATGAAGGCGAGCACGAGCGCGCCGTCGAACACCCACCAAAATCGTTGCCGGCGTTCCGCCGGAATCAAGAACCAACACGATGCGCTCAACGCGACCAGAAGCGCTCCGCTGATGCCTTGGAGGGTCTTTGCCGCATGGTAGAGCGTCGGGACCCATTCGAGATCGGCATCCGGATAGGCGAGGTGGGTCAGCCCGAAAAGTAGGCTCGCGACGGTCCCGCCGAGCACGTGGCCCACCGACGCGTGGGCTCCCCAGAGAAGGATGCCGATCGTGGCGCTCGTGATCAACGCGTGAAGCAGGGCGGTGATCCCGAGGCCGAGCACGCGCGCGCGACCGCGCGCTCCCCGCGCCAGCTTCGTGGCCCGTTGGGCGATCGCGATGCTCAGAAGCAACAGGGTGATCTGCACGGTAGCCCACGCGATGGCGAGTCGTACCCACAACACGTCGTCGCTCAGGGTGGCTTGAAACCACTGCGTGCTCGTCGCCGCAAAGACCAGCACGGCCACGGTCTGCACGACCCCCAAGGCACAAAGCACGCCGGTCCAGACACCAAGCGGCCGCGTGTCGCTCATTCGGCCTCCGGCCGAAGTAGCGGGAAAAGAAGCACGTCGCGAATCGAGGGCTGGTTACACAGCAGCATGACGAGCCGGTCCACGCCGAGGCCGAAGCCCGCAGCAGGCGGCATCCCATGTGACAAGGCACGGATGTAGTCGGCGTCGAAGTCCATGGCTTCCTCGTCGCCGCGCTCTCGGTTTTGGAGCTGGGCTTCGAAGCGCGCGGCCTGATCGTCGGGGTCGTTGAGCTCGCTGAACGCGTTGCTGAGCTCGCGCCCTTCGATGAAGAGCTCGAAACGGTCGACGTATGCTGGGTCGTCGTCGTTTCGGCGGGCGAGGGGTGAAACCTCCCACGGGAACTCGGTGACGAAGACCGGGATCGATTGAGCCCCGTTCGCGGTGCGATACATCGCGGTCAAATCCGGCTCGGCCAGGAGCTCGAATACCGCGAAGACGCGCTCGCCATGCGTTTCGCAACGGCGGAGTTGCTTCTGCGCCGCGGGATCGAGCTTCGGGACCATCGCCTGGCAAGCCGCCGCGAGGGCCGCTTCGTCGTCGATGGAGCCCGGGGAAAGCGCATCGGTCCAGGGTGTCGCCGGCACCTCGCCCTGGCCGGCGCGCTGCAGGCGGTCTGCGATCGCTTCTCGCATCCGTACGCGCTTCCAATCGGCTTCGAGGTCGAACGTCCGCTCGCTGGTCAGCGTGGGGAAGCGCGCCCGAAGGTCCCCGTCGACCGAGCGGAGCATCTCGACGACGAGGTCCATCAAGTCCTCGTGGGTCGCATAGGCCATATAGAACTCGAGGATGGTGAATTCGGGATTGTGCTTGGTGCTGATCCCCTCGTTGCGAAAGGTGCGACCGATTTCGTAGACGCGGTCGAACCCGCCTACGAGCAACCTCTTGAGATAGAGCTCGGGTGCGATGCGCAGAATCAGATCGAGATCGAGCGCGTTGTGGTGGGTCTCGAACGGCTTCGCGGTGGCGCCGCCGCGGATGGCGTGAAGGAGCGGGGTCTCTACCTCGAGGAAGTCGCGTTCGTCGAGAAAGCTACGGAGCGATTGCACGATGCGCGTGCGTGCGCGGAACACCTCGGCCACCGCGGGGTTGGCGAAGAGGTCGACGTAGCGCTCGCGGTATCGCTTTTCGACGTCTTTGAGCCCGTGCCATTTCGCGGGGGGTGGCAAGAGCGCTTTGCCGAGATGGGCGTAGCGCCGCGCGCTGACCGCGAGCGCGCCGGTCTTGGTTCGAATCGCGGGCCCTTCGACCAGCACGTGGTCGGCGAGGTCGAGGAGCTTGAGCTGGGCCGCGTCCGCTTCGGGAAGGCTGTCGGGCCGCACGAGGGCTTGGGCGTCGCCATGAGGGGTTCGAATCACGAGGAACGGGCCGCGCTTGGCTACGACGCGTCCGAACAGGGGGAGGTGCGGCGCGTCGTTGCCGAGCTCTTCCTCGAGTGGCAGCGCAGCGCGCGTCTCCTCGTCAGCTGCGAGCCCGACGACTTGATGCCGCTTGTCCTCGAGCTCCTGCGTCGTCCGAAAGGAGTTCGGGTAGGGAAGCACGCCGAGCTCCCGTAGGAGCTCTGCCTTCTTCAGCCGTGTTTGTCGCAGCTCGTCCTCGGTCGCCACTTTTGCTAGTCCCCTCGGGCTTCGCCCGTCTTCTTCTGTTGCTTCTTTTCGGCGTTCATCAAGAGGTAGGTTTCGATGAACTCATCGAGGTCGCCGTCAAGCACGGCGTCCGCGTTGGTCGCCTTGTGGTCCGTGCGCTCGTCTTTGACCATCGTGTAGGGCTGAAGCGTGTATGTGCGGACCTGTGAGCCAAAGGCGATATCGGCCCGATCGTTGAGGAACGCCTCCTCGAAGGCTTGCTCTTTTTCGCGCCGCGCCTTCTCGAACAACAGCCCTCGCAGCATCTTCAACGCCGTCTCGCGGTTCTGATGTTGAGAGCGCTCGGCTTCGCAACGAACCGTGAAGCCGGTGGGGATGTGCTTCATACGGACGGCGGACTCAGTTCGATTGACGTGCTGGCCGCCGGCGCCCCCTGAGCGCATCGTGCTGACCTCGAGGTCTTCGTCTTTGATCTCGATCTCGCCCTCCGTGAGCTCATCGCCGAGGTCCGGAACGACACTGACGCCAGCAAAGGAGGTGTGTCGACGCTTGTTGGCGTCGAAAGGGCTGATCCGAATCAAACGATGCACACCGTTCTCCGAGCGGAGGTAGCCGTACGCGTTCGGGCCGCGCGCGACGAAGCTTGCGTCCTTGATGCCGGCCTCGTCCCCGGGCTGCTTGCTCAGCAGCTCGGTTTTGAAGCCGCGGCGCTCGCACCAACGTAGGTACATGCGGAGGAGGATCTCGGCCCAGTCCTGAGCCTCGGTGCCACCGGCACCGGGATTGATCGTCACGATGGCGTCGGTGTCGTCGTCGGCGGTGAGCATGCGCTTGAGCTCGAGGCGCCGCACCTCGGCCTCGACCGAAGGGACCTGGGCAGCGACATCGGCGATGACCTCCTCGTCGGCCTCGTCGGCGGCGAGCTCCAAGAGCTCGAGAAGATCGGTCACTTCGGCCTCTACCTTCTCGAATTCTTTGAGGGTTTCCTCAGAGGACGAGCGCTCGCGCATCATCTTCTGGGCCTTCTGCTGGTCGTCCCAGAAGCCCTCGGCGAGGCTCAGATTGGTCAGTCGGTCGATGTTGTGGCGAAGTCCGTCGAGGTCAAAGATACCTCCCCAGCGAGTCCATCCGCTGTGCGAGGTCTTGGAGTTGTTCGCGGCATTCCCCTGGAGTCATCGTTCCCCTGCGGCGGAGTAACCCGGTGTTACCTCGCTGTCAAAACGGCTGGATTGAGCCCCAATGCAGGACGCCCGGGCGTCGAGGTGCACACGGGTCTCGGAAAAACACGACACGGGGTTTCACGGGACGGGCGGCCTGCAGATGCGGCCTCGTAGGACTGCTTGGGTCAGGCCGCGCACGCCGCCCTCGGACGGCGCGCCAATCGCGGTGGCTACGGTCTTGCGATTGGCACTTCGTACGCCCGCTCCACCCCCTGTCGCGTTTTTCCGA
The DNA here is from genome assembly GCA_024640845.1 of Myxococcales bacterium. GTDB lineage: Bacteria > Myxococcota_A > Polyangia > Polyangiales > Houyiibacteriaceae > SG8-38. The sequence continues at coordinate 2,639 of JAHEEE010000052.1, read as the reverse complement.
GCCCCTGATGAACGACTCTTTGCGAAAGAAGGGCTGCGACAATCAGTGCACGCAAGAAACCCGGCCCGAAGACAAGCGCGGTAGCGCGAGCCCGAAGGGCGAAGCCCGGCGCGAATGCGCCGCCAAGGCAGAGCGAAGCGAGTGCCGCGGAGGGAGGATTACGCGGTGGGGGTGGGCGGGTGGATGTAATGAAACCAAACCAGTTCACAAGCCCAAACCCACCGACCACCCTCTGCCCACCAAATCCAACCGATTTCACTTGTTTCCAGAGGTACGATCGGTTTCACTAGGCCGCTATGCTGCGTTTCGGACGTTTGGGGATCCTTGTATTCGTGAGTGGTCTCTTGGCGCTCGTTGGCTGTGACACCGAGAAGCTGGCGGCCGATTCCACGGCAGAGCTCTTCGGACGGGCTGCCCCGGGCGTCGAGCAGCACTGGGACTACGACCTCGTCGGGAAGTCGTTCCCTGCGAGCATCATTCAGCTCGAGGGCCTGCTTCGGGTCGTTCCCGACAACGAAACGATCGGGATGTCGCTCGTCGCCGCCTACATCGGGTACGGCACCGGCTGGATCGAGGATCGGGTCGAGGTCGCCGATTTGGAAGATGAGTGGGAAGAAGCTGACGCTCTTCGCCGTCGAGCGCTCGTGATGTACACCCGCGCTTGGGATCTCTCGAGGCACTTTCTCCGCAATCGGGATCCCGGTTTGGACGCGGCGCTGGCGGGCGGGGTCGACACGCTCGACGCCTGGCTCCGCGAGGTCTTCACCGAGAAAGAAGACGCGGCGATCCTGCTGTGGTCAGGCGCTTCGCTCGGCGCGAGAATCAACATGGGCATGGAGGACATGGACACCGTAGCGGACCTTCCGCTCGCCAAGGTGCTCCTCGGCTATTCGGTGGAGCTCGACCCCGACTTCATGTTCATGATCGGCAAGATGACGATGGCCACGCTGGCGGCGTCGGAGTTTCCCCCAGACATGGACCGGGCCAAGCTCCTATTCGACGAGGTGCTTGCCGAGACCGAGCGGCGCAACCTGATGGTTCAGCTCAGCATGGCGCGCTACTATGCCGTCAATGTTGGGGACGACAAGCTTTTTAGGGCGCTTCTCGAGGAGGTGCTCGCGGCGGGCGACGTGCTTCCGGAAGCGCGCCTCAGCAACACGCTCGCGCGGCGGAAGGCGGGCCGCTATCTCGACAACATCGAGCTCTACTTCAGTGAGCTCAGCGAGTAGGCGATGATTCGCATGAGGCAACTCTTCGTGGTGCTCGTCGCCGCAGGCGCGTTTTTGTTGCCAGGTGCGACGTCGCTTCCTGCGGCGAGTGCCGAAGGCCCGAACGTCATTCGTTTCGCGTCGCTCGCGCCGCCCGGCTCCGCGTTCATGAAGGTGATGAAGGCATGGAACCGGAGCTTGAAGAAGGCGACCCAGAATCGGGTCGAGCTTCGGTTCTACTCCGGTGGCAGCCAGGGCGACGAGCGCGACTTCATCCGCAAGGTGCGCGCCGGGCAGGTCGATGCGGCGGGCGTCACGACGACCGGCCTCGGTATGGTCGTGCGGCCGGTGTTGGTGCTCACCGCGCCCGGTCTGATCACCGAGTACGATCAGCTCGAAAGGGCGCGGACCGAGCTCGGACCGCGTTTCAACGAGATGTTCGAGGCGGCCGGGTTCAAGAACATGGCGTGGGGCGAGGCCGGTAAGAACCGGATCTTCTCGGTCGAGAAGTTCGCCAAGCCTGAAGACCTGAAGGCGCTCCGGCCTTGGGCTTGGAAGGATGATCCGATCTTCGCCGAGCTCGTCCGGATCGTCGGCGCCAACCCGGTGCGCATGGGGGTGCCGGAGGTGTACGGCGGTCTTCAGACGCGCATGATCGATGTCGTCCCCACTTCGTCGATCGCCGCTGTTGCGATGCAGTGGTACACGCGGCTGAACTACGTCGCCAAGGAGAACTTCGCGATCATCGTCGGCGGCTCGCTCATCAAACGCGAGAAGTTCGACGAGCTTTCCGAGGCAGACCAGAAGGTGCTGCTCGATACCAGCGAGCGCGCGGCGCGAGCGCTGGACACGTTGGCGCGTCGGGACGACGAGACGGCGTACCAGTCGATGATCGAGCGCGGAATGGTCGAGCTCGACCTCTCCGCGCACAAGGCCGAATGGGATGCGGTCGCGGCACAGACCCGAAAGAACCTCACCGGCCGCGTGTACAGCAAGAGCCTGCTCGAAGCCGTGGAAAAGGTCGCAGCCGGAAAGTAGACCGGAGAATCGGTCGCGACGCACGGATGCGGGACGCCCGGGGCGTCGAGGTGCTGACGGGGCTCGGAAAAACACGACACGGGGTTTCACGGGACGGGCGGCTTGCAAATGCGTTGAGGTCGCAATACACGGCCCGGAGAATCGGTCGCGACGCACGTGCTCGGGAGCGGGTCCCGCTCGGCCGACTCGATACGCCGATGGACGACTCGCCTCCCGCCCACTCCCTGTGCCGCGCATCCCGATCGATTCTCCTAAGTAAACGCGAGCGGCCCCAAGACATGCGCGGCAGCGCGAGCCCGCAGGGCGAAGCCCGGCGCGAATGCGCCGCCAAGGCCCGGCGAAGCCAGGGCCGCGGAGGGAGGATTACGCGGTGGGGGTAGGAAATAGTGTGGG
>JAHEEE010000051.1 GCA_024640845.1 Myxococcales bacterium | reverse complement strand
TTGTCCTTGAGCTTGGCGACGAGGCCGAGCTCGGTCGTGCAGACCGGCGTGTAGTCCGCCGGATGTGAAAAGAAGATGACCCAGTCCTTGCCGGCCCACTCGTGAAACTTGATCTTCCCTTCGGTGGTTTCGGCTTCGAAGTCCGGTGCGGTAGTTCCTAGCTTGAGGCTCATGGCGCCCTCCTTGTGTTTGGGTTCGTCTGGAAGTTCTAGAGAATAGAGCGCAGGGCCCGCGACCGGAAGGGGCCTCGCGTCGAGCTCAGCGCTCGTCGAGCAGCACGCCGGGGTTTAGGACCCATTTGGGATCCAGTGTCGACTTCAGTCCGGTCAGCGTCGTCGTGAATAGCTCACCGCGCTCGCGTTTGTACCATGGGCGGTGGTCGCGGCCGACGGCATGGTGGTGGGTGATGGTGCCGCCGTTGTCGATGATGGCGTCGGACACCGATGCTTTGATCGCGTCCCAGGTCTCGAGCTGGCGGCCGGACTCGCTCCACGCGACGATGCTGTAGTAGGGCGCCGGGCCGTCCGGGTAGATGTGGGTGAAGCGGCAGGTGATCATCCCGCGCCCGCGGCAGTGCTTGTCGAACGCGCGTTGGGCCGCGTCGATGACGGCTTGATGGAACGCTTCGAACCGGTTCCAGGTGACGGCAGTCTCGAAGGTCTCCGTCACCATGCCCTTGGTCGCCATGATGTCTCGGATGTACGGGGCCTTGATGAAGTTGTTGCGCCAGTTGCCAGCGGCCCCGGAGCGCACGCGCGATTCGGTGTGGGTGACCTTACGGCGGCTGTAACGGCCGCCGTGCTCGCGGCACACTGCGAGTGCCTTGGCCATCGCGTCGTGTTGCGGGTAGTGCTCCGACTCGAAGCCGAGCAGGAGCATCGCGTTGCGCCCGTCGCCGAGCCCCATCGAGACGGCCTCCATGCTGCTGACGAGGCGGCAGTTCACCGGGTAGAGCTTGCTCTGTGACAGCGCGCACACCGCTCTTGTGCCCGTGAGGAAGTCATCGAACCTCACCGTGGCCGAGGAGCGATGTTCCGGGCGCGCGTGGAGGCGAATCCACGCCTCGGTGATGACGCCGAGCGTGCCCTCTGAGCCGAGCCAGAGCCGCTCTTGGCTGGGACCGGCGCCCGACGCCGGAAGCCTTCGCGTCTCGTGGACACCCTGCGGCGTCACGACGCGCACCGACTCCAGGATGTCGTCGATGTGGGTGTAGAGCGTGCAGTAGTGGCCGCCCGCGCGTGTGGCGATCCAGCCGCCAAGGGTCGAGAACTCGAAGCTCTGAGGGTAAAAGCGCGGGCTGAGACCGTAGGGCTTGAGCGCGGCCTCGAGCGCAGGACCGTAGATGCCGGCTTGCACGCGGGCGGCTCGCGAGGTTTCGTCGACCTCGAGCAGCGCGTCGAAGTTGCGCATGTCGAGCGTGACGGTGCCTTTGTAGCTTGCCGAGCGTGTGGGTTCGACGCCGCCCACCACGCTCGAGCCCCCGCCGTAGGGGGTGAGGCTGACTCCTTCGGCCTCGCAGAAACGGATTAGCGCGAGGATCTGCGCTTCGGATTCGGGGTAGGCGACGTAGTCGGTCGGGTTATCATAGTGACCGTGGAGCGCGCGGACGATGTCGCGGAACGCCTTGCCGTAGCTGTGTGACAGTCGGTCGAGCTTGGCGTCCGTGCAGAACCCCGAGAGCTCGCTCGCGAGCGAGAAGCGGGGAGGGCGAAGCTCGATGTCGTCGATGCTCGGCGCTGGCACGTCCTCGAAGCCTTCCAGCCCGAAGCGCGCCTTGAGGAACTCGAGGAAGACCTCCACCATCAGCGGGCCGGGGCCTTCTCCTTCGTACCCCCAGCCCCAGAACTTGCGGATACGCGGCCCCGCGTCGCCCTTCTGGTCGCTTCCGCGGCCGACCATTTCGGAGAGCGCTCTTGCCGCGGCTTGGAGATCGGCGAGCGGGTTGCCGGAGCGTTCTGCGTGCCAGTCCTTCGCATGGGTCTGCAAGACCCGCCCGACCGCCGAGAGAAGCTGCTTCTGGTCTTGGTTCGGGAGTAGTTGGCTCATGGCGCCTGGTTTTGCCAGAAACGGGGGGAAAACAACAGGCCGCGCGGCCTGCCATCGCGATCGAGGTGCTTTCAGACGAAACAAGTCGACCCGTCGACCGATACTTAACCATCCATGCTTCAACCTCGGAAAGGCAGCCCCTCATGACTGATTTCACTGGCTTCGGCCCGGGGACCAGGAAGTTCCTTCGCGAGCTTGGTCGCCACAATGAGAAGGCCTGGTTCGATGCCCATCGTGGCGAGTACGAGCAGTACTATCTCGAGCCGGCCAAGGCTTTCATCGAAGCGGTGGGCCCGAAGCTCGAGAAGCTCGCGCCGAACATCGTTTGGGAGCCTAGGGTCAACGGCTCGATCTTTCGCGTCAACCGCGACATTCGGTTCTCGAAAGACAAGACCCCTTACAAGGACCACATCGACCTGTGGTTTTGGGAGGGCAACCGGAAGACCGCCGTCTCCGGCTTCTTCCTTCGGATCCGCGACAAAAGCGTCCACCTCGGCGCCGGCTCGCACGGCTTCGATAAGGAGGCGCTGGTGCGCTTCCGCAAGGCTCTTCGCGATGACCGCGCTGCCAAGTCGCTCGCTTCGTTGATCAAGCGATTGCAGCGCGCGGGCTACGAGATCGGTGGCAAGACCTACAAGAAGCTGCCCCCGGGTTTCAGCGAAAACGGCGCCGCCCGCGAGTTGGTGCTCCACAGCGCCCTCTGGGCGAGCACCGAGCGGAAGTCACCGGCCGAGCTCGCGAGTAGTAAGTTCGTCGGGTACTGCGCGCGAGAGTGGAAGAAAATGGCACCGCTGCATCAATGGCTGACGGAGGAGGTGTCCTGACTCGACACTAGGCGGTGTAGTTTCGTTGGCGCTCATGGTATCACGCCGGGGCCATGATTCTCCTCAATCCGAAGGCACACAGCCGAAGCTATCCTGACGCCCGTTCCCGCGAGGTCATGCTCAAGACGATCGAGTTCTTCGAGCGGAAGGGCAAAGGCCGAATCAAAGACGACTACCACGCACAGGTTTGGTACTCGGATTTCCTCGACTTCGTCAAAGAGGAACGCATCTTCGCGACGATGTGCACGCCCCACGGTTACGGGGCTGCTGATTCTCGCTGGGACACTTGGCGGGTTTGTGAGTTTGCCGAGATTCTCGGTTTCTACGGCCTTCAGTACTGGTACACGTGGCAGGTGACGGTGCTTGGCCTCGGGCCGATTTGGATGAGTGCGAACGACGCGATCAAGAAACGCGCGGCCGAGGCCCTCGAGCAGGGCGGGATCTTCGCCTTCGGGCTGTCGGAGAAGGAGCATGGCGCAGATGTGTACTCGACCGACATGATCCTAACGCCGAAGGGTGATGGGCAATACACGGCCCGCGGCGGCAAGTACTACATCGGCAACGGCAACAAGGCTGCAATTGTTTCCACGTTCGGAAAGCTCGCCGACTCGGGGGAGTACGTATTCTTCGGCGTCGACTCGCAACACGAGAATTACCGACTGGTAAAGAACGTGTGCGCAAGCCAGAACTACGTGTCGCAGTATGAGCTCGAGGACTACCCGATCACCGAGGCCGACATCATCGCCACGGGCGACCATGCGTGGAACAGCGCACTCAACACCGTCAACATCGGCAAGTACAACCTCGGCTGGGCGTCGATTGGCATGTGCACGCACGCGCTCTACGAAGCGATTCACCACGCCGCCAATCGGCAACTCTACGGAATGCACGTGACGGACTTCCCGCACGTGAAGCAGATGTTTACGGACGCGTATGCGCGTTTGGTGGCGATGAAGCTATTTGCGCTTCGAGCGGCCGACTACATGCGGGCGGCTTCACCCGACGACCGACGCTACCTGCTTTACAACCCCATGGTGAAGATGAAGGTCACCACGCAGGGCGAAGACGTCATCAATCTACTGTGGGATGTCATCGCCGCGAAGGGCTTCGAAAAAGACATGTTTTTCGAGCAGGCCGCCGTGGACATTCGCGCGCTGCCGAAGCTCGAGGGCACTGTTCACGTCAACATCGCGCTCATCGTGAAATTCATGGCGAACTACTTCTTTGCGCCGGGCGACTACGCCGAGGTGCCGAGACAGGACCAGGCCGCCAACGATGACTTCCTCTTCGACCAGGGTCCAACAAAGGGCCTCGGTAAGATTCAGTTCCACGACTACAACATCGCCTACTCGAGTCGGAGCACGCCGAACCTCGACGTATTCCGTGAGCAGATCGAAGCGTTCAAGAAAATGCTCTTTGCGGCGCCTCCCGATGAGGGCCAGCGCAAGGACATCGACTTCCTCTTGGCCGGGGGCGAAATCTTCGCGCTGGTCGCGTACGGCCAACTGATCTTGGAGAACGCCAAGATCTACGACGTCTCAGACGACCTCGTGGATCAGATCTTCGACTTCATGGTCCGCGACTTCTCCCGGCACGCGCTGAACCTCTATTCGAAGCCTTCGAGCAACGAGACACAGATGGCCTGTTGCCTCGAGATGATTCGCAAGCCGGTGTCCGACGACGCCCGCTACCAGCGCGTCTGGCAGCAGGTATACGATCTCAAAGACGAGTACGAAATGAACCCGTGAGCTGCAGGGCTTTGTGCCGGCTCTGCTAGCTTGCGCTCGCGGCGCGGTGTCGAGGACGCTTGGCACCGGCGTCTGGGTTCCATCGTCGGAACTTCGCGCGCGGGTTGCGCTCATCGGGTCGCGCGACGGCGCGCTCGAATTCTTGCGCGACCGTCGAGGAGATCTCGATCGTCGAGCTCTTCGGTGCGACGCGAATCGCCCCGACGGCATCGCTCGTCACGTCACCGCGGCGGCACACCATCGCCAGAAGGCGGCGCGTGTCCGCCCCCGTGTGAGCGCCCCAACTGACTTGGTAGGTGATGAAGTCGCCACCTTGCGGCCTTCTGCGTCCGGTCGCCTTTGGTCCGCCTTTGCGCGGCTTGCGGTCGCGGCCGGCTAGCTTGGCATCATCGCGCACCTGCCGCGGCGTACCTTGCGTTCGTTCGGTCTCCCGCTTGAGAAGGCAGGCGACGAGCTCCTCCGGAGAATGTTTTTTGAGCAGGCGCTCGGCGAGGCGACGCGCGCGTCCGTCGAGGTCATCACTCATCTCGAGGTCTTGGAGGAAGCCGTCACCGATGCGCTCGTCGGCCGCTCTGAAGATCTCCTCGGGAGTAGGAATCGGGGCCAGTTGGGCCTGGACGCCGGCGCCGCGGAGCAGGCCCTTGACCCGAAACTCCGCACGTGCGGCGGCGAAGATCACGTTCGTGCCTCGGCGCCCGGCTCGGCCGGTACGACCGCTTCGGTGAGTGAACACGTCGGCGTTGTCGGGGAGGTCGACCTGAATGACTCGGCCGATGTCTTGTACATCGAGGCCGCGGGCAGCGACGTCGGTCGCCACGAGATATTTCACGGCGCCGCTTCGAAACTGCGTGAACACCGCGGTTCGTTCACGCTGCGTCATCTCGCCGTTGAGCGCGCGAGCAGCGAGCCCAGCGGCGCAGAGCTCGTCGGCGAGTCTTACGGTTTCGGTTCGAGTGCGCACGAATAGCAACGTCTTGTCCTCGGGGTAGCGAAGAAGCACGTTGATTGCCGCGTTGAAGCGGTCGGCCTGGCGCACGCGCATCACGACGTGCTCGATGTCCGCGTTGGCTTCGCCGAGCGCCGTTCCCTGAACGGAGATGGCGTCCTTCTGAAGCCGGTTGGCAAGCTTCACCACCTCGCGCGGGAACGTTGCCGACACCAAGTGTGTCCGCCGCGCCTCGGGCGCGTAGCCGAGAATGCCATCGAGCTCTTCCTCGAAGTTCATGTCGAGCATCTCGTCGGCTTCGTCGAGCGCGATGGTCGTGAGCTGGTCGAGCGTCATCGCCCCGGCGCGGAGATGGTCGAGAAGGCGCCCTGGTGTGCCGATGATCACCTGCGGCCGCTTCTGCAGCCCGGTGCGCTCCTGCATCACGCTGGTACCGCCGGTCACGACCAAGACCCGAGCGCCGAGTGGCGCGTAGAGCCAGGTCAGCTCGCGACCGAGTTGGCCGGCGAGCTCGCGGGTTGGGGCGATGAGGAGGGCGACCGGCGCCGCCGCCCGTGGGCCACGCGCCTTGCGAGGCAGCTGCTGTGCGCAGGCCTCGGCGACGCTTGGCCCGAGGAGAAGACCGAGGGCCACCGTTTTTCCGGAGCCCGTCTGTGACGAGATGCGAAGATCTCGGTCGGAGAGCTCTGGCTGGAGGACCGCGTGTTGGATGGCAGTAAACTGCTCAAATCCGGCGTCGCGCAAAGCGGCGCCGAGGCCCGCAGGAGCCTGGTCTAGGCTAAGGAGGTCAGACATGGAGCCCGCGCCCTAGCACAAAGACCACCAGAGCACCCGCGGGCGCCCCAACGACTGTGTAGCTAGGTCCCTATTGCGTCGGGCAGAGGCCGATTCCCTCATAAAGGGCGGCCAATGCTTCCTCGCGCTCGCGAAGCGTCCGTGTCTCTGGGAATTGGTTGGCGTCGTTGAATGCCGCGAGCACCGCCCCCAAGTCCGTATCGGCCTGGAAATCCTCCCAAGCCTGGTCCACGTCGATGTTGATCCCCTCGAAGAGCGCGGCCGTCTCGGTGCTGATCCCGATGCCCTCGGAAGGGTCTCCATCGGTGTCGAAGGTCTGGAGCAGCACAGCAATGTTGTGCACGATTCGAAAATCATCTTCCGGCAGCTCGCCATCGACCTGACATCCCCCCACAGCCTGTTCGGGTACGCCTGCGAGATCGAAGGGAGTCACTCGGTCCTTGCCGACGCTCGATCCGAGCTCCGTGTCTCCGAGCGAAAACGTCACGGAGGCTTCTGGCGTGTAGAAGCTGAAGCGCCCCGGATCGTTCCGTTCGCCCGTCACGCCGGTGATCACGGTGCCATCTTCGGCCTGCGTGGAGTAGGCAACCCCCGTCACCAAGCTGTCGTAGTAGTACCCGGTGCCATAGACGGTCTCGCAGACTCCGTCGAAGCACTCCTCCGCGCAGCCGAGAACTGTGCCGGAGATACCCAAAGTGAAAAGGATGGCGATAAGTGTTTTGTTAAGTTTCGGCATGGTGCCTCTTTGGAAAGGCGCCCTAATAACCGGCGCGGAAGCGCGGCATGTGACGCCTGGCCGGGGATCGGTCAAGCTGCAATGTTCGAACGGGGGCGACCGACTTCGCGGGGATCGGAACAGGGGAAGATACAGATGAACATGACTCTCCTCATCGTCACAGGGCTCTGGCTCCTGAGTGCCACCGCGTGTAGTCGTTCGACGACACCCGAGCAGGCGCCTCCCGAACAACCACCTGCGATTCCAGTGGAGGCTCCGTCGGAGGCAGCAGTGGAGGTCCCGGCAGAGATGCCGACGGAGGTATCGGCTGAAGGGTCTGCCGAGGCAGCGCCGCCGGCGCCGACTGACCACCGGCTCCGTCTCGGGATCGACGGGGACCCGGGGTACACCGAAGAGGAGCTCACCCCCGAGGAGCTCGCCGCCGAGAATGCCGCTGCGGCAAAAGAGCCCTCATACCCCGTGGAGCCGACCGAACCTTCGCAAGCACAGCAACCAAACGAGGATTCCGGCGAGGTGGTCGAGGGATCGAGCGACCCCTACTACATGGGGGAAAGGCGCGCGCCGGTCATTCGCCACGAGGTCCGCAAGGAGGACGAGGTCCGCGAGGATACGGAGGAGGAGCACCTAGGCGAAGCGAGGCCGGTGGTCCGAGGGCGACGCTAGAACGAGGCGTCTTACCGTGATGTGACTGCGCGGCGACTACTCCGGCGCGGCGATCAGCGCATACTTCGTGCTCTTGTTAGTGCGGTCCTGGTAGCTGATGTGCGTGTTTCCGAAAGCGTCGACCGCGAGCGAGGTATAGCGACCGACGTCGCCCGCGCTGTCGACGGTTCGAATCGCCCAGGGTCGGTCGGGGAGTTGAATCGCAAACTTCAGGTCCCTCTCGCTTTCGTCGTAGTAGCTGACGCGGGCTCCGCCGTCTGGGCCGAAGGCGAGGGAGCCATACTTGCCGACGTCTCCGGCGGATTCTATCACTGTCGTCAGCCAAAAACCGAGCGGAAGTCTACGGGCGAAGAGCAAGTCCTTGTTGGTCGCGTCATAGAAGCTGATGTGTGCGACTCCGGCGTCGTCGAAGGCGAGGGAGCCGTACTCGCCTACGTCGTCCCCACCGATGGAGACCGTCTGAAGGGTCCAGCTGCCGTCCACCTGGCGCACGCCGTACTTCAGGTCCTTGTCGGTCGCATTGTAGTAGCTTATGTGCACGGTGCCGTTGGGTCTCACGACGAGCGAAGTGTACTTCCCGACGTCGCCGTTTGTGTCGACCCGTTCGACGCTCCAGGCGCCGCCGCTCGGGCGCTTCGCATACATGAGGTCGTTGTTTGTGGCATCGTAGTAACTCACATGTGCTGTGCCGGCGGCGTCGAACGCCAACGAGGCATGCTCTCCCACTTGCTCACCGTCTCCCGGGTCCGCCACCTCGACCCCCCAACCTAGGGGACCTTGCTCCGTCGCGAGCATCAGGCTCTCGCTACTCGCGTTGTAGTATGCGATGTGTGCGACGTCTGCTGGGTCGAAAGCGATCGACGCGTACCGCCCCACGTCATCTGGTCCGTCCGGCTTCTCGGAAACCCACGAGCCGTCCGGCTGTTGAGCGAGGTACCGGAGATCTTTGCCGGTTGCGACGTAGCAAGCGATCGCCGCCGAGTCAGTGGCGTCGAGGGCGATCGAGCTGAACTCGCCTGCGTCGCCCTGAGTGTTTGCGGTTTGTACGTGGGTTTCAGCGCAGGTCCGCTGGTAGAGCACCTCTCCAGGGGGGCAGCTCGTAGGACAGCAGGCTTGGTCGCATCGCTCGAAGTCGTCGGCGCAAACGAAGTCACACTCGCCCAAATTGCAAATCGGAAATGCATTGGGAGGGGCGGGGCAGGGCGTGCACGAAGCTCCGCAGGAATTGACGTCGAGGTCGGACAGGCAGACGGCTCCACAGAGATGCGAGCCTTCCGCGCAAACACACTCGTTCGTGACCGTGTCGCAGGTTTCGTTCTGGCCGGTGCATTGCTGGTCGAACGCGCAGCCGCGCAAACACTCGCCGCTAACCGAGTCGCAGTAGGTGAATCCGCTGCAGCCGATGCCGTTGGTGCGGCAGTCGCCGGGGTCGATGCACACGCCGACCTCGCAGACATTGCCCGTTGGACAGACGGTTTCGCAGTCACCGCAGAATTGCGGGTCGATGTCCGTGTCCACGCAGCCGGATGGGCAGCTCTCAAAGCCTGTGTCGCAGACGCACTCATGGAGCTCCACATCGCAGATCTGGTTTTCACCATTGCATTGTGCGTTTTCAACACAGCCCGCTAGACATTCGCCCGTTTCTTCGTCGCAATAGCTGAACCCACTGCAACCAGTCTCGTTGGTGCGGCAGTCGCCCGGATTAATACAGCTGCCTGCCTCGCAAACCTGTCCGTCGGAACAGGCTGTCTCGCAATCGCCGCAGTAGCGCGGGTCGGCTTGTGTGTTGACACAGTCGAGCCCGCAGACCTGCAGGGGTGGCCCGCAGTTGATGACGCCGCCGTCCGGCACCGAGGCGTCGGGCCCGGTGCCCCCGTCCGGGGGCACCCCTGCATCCCCGGGCACGCCGCCATCGAGGGCGGGAATTCCGGCGTCCGCGGGCAGGGCGCCGGGGTCGTCGATGGTTTCGAGATCCTCGCGGGCCACTGCCTCATCGATGCACGAGGGCGCGGTGCAGGAAGCCGGGTCGACGCATCCACAGGTCTCTCCGTCTGGGCAACTCAGCGTCGCGCAAGCCTGATAGAGGTGCATACGGACCAGGCGAGTCTCGCCCGGCACGAAGCCGGTTCTTACACGTCGTGATACGAGGACTTGGTCACTCGCGTTTGCCAGCGCCTCGAGCTCGATCACGATTTCTCGGTCGAGATCCCCTTGGTTCGGCAGGATGCCGAACGTGGCGGGGAGCGCATACGCACTAGGTTCGCCTCCCGGTTCCTTGGTGACCTGGAATTCCCGGATCCAGGTTTGACGCTCCTGAGGTCCGCTTTCGGTCTCCACGACCTTGAGCACACGGGCCCTGATGCGGTCGACGTCCGCCGGTGCCGCGTAGTCCGTGTCCATGAGAACCACGACCTGCGTGGATGGGTCGCCCGCGCAGCCGACTCCCACCAAGGAAAGGCAAAGAAGGGTCCATAAGCAGTAGAATTTCGAATAGGGCAAGGCGGGTAAGGATACCTGGGCCTCACCGCCTTGCAAGCCTCCAGGGCGCATCGTGAGCTTGCTCACAGTCGGTAGCTCAGCTTGCCCCGCGCGCGGGGCGAAGGATGAGAAGCGGGCCAACGGCGGGCTTGGTCGTCCAACTGTGACTTCGGCTTCGCGGATCCGCTGTGCGCGGTACCTAGAAAGCGGCCTTGAAGGCCAAGTTGACGCTGAGCTCGTTGAACTTCACGTCGACGAGGTCGAGCTCATTAGTGAGCTTGAGGACTGCGCCAAGGTCTGTGTCGTCGTGTTCTTCTGGCTCAGGAAAGCGAGATAGCTCGGCGTGGCGACCGTCCAACCGATTCCAAGTGCTTCGATGGGAGCCCGCTGGATTCCAGTTTTCATCTGCAGGCCCGTGCGTCGAGCCGTGCTCCACCAGCCGGGTTGTACCTCAGAAAAGGGTACGCGCTTCTTCGGAAAGACCGCCGGTGACCGACAGGTGGCGCGTCAGGAACGTGCCCGCATTCGCGTGAAGGCGACGAGTCCCGTCACGAGAAGCAACGCGCTAACCGGGGTCGGCGACTGTGTCGACGAAGATGAGTCGACCGCGCATCCGCGCCCCTTGCGCTCGCCCTTGGACAGGTCGCCCTCCGCCTTCACTTCCTTGCCATCCATGCCTTCGATCTTCTCGAGCTCGTCCGAGGATTCGTCGCCGCGCTCGGTATCGGGATCGACAATCGGAGACGGCTCGGCGCCTTCGGCTTCCGGCCCGTAGTCGTATTGCGCGGCGCCCTGACCCACCGGCGACAAGAGCGCGATCATCGAGACGATTGCGACGCATGCATGTTTCACATCACACCTCCACGTTCTCGCCGCCACCATCACATCTTCCGGCGCGTTTGTCAGCCCTATTGCCTCGGCTCGCGCGAACTTCCGTGGCCCTCAGGTCATCTCCAGCGCTCCCGGACATTCGATGCTACGGTTCGAGCTGCGCCGCGAGAGATGTTGTTGTCGCCCGTCGCGTTGTTGAGCTCTGAATGAATCGAGTGGCACCGCCGGGAAGAGAACCGCGAGGACGATGGATTGCTCTCCTCGCAGCTTCCGTCGTGGTTCATGGCGCCGTGCTGTCCACCCTGAGCCCCGTCCCGAGCGCCGCGCCCGTTTCGGAGCTCCGCGAAGTCGAATTGACCTTCGAGGCCGTCGAGGTCCCGTCGCCGGTCGCGGTGGTGGACCCCGTGCCCGAAGAGCCTGCTCCGCCGAATATCGCAATACCAGTTGCGCCGCGAAAAGCGTCTGGGCGCCCCGAGGCGCCGGAGCCCACCGCACCCGTGCCCGAGCGCTCCGAGCCCACGCCGAGACCAGAGCTAGTGCTCGATGCCGCGACCGCTGCGCGCGCGTTCTTCGTCTCTCAGCAATCCTCGCACAACGGAGCTTCGGACGGTGAGAGTGACAGCCCGCGAGCGATGGAGGCAGAGACGCCGGACTACTTCGAAGGCGTCGGTGAGAAGCAATACCTTTCGCGTCGCGAGCCGCCGCGCCTCCAGCGTCACCGAGATGGGACTTATCGTTACCGAGGCCAAGCGTTCAAAGCGATCGTCGAAAAGGATGGTTCGGTGGTATTCGATGACGGATACCGCCAAGGAGCCACCGTTCGATTCGACATCACCGACGCGATGATGCGAAGGCGCGGCGAAGACCCATACCGCGTCGAGAAGAAGTGGTTCCTCGAGGGAACGGCAGCGTTTCGTGACGAGCTACTCGAGCACCACATCGCCAAGCAAACACTCATCGCCCTTCGAAAGCTCCGTCGCCGCCTCCTTCATATCTCCGAAGACGACATGCTGAGTGATCGGGAGAAGTCCGCACGGGTGATCGCGATATTCCAGGATACGACGGATGATGAAACAGGCGCCGCGGCGCGAAGCGCGATTGCCGAGTTCGTGGCAGACAGGATGCCAGCAACTGAGCTGCCTCTCGAATTTCGTTGACGCCCTTGCGGTGGCCTTTCGAGAGCGTTTCCTCTCTTGCTAGTACTCGTCCTCGTCCTTGCCCCAGGACACGCCGATCCCGAGACCGAGCAGCGGGCCCTTGATACCGACGCCGCCAACGGTGACGGGTGCAACGACGTATCCCGTGCGCAAGTCGAGCCCTAGCCAGAACTCTCCGCGTAGGCGCCAAAAGAGAAGCGCGCGGAGGTACGCACTCGATACGAAGTCGTTGCGCGGGCCGACGCGAGCCCAGCCGAGGTCGAACATCGCGCCTGCCCCGAACCAGCGGTCCCAGTCGCCGGTGCCCCAGAGAGCACCGATGGCTCCCCCAGCGGTCCGCATCTTGAGATTGTCGGGGGTTGCGTCCTTGCGCCCGAAGCGCGCAAAAAATTCGCCGGCCACATGAAGGCACTTGTCGGTGGGCTTGTAAATCGACCCCAACGCGAAGCCGGTGAGCGCGGCGTCTGCGTTCGGATAGACACGCGTGCTCGAGCTTAAGTCTGCAAAGAGCCCCGGCGCCTCGCCCTTGGAAGCCGTCTCGGCCAGCGCTTCCTTCGGAGCGAGGAGCAATGCGATCGTGATGGCCATGGCGATGGGCGTCACTTCGATTATTCGTCGTTTACGCATCTCTGCCCCCTCCCAAGCCGAAGTCGTGTGGCTTGGACGCTAGCGCCTTCGCTCGTTTTTCGCCACGCCTCGCGCTTTGCCGGGATCACACTTTTCGTCGACTATGCGCTAGATCTTCGAGGCCAATCCGTCCTACTCTCCAGCGTCGTGCGAGCCCCTTTCTGCAGCGGGGGTTCGCAAATGGGAAGCGTGACCCCAGGTCCCGCCCAGGAGCGTTCTCAGTGAGCACCAATAGCCTTTTCGCCTCCCTGGCCCTGGCAGCCATCTCGATCGGAGCCCTACATTCGCTGGCCCCGGACCACTGGGTGCCGATTGCCGCGATCGCTCGAGCCCGCAACTGGTCGAGGGGCAAGGCGCTACGAGTCGCCTTCCTCTGTGGTTTCGGCCACGTGACGGTTTCCGTGGCCCTCGGTCTCCTCGCCTTGTCGTTCGGGGCGCAGCTTTTTCAGTCGATCGGCGAGCGCATGGTTTCGGTCGCGGGTCTGCTCATGATTGGGTTTGGGCTCGCGTACGCGATTTGGGGCCTTCGCCACACTTTCGCCCACCGGCTGCACGGGCACCACCATCACCACTACGACCACGTTCACGACCCATCGAACGTCTCGGTTTGGTCCTTGTTCTTGATTTATTGTGCCGATCCTTGCGTCGCCGTGATTCCCATCCTTTTTGCGGCAGCCCCCCTCACCACTATGGAAACCATCTCCATCGTGGTCGCCTATGAGGTCGCCACGGTCGGGGCGATGGTCGTCCTGGTCGCCGTGGCGCAATCCGGCGCGCAGCTTTTCAAAGCCAAGTGGATCGAGCGCTTCGGCGACCCCATTGCCGGCGGGCTCATCGTGGCGACCGGAATCATGGTGGCCATCTTGGATTGGTGAGGGAACCCAAGAACCGGCGGCGAAGGCATGGTATTGCCAGCGCCTGACCCATGGTGAAGCATGCTCTAGCCGTCGCATTCGTTGTGGGCCTTTCGGTTCCCAACTCGGCGTCCGCCGAAGAATCGGGGAAGGGAGCGGACGACACGTTTCTCGACGGTCTCGACTGGCAGGTCATGGCCAGCGGGTTCTACCTGTTCAACGCCCACCGCGTCGCCGGACCCTACAACAATCTCAACTATCCCTACACCGGCTACATGGGTTTTGGTCTCAACTTCGCCGGGGGGGATGTCAGCTATACCGGGGAGAAGTTTGCGCTCACCCTCGGCCTCCGCTGGGGCACGGCCGCACCTCAGTTGACTGTGTTGGCGCCTCTCAAAGAGGGCTACGCGAGTTGGATGCCGCACGAGAAGCTCAGCTTCGACTTCGGCTGGTTTGATTCGATCTACGGCGTCGAAGTGGCCGACGAATGGAACAACGCAACGTTCACTCGCGGGAATCTTTATTTCCTGCTGCAACCGTTCAATCACTTGGGTCTGCGCATCACCGCGGACCTCGACGAGATCGTGACACTGAAGTTCCTGGTCGTATCCGACCGCGTCGGAGTCGGCCGGCTCGGCGGCTCTGCAATCGACGCTGAGGCAGCGCCGTCGTTCGGCGCGCAAGTTGGCATCACGCCTGTCGATCGAGTGACGCTCCAGTTGGGATACCTCACGGGACCAAGCGGCCTCAATGGCAACCGAGCGTGGGGACAGTTCTTCGATCTCTTGCTCAGCGCGGAGATGGGGCGCTTCACTCTGATTTTCAACGGGAACGCCACCGTAGACCCGCCGGCCCGTTCCGGGCAGTACGAAATTGGCGCCGCGCTGTCAGGTGACATGGAGGTCCACCGTCAATGGCGGGTGGGTGCCCGGGTCGAGTATATCGCCGGCACGGTTGGTCTACCCGACGGCCGGGATCCGGACCTTTTCACAGTGACCGCGACCGCGCGCTACATGCCGGTTCAGTACTTGGTCATCTCGCTCGAGCCGCGCTTCGAGCGTGCGCAGCAGGAGCTCTTCTTCACGCGCGACTCACAGACGGATCCCAGCACCGGGGGCAAGATCGCGGACAGCAACATCTACTTCGGCTTCGTACTCGGTGTGAGCGCCTTCATCGGAAACTGATGCTCGCGGCGGAGCGTCACGTTCCGAAAAAGAATGATTGTCAGACAAAAATATTCGTTGAAGTTGGATGAGCGACTATTCAAAGTCAGTCCTCATGGGACAGAAGATCGCATTTCTAGGGCTCGGAGCGATGGGTTCGCGAATGGCAGCGCGGCTCCTCGAGGCCGGTTACGACCTAAGCGTGTTCAACCGAACGCCGGACCGGGCGGCGCCGCTCGTGGGGCGCGGCGCCAGCTTCGAGGACTCGCCGCGCGCTGCCGCGGCAGGATGCGACATCGTGATCAGCATGGTCCGGGACGACGAGGCATCGCGTGAGATCTGGCTCGACCCGGGTCGGGGTGCTCTAGCGGGCCTCCGCGACGAGGCCATCGCGATCGAGTCGAGCACACTGACGCCCGCCTGGGTGGAGCAGCTTTCTTTGGCCATGGCAGAGCGGCAACTTCGATTCATCGACGCACCGGTTGTCGGAACTCGACCGCAGGCCGAGGCTGGCCAACTGATCTATCTCGTCGGCGGCGAGGTCGCAGTGCTCGAGCGCGTCCGCGCCGTGCTCCTCACGATCGGCGGTGCCATCCATCACGCCGGGCCGATCGGTGCGGGTACGGTGATGAAACTCGCGGTCAACGCGCTTTTCGGAATCCAAGTAGCCGCACTCGGAGAGGCGCTCGGGATGACCCGTCGCAGCGGGATCTCCGACGCCGATGCCATCGAAGCGCTCTCTTCCATGCCCGTGACCAGCCCTGCGCTCAAGGGCGTGGGCGCGCTGGTCGCAGCTCGCAAGTTCGATCCGATGTTTCCGATCGAATTGGTGGACAAGGACATGGGCTACTATGTGAAGACCGCGGAACGGCTGGGCTCGAACACCCCGACGGGGTCAGCCGTGAGAGCCGTGTACCGCCAAGCGATCGAAGCGGGCTTTGGCGGAGACAACATCGCGGGCGTAGCAAAGGTCTTCGACTAGAAGCTATCATCGCCCCATGGCTCGCCCCCAGGTCCTGATCTTCGACGTCAACGAGACCCTCTTGGACCTCGCCGAACTGCGCTCCGTGTTGGCTGCTGCCCTTGGTGGCCATGAACGCCTCGCCGAGTGGTTCTTTCGCCTCCTCCACGGCAGCCTCGTCGCCAATGCGACCGACAGCTTTCGTTCCTTCGAGACCATCGGTGTCGAAGCGTTGCGCGCCGTTTCGCTGCGTCAGGGCGCAGAGCTCAGCGAGGCCCAGGCGAAGGAGCTGGTCGCTCGGTTCCGTTCGCTATCCCCGCACCCCGATGTGGCGGCCGGTCTCGATCGTCTCGTAGGCGCAGGCTTTCGCTTGATCGCGCTCTCCAATGGCTCGCGGATCGGCCTTCCCGCGCAGCTCGAAAACGCTGAGATCATCGATCGCTTCGAGACGATCGTGAGTGTTGAGGAAGCAGGCCGCTTCAAGCCGGACCCTGCACCTTACCACGTGGCGCTGGAACGCGCCGCGGTCGAGCCCGGCCAAGCACTCATGGTCGCCGCCCACGATTGGGACATCATTGGAGCCCGTGCAGTAGGAATTCCTGGCGCCTTCATCACTCGCCCCGGTGTCGTGTGGACGCTCCCTCACGAGCTGCCCGAGCTCACCCCCCGCGACATTCGCGAGCTCGCGGCCCTGCTCGGCGCCTGAACCCCCATTCATCGAGCTTCCGCAATCAGCCCATCAGGGCAGTGCTAGTCTACGGCCGAGAGGGAGACAGATAAAGATGAGTGACATTTTCGAGCGCGTACTCTCGACCGAAGATATCGACAAGATCGATGCGTACTGGCGGGCATGCAACTACCTCGCTGCCGGCATGATCTATCTTCAAGCCAACCCGCTTCTCCGCGAGGCGCTCGAGCCCGAGCACATCAAGAAGCGACTGCTCGGCCACTGGGGCGCAAGTCCCGGCCTCTCGTTCATGTACGTGCACCTGAACCGGCTCATCCGGATGCACGATTTGAATGCCATCTTCCTGGCGGGACCCGGTCACGGTGCGCCCGGCGTGCTCGCGCCGGTGTATCTGGAGGGCACCTACTCGGAGCGCTACCCGGAGATGAGCGAGGATGTCGAGGGCATGCGCCGGTTCTTCAAGCAGTTCTCTTTCCCCGGGGGCATTGGCAGCCACTGCACGCCCGAGACGCCGGGCTCCATCCACGAGGGCGGCGAGCTCGGCTACAGCCTCTCGCACGCTTTCGGCGCCGCCTTCGACAACCCCGATCTGCTGGTCGCGGTCGCGATCGGCGACGGTGAGTCGGAGACCGGCCCGCTGGCCACGGCCTGGCACTCGAACAAGTTCTTGAGCCCCGTCACGGACGGAGCGGTGCTGCCGATCCTTCATCTGAATGGCTACAAGATCAACAACCCCACGATCCTCGCGCGCGTCTCGCACGAGGAGCTCGAGCAACTCTTCCGCGGCTACGGGTGGACACCGCATTTCGTCGAAGGCGACGACCCCGCCGACATGCACCCGAGGATGGCGGCGACGCTGGAACGCTGCCTCGCCGAGATCCGGGAGATTCAAGGCAAGGCCCGGGCGAGCGGAAAGGCGACGCGCGCGCGCTGGCCGATGATCGTGCTGCGCACGCCGAAGGGCTGGACCGGTCCCGCCGAGGTGGACGGTCATCGAGTCGAAGGGTTCTGGCGCGCGCATCAGGTGCCTCTCTCCGGCGTCCGCGACGACCCGAAACACCTCGCCCAGCTGGAGAGCTGGCTGAAGAGCTACAGACCCGACGAGCTCTTCGACGAGACAGGGCGGCTCGTTCCCGAGCTCCGGGCGCTTGCTCCTGCGGGCGACCGCCGGATGAGCGCCAACCCCATCGCAAACGGCGGACTGCTCCGCAAGGCGCTGCGCATGCCGGACTTCCGCGAGTATGGGATCAAGGTGGAGCGCCCGGCGCAGATACGCGCCGAGAACACCCGCCCGCTCGGGCGGCTGCTGCGCGATGTGATGGGCCGCAACCGAGACCGCTTTCGCGTGTTTGGCCCGGACGAGAACACCTCGAACAAGCTGGACGCGATCTACGAGGTGAGCAAGAAGCTTTGGCTCGCAGATTACTTTCCGGAGGACGCGGATGGCGGCGAGCTTGCCACCGACGGCCGGGTGCTGGAGATGCTCTCCGAGCATACGCTCGAGGGCTGGCTCGAGGGCTATGTGCTCACCGGCCGTCACGGCTTTTTTTCTACCTATGAGGCCTTCGTCCACGTCATCGACTCGATGTACAATCAGCATGCGAAGTGGCTCGCCATCTGCAACGAGATTCCGTGGCGGGCGCCGATCTCTTCGCTGAATCTACTGATTACCTCGACGGTGTGGCGCCAGGATCACAATGGCTTCACCCATCAGGATCCGGGCTTCCTAGACGTGGTCGTCAACAAGAACCCGGAGGTGACTCGCATCTACCTCCCGCCGGACGTGAACACACTGTTGTCGGTGGCAGACCATTGCCTGAGGAGCATGAACAACATCAACGTGATCGTCTCCGACAAACAGCAGCATCAGCAGTACATGAACATGGACGAGGCGGTGAACCACTGCACGAAGGGGATCGGCACCTGGGACTGGGCCAGCAACGACCAGGGTTCGGAACCGGATGTGGTCATGGTCGGCTGCGGCGATATCCCCACGCAGGAGGCGCTGGCGGCCACTGCGATCCTCCGCGAACATTTCCCTGCGCTGAAGATCCGGTTCATCAACGTGGTCGACCTGTTCACGATGCAGCCCGAGGGCGAGCACCCGCACGGCCTCTCGGATCGCGACTTCGACGGCCTGTTCACCAAAGACAAGCCGGTGATATTCAATTTCCATGGTTATCCGTGGTTGATCCACCGGCTCGCCTACAGGCGCACGAATCACCGCAACCTGCACGTGCGTGGCTATAAGGAAAAAGGCAACATCAACACACCGCTGGAGCTCGCCATGGACAACGAGATCGACCGCTTCAGCCTTGCGATCGACGTCATCAACCGCGTGCCGGATCTGCAGGTGGCTGGAGCGCATGTGAAGGACACGCTTCGCGACCGGCAGATCGAATGTCGCGCATACGCCCACCGACATGGCGTCGACGTGCCCGAGGTAAGCGACTGGCGCTGGCCGTATTGACGAACACCTTCTGTTGTCGTGCGCACCACTTTCCGTCGCGTAACGCGATCGGTGGCATGCGGTTCTTTACGATCCCTTCAGATCAGGTCGTGGAGATCGACGCTCGCGTCGAGCTTTGAGCGGCCCTCAGAAATATGCGCGGCCTGAGCAAGCCCACTCCGGGCGCTAGCTAGATTCCCGCGCCGTCGGTGAACGTGCGGTCGGCCAGCGGATCTCGGGAGGCGCGTCTCGTGACCCGGCCGGCGGCGATGCCAATGGCGAGCATGATCACGGCAAAGACCATTTGGGGGCCGGAATCAGGCAGAGCTTCTTTGGCGGTACTCACCCACTGGTCGGCCTCGCGCACGAGGATGAAAACTGCCATCGCGCCGACGAAGACCGCAAACGCGCGGCGCAAGGATGCAGGATCGACGCGATGGGCGAGACGAGACCCGAGAAACGAGCCGGCGATCGCCATTCCAGCCACGGCGGCAATCAGCATGAAGTCGACCTCTACGTGGCTCAGGTAGCCCAGGAACCCTGCCAGGGTGTTGAGCACGATCACGAAGAGCGAGGTACCGATCGCGGAACGAATCGAAAGCCCTGCCCAGAGCGTGAGCGCCGGGACGATCAAGAATCCGCCGCCGGCGCCGACTAGGCCAGTAAAGCTTCCGACTGCGAGACCCTGCAAGACGAGGTGCGCAGTCGCGCGCTTGGCTGGTGCCGCTCCGCTCCGCGCTCGGCGTCCTTGCCACATCGCCACCGAGGTGAGCACCATCATTGATGCGAAAAGAAGGAGGAGAAGAGTGCCATCGAGGAAGGCTCCAACGCGGCCGCCGATATAGGCGCCAGTCATTCCCGCCGCCCCGAAGAGTAGGCCTGTCCGAATCTCGACGTTCCCCGCGTGCCAGTGCTGGTACGCGCCTGAGATACTTGCCGACCCCACCACGAGCAACGAGCTTGCGATCGCGGTTTTCGGGTCGAGTCCGAACACGTAAACCAGCAGTGGCACGGTGAGTATCGAGCCGCCGCCGCCGAAGAAGCCGAGCGAGACACCGATCAAGAGGCTGAGCGCGAGGCCGAGCGAAAATATCACCTAGCGTTCCTCCGCGACCTGGCTCGTGCGGTCGTAGTCGGCAGGCGCCGGTGCAATCGAACGCATGGGCGGAGTATGACACGACACTGCCGCTGGCAAAGTCGATCCCGGTTTGTCCGAGGCGAGTCCTTCGGGACCCCTCTAAGAGCCGAATTGCGCCGTAGTAGATGTTATGTTGCGACGCGTGGCGGGCGATCTGTCTCGAACCTGTGGTTGATCAGGATAATCGAGCTGCTCCTGATATGCGCCCCCTCAGAGTTCGCGGGCTAGATGGCGTTTTGGACGACGAGAGCCGTCATCCAGAACATGCAGACCAGCTGAACGAAGAAGAAGCCAAAGCGCAGATAGGCGAGAAGGTTGGTCTGCTCCCAGGAGACGTGAATCAAGGTTTGCGCGATTCGCGCCCCGATCAACGTGAGCGCCAAGCCGTCGAGCATAGAGCTCTTTGCGCCGCTCACGACGATGACCAGGACGATCGCGCCATAGATTGGCAGATTCTCGAGGCAGTTCAGGTGGGCGCGCATCGCGCGTCGGTACCGATCTGAACCTTCGATCTGATCTGCGCGGAACTGATTGGCTTGAACCCGACCCGCGAAGATCAGACCCCAGCGGTAGGTGCCGACGGTCAAGATCAAAACCAGCATCGACCAAATCGCGAACGCGAGAAGTACCCAGACCGGAATAGACATCGTCATGGAAGACTTCCGTGGGAGTTAGGCTGTCGCAAAAGTTTGGGGGACGTCCGCATCCGGTTCGGCCTGGGCCGGTTGGGCGACCTCGAAGTCCACCGTGATCGGGGTGCCATTCCGAAGAGTGTCGAGGGTGACGCAAAGCTTCTCCGTCTGCCGCACGAGCATCGCGCCGACCTGGGGGTCCACGCCTGGATCGAGCTCCAGTGCGAGTCGGCACTGCATCTGACGGAACCCCGGTCGGACCGTACGGCTCATCGCCAAACACCCCCGAACGTCCGCGTCGCCGTTGACCTCGACTTCGAGTCGTTCGATGCGCACGCCGAGTCGATCAGCGATCATGCGCACCGTGCTGTCCATGCACGCCGCAAGCGCAGCGCAGAGCAGGTGCCCGGGATTGGGAAGGTCGTCGAAGCCCCCTACCTTGTCATCGATGCCGTAGTCCCAGGCGACTTCCGGGAATCCAGTGGGAACGACCGTGCCATGGACGGCATCTGTCGAGCCTGTGTAGAGCGTATGCACTTCCTTATAAGAGAGCGCCTTGGATGGGTCCTCACGATACAAGGGGCCCAGGGGCTCTTGGCGGCGGGCGACGAGGGAATTGGGGTTCTTCATGGCTTGTTCCTTCCTAGAGCGCACGATCGTGCGCATTAACTAGACGGTACGACCGTGCGTGCTAAAAGTCAAGATAGAAAATGGGTTCATCCAAACGCATCCGAATCGACGGTGAACAGTCGCGGGACCGCGCACTCGAGGCGGCGGTACGTCTGGCGGCGATCGAAGGGCTCGAACGGCTCTCGCTATCACGCCTTGCCAAGGCCGCAGGGCTCAGCAAAAGCGGGCTCTTCGGGCTCTTCGGCTCCAAAGAAGAGCTGCAGTTCGCGATCATCGACAAAGCACGGGAAGTTTTCACTCGCGAGGTGGTGATGCCCGCGCTTTCCGCACCGGAGGGCGCGCCGAGACTGCGCGCGCTCTGCGAGGGCTACTTGGATCACATCGCGTTTCGGGAGTGGCCGAGCGGATGCTTCTTTGCCTCGGTGGCGGCCGAAGTCGGCGGCCGCCCTGGCCCGATCCGCGATCGCGTCGCCGCGGACCAGAAGCAGTGGGCTTCACTACTCGGGCAGAGCGCGACGCGAGCTGCGGAGCTCGGCCAGCTCCGCTCGGAGGATGCGCCCGAGCAACTGGCCTTCGAGCTCGGTGCGATGCTCACCGGCGCCGACATCACGTACCTGCTCCACCGCGACCCCGAGATTTTGGAGCGGGTGCGCTCCGCTCTCCAAGCGCGTCTCGGAGAGAAGTGTAGCTCGAAGATTCGCTAGAGGATCACGTCCACGATCACATCCGGGGAAGGGCGCACCGACCCTATTGCAGCGCCCATTCCCCAGTGGTTGGACCGAAGCCTGCGGCGAGACGCCCGAAGCCCTCGACTGCGACCCACGACGTTCCTTCGAGGCGGTACGGGACCGCCAGCGATGGTAGCTCTCCGCGTTTGATCCGAGCGATGTCGCCTTTTGCGACACTTCGGATCAGCTCGACCATCTGCGTCGGGTCGATCCCGAGACGGACGACGACCCGCGTTCGGTCATTCGGGGGCACCGTGCGTATCCGGAGATCCTGGAATCGGCGCTCGCCTGCCGCGACGGAGTAGAGGAACTCAGACGCGGCTCCTGCGAAGTCGCGTGCATCGCGAATCTCTGGATCGTCGGCGACGCATGCGGAGGCATCCTGCTCACAGCGCTCGGGATCTTCGCAGAAGCTCACGCACACGGTGCCGAGGTTCCCCGCATTCTCTTGTTCGGGAAAAGCCGTGAAGGCGAACAACGATTGCACGAGAGGCAGCGGAATCGGATTGGCGTTTTCGAGCTCGAGCTCGACGTCGAAGGCGAAGGCCATGTCTTTCGTTGCCGGGACGGGGCCGAACACGCGACAGATGACCGGGCCGAGATACTGTGCGCAGTAGTAGCTCGCGAGCGCCTTGTTGGACGGCGCATCAGCGAGGCGGACTGCGGCGATCGATACGTCAGGGGCGATGACATCAAGCGCGCTCGCGCCCTTCCCAAAAGAGAAGCCTGCGCAGCCGGAAGCCGAGACCGCGAGCATCCATAGGAAGACCCAAAGCCGCAACGGGCTGCCCGTCACCGCTTCGACTTTGGTGGTGGTGGGACGCACTGCGGGTTCTTACCCTTGGAGCGCGCCTTTCGGTAGAGTTCCTTGGCCTCCGGCAGGCTCGCTTTTAGGCTTTCGATACGAGTCGAGTTGGCCGGGTGCGTCGACATCCACTGCGGCGGCGCCTTTCCCTCGCTTGCCTCGAGCATCTTCTGCCAAAGCTTGACCGCCTCAGCCGGATTGAAACCGGCCTCCGCCATAAAGCGCTGGCCGACCGTGTCTGCTTCGCTTTCGTGTTTGCGGCTAAAGGGTAGCAGGACGCCGTACTGTGCCCCCACGCCTAACCCACCGACGATGGCGTCCCGATACTCTGGCAGCTTGATGCTGGCGGCCGTCGAGCTCGCCTCCAAGATGCTTTGGGCAGCCACCGATTGCGAAAGCCGCTCGTTGCCGTGGCGGAGCAACACGTGACCGACTTCGTGCCCCAGCACGGCGGCGAGTTGGCCGGCAGTCGTGGCCACTTCGAGCATGCCGGTGTGCACACCGATCTTCCCTCCGGGCAGCGCGAAGGCGTTGGGCGTTTCGTCGTCGAATACGACGATTTCCCACTTGCCGTCCTTCGGGGCCGCGCCGCCGGCGGGAACGACCGCGATGATGGCGTCGGCAACGCACCGCACATACGCGTTCGTTGCGGAGTCGCTGGCAACTTTGCCCGAGTTCTTGAGGTCTGCGAAGGCCGCTACCCCCATCTCGTCCATCTTCGCGTCATCGATGAGGACGAGCTGCTTGCGCCCAGTCATCGTCGTGGCGCAAGCAGACGTCAGGAGCAGCGACCCCGCAACGGCCAAAATCGACGCCCGCAGGATCATGAGGTGGCAGTGCCTAGTCGAACTGCTGTGTCAACGTGAACATGGCCTCGCCCGCGCATGGAAGCGGCACGAACCATTCGCCCTCGCAGTCGCCCGCCATATCGCTCACGTCCTCCTCGACGTGGTTCCACGTGACCTGGACCGTGTCGTTCTGGTCGAGCGGCAGATCGAGATCGTCAAGCTGAAGTTGGAACGCGTCGTCGAGCTTCACCACACACGGTGGGAAGCTTTCGTTGGTGGTCTCGCCGGTCAGCCGGACTTCGTCCTGCTCGGGGCTGTAGCTGTCGGTCGAAGCCGCAAGCGAAGTGTTCACGTCCTGCAGGATGACCGTGCTGCCGTCGATGGTGATCTCGAACTCCAGTGGCTCGTCGACCAAGAAATCGCAATCGTCGCCGACCACGGTCAATCCCGGGGTCGTCCATGTCAGCGGACCGATCACACCACCTGACCCACCTTCGCCACCGGCGCCGCCGGTCGCGCCAGCACCACCCATTCCAGATTCGTCGCTGCTGCTACAGCCAAGGGCTACGGCGGCAGAAAGGAATGCAACTACCCAAACTACGTTCTTCATCGTTCTCTCCCTTGTCGATCAGTAGCGGCTGCGGGTGCCCTTGGTGGGTGCCCCGGTCTTCTCGGCTTCTTTCACCGCGGTGGGCTTCTTCGACTCCGCCTTGCGCTTCTCGCGAGCCGCTTCTTTGCGGGCAGCCTCTTTGGCGGCTTGCGCTTCTGCAGCCTCCAAGTCTTTCGCGCATCCCTCGACCTTTGTCTTCAGGTCACTCAGCGCCGCTTTCTGCGTGGTCAGCGTCTCGTTCAGCTTCGTCTTGAGAGCCTCCAGGGAAGCCAAGCTCGTCTCGCCCTCGAGCACCGGCGCGGCCTCGCTAGGATCCGTCGTAGAAATAACGACGGCCTCGCCCTTGGTTTCGGCCAGGCTCTTCATGCAGGTCTGAAGCGTCTCGCTGACCGCGCTGAGCTCTTCGTTGAGCTTCGTCACCTCGCCAGACAGCTGGTCCGTCAGTTCCTGTAGCGCGGCCACGGCCGCGCTGTCGTCCTTGCATCCGATCAGCCCGACCGCTGCCGGCAGCATGATCGCGCAGAATAGTAATAGTTGCTTGCCCTTCACTGGTCCCTCCATTCGGTAGAGCCTCCACGACGCACAATGCCCGTGAAGCTCCCCGCCGAATCCACCCCGATGCGTCGGCGGGGCCCCGCATCGTTGGAATCCATAGCTCATCTGGAGGCGAGGGGGCAACCGGAGCCTGCCTGGCAGCGGGCCGACCTATTTCGCAAGCAGATCCCGGATCTCTTCGAGGAGCACTTGCTCCTTCGGCGGCGGAGCCGGTGCGGCTTCTTCCGCTTTCTCTTGCTTCCGCCTGAGCGAATTCATCCACCTGATCATCATGAAGATGACCGCCGCAATGATGACAAAGTCGAAGACCGACATCGCGAACGCCCCATACTTCAGGACCGCGGCCCCCGCTTCTTCGGCGGCAGCGAGTGATTCGAAGCTGCCTTCACCAAGCAGGATGTACTTCTGGCTGATGTCGAAGCCACCGGTGAAAAGGCCGATCACGGGCATCAATACGTCCTTTACGAGGGACGCGACGATCTTGCCGAATGCACCCCCGATGATGATGCCGACGGCCATGTCGACGACGTTGCCCTTGAGCGCGAACTCCTTGAATTCCTGTAGCATCACTACTCCTTCGTCACGGTTACCAAGCGTCTCCATAACCCGCCCGTCTGAGTGCTGGCAAGGAGGTAGCTGTGTAGCCGCGTAGTGCTCTCCGAGCTGCGTCGCGCCTCGGACGACCGCGCGGGCGACTCGAGCTGAGCAGTGCTAGCGTACGCGATGGCAGAAGGCAGCAAGACCAGCGGAAAGCCCCGAGTCGTCGTACGGCAGCTCGAGAAATCCGATTTTCGAGACGTCCAGCGCGTACACAAAGGCGCTTATCCTCAGCTCGAGTCCTGGACCCTCCAGCAGTTCGTCAGCCAGCTCCAGCTGTTCCCCGAGGGGCAGCTCTGCGTCGAGATCGATGGACGAGTGGTCGCGACGTCGAGCTCGCTGATCATCAATATCCACGACTTGTCGGATACCCATACGTATCAGGACGTGTGCGAGGGGGGGATGATTCGAACCCACGATCCGGATGGCGACACGCTCTATGGCATCGACATTGCGGTCGATCCGGCGTTCCGGGGTCAACGCTTTGCTAGGCGGATCTACGACGCGCGCAAGGAGCTTGCGCAGCGACTCAACCTCCGCGGCATCATCTTCGGGGGCCGAATGCCGAACTACGGCCGGCATGCGAGCGAGATGTCACCCCAGGAATACCTGGCGAAGGTGCTCCGCAAAGAACTCCGCGATCCGGTCATCGTCGCCCAGATTGCGAACGGCTTCGTCGCTCGTGAGGTGATCGAAGATTATCTTCCTAGTGACACCGCGTCGAGCGGGCATGCGGTCTTGATGGAGTGGCGGAACCCCACCTTCATCCCTCCCGATCCGCGGCGCCGGACAGCTCCGGCGATGCGCGTTGCAGCCGTCCAATACCAGATGCGCACGGTTTCGAACTTCGACGAGTTCGCTACGCAGTGTGAGTTCTTCATCGACTCGGCTGCCGACTATAGGGTCGATTTTCTGCTCTTTCCGGAGCTCCTGACCACGCAGTTGCTCGCGCTCGTGCCGGACTCCAGCCCTGCGCAATCGGCGCGGGCGCTCGATCAGTTCACCGAGCGATACGTCTCCTTCTTTCACACGATGGCGATTCAATACAACATCAACATCATTGCCGGGACGCATCTCGCCGTCGAGAAGAAGCGCCTTTACAACATCGCCTATCTCTTCCACCGCGACGGCCGAATCGATAGGCAATACAAGACCCACGTCACCCCTTCCGAAGCGCGTTGGTGGGGTATCACCCCAGGCCGCGACATCGATGTCTTCGAGACCGACCGCGGCAAAATCGCGATCGCGATCTGTTACGATGTGGAGTTCCCGGAGTTCGTGCGAATCATCAAAGCCAAAGGTGCGGACGTCTTGTTCGTTCCATACAACACCGACATCCGATCAGGCCACATCAGGGTGCGCTCGTGCGCCTTGGCGCGCGCGATCGAGAATCACATTTACGTGGTCATGGCAGGCGCCGTTGGTAACCTTCCCCAGGTCGAGGGCGCGGACATTCACTATGGCCAGGCTTCGATCCTCACCCCATCCGACATTCAGTTCGCGCGGGACGGGATAGCTTCGGAGGGCACGCCCAACGCGGAAACGATGATCGTCCACGATCTCGATCTCGGTTTGCTGCGCCGCACCGAAGGCACCGGCACGGTGAGAACCTGGCCCGACCGTCGCAAGGATCTCTACGCCGTGGTCCACAAGATCGGCCGAAAATCGGAGCGCTTTTAGGCCACTGTTGATGGCGCTGGTAGCGCAGAACGCCCATCGGCGGGGTGGACCAGCCTGTAGGCCTGCGCCCCCTGTCGAGTCTGAGCTTCCATATTGTATATTCGCAGCCATGGGGATCTTCATGTCGAGAGTCTCTCAATGGACGCCACCGCCGCGACTCGTGTCGGCGGCGTGGGTCTGAAGATGCGCGACGGTCTGCCCAGCGGCACGTCCTTTCTGGTCGCGTTCGCGCGAGGACTCGGTGTAGATGAGCGGCTCGTCGACCCTCTGGCGTCCAGTCTACTGCCGCGCTGGATGGCCCGGGTTGCGACGATGCCAGCTATTCTCGGCCCGGCGGCACCCGCGTATCGACGTGCTATCCGAACGGCGACGTTTGGGTTGGTCGACCACAACGTCCTGCGCACCGAAGCAATCGATGCCCATGTGACCCAGGCGCTCCGGTCGGGAGCTCGTCAGCTCGTAATCCTCGGGGCTGGGATGGATGCGCGCGCATGGCGTCTCGATGCACTCCAAAACGCAACGGTGTTCGAGATAGACCACCGTGCAACGCAGCAATATAAGCGCGACCACGTCGCTGGAAAGACGCCGCCGGCGGACATCCGCTACATCCCAGTCGACTTCGAAAAAGAGCGGTTCATCGAACGATTGCAGACGGCCGGGTTTCGGCCGACGGACCGCAGCATTTGGATCTGGGAAGGCGTAACGATGTATCTACCTCTGGCGGCCGTGCACGAGACCCTCGGTCAACTCACGCGGCTCGCGTCGGAGGGAAGCCATTTGGCGATGACTTATCGCGTGCCGGGCCACCTTCCATTCGGCGCCGTCGGCCGGGCCGCGATTCCGGCTTTGTTCGCCGCTGCAGGTGAGCCCTTGAAGAGCACCCTCGAACCCTCCGAGCTCGCATCCGCATTGGCCCCTGAGTGGGACGTCACCTATGACGACGATGCGAGAGGTTGGAGAGCGCTCACGGCGTCCACTGCCGACCCCTCTCGCGCATTTCTGTCTGAACGGCTCGCGGTCCTGAAAAGGAGGCGGCGCAAGGAGGGAGCATGATGCGAATAGTTGCTCTACCTCACACTCGCGTCAGCAGCGCACCTAGCGAGATGAAATGGAACTCGTAGCGCTCGGGATCGGCTGCGAATCGATTCGCCATCCGGCCGTATAGCTCATCGACTAGCTCTGGCCGATCCGGCGTGTCGGGCAAGCCGGATGTGACGACTGGCTCGGAGAATGCACGGATGAATCCGGCGTAGCTCTCGGCCCAGGCGCGTGAATCGCCACTGCGGGCGAGCTCTTCGTTGAAGGGGACTCGGCACTCGCGAGCCTCCGCTTTGTCGACTCGGAACGCTGGAGACTCTCCGTCGTCTCCGGTCGGTGGCAACAACTCCGGCAGCGATCGATAGAAGACGGGTAGGACGAAGTCCTCGTAGACCTCGCGCGTCAAGCGGCCGTCCTCCACCATGTCTAGCATCGCGTCGCTCAGGCCATCGACGATTCCGTTGGCGGTATCGTGCTCGTCGTTGCGTCCGAATACCTGTACGAGCAGCTTCCCGCCGGGCTTTATCTCGACGGCGCGAGCCTGATAGAAACGCAGGATGTCTTCCCGGGCCTGTTGAGTGAAAGGCGCTCTTTGTTCCGGGGTCACCGAGACACCCTCGCGAGACGCGCGCTGCGTCGGTGGTGAAGGAGAAATGAACTGCGGCAAGCGAGTCGCCGGCAACGCGGACATCCAGCCCACCGCGTTGAACGTCGTCGCCACGTCAAGGCTCGAAGCCGGAGCGACGCGCTCGAAGAGCGACCCGCCGACTGCGGCAGCATAGACGCCGAGTGGGCGACTCGAGCGCTTCGCATCGGGAAACAGGTTGGCGAAGAGCCGATTGAAATCGTTCGTTGGCAGATCATCGAAGAAGGTCCAGATGTCGGCGGAGGTTCTTTTGCGCAGCGCCTCGATGATCGCGCCAACCGCATGAATCGCGTTGGCGCCTTCCGAGGAACCGAGGTCGAGCAGAGCTATCGGCGAGCCGCTCGTCGGCAAGGACAAGTCGGCCATGGCCTCCACGATCCAAGGAAGGAACTCGTCCATCGCCGCGC
>JAHEEE010000050.1 GCA_024640845.1 Myxococcales bacterium | reverse complement strand
GCGAGATCACGTGCTATACGCCGCCCTCGAAAAGTCCTCGTAGCTCAGTCGGATAGAGCAGTGGTTTCCTAAACCGAAGGTCGGAGGTTCAAATCCTCCCGGGGACGCCCTCGAAGCTCTGAGCTCCGTGGTCGAAGCGCAAGAGTCGATTTCACGGGGGCGGTTGACGCCGCGGGGCGACCTGTACTACCTGTGCTCATTCCCCGTGACTGGCGAACGACGATATCCTGCGCCGGTGATTGCGGTCTCCAACCAAGAACCTACTGAGATCGCCCCCGCGCCCAAACGCCTCGAGCCCAAACGGCCGAGCGTGTTGCCCGACGATCTCTTGCTCCGAAGCGACGAAGAGGCAGCGCGGCGCCTCGCTCTCAAAGCCCTCTCCGCGGCCCGCGCCGCGGAGCGGCGCCTAGACGACCGCTCCGATCCCGAAGCCCTCCATGACTTTCGCGTAGCCATTCGGAGGCTTCGAAGCCTGCTTCGCGCGTACCGGCCTCAACTCGGGAGCTCGGTCCGCAAGAAGGATCGCGCGCGCCTCCGAAAGATCCAGCGTACGACGGGTGGGGGCCGAGAGGCAGACGTCGCCCTCGAGTGGCTCACGAAACAGCAGCGGGATCTAGCGCCCGAGCACCTGACTGGGCTGAACTGGCTCTCGGCGAAGCTTCTCGCACGTCGAAGAGAGTGTTCGCAGGCGCTCGACGACGAGGTGCGCCAGGCGTTCAAGCGGACCGCAGAGAAGCTCGAGGAGCGCCTGGCGATCATGCGAACCGAGCAGAACCTACTCGCCGATCATCCGCACGTGACCTTCGCCCGAACGCTGGCCAACTTGACCGAAGCACATGCCACGGACCTTCTCGTGCAGCTCGGTCAGATCGCGCGGATGGACGATGCCGAGGCGCTTCACACGGCGCGCATCATGTCGAAACGACTTCGATACCTGCTCGAGCCGCTTCGCGCCCTTGTCGCCGAAGCGCAGCCGGTCGTCAAGAAGACCAAGCGGCTCCAAGAGCTGCTCGGCAATCTCAACGACATCCACGTGCTGATGGACGAAATCGATCAGGCCTTCGACGACGCGCTCGTACAAAAGGCACGCCGAATCAAAGAGTCGCTCAGCCGCGGTGACCTCGAACGCGCGCGTCGGGACGCGTCGATGAGCGAGTGGGTCGGCCTCGTCGAGCTCTACAGTCGTCTCGAGAAGGAAAGGCGGGAGGTCATCGGCAGACTCAGGGACCGATGGCTGGACGGTGATCTCGATGCGCTCGTCACCCGTGCCCGAAACCTCGCGTACGAGCTTCGCTTGCGCGACCACGCGCCTCAGTAGTCCAGGATCGAAATCACCTTGTGTGGCTCGAGCTTCTTCGTCCCTTCGAGCCCGACCAGATTGATGACGAACGCGAACGCCGCGACTTCCGCACCGCACTGATGAACGAGCTGAGCGGTCGCCTCGGCGGTGCCGCCGGTGGCGATGAGGTCGTCTACCACGACGACGCGATCACCTGGATTCAACGCGTCACGATGGATCTCGACTGCGTCGCTTCCGTACTCGAGGTCGTACTCGGCGCGGTACGTGGCTGAGGGAAGCTTTCCGGGCTTGCGAACCGGCACGAAGCCCACACCGAGCTTGTCTGCAAGCGCCGCACCGAACATGAACCCCCTCGACTCGATGCCGATGACAGCCTGCACAGGCTCGCCAGCGAGGCCCTCCACGATGAGCTGAATCGAGGTTCGGAATGCCTCGACATCGGCCAGCAACGGCGTGATGTCCCGAAAGAGGATGCCTTCCTTTGGGAAATCGGGAATGTCGCGGATGCGGCTCCGAAGAAACCTCAAGCGCTCTTCACTCATTGTTCCTCCGTCGGCCCGGCGACGTAGGCAGCCACGCCAAGGTGATCCGGCTGTGTGGCTTCGATGCTCAATGGCGTCACAGAGATGTAGCCGGCATCGAGCGCCTCGGTGTCGGCGCCCTCGACCGGCTCGCTCGTCGCGCCTCCGGGGCCGCCGATCCATAGGTAGTGGCGGCCGCGCGGATCGTCTCGTACCTCGACGTCGTCGCTGTAGAGCCGGAAGCCCAATCGGGTGGCACGGACCCCTTTGGGGAGCCCCTGTGGGAAGTTCACGTTGAGCAACACTGAGGGGCCTCGAGGCGGTCTGCTTCGAAGGAGCTGCTTGCAGAATCGCTTCGCGTATTGCGCGGCGCCTTCCATGTCGGACGAACAGCTGGACAGCGCAATGGACGGCACCCCGCGAAGCGCACCCTCTCGCGCTGCAGCGACCGTGCCGGAGTAGTGGACGTCGTTGCCCAAGTTCGGGCCGTGATTGATTCCCGACACCACGAGATCCGGCTTACGGGGCAGCAGATCCTTCAGAAAGAATGCGACATAAACGCAATCGGCAGGCGTGCCGTCGACAGCCCACACGCGCTCGGCAACTTCGTTGAACCGAAGCGGATGGTGGAGGGTAATCGAATGACTCTTGGCGCTCTGCTCGGTCTGCGGCGCAACCGTGTACACGTCCGCGAAGGTCGCGAGGGCTTCGCGCAGCGCGATGTTGCCCGGCGCGTCAACCCCATCGTCATTGGAAACCAAGAGCAGCGGGCGATCGGACATGCCTTCAACGGCCTATCGCGGAAGCGCGTGACGGGCAAAGCAATTGAGGGAGGGCCGGCGGGCTTTCGCCCTCCGGTCCGCCAATGGTCGGGGCGACTGGATTTGAACCAGCGACCCCCTCACCCCCAGTAAGGTGCGCTACCAAGCTGCGCTACGCCCCGTCCACCCTCTATTCGAGGGCGTCCGACTGTAGCCCAGGACGCCCGATAGGCAAACGAAAACCAGAAACGCCTGCGACTCAGGCGTCAGGGGCGCGGCCCGCTGAAACCGGAACGACCTGGTGCACGGTGACCTGAACCTGGGGAGACTCGGTGGGCGCGGTGGCGGCGCTCGCCAGATCGTCGAGAAGCTCTCCGAGCTGCTGGCGAAGCCCGAGAAGCTCGGCTCTCAGCGCGACTTCCCTCGCGGCGCGCGGTTCGGGAGGACTGCTTCGCTGATGCCGCCCGAGATCGCGGATTCGCTTTCGCGCGCCGGGGATCGTGTAGCCCTCGTCGTGCAGAAGCTGCCGAATCAACATCGCGAGCTCGACGTCTTTACGACTGTACTGGCGGTGAGCGCCGCGCGTCTTCTTAGGGCGAAGCGCGGGAAACTCCGTCTCCCAATAGCGCAGCGCGTGCGGTTTTACGCCGACGATATCGGCGACTTCGCCGATCTTGAAGAAGAGCTTATCCGGAAGTTGGGTACGCCGCGTCATGACTCTTGCTCAGAGGCCTTCGGGCGAACCCGCTCCGTCCTCGTTGGAGCGGTGCGGGTTGAGCACGGTCTTGAGTACCTGGCTGGGCTTAAATGTCAATACGCGACGCGCGCTGATCGGAATTGGAGCTCCGGTTTGCGGGTTCCGGCCGATGCGTTCCTTCTTTGCGCGCACGACGAAGTTTCCGAAACCGGAGATCTTGATCTTCTCTCCGTCGGCGAGCACGTCTTTCATCGTGTCGAACACGGCTTCCACGACCTCCGCTGCCTCTTTCTTCGAGAAGCCACCAACCTTCTCGTACACGGCATCGATGATTTCGGCTTTTGTCATTCGGTTCAATCCTCCAGAGGCCCGGTATGCCGGAGAAGACCATAAATCGGTTTGAATCTCAAGGGTTTGGCGCGGTTCGGCCCCTAGAAATGTGGGCATTCTCGCACATGAACGAAAATCTCTAGCGGATGGTCGCCTCGAAGCGATCGCGAGCGACCTTGGCGAGCGACGCATGGACTTTGTCGACCTGCTTGTCGGTGAGCGTCGCCTCCGGATCGCGATAGGTGACTCGGAAGGCGAGGCTGCGGTGCCCTTCGGGGATCTGCCCGCCACGGTAGAGGTCGAACAGCGAGACCGACTCCGCCAAGCCCTTCGATGCGGTGGCAAGGGCTCCTGCGATCTCCCCTGCGCTGTACTCCTCGCGAACGAGCATCGCGATGTCGCGGGTCACCGCGGGAAACTTCGGAAGACCCTGCGCTTGGGGCGGACCAAGCTCTTCAGCCAGCCCGTAGAGTGCTGCAACATCGAGCTCTGCGTAGACCACCCGGCCAATCAGCTCGAGATCGTCCGCGACATCGGGATGGATCTCCCCGACAAACCCCACGGGCCTCGACTCGAGAGTCACGACTGCCGATCGCTTTGGATGCATGAAAGCGGGTACCTCACCGGGGACGACCTCGGGAACACGACCGAAGACACGATCGAGGATCGCCGCGAGGACGCCCTTGCCGTCGTAGACATCAAAGGGGTCGGCGCCTCCGATCCAGCCTCGACGCTGACCTGCCAACGCGATCGCCAAGGTCGTGCGCTCGCACGGAAGCGCGTCGCCACTGGGTTCGAACGTGCGCGCGATTTCGAAGAGAGTCGCCGCCGATGCACCATGGCGCTGAGCTCGAGCCGCAGCACCCGTGAGCCCCGGCAAGAGTGACGTGCGCATGACAGCCCGCTCCTCGGAGAGCGGGTTCGCGAGGCGGACGGCGTCCGTTGAAACGCGCGCCTTGCGAAGGTCTTCGGTCGAGACGAAGCCGTAGTTGATCGCCTCGTAGAGCCCGGCCGTCACAGCGGCGTCACGAAGCGCATCGACCGTCTTGACTAGCCCCGGCGTTCCGGTTTCCGATGGATGCACGCGCGGCACGGCGGTCGGGATCTCGTCATAGCCACGCACGCGCGCGACCTCCTCGATGAGGTCGACCTCCCGCTGTAAATCGGGCCGCCAGCTCGGCGGCTCGGCGATGATCTCGGCGTCACCCTGTTCGACGATGCTGCAACCGAGCGACTTCAGGATGCGCAGGCTCTCCTCGGCCGACACGGGGGTCCCGAGCAGCTGCGCGGCGCGCGAGGGTCGGAGGCGGATGGTACGCGCCTCCCGAGGTGATGCGATGCGATCGATCGCGGTCGTCGCAACGGCCCCACCACCGAGCTCCGCAATCAGCCCCGCGGCGCTCGCGAGCACTTGCGGGACCGCTTCGGGATCGACGCCGCGCTCGAAACGGTGGCTCGAGTCGGTGTGCAAGCCGAGGCGCCGCGATGTGCGGCGAATCGAGCGCGGGTCGAAGTATGCGCACTCGATGAGAACGTCTTTGGTTTCCTCTCGGATCTCGCTGTCGAGGCCGCCCATCACGCCGGCGACTGCGACGGGTCGTTCCCCGTCGCAGATCAGCAAGTCGTCCGTGGAGAACGTCCGCTCGACACCGTCGAGTGTCGACATGCGCTCGCCGTCTTTAGCGAGGCGCACAACCACTTTCGACCCCCGAAGATGATCGAGATCAAACCCGTGGATCGGATGTCCCCACTCCAGCAAGATCAGATTGGTCGCGTCGACCACGTTCGAAAGCGCGCGAAGCCCGAGGTTGTGGAGACGGTAGCGAAGCCAGAATGGGGAGGGGGCGACCCGCACGCCGGACACGAGCGCCGCGCCGTATCGCGGGCAACGATCGCCGTTTTCGATCTCCACCGAGATCTCGGGGAGCGTGGGTGGATCGTCCAGGTCCGCTACGCTGTCCCAGAGCGGCGCCAACTCGATGGTCGGCTGGGAGGTCTCGAAGACTGCCTCCGCGGTGAAGGCCTTGCGGGGTCCCGCAGCCTTGCGCGGCCGGTAGGCGACACCGAAAAGAACCCCGATTTCACGGGCAATTCCCACGTGCCCGAGGCAATCAGGCCGGTTTGGCGTGAGGCCGACGTCGAGGATGAAGTCGTGAAGGTCGAGCGCTTCGGCGACGGGCGCGCCCGGCAGCGGTTCGGAGTCCGGCGCCATGACGAAAATGCCCTCGGCATCGCTTCCGATGGCGAGCTCCGCTTCGCTGCAAATCATGCCACTGGATTCGACGCCTCCGACCTTGCGAGCCGCGATCTCCATACCGTTCGGAAGTACCGCGCCCGGTCGCGCGAAAAGCACGCGCCCGCCAGGCTCCGGCACGTTGGACGCGCCGCAGACCACGTCGAGCTCGTCTTCGCCGTCGAAGACACGGACGAGCGTGAGGTTATCCCGCTTGGGGTGCGGATTCTTGGCCCGCACCTCGGCGACCACGACATCAGCGAGGTTGTGGCCCTTCTCCTCGATCGATTCGACTTCGAGCCCTGCCAGCGAAATGCGTCGGGCTACCTCGGCTACGTCGGCCTCGACCGGACAGAGCTCTTGCAACCAACGATAGGAGACCAGCATCGCGATTTCCTAAAACTGCGACAAGAACCGCACGTCGTTTTCGTACAGAAGCTTGATGTTGGGGATGCCGTACTTGAGCATCGCGATGCGGTCGAGCCCCATGCCGAACGCAAATCCGGTGTACTTCTCAGGGTCGTATCCGACGTTCTCGAACACGACGGGGTGAATCATTCCACAGCCGAGAATCTCCATCCAACCCGTGCCCTTGCACACACGGCAGGCCGCAGTGCGCCCCCGATCGCCCTCCCATGCACGACAAAAGACGCAACTCATGTCGACCTCGCCGCCTGGCTCGACGAACGGGAAGTAGCTCGCACGGAACCGAACGGAGATGTGCTCGTCGAAGAGGCGTCGAAGAAACAACGTGAGCACGCCTTTCAGCTCCGCGAAGGTCACGTCTTGGTCGACCAGGAAGCCCTCGAGCTGAAAGAACATCGGAGAGTGGGTTGCATCGTCGTCGCGACGGTAGACGGCGCCCGGTGAGACGATGGCGAGCGGCGGCTGCCGCTTCAGCATCTCGCGGATCTGAATCGTCGAGGTCTGCGTACGGAGCAGCACGCTCTCAGGGTCCTGCGAGCGGTTTCCTTGGATGAAGAAGGTGTCGTGTTCGTCGGTCGCCGGGTGGTCCGGTGGGAACCCGAGCTTGTCGAAGCAGTTCTCGTAAAGCTCGACCTCGGGACCGTCGGCGATATCGAAACCAAGCGACAGGAAGATCTCGAGGACCTCATTGCGGATTCGGGTGATCGGATGAAGCCGACCAGGCATCTGCCAGCGGCCGGGGAGCGTGATGTCGAGCGCGGGCCCGGTGAGCTCGGCTTCGCGCGCCCCGCGATGGATCGCATGGAGCGCGGCGTCGAACGTCGCTTGAATCTCTTGCTTGAGCGCGTTGGCCGCCTGGCCGAGCTCGCGCCGGCGATCAGCGGGCAGTTTCGGCATGAGCTTGAGGAGCTTGGTGAGCTCGCCCTGCGGTCCGACGTACCGACCATTGATCAGGCGGAGCTCGGGTTCGTCCTTCGCGCCGCGCAACGCGTCGCCGTACGCGCCACGGATTTCGTTGAGCCCGTCTTCGAACGTCTGAACCGCATCAGGCTCTGCCATCGCGCGTCCCGAACGTTCTATTCGATGGCGTCGATGACAGCTTTGAAGCCCCCGGGATCGGACACTGCGATCTCGGCGAGGACCTTGCGGTCGAGCTCGATGTGTGAGCGCTTGAGGCCCGCGATGAACTGGCTGTAGTTGATGCCATTCGTCCGCGCCGCGGCGTTGATGCGTGCGATCCAAAGGCGACGGTACTCACGCTTCTTGGTACGGCGATGCCGGTAGGCATCCTCCCAGGCGTTGTGCACCTGCTCGATGGCAACGTGGAAGGCCTTGCGACGTGCGCCGTAGTAACCCTTGGCGTGCTTCAGAAGGCGATTGCGACGACGGCGGGCTTTGAACCCTCGTTTTACTCTAGGCATGGGGCGTTAGTCCTTCGAATCTCAGAGCTCGTAAGGAAGCAAACGCCGGATGCGCGCTTCATCGACGGGATCGACCATGGAGTTCTTCTTGAGCCTCCGCATTCGATTTGCCGACTTGCCGCGCATGAGGTGCTGCTTGCCAGCCGTGGAACGACGAATCCGCCCTCCGCCGGTGGCCTTGAACCGCTTTGCAGCAGCACGCTTTGTTTTCATTTTGGGCATTTTGCTGTCCTCGCTTGAAAGCTCCCAACCCAGCGACATCCGCGGCCAGGGAGCGGAGAACGGCGTGTCTAGCGCACCCCCCAAGCGAGTCAAGCGGGGGGGGGGAGGCGGCAGTCCACCGGGAAGCCCTATTTTTCGGGTAGTTCGAGAGGCAGCCACGGGCATTCAGCGGCAGCGTGTCGGCGCGCAAGCCGACCGCCGAAGCGCCAGCGCCTACGGTCGTCGACCCGGAGCCCCTCACCCAAGACGCCGGAACGCGACGCTGGCCGGAGTGGGCGGACCTCGAAGAGTGGGAGGAAGCCGCGAGCCCGGCGATTGGCGCCGTGCCTGCCTACCTCGTTCGCATGGATGTGATCCAATCGAAGTCAGGCGCCGGCGACCCCAACACCTTTGCGATGAGCTTGATCAAAGGCGGCTTGGGGGGCTCCACGGCAGGCTTCGATCAGCTCATCGCTGATACGCGTGGAATGGAGCAAGAGATCCGCGCGGTGCCCCCTCCGCCATCTTGCGAGGGCTACCACCAAGCAAGCTTGAAGGCTCTCGCCGAAAGCCGCGAGATCGTCGAGGAGATGAAGTTGGCGTTCGCGCGCCGGGACTTCTCCGGGCTCGCCACGATCGCGCAGAAAGCCGGGAGCCTCCAGGTCAAAGCCGAGGCCCTCGAGGACATGCGCCAACGGATCATCTCCGACGCGAAGCCGTAGGTCGTCCCGCTAGTTGCAGGGCGCTTCACCGGCGGCGTGCGGACAGTGCGTGGCCGTATCCCCGCCGTCGGCAAAGCCGAGGTGCATTTCGATACAGGCCTGGCGATCGGCGCCGAAGCCATCGTAGGCCGTCTCGCACTCTCCCGCATTCGCGAAGCCACCGCTATCGAAGCCGCAGATGGTGCCGTAGCTCTCGCAGAACGACTTTGCGGCGCTCATGCCACCAACACCGCCTTGGCCGCCCATGCCGGCTTCGCCGCCACCGCCGCCCATGCCGCCGGCGCCCGCGGAGCCACCCCCGCCAGCGCTTCCACCGGCCCCTGCCGAGCCGCCGTCACCGCCGGCGTTGTTGTCATCGCTGCTGCAACCTAGAAATGCGAGCGAGCCGCACAGGATCAATCCAAACAGAAACCTCATGTCTACCCCCAAAGGGTAGGAGGATATCATGGACTACCAGGCGGCCGGAAAAACCGGAAACCGCGCCCGGCTACCGGGTGTGTTGGACTTTCACGCGGGGGGCGAGGATGGCCGTCATCGTGCGACCTTCGAGGCGCGCCGGTGTTTCGACCGACCCGAGGTCGTCGACGGCCTCGATGATCACGTCGATTTGCCGCTTGGCCGTTTCAGGGTGCGTGATCTCACGTCCGCGAAAGCGAACCGTGATCTTCACCTTGTTCCCCTCTTCGAGGAAGCGGCGGACGTGCTTGACCTTGAACTCGACGTCGTGATCGTCGGTCTTGGGACGAAGCTTGATCTCCTTGAGCGCGATTTGCGTTTGGCGTTTGCGCGCTTCGTTTTGCTTCTTCTTCTCCTCGTACTTGAACTTTCCGAAGTCCATGATCTTGCAGACGGGCGGGGCTGCTTTCGGGTTCACCTCGACCAAATCCAGGTCGAGCCCCCGCGCCATCCGGCGCGCCTCGTCGGTGTTCATGACGCCCAACATTTCGCCCTCGGCTCCGATGACACGGATTTCAGGCACTCGAATGCGATCGTTGACACGCGGTCCAAAGTTCCGCGGGCGATCGCGCGATCCCATGCGCGGTCTAGCGATGACTCACTCCTCTTGTTGATTCCTGCTCTGAAGGCGGGTGGTTCTCTCGCTCGAGACGCTCGATGACGTTGGACAGCGGGATGAACCCGAGGTCCGCGTTCTCGTCGCGTGAACGGAGGGCCAAGCCCTGCCCTTCTTCTTCTTTCTGTCCAATCACGCCGAGATACGGAATCCGCATCATGCGCGCTTGGCGAATCTTGGCGCCCAGCTTGTCGCTGCTCAAATCGACGGTGACTCGAAAGCCTCGCTTTTGAAGCTGTTGCTGCACGTTCTGCGCATATTCGTTGAACTTCTCACTCACCGTCAACAGCGCGATCTGCTCGGGGGCGAGCCAAACCGGGAACGAACCACCCACGTGCTCGGTCAACACGCCGAAAAAGCGCTCGATGGAGCCCAAAATCGCGCGGTGGAGCATCACGGGCCGGTGCGTCGTATTGTCCTCGCCGACGTAGGTCAGATCGAAACGCTCGGGAAGCGTGAAGTCGGCTTGGATGGTGCCGAGCTGCCAGGGCCGCCCGATCGCGTCCTTCAAGTGGAACTCGATCTTCGGGCCGTAGAACGCCCCCTCACCTTCGGCGATCTCGTACGGAAGCTCTTTCGCCTTCACCGCCTCTTCGAGCGCCTCTTCGGCCTGGTCCCAGACCTCGTCGGCGCCAATGCGCTTCTCCGGCCGCGTCGCGATCACGATGCGCACATCGCTAAAGCCGAAATCGCGGTAGGCGTCGTACACCAAGTCGAGGAAGCTCTTGATCTCGTCTTGCACCTGGCCGAGCGTGCAAAAGATGTGCGCATCGTCCTGTGCGAACGTGCGCACGCGCGTGAGCCCCTGCACGACGCCGCTTCGCTCGAAACGATGCAGCCGCCCGAAGTCGGCCATGCGCATCGGCAGGTCGCGATAGCTTCGCTTGGTCATGCCGTAAATCAAGCAGTGGCTCGGGCAGTTCATGGGCTTCACCCCGAAGCGCAGCGACTCGCTGAACGCGGCCTGCCATTCCTCGGCGTTCGCGGGGGGCTTTTCTTCGACCCTCTGCTGGAGCTTCTCGAGGTTCTCCGACGTGGCGGCCATGTACATGTTCTCAGCGTAGGAGGGCAAATGCCCCGAGGTGTGGAACAACTCGTTATCGAAGATCTGTGGTGTGATCACTTCTTCGTAGCCGTAGCGGGAGTACAGCCGGCGAACATAGGCCTCGAGCAAGTTGTAAATCGTGGAGCCGCGCGGCAGGAAGAACGGTGACGCGGGCGCGGTCTGGTGAAAGCTGAAGAGCTTGAGCTCCTTGCCGAGCTTGCGGTGGTCGCGCTTTTTCGCCTCTTCGAGCTGCTTCAGGTGGGCGCGGAGCGCCTTCGGCGACGCGAACGCGGTGCCGTAGATGCGCTGGAGCATCGGGTTCCGCTCGTCGCCGCGCCAGTACGCGCCTGCCACGCTAGTGAGCTTCACCGCCTTCAGGAACCCGGTCGAAGGAACGTGCGGCCCCTCGCAGAGGTCGACCCACTCGCCGTGCCGGTAGAGCGAGATCGGATCCTCGAGCCGCTCCAGATGCTCGAGCTTGAAGTTCTCGTCGAGCGACGACAACAACTGCCTCGCCTCGTCGCGCGTCACGACCTCACGGCGAAACGGACTGTCGGCCTCCACGATCTCCGCCATCTTTTCTTCGATCGCCCGGAGGTCGTCTTCCGAGAAGGTCCCGCTGGGGCGGGCGTAGTCGTAGTAGAAGCCATCGTCGGTGGCAGGCCCGAAGGCGACCTTCGTACCGGGGAACAGGCGCTGCACGGCGTCGGCCATGACATGCGCGCTCGAGTGCCGGATGATCGCAAGCGCATCAGGGTCGTGTGCGCCGATCGGGGTGA
Source organism: Myxococcales bacterium (assembly GCA_024640845.1). GTDB lineage: Bacteria > Myxococcota_A > Polyangia > Polyangiales > Houyiibacteriaceae > SG8-38. The sequence goes on along the minus strand of JAHEEE010000050.1, from coordinate 17,723 downwards.
CCTCGGAGGCCCCGTTCGGAAGTGGGGTGTGCAGATCGTAGATCTTGCCATCCACCCGGGCCGCCACGGTGTCCTTGCCAAGGGCATCACGCTCCTCGAGCACCTCGCGGGCGGTACGCGCTGTCGCTTCCGCCGTCATTTCGACGACAAGGGTGCTGAGATGTCAGCTATGGTCACAAAGCTCGCCAGAGCGAGCCTTTTGACACACGGTGGGTCGATTGCAACCTACCGGAATCCTCTCGCCTGCACAGATCTCGGCCAGTCGAAGCAACTTCGAGAGGATCGAAGAAAGGCGAGCAGACCGTTGTCATGACAACTATTGCCGTGCTATGCAACTCCGTCGATGAGAAACCTGAAGCGAGCTCTGATAGGCACAGCCTTCGCCTGGGGCATGGCCGTCCCGGCGAGCTTGGCAATGAGCAGCGACCTCGCGGCGCAATCGCCGCCGCCGGCCTGCAAGCTGGATGTGGAGCTCGTTGCGCTCGTGTATGCACCGGAGAACGCCGCTCAATCGATGGCGTTGGTCGGTGCAAAACGAGGTCGTTTGGTGCGCATCGGCTCGTGGGTCGGAGATCGACAGGTCATTGCCATGGCGCCGAGGAGTGTGGTCCTCGGTCCCGTCGAAGATCCGTGTCTGATGCGCCTCACCGACAGGTCGCCGAGCAAACCGCCGCCGCGGAGCAAGCGCAGACGGAGACGACCGAGGCGACGCTGAGCCGGAGTCTGAGCTCGCCGCCCGTGTTATGCTCGGGCTGAGGATGGCCGCCGAAGAGGACGCTGAAATCGCGCACGAAGTCCTGCGCACTATTCGCCAAATCGTTCGAAAGATCTCGGAGCACTCCAAGTCGCTCTATCGCGAGGTGGGCCTCACCGTCCCGCAACTGATGTGCTTGAAGGCGATCGGTGAGCTGGACGAAGGACATGACGAGGTCACCGTGGTGATGGTGGCAAAACGACTCCAATTGTCGGCAGCGACAGTATCGCGCATCATCGACCGCCTGACACGAGCCCAATTGGTCGTGCGCGAGCGACGCTCCCAAGACCGCCGCAAGGTTTGCCTTTCGTTGACCCCCGCGGGACTCGAGCGTTTTCAGACTTTGCCTGTCCCACTGCAGGAGCTGTTCGTCCGGCGCCTTTCGGCGCTGCCGAGAAAGCAGCGCGCAAACCTGCTCGATTCGCTTCGCCGAATCGCGGAGCTCATGGAGGCGGTGGAGATGGACGCGGCGCCGATCTTGACGCCGGAGGTCGACGTCAAGGGAAGCGGGCGCAGCTAGCTCGGGCTGAGGCTCGCCGCTCAAGCTCGTTGGTCATCGAGGCGGGCAATCGACTGCGGGTTCGATGGGGCCGATACGGAGCAGGTCTTCGGCTTCGTGTTGTAGTCCCGAGACCTGTTTCGACGAAAAACCCGTCGTCAAATCGCAGGGCGCGTCGATCTCACGCGCAAACCGCTCGAAGAGGCGTTTGGATGCCGCATTGGAAGAGCCCACCGTCGCCTCGAGGTACTCCACGCCTTCGCACCCTGGGCACCGAATCAACGCGCGCAGCAGCGCGTTCCCGAGTCCGTGGCGACGCAGCGCTTCGTCGACGCCGATCTGCCAGACGAACACCGTCTTCGAGTTGGAGGGAGGCCGATACGCACCGACGAACGCGACCACTCGATCGTCGAGATGGGCCACCAAGGACGTGTTTGCGAAGTGGGATGCCAACAGCAGGTATGCATCGCGTGTGTCGTCTTCGAGCGACTCCGAGCGGCGGACCAGTTGCCAAATCGCGGAACCGTCCTCCGGCTTTGGCTTGCGAATTCGAATGACTAGCCCCTTCTCTCGAGAGTGGCCGTTCATGTGGGCGGGTTCGGTTCTCACGACGGCAATTGTCTTGCCACAGCAATGAATGTCACGCAAATCAGTGTTGCAACAAGCAATTTCATGCCGCTTGCGTTTGATCCGCTCCTTCGAGGATCACCGTCCGTGTGGGGAAGGCGAAGTCGATGCTTTCGTCGTCGAAGCGATCGTAGATTTGCAGATTGATCGCCTGATGGATGTCCATGTAGACGTTGTAGTCGCGATCGCCCACGTAGTAGACGCTCTCGAAATTGAGCGAGAAGTCGCCGTATCCGGAGAAGTGGGAGCGATCGAAACGCGTCTTGTCCTGCGCTTCTATCGCGTCGCGAATGATGTCCGGGATCATCTCGAGCTTCTTTTTGGGTGTGCCATAGACGACGCCGATCTCGAAGACCACACGTCGTTCGGCCATCCGTCCGTAGTTACGAATCCGGCTCCCGAGCAGATCGGCGTTCGAGAAGATGAGCTGCTCACCCGAGAGGCTTCGAATGCGGGTGGTCTTGATGCCTATGTTCTCCACTGCGCCCATGAGGTCGCCGACGATGATGAAGTCGCCGAGGACGAACGGTTTGTCGAGCACGATTGAAAGCGAAGAAAAGAGGTCGCCCAAGATGTTCTGAACTGCAAGAGCCACGGCGATGCCTCCCACACCGAGGCCCGCGACGAGCGCAGTGACGTCGACTCCGAGATTGTCGAGGGCCACGAGCAGCACGATCGACCAAAGCGCAATACGAACGATGAAACCAAATGCGTTCATCGTCATGACGCTTGCCGCATCCTCCTCGATCTGGGCTTCGCGGTAGTTCTTCAGCCAGGCCATGAACGCTGCGCTCGCCCAGATGCCAGCCTGCACGAGAAACGCGATCCCGAGTGTCTTGTCGATCCCTCGGTCAGTTCTCGCGGACAGGTCGAGGATCGTCGTGCCGGCGAAGACCGCTGCGATGGACAGAAACCAGACCTTGGTCTTCCGAAGCGCTTCGACGACGATGTCATCCCATTTCGTCGAGGTGTGCTTCGCGAGCTTCCGAAGGCGATTCGCGACGAGCGATTGCACGACACGGAGCACCACCAGAGCCCCGGCGGTGATGCCGAGAGCCGTCAGCCACAGTTGCAGCGAGTTGCCGTAATAGTCCCGCGCCAAGAGCTCGGCCAAGTTCAAATCCATGAACGCATTCCTTTCAGCTATCGTGGAATGCTTTAGGCATCAATCATGCCAATCTGCGCGGCAGGAGGTCGGTATGGGGATTGCAACATACTTTGAGCATGACCCTCCCCTATCCCCACGAAGTCGAAACAGGAGACCTGGAACCACAAAAGACGCCGGAGCACGACCCGTTGGACATCGAGCGTCGTGTCGGCAACCTGGTGGTGGTCGACGAGCCGTACGTGGACGTCGCAGGACGCCGCTTGCGTTCCCCGCCGGCGAAGAGTGCCCGATCGGTCGCCGCAGAGGTCCGAAGCGCAATGACGAGGCGGTTCCTCGAGCGCCGACCCAATGCCGACGAAGCGACGTGGCAAAAATTCTCCACGACACTACGAGCAGAAATGAGACGCCAAACCGAAATGAACGAAACGGCCCTGCAGCAGGCGCTACTCCTGATCGACGGCCTCTAGCGTCTCTCGGACGGTGGGGCAGTATGCCACAGGCGGGGCACATCGCCGCATCGAAGAGCCCTCGCCGTTTGCTAGGAAAAACCATGGACTTCTGGAAACCACCGACCGTAAAGGAGCTCGTCGGAACGATCCCGGACGACCACGGCGGACGGTGTCTTCTGTGCGAATCTACATGCGCTCGAGTTTCGATTTGTGATGGTGATTGAACGATTCGGCTCCTATCGCGTCGAGCTGTCCAACGAGGACAAGCTCTTCTTTCCCGCCGATGGAATCACGAAGGGCGATCTGATCGGCTACTATCGCGACGTTGCGGAGGTGATGCTGCCGCACCTCGAGAACCGCCCGCTCACCCTCCATCGTTTCCCGGATGGAATCGAAGACGACGGCTTCTATCAACAGCAGGCTTCGGACTACTTCCCCGAATGGCTCCAAACCCTCGAGGCTCCGCGCGCGAGCGCCGACAGCAAGGCGGTCAAACATGTGTTGTGCAACAATCGAGCGACCCTAGTCTATCTTGCAAACCAGGGAGTCATTGCTTTCCACGGATGGGCCTCTCGGTCGCCTCGGCTCTATAGCCCTGATCGCTTGATCTTCGATCTCGATCCGCCGAACGAAGACTTCGACGCAGTGAGATGGGCTGCAAAGAGGATCGTCGGGCTCATGAAAGACCTCGGCATGTCGCCGTTTCCGATGACGACGGGCTCGCGAGGCCTGCACGTATTGGCCCCGCTGCGAAACGAGGCCGGTTTCGACGAGGTACGCGAGCTCGCGCGTGACATGGCCGGCATCCTGGCCCAGCGGCACCCCGAGGCTCTGACCGTCGAGCAGCGAAAGAACAAGCGGCACGGACGCATCTATCTGGACGTGAGCCGCAACGCGTACGGACAGACCGCCGTCATGCCCTACTCGGTACGCGCGTTGCCGGAGGCGCCTGTCGCAACCCCGCTGAGTCTCGAAGAGCTCGACGATGGCAAGCTAGGCGCTCGACGATGGCGAATCGACAACGTCTTCCGCCGACTCGGACAGAAGGACGATCCTTGGAAGACGATGCGGAAGCACGCCAAGACCTATCGCGCCGTTCGTGCGGCAATGGACGACCTCCTAAACGATTGAGCCGATCGCGGCACGCTCCTTGCGAATAATCAGAAAGGAATACGGATGTTTGTGTACGGAAGATTCACCAACGAGGACGCCGCCGCCGAGGCCGTCCGCTCGCTCATGAGCTCAGGCTTCGACATTCGCTACATCAGCGCTCTGATGCAGAGCGAGGCTGGCGTCAGCAAGGTGACTCTCTCGGTCGAGAGCGGCGCCAAACGGGGCGCCATACTCGGTGCGGCATTGGGCGCGGCCGGCGGAGCGCTTCTCGCGACGAGCCCGGGACTCCTGGCCGCCGGCCCTCTACTCGCGGCAACCGAGGCAGCGGTCGGAGGTGGCGCCTTCGGCAGCATCCAAGGCGGGATTCTCGGCCTCCTTTTCGCCAAGACGAAAGTCGATTTCGGACAGGACGAGTTGGACCGAGGGACGATCTTGATCGGAGTGAACGCCGATACCCGACCCGACCTGGCCCGTCAGGTGCTAGCCGAGAGCGGCGCCACTCGGGTGGATGCTCACGACCACCCGCTCGCATAGTCGACACGCGCGGTCATGCGTCAGTCCTCGTCGTGCTCGGTGTCTTGGATATCTTTCAAAGTTCGGCCTGACAACACACTCCTCCTCTCGGTGCTTACCGGATTCCGACGCGCATCGGCACCTTCATCTTTCATCTTCACGAGTAGCCAGTTCTTCGCATCTCCGCCCGTCTTGGTATGAACCAACGCGTATCCTCCGCGAAGCTTTCGGCCCTCGAGCCAGACTTCGGCCAATCCGTCGTCGAGCGCCTTGCTGATCGAGACTTCATTGCCCTCTTCGTCTTTGGTGATGTTCTCGTAGGGCCCTGTGTCCCAGACGATCACGGTCCCTCCTCCATACTCGTCCTCGGGAATTGCGCCCTCGAAATCCGCGTACTCGAGTGGATGGTCTTCCGTCTGCACAGCAAGCCGTTTGTCGCGCGGATCAGTGGACGGCCCCTTCGGGACTGCCCAGGATTTCAAAACGCCGTCTACCTCGATTCGAAAGTCGAAATGAAGTGTGCTCGCATCGTGCTGCTGAACGACGAAGATCGGATTTCGACCCCTCTCGGGCTTAGGGCCAGGCCTGCGTTTGCTTGTTGGCTCCCGCGCTTCCATTCCCGCCCTGCCCGGATCAGGTCTTGGAGCCCTTTTTCTCCTCGTCCTTGCTGCTCGACGCGAGCTCATCCCGGAGCGACTGGAAACGTCGCTTGAGATCCGAGCCCATCTGGCGTAGGTCGGCCCGGGTTTCCTCGGCGGCCTGATCGGCCTTTTCTCCGAAGCGTTCCTGCTCGGCCTTGAGCTTCTTCCAGGTCTCCTTGGTCTCATCACCGGCCTGGTTGATCTTGGCTTGGATATCCTTTCCAATGCCCTTGAGCTCTTCGCCTAATGCTTTGAACTCTTGGCGGACGTTGTCCGTGGTAGTGCTCGAGTGTGTGCTTTGTTGTGGCATTCGTTTTTCTCCTTTGGTCGCACCGGCCATCGAACTCGCTCCGACACTCCGGTGTAACGGCGTGCCACCAAGACGCAAGTCGCATGCCAGTTTGGAAAGCGCTTTTCTTTCGCGAGTTGAACGGGTCGCGTCGTCGTCGATCGTGCCTCTTAGCGGCGCAACTCGGGTCCTAACCGCCGGTCATCCCTGCCCAAGCATCCACCTCCACAGTCACCTCGATCAAGTTCATGTGATGTCAGCGGTGCGTACCATTGCGCCTCAGTGAGGCGTAATGTCACGGGCATCACCTTCGCTTGGGCTTGATCTTGCTCTGCAGGGCGCGAAGGCGCCGCTTGAGAGCAAAACCGGTCTCACGGAGCTCGCTTACCGATTCCTCGGGATCTTGTTTGACCTCTCGACGAAAACGTTCGATCTCTCGGTCGAGCTCGATCCACGCGTCCTGCGAATCTTGGCCCGCGATGCTGATGCGGTCGCGAATCTCGCCCGCAAGAGCCCGAACGTCGCGCGCAAGCTCATCGAGCTCTCGCATGGCGGTCTCTGTCATCGACGCTTCTTCTGGCTTGGACTGGACGCGTGGTGGATCGGATCTCGGGTCGGTCATGGCATTCCCCTGTCGTCACCACATAGCACAGCACCTTTCGAGCTAGCGGAGCTGCAATGCTCGCGCCGGCGGGGTCGATGTGGGGTAGGCTCGGACTCCGGGTCGTGGCCCGGGTCTTGCATTTCGCAAGGCGCATTCGACAGGACACATTTGATGCATGGGTTCCTACACATGTTCTCCAACGCCAGCCGGGTCGTTCTAGCAAGCTCAGTCGTGGCGATTCCCATCCTGACCACATACGTATTCGTCCAGATCTGCGCGCTGGTCGCCGGGGGAAGGTGGCTGTCTGTGGCGATCGGCGTCCTGGTGGGTGCAATGGCCATCGACTTCCTCACCGGAATCGTCCACTGGGCCTGCGACCGTTTCGGCGATCCGACGACGCCAGTCCTCGGCCGATCGCTCATCTCGTCTTTCCGCGACCACCACGTGAACCCGGCCGGCATCCTCGATCACGACTGGATCGAAACGAACGGCCAGGCCAGTTTCTTCTCTCTGATCGCGCTCTTCGTCGTCGCTGCCTCGATCCCGTCGGTGAGTTCCTGGGTCGGCACCACGGCAGCCACCACCTTGGCCACAATGGCTGCCCTTGGGGCGTGGGCGAATCAGATTCACAAATGGGCGCACATGACCGAAGCTCCTCGCTGCGCGCGCGCCCTACAGAACATCGGCCTCGCCCTCCACCCCGACGACCACGCCTGTCACCACAGGTCCCCTCATGATCGTGGCTATTGCATCAGCACAGGATGGATGAACCCGGTGTTGGACCGTTTGGGGCTATGGTCGTGGCTCGAACGCTCACTGAGGAGAATGACGTGAAACTCACAGACTGGCTTGCTGAACATGTCACCGATGACCCGCGTGCTCTGCAATGGTTCGATGCAGCCGAGGCAGAAGGCCGCATCATTCGATGCTACAAAGAGCTGCTGAGTGGCTACACCGTCGATCCGTCGAAGATTCTCAAGACGACCCGGACGGTGAAGCCGAACGAGCAAACCGCGACGGTCCAGGTCGACAACATCGCGTTTTATTCGATCTGCGCACATCATTTCTTGCCGTTTTTCGGCAACATCAGCATCACCTACGTGCCGGGCGATAGGATTTTGGGTTTAGGCAAGCTGCCGCGTCTGGTCGATGCCTACGCGCGTCGTTTTCAGATCCAGGAAGATCTCGTCCGCGACGTCGCCTGCGAAATGATGGAGTCCGGTCACGCCCGAGGCGTGCGCGTGAAATCAGAGGCACAGCACTTGTGCATGATCAGCCGCGGTCCGCAAAGCCCGGATGCGGTGACCCGCACGGAAATCGCGCTCGGATGCCTGGACGATGGCAACGCATGAGTCGGGGGCCTGTGCGCGAGAGCTTCACAGGAGTGCTTCTCGTTGTCGCGTTCGTTTCGAGCGCCGGCCTGAACTTCTCCTGTCAGCGCCCGCATGACCCCAAACGCCGCCTCGATTTCCAAAACGAGGGCAAGAACATGAAGACCCTTGCGCTTGGCGAGCTGACCGAGCTGGTGGAACCTCGCCGTGTCGACGTGTTCGAACCCTATGAACAAGCGAAAGCCACCTTCGAAGCTCTCCCGCTCGAAGATGTGTTGGACGCGGTCTACGGCCCAATCTGGCGCGAACGCGACGCCATTCTATTCACCTGCAGAGACGGGTATCAACCGACGATTCCAACGCGGCGCGTCCAACGCCACCCAGCGTTTCTCGCGATCTCGCGACCTGGCGGAGCCGGCTTCACGATCGACAAAGTGGAGCAAGGAGCTCGCAAGCGCATCGATCTCGGCCCCTACTACGTCATCTGGAGTAATCTCACCGACGATCGCATTCGCATCGAAGGCGACTATGGCTGGCCGTATCAAGTCACCGGGATGGACTTGGTCTCGTTTCGGTCGCGGTTTGGGGACATGATCCCGAAAGGAAACACATCTCGAAGTGTTCTCGAGGGCTTCGAGGCGTTTGTCGTTCACTGTTCGCGCTGTCACGCGATCAACGGTCGCGGAGGCACGATTGGCCCGGAGTTGAACTACCCGGCGAATCCCACCGAGTACATGAAGATCGATTGGCTCCGCAAGTGGATCGACGATCCCACCGAGCTTCGACTCGCGCCGAGGATGCCCCCCTTGAACCCAGCCCTACCCGACCGAGAACGAATCATAGCCGACATCATTTCCTACCTAGAAGCGATCGCGCCGCACAAGATCGCGCCATCGAACCCGTGAGCTACGCCGATTTCTACAGTTCCTTCCTTCAACATCCCTTGCTGCTCTGGCTGGCTGCGATCGTCGGCTTGGCGATCGCTCTTTCCCGGCCGCGTGTTTCCCGAGACGTCCGCCGCTTCGCAGTCGCGCTCTCTGTACTCTCGATCTTGGACGCGTGGCTGAGCGCGAATCACGTGCTCGGAATCGGCCCCCTCAGCGGCCCAATCGCAACTCTTCTGCCGCTTGCATTCGTTCTGATCGGCGATTTCCGATTCTTTTTGTTCGTTGAGCTTGCCCAGCCCGACGGAACACTATTCATCACCAACACAAATGTGTTCAAAGCGGTGCTTTGGACGCTTCTCGTGCCGGCGTCGGCGCAGCTCCTGACGAGCATGAGCGGTTCGGATAACCCGAGGGTGCTCTTCCTGATCTATGAAGCCCTCTTCGTGATGCTCTTGATGGCGTTTTCTCTCTACTACGTTCCAACGAGGACCAAGGCGGAGCGTTGGGTTCGACGGGTCACGGGCTTCGTCCTGCTGTACTACGGTCTTTGGGCGGCTGCAGACGCAATCATCCTCGCCACGCGTGCAGACACCGGGTTTCTCCTGCGGGTCGTTCCCAACGTCTTTTACTATGGCGGCTTGGCGCCCCTCATCGTCTGGACGGCCCCGCAAGCCGACCCCGTATAGGGAGACAGAGTGCGCCCATGGTCGTGCGCTCTCAGAACTCGTCGGGCGGCGGTGTGGGGTGAAGCTCGAGCGCCAAGTCGATTCGCGTGATCCGTGCGCTACTGGCTCCGAGAAGTGCCTTGGCTTTCACCGCGCTCTCGAAGCTTGCGGCGCCATTCCTTCACCTCGGCGCCTGCTTCTTCGCGACCACCGAGCCCAAAGGCAAGCGCAAAGGCGACGGCCAATGCCCCGAGGGTCAGCGTGAAGGCGGTGACGATGATCTCGTTGGCTACCCCCATCTGCCGAAGGCCCATGGCGACACCGAGGACGACGATGGCAACCCGGGCAATCGTAGCGAGGAGCTCACTGCGTTTGATCTGACTGCCCTCGATGACATTCGACGCGGCCCGGCCGAGGTACAGGCCAAGCGCAATGATGACGAGCCCCAGGAGGATATGCCCGCCGAGCTCCATGAACTCCGAGGTGAGGCTCGCTAGCGTATTGAAGCCGAGGAGGCTGGCTGCCTCGATGAAGGCAAAGAGCATGATCGCGATCACCACGATGTCGCCGCCGATGTTCGAGGGGGGTCGGCCCGTGATGTCGGCGCCCTCCTTGGCGACGCCGATCTTCACGAGAATGTTGTCGAACCCTGCGCTCGACAGGAGATTGGTCACCAGATCGGCGACCGCTCTGCCGATGAAATATGATACGACGAGCACGAGTCCGGCTGCGAAGACTGCGGGCAGTGCGTTGAGCAGCATGCCGAGCATCTGACTGGCCGGCCGGGTGACGGACTCGATCTCGAGCGCATCGAGCGCGGCAATGGCGATCGGCAGGATGATCAGAATGTGGGCCACGACGCCGACCAAGTGACTCAACTGCTGCTTGCCAAGCGCCTTTTGGACTCCGACTTTCTCACTGAGTCGATCCAACCCTCCCGCGGACGATAGGTTCGTCAACGCGCGACGCACCAAACTTGCGACAACCCACCCGACGAAGAGAATGATCGCTGCGCTGAGGAGATTCGGAATGAAACCGAGCAGCTCCTGAAACATGACCACGACGGGGTCGAGGAGACCCTGAAGCTCGAGTGCGCCGAGAACGGCGGGAAGAACCAATAGAAGGGCGAGCCAGTACACCGTATCGCCGAGCACTTTCGATACGGGAAGCGATTCCTCGCGATCTTCGAGAGCGCCCAACTGCTCCGACACGCGTTCGTCAATTCCCGTCTTTGTCAGTGCAACGACGATCAAGTAGCGAAGGATACGAGCGACCACATATGCCGCGAGGAAGATCAATCCGGCCCCGAGAATTCTAGGGGCGTACTCGAGCACTTCGGCGAGCAGCTCGTTTAGCGGCTCGGCCGCTCCCGCAAGTTGGACGTGGTTGAGAAACGCAACCAAAGTGAGCAGAATTCCAACCCAGAACGTGATTCGACCCGCGACCCTCGCGATGGACGTCTTCGGCGGCCCTTCTTCGCGGGACAGAAGCGTCGAGAGCTTCTCGTCTGCGCCTGTCCGTCGAATGAACAAGGCAACGACCCAGCCTGCAAGGAGCGCAAGCGCGACGCCCCCGAGCACGATGGCAATCGACGCCAGTGCCCCCGACATCTCGTAGACCGAATTTTGAATGTTCTGAATTTGATCGCTCATCGTCACCACCTTCCGCCTTCGCGTGTCCAGCCAGCGGGAGTTGCAACCGCCGTGCCAGGGGCCGTTCGGACGACAGCTCTGTCCATGTCGCCGTGACGCTTGGGCGCTTTCGGGGGGTTCCGCCACGCTTGTGTCAGATTGACACGCTCGGTTTCGACAATTCTCGCTCAACTCGGCCGAAGCGCTTGGCACACGGAGTGCAGCAACACAGGGAATGGTCAAGCATCGGAAGCTCAAAAAGAAGGCAGCTGACGCAGGTCGGAGGCTGCAAGGGATCGTCAACGCTGTTCTTCGTCGCTTCCAGGGTGTCCGTGCAGAGCTCGTGCCGGAGGACGCCTCCCGGTCCAAGCAAGACCCGGACCCGGTGGTGGAGGCGGGTCAAGAGTCCTTTCCCGCAAGCGATCCACCCTCGTTTACGCCCGAGAAGTCGACTTAGACAACCAGCCGCGTCAGCGTGATTGCCTTCATTCCAACGTATGGGGAGCACTTCGTCCCAATGCTGTTCTGGCACATGGCTTGCAAATCAAGGGCGCCATGACGAGTACGTACAAACACATCAAGGTCACGGGGCAATCGTCTGAAGGCATTGAAGGGGCAATCCGCGCCGCGCTTCGAACCTCGAGCAAAACAATCAAGGGACACTCGTGGTTCGAGCTTGTCGAAGTCCGAGGCAATCTCGCCTCCGGCGGAGAGATTCAGGACTATCAAGTCACGCTCGAGGTCGGCTTCGCGATCGAGGAATCCAGCGCGCGCTAGCAGGGTCAATCCCAAGCGCGGGTATCGCTAGGCTACGAGGCATCTTCGATCTGCTTCATCGCGCGGTCGAACGCTTCTTGAATCATGGGGAGGTCGCGCGCCGAGAGTTCTTCCGCCACCGAGGCGGCATGAACCTCGACGGCATGTGAGGCGAGGATGCGACGGCGCTCAGAGTCGGCCCTACGTTCTCCTGCGTCGCGAAGCGCGTCCAGGGTTGCAACGACGACGGAGATGTGCCCGGCTCCGTAGCGGCGGACCGGGTCGAAGCAGCTCGCGACGATTTGCTCGAATGTCGTGGGGGGAGCGAGCACCCGGATTTGACCGTTTTCGTCGTGCCTTATTCCGGATGGCATCTCACGCTCGATGACGGAGGACACGACGGCCCCGAGTCGGTAGACGCAGTCGATCGCCGTCCTCGGGTCGTTGACGCCGGGTGACAGTGCCCTGAGGGCGATCTCCGTCAGTTGACCGATGAGAAATTCGAGATCCTGGACGGGTGTCCGATGGTCCCCCACGATGAAGCTCTCTTGGAGAGCGGATCCCAGCTTTTCCACCGTGTATCCAGGCGCTACCCGCGCCAGTATCGACCCTGCGGCAATGAAATCGCCTGGTCTTCGGTGTAACAAGATCACAGCGTCGTGTGCCACCGCGAGTTGGAGAATTGTTTCTTCGTCGACGACGCGCACAAAACCCTCGCAAGAGGCTCGCACCTCGACGCCATCCGCTTCCAACTGCCTTCGCGAAGTTTCGATCGAGAGCGAGGCCCGCTCGATTTCTTCCGAACCTATCTGCTCAGGAAAGAGGCTCCGCAGGTGCGGCTCGATCTCGTTGGCGACTGCGGCGATCACGCTAGACGCCTGGATCGACGTCGCGGTGTGATGGATGAAATAAATGAGGACGAACAGGCTGGCGGCCGCAAGAACGACGGCGACAGTCGCTGCAAGGTGCGGGATCTCGTCTGCTCTGACCGCGCGAAGCACGAGCAGGCTGTAGAGGAAAGTGGCGACAAATGTCCCGAACGCAAGCTGATTCGCGCGGTCACGCAAGAAGTTGCGCAAGAGGCGGGGTCCGAATTGCGAGGACGCCAGCGTGAGCGCCACGACGGTAATCGAAAACACCACGCCGGTGACGGTAATCATCGATCCGGCGATTACCGAGAGCACGGCGCGCGTTCCATCGGCGTCGGTCGATGAGATCCAGGGGATTGGCTCCGTGAGGAGCCTTCGATCAACCTCCACCAAACCGAACGCCGCCGCACCCGCGCCGAATGCCATGACCATCGGGACAAACCAATAGTTGCCCCGCAATGTGTCGAACAGGCTTCGCAGGCGGCCCAGTAGAGGTATCTTGTTCACGTCGTCGTGCTCTCAGCAGACCGTTCGCGCACGCAGTCTCACCGGCCGTACGAGCCGCCCAAATGGTCGTAGGGGTCGTACCCCTCGTCGATCGCCTTTTCGTACCGCTCCTGGTCGATGATCCGCTCGAGGCCTTCCACGATGTACGCTTGAAAGTCACGGCTCGACAAGATCCCGACGGGCTTGCCGTGTCGCGTCACCGGTAAGTGGCGAATAGCGTTGTCTCGCAGCAGCTGTGCGCATTCACGAACGTGCGCCTCCTCGTCGACGGTGACGAGATCAGTAGTCGCGACATCGGACACCTCAGTTTCCCCTGGGGGTTTTCCCTCCGCGACGACACGGGAAACTACGTCGCGCTCGGAGAGGATGCCGCGAAGAATGTCCCCTTCGACGACGAGGACTGCGCCCACTTCATTGCGGGCCATCGATCGTGTGGCGTGCTCGACCGTAGCGGTCGGAGCAACGGTGATCATGTTTGTTTTCATCAAAGAGCCAATCACTGCCATGATGCTGTTCTCCAATTATCTGCACGAGAGGCGTGCACGATACCTGCCACGATGCGTGTCTGCACCTGGGCTCAGTACGATTCTGGATCAGCTGGATTGCGAGCTCTGGCTTTGCGACGCTTTCGCCCCGCTATCTTCCGACTTGAGCTCCTGTCGTAGACCCGTCAGGCGACGCTTCAGATCGGAGCCAGCGTGGCGCAGGTCTGCCTTGGTTTCTTCGGCTGCCTGCTCCACCTTCTCGAGGAATCGTTTTCGCTCGTCGTCGAGCTTGTTCCAGGTCTTCTTGGCCTCTGCGCCCGCTGCATTGATTCTTTCTCGGATGTCCTTCGAAAGCCCCTGAATCTCGCTCTTTAGGCTCCCGAGCTCCTGGCTGACATTCTGCTCGACCGTGCCTTGCTTGGGTTGCTGTGTTTCTGTCATCTGTGCTGCTCCTTTCCAGGAAATTACAGAGCTTCGTGCAGCAGCTTTCGTGCCAAACACCAGGCGGGCAGAAACACGACGCACTGCGTCGATCGGCGCCCAAGTGACCGGGATCATCTGCCACGATCGTGTCAATCTGCCACGGTCTACGCTGGAGCGGCGTCGTTTGGCGAGCAGTCGACGACCGCGAGGCGCTGGTGCTCCTCGTCGTCTGCGACAGACCGCACCGACACTCCGGTCTTGACTCGGTCCAGTCCCAACGCCTCCAACCCCAAGCGACGAGCGTTGCCGTGCCGTCCTGCGTGAGAGCTTGATCAATTTTTGATCGCGACCCTTTCATCCAGCGTTCGCATCCGTCTGGCATGATTGCTGCACCACGCGGGAGCGCCCTGCTGCGTGGCGCGTTGCGCGTTCAAGAGACTCCGGATGACCGTGATTGAGCGCCATGGCAGTATCCGCGCCGACTGCAAACATGAAGCTTGCACTGAAATTTTCGGTGGCTGTCACCGCTGGTATCGGATTGATCCTTGTGGCCGAAGGCGTACTGCACGTCCATCGCATCGCAGCGCTCCAGGAAGCCGAGATCAGGGAGGACCTGACCACACTCGGCGAAACGCTGGCGAATGCCGTGGCTGAGGCGTGGGCCATGGGCGGACATTCGCGAGCTCTCGCCTTCATCGGGCGGGTCAACGACCGTGGGGAACGAACCCACGTTCGTCTACTGCCCCCGGAAGGGGTGGAGGATCCTTCGGCGGAACCCCACGTGAGCCTTTTATCCACCAAGGACGACTGGCACGTCGTGACGCTCGCACCCGTGCTCTCCAACGGCGAAACCGTCGCAGTACTTGAAATCGAACGTCAACTGCCCATGGAACGGAAGTACTTTGCCTCTATTCTCAGAACCCAAATAGGAACGACGATCGCCGCCGCGATCGTCTCCGGCGGAATCGCCCTCGCTCTCGGGTTCTGGCTCATCGCTCGCCCGATCGGAAAGCTCTCGGACCTTGCGCGGGGTGTGGCGGAGGGTGATTTTACATTGCGCAGCGACGTCAACCAGGACGACGAGATCGGGAAGCTCGCCCAAGAGCTCGACGCGATGACCGACCGGCTCGCCGAGAGTCACGAGCGGGTTCGAGCGGAGCGGCACGCTCGCACCGAGGCGCTCGAGAAGCTTCGGCACGCAGACCGACTCAGTACGGTCGGGAGACTCGCCTCGAGCATGGCGCACGAGCTGGGCACGCCGCTCAACATCGTCTCCGGCCGCGCAATGATGATCGCCTCGGATGATGCCGTGCCCGAGGAAGCGCGGCAAAACGCGCGCCGAATCGCCGAGCAGGCCAAGCGCATCACAGGCACCATTCGCGAGATACTGGACTTCGCTCGGCAGAAGACGCTCGACAGAACGGAAACCTCGATCGGCGACGTTCTGGACGATGCGGTTTCGTTGATGGAGCCGATTCTCGATGACAAGGGCGTCACGGTGGAAATCGAAGGATCCCACGCCCTCGTCGCGCCGATAGATTCCGGCAAGATCCTCCAAGTGCTCACGAACTTGATGATGAATGCGATCCACGCGATGCCCGGCGGCGGCAGGATCACACTTCGAGTGGGGCAACGGCAGGTTGCCGATCCGAAAGATCGACACGCCAGAGGAGGCGATTTCGTCGTGGTCGAGGTCGAGGACGAGGGGGTGGGCATCCCCGAAGACAGACTCGACGACATCTTCAAAGCCTTTTTTACCACGAAGAAGGCCGGGACGGGGACCGGCCTCGGACTCAGTGTTTGCCACGGCATCGTGCGTGAGCATGGCGGCTGGATCGAAGTCGAGAGCGAGGTCGGGCGCCGCACTTGCTTCAGAGTTTACCTCCCTCAGGAAGGAGAAGCATGAGCAGCAGAGTCCTTGTTGTGGACGATGATCGAAGCATGTGTGAGCTGATGCAGGCCGCGCTCGAGAAGCGCGGCCATGAAGTGGAAGCGTGCACGCGTGGAGCGGAAGCGCTGGAGCTGATCTCGAACCGCGACTTCGGCGCGGTCGTGACCGACCTGAACCTGGAAAAAATGAGCGGTCTCGACATCTGCAAGTACGTCACTGAAAATCGGCCGGAAGTCCCCGTTCTCGTGGTGACAGCCTTCGGCGACATGAGCTCGGCCATCGCAGCCATCCGTGCCGGCGCCTATGACTTTCTCAACAAACCGCTCGAGATGGAGGCGCTCCACCTGGCGGTGGACCGCGCAATCCAGCATCGGCGGCTACGAGAGGAGGTCAAACGGCTCACCGAAGAGGTCGGTCACGCCCGAACGGCCGGCGAGCTCGTCGGCAAGAGTCCCGCAATGCGCAAGGTGTACGAGCTCATCGGCCGTGTCAGCGATACGGATTCATCGGTATTGCTCACCGGAGAAAGCGGCACGGGCAAGGAGCTGGTCGCCCGCGCGCTCCACTCCCAGAGCGATCGCGCGAATCGACCTTTCATTGCGATCAATTGCGCCGCTGTTCCCGCCAACCTGTTAGAGAGCGAGTTGTTCGGTCACGTCCGCGGCGCGTTTACGGATGCGAAGACTTCCCGCAAGGGGCTCTTCGAACGGGCACACGGCGGAACGGTCCTGCTCGATGAGATCGGCGAAATGCCAATGGCCATGCAACCGACCCTCCTTCGGGTGCTCCAAGAACGAAGACTCCGCCCCGTGGGAGGAAGCGCAGAGATTTCGTTCGACACGCGCATCCTTGCAGCGACGAATCGCGATCTCGAAAGCGACGTCGAAGAAGGTCGCTTTCGTGAAGACCTCTTCTATCGGCTCAACGTGGTCGAAATCCACGTTCCGCCGCTTCGCACACGCGGCAACGATATCCTGCAATTGGCCCAGCATTTCGTCGATGTGCTGAGCAAGCGAATGGGCAAACCTGTCGAGGGAATCACCGCTGAAGCCGCCAAGAAGCTCTTGGACTACGATTGGCCGGGCAATGTGCGCGAGCTCGAAAATGCGATCGAGCGCGCGGTGACGCTGACCCGCTTCGACCGCATCACCGTGGAGGACCTCCCGGAGCGGATCGGCGCCTATCAAAGCACTCGGATCAATCCAATTGATGTCGACGCAGAGCAAGTACTCCCACTTGAAGAGCTGGAGAAGCGCTACATCGAGAGAGTCTTGAAGGTCGTCGGTGGGAACAAGACCCGTGCTGCCCGACTACTGGGGCTCGATCGTCGTACGCTTTATCGCAAGCTCGAGCGCTATCGGGAACGGGCGGACGAATAGTGACGACCACGCGACCGTGCTGGAAGCCGCCCGCGTGCTCAATCGTTGGGAGTCTCCTTCGTGAAAGCGGTCGCTCACCACAACCAAAGGAGAAGAAATGTTTGTTTACGGAATCTACCCAGACGAGGAGCGTGCAGCGAACGCATTGAGCGCGTTGGTGAATGCTGGCTTTCCGATCGCAGAGATCAGCGGGCTCATGCATGAGGGGCAGGAAGTCGAGGAGCTCCCCGTGGAAGGCAAGACCGGCATGGCCAGGGGTGCGGTCGTCGGTGCTGCCCTCGGGGCGCTCGGAGGCGCCATCT
>JAHEEE010000145.1:83192-155247 GCA_024640845.1 Myxococcales bacterium | reverse complement strand
GCTGCATGGCCGCCATGGGACCTGAGCTTCCTCGCGTGGTTTGCACTGGTTCCGTGGCTCTGCGCGCTCGAGCATAGGCCGAGCATCGGGCGAGCAATCGCTCTCGGGTGGTGGCTGAGCTTCGTCCTCGGCTTGTTGGCCGCCTATTGGGTTGCGATCGCCGCCCACGAGTTTCTCGAGCTCCGTTGGGCGCTGAGCACCGTGGTGCTGCTGGTTTTCGCGGGAACCGCCGCACAACCCCACCTCCTGTTGCTTGCGCCGATCGCTTCATGGGTTGGTGGTCGATCGAAAGAGAGCCTCCGGATCTCGCTCCTCGCCTGCGTGTGCGTTGCGTCGCTTTACGCCGGTCTCGACGCGTTCGTTCCGAGAGTCTTCGATGCTGGAATCGGCTACGCGCTGCACGACGCACTCCGTTTGCGTCAGCTCGCTGATCTCGGCGGTGTTTCACTGCTCACATTCCTGGTCGTGCTGGTGAACCTGTTCTTTTGGAAGGCTTGGGTCGAGCTTCGCTCGAAGACGCGCTCGCCAACCCGAGCGGCGATCTATCTCATGCTCGTTGGGGCTGCTTGGGGCGTGGGGGCCGCTTATGGAGAGGCTCGCATCCGCTCCATCGCGAGCGTCGATGAGCACGCCGAGGCCTCGCTCCGAGTCAGCATCGTGCAAGGCAACGTCCCGAACGAAGTGCGGCTCGCGTGGGCCCGTGGGGACGACCGGGCGGCCGAAAAGCAGCTTGCGAGGTACATGCTGCCGACCGAGGAGCTGGCGCAGTTAGACCCTCCCCCGGACCTCATCGTTTGGCCCGAGGCGACTTTTCCCGGAATCTTTCAGCAGCCGCAATCCACCTTTCAGCGCGGTCGCGCGAACAAGCTCGATCGGCAGCTTCTGCGGCTGCAAACGCCGATTGTCTTCGGCGCATACGACCGACAGACGGTCGACGGGACGGATGTCCTCTACAACAGCCTCTTCGCCGTCACACCGCGGTACGACGAACCCGGCGCGCTCGGTCTCGTCCAGCGATACCACAAGCACCGCTTGCTCCCTTTCGCCGAAACGATCCCCGGCCTATCGAAGACGGCGTGGTTCCGCCAACACCTGCCGAGTCTTGGGTTCTTCGGTATGGGTCCGGGTCCTGGACGCTTCGTCATCACGACCCGGAGAGGACACGAAGTCATTCTCGGCCCTTTCATCTGCAGCGAGTCACTCTCGGCGGCGCACACGATCGAAACCGTCCGTCGCGGCGCCGACGTGCTGCTCAACGTAGGAAGTGACGGCTGGTTTGGCCGCTTCGGTGAACCGCAATTCCATCTCGCGATCGCGCGATTTCGAAGCATCGAAACTCGTCGTCCGCAAATTCGAGCTGCAAACACTGGAATTTCGGCATTGATTCTCGCAAACGGCGAGATCGCCGCACGCTCGTTGGTCGGCGAGGAGGCGACCTTGAGTGGATCGATATCGCTCACGGAGCACCCCGATACCCTCATGACGAGGTGGGGTGACTGGTTCGGAAATGCGGCGCTGGCACTAGGGCTCTTGCTTTGGCTCGTGCTCGGCGCCACCACGCGCCGCATTGGCGGGATGGCTCGGTAGCCGCGGAGGGCGCAACCCCATGGAATGGCAGCTTTTGTTCTTGTCCGTCGCACCAGTATTTGCATACGTGGCGCTCTGGGCGTCCGGACGACCCAGAGCCGGAATCGTCGCTGCCATCGTCGTCGCGGCCGCCGAGCTCGTCTTCAATTCTCTTCGTCTCGGGTTCATCGAGCCGTTTTCGCTGCTGAGCCTCGGGCTGTTTGCCACGCTTGGAGCTTGGTCAATTGCCGTCGAGGACGATCGGCCGTTCAAGCTCCAGCCAGTGCTCTTCGAGCTCTGCTGCGCGGCCGCGCTCGTCTACTACCTTTCCATACTCGAGACGCCACTTCTCGCCGTGGTCCTCGAGGACTACGTCCGCCTCCATGATGTGCTCGATCCTTATCAACGGGGCTACGCGACGGTGTATGCAACCACGCTTTCGAGAAGCCTTCCGTTC
Organism: Myxococcales bacterium; assembly: GCA_024640845.1. Taxonomy (GTDB): domain Bacteria; phylum Myxococcota_A; class Polyangia; order Polyangiales; family Houyiibacteriaceae; genus SG8-38. Next base: position 153,224 of record JAHEEE010000145.1, on the reverse strand, counting down.
GTGCTTGTGCTTCATGCGGCGATCACGGCGTACGTCGCCTGGACGCGGTCGACGTGGTGGTGGTTCAGCGTGCGGGTACTCGGCTTCTATCTAATGGTGGGCCTGCTCTTCGTGGGCGAGCGACTGATGGGTGTCACGCCGTGAGCAGCAAACGACGACGGCGTTTCGCTCGCTATCTCCCGAGCGCCGGTACGCTCGCATCGACGCTGCTCATCATTCTGGCCGTGCCGCCTTTGCAGTGGCCCCTCTTGATTTGGGTCGGGCTCGTTCCCTGGCTGTTTGGTCTACGGAGTTGCGGCACGACCTGGGAAGCCGCTCTTCAGGGTTTTTGGCTCAACTTTCTCCTCGGCTTCGGAGGAGCTTTTTGGGTGGCACCTGCGGCGGAGCGCTACCTCGAGGTTTCGATCGCAGGGGGCGCGCTCGTCCTGCTCGTCCATGCTCTAGTCCACCAGCTGCAGCTCGTAGGGTTTGGCGCGCTTCATTGGCGGGCAACGAGAGCAGCATCGCCAAAGAATTTTTTCGATCTCTTCGGGCTTGCGTGTCTGTACACCGGATTCGACTGGCTCACCCCGAAGCTCTTCGGCGACAGCCTCGGCATCGTGCTTGCTTCGAACACACAGCTCCGCCCCCTCGCCGCCTTCGGCGGCTCGGAGCTACTGACCTTCCTCGTTGCCTTCACCAACTTGGCCGTCTACGCGCTTCTAGCGAAGACGTTGGAAGCTCGGCGGTCTTCAGCCGCGACTCGTCTACGACTCCTCCGACCGGTTCTGTGGCTCCTGGTCCCCCTCGCAGCCTTCCTTGCTTTGGGAAGCCTAGAGAGAGCCCGAATGCAAAGGCATGTCGAACGCCCGTTGCGAACGCTGCACGTAGGCATCGTTCAGGGGAGCGTCCCTGAAGAGCTTAGGCGTCGATGGGCCCGCGGAGACCCTGAAGCAGCTCGAGAGAACCTCGACGTGTACCTTCGGGGCACGCAGCGACTGCTCGAAGGCCCGACGCAGCCCGACCTGATCGTTTGGCCCGAGACGACGTACCCGGGTGTTTTCCGCAAGCCGGAGAGCGAGGCGCAGCTTCGGATGAATGTCGAATTCGACCGCGCAATTTCGAGCCTTGGGGTGCCGATCGCCTTTGGTGCTTACGATCGGGAGGATCGAACGGATCGACGCGTCCTTCGCAACGCGATCTATTTAGTCGAGCCTGCTCCGGCGCAGCCGCCCGACCAGCTGAGCCCGATGCAAGTGTATCACAAGTCGACTCTGTTCCCGGTCGGCGAGTACGTGCCTCTACTGGACGCGACGACCGCAAAGAAGTGGTTACCGGGAGCCGCTCACCTCTCGAGCGGGCACGGTCCAGAGCTTTTGTACCTTCACTCGGGGACTATCCATCCTCTTCGAATCGGGCCGTCAATTTGCTACGAGGATGTGGGGTCTCGTCACGTGACGGAGCTTGCTCGACAAGGCGCGGAGATTTTGATCAACGTCTCCAACGATTCCTGGTTCGGCGATGCGGGCGCTGCGCAATGGCATCTCATGATGGCGATCTTGCGCAGCGTAGAGACGGGCCTGCCCCAGATTCGCGCGACAAACTCCGGATACTCTGCGTTCATTCTTCCGACCGGTGACGTCTACGAGCTCACGGAGTTCGGTGAAGAGGCCGTTCGAAGCTTCGAGCTACCGCTCAGCCAGGTCCCCCCGACGATTGGAACACGACTTGGCGACTGGTTCGGCCCCTTCAGCCTCGCCCTGGCTCTGCTTTGGTTCTTCTTCAACCGCAGCGGAGTGCGGCGCAAGATCATGCGACGCTCTTCCAAGAAGTCCTGGGCTATCGGTGGCGGAAGATGAGGCATTACGGCTGCGCCTCGACCGCCCCGAGGTCACCACGGAATCCGTGGGTGGATCTTCCTTTCGAATGACCCGAAAGGGTATTTGATTGAATTCTGGGCCACGAAAGCGAACGAAACCATCCCCTGTGTGGCACGGCCGCCCTTGCGTTTCCATTGCGGAGAAGTAATTGTAATTCGTTGTAAACGGGAAGCGTCACATGAAACACCTCATCACCACCCTATCCCTCATTTTAGGACTGTGGGCCCTAAGCCCCGCTCTTAGCGCCGACGCCATGAGTTCGAGCAAGTGGCAAAGACGCCACCAGGCCCGCGGACAAGGGGGCACTGCCAGGAGCGTGCCCGAGCTCGACGGCAAGGCCGCGGGCGGTGCACTGGTCTTGTTGATCGGAGGCATCGTTTACCTCGCTTCTCGCCGCAAAGATCGACGCGACGAGAACGTCTGAGCCTCCGGCGCGCCTCACTCGACTGGCGGGTCAACGCCGACTGAGGTCAGCTTTCTTCGGTTTCGTCGACCGGCACCGGGCGGCTTTCCATGCCTCCGCTGGCGCGGAAGCCGAGGAGTCGGAGGAAGAGGCGACGGCGACCGATGCCGGGGGTTCCGATGCCGGCTGGGATGATCGCCGGCGCAGCGAGGGCAACGCCGAGGCGGCAAGCCGCGCTGACCACGAAGACGACGAGGAAGTTTCGGTCGACGCTCATGAGCAACCAGCCGCCTATCAGGCTTCCGGTGAGCTGTGCGACGCCGGTGAACACGCTCATCATCGCGAAAACGTGAAGGCGCGATCGCGCGTGGCTGGTCTCCAGCAGAAGCGAGAACTGCGACACTTCATGTCCGCCCCAAGAGAGTCCGGACAAGGACTGTGCGACGATCACCATCCCGATGCCACGCACCCAGAGCCATGGCAGGGGAACGAGCGCGACGAGCACCACCGCCAAGAGGAAGGCGGCGCGCGCGCCGTGGCGATCGATCAGGCGGCCCCATGACGGGAGCGAAGCGAACTTCAGGACCACCACCGCGAGGCTGCCGGCCATGTATTCGGCATAGGAGAGGCGTAGCTCTTCGAGCATGAAGGGCCCGAAGTAGGGAGAGGCCATGTACACAGTGAGTTGCAACGCCGCCGCGAAGAGCAGAATGCGACGTACCGGCAGGGCCTCGTCGGAGCGCGCGAACGAGAGGGTTTCGCGTCGATCGCTCAGCAGCTGTGCGGGCGGCTCCGGAGAAAGCGCGAGCAAGATCGCCGAGACCAAGCGAAACAGGCCGGCGGCTCCGAAGATGATCGCGTAGCCCAGTCCGCCGGCACCGGGAGCCACGGCGCCTGCGGCGCCTGGCTCGAGCTCTTGCAGGAGCAAGCCGGCGACGACCAAGGAGCCCGACGTCGCCACCTGGGCGATGCGGTTCCGCGTGGCGAAGTAGCGGCCGCGCACCCGTGCGGGAACGAGATCTCCGTACCAAGACGCCCAGGCGGTCCCCGCGGCCTGTGCGAAGACCTGATAGGCGGACGCCAGGGCGATGAGCAAAGGAGGTGAGAGTGTCCCTGTCGTGTCGGTGAACACGATCGTGAAGAGGGTTAGAGCCTGCAAGGTCGCTGCACTCACGACGACAGCCTTGCGGCGCCGAAAACGGCCGAGCAGGCCCAGAGACAGGAGCGGCCCCAATGTGCCCACACAAAGCGGCAGCGTGATGACCAGCGCCTGTTCGACCGAGGTTGCTCCGAGTCGTACGGCATCCGCCAGGAAATAGACCTCGCCGGCGCCCACCATGAGTGCGTAGAAGAGAGCGTCCGCTAGCGAGAGCCGCATGGCGCGGCGGGTATCAGTCACGGGTAGAACGGCCAGAAGAGAGGTGCGAGACAGATGGTTACGACAGCCAAGAGAAGATTGAGCGGGAGTCCAAAACGGACGTAGTCGGTGAACCGATAGCCACCCGGACCGTACACCATGAGATTGGTCTGGTAGCCGATCGGGGTCGCGAAGCTGGCTGAGCCTGCCATCATGATCGCCACGACGAAGGGCCAAAAGCTCACGCCCAAGGCTCCGGCGGTTGCCTGTGCGATGGGAAACACCAAGACGGCCGCGGCGTTGTTGGTGATGAACTCGGTGAATAGCATGGTGACCAGATACACGGCTGCAAGTGCGAGCCACGGCCCCTCGCCCGCCAGCGAAAGCCAGCTCTGCGCCAAGTGCGATGCCGCCCCGGTCACCTCCAGCGATGCGCCGAGACCAAATGACGCACCGATCACGGCGAGGACGGACCAATCGATGCTCGCACGCGCTCGTGCCACCGTGGTGCAACGCGTAGCGACCATCAAGCCTGCAGCCACGAGCGCCGCGAGCAACATATCGGCAAAGGTCGCCGCGGCGATGACCATGCCCACCAAGATGAGCACCGAAACGAAGGCGCGCTCGTGGCGCGGGGGGGAAGCGCCTTGAATTTCGCTCACCAACAGGAAGTCGCGGGAGTGTCGTTGTTGCTCGAGGAACGAGGGGCGCGCCTCGATGAGCAAGGTGTCGCCCGCGCGCAGCCGGATGTCGCCCACCTTGCCGAGCAGGCGTTCACCGTCGCGGGCTACGGCGATCACGACAGCGCCATAGCGGGAGCGAAACCGGCCGTCCCGAATGGTTTGCCCTGCCAATGGAGAGACTCTCGAGACGACCGCTTCCACCAACTTGCGCTCGGGACGCGGTGTGTCGAGCTCGAACAATTCATCGGGGGCCGGCACCAGATCCTTGAGCTTCACGAGATCGACTACCGAATCGACTGCACCCACGAAAACCAGGCGATCCCCCACCTGCAGACGTTCCGTTGGAGCCACGGCCGGGAGCACCGAGCTCCCGCGCTCTATTTCGGCGAGAAATGCGCCCGGCAAGTGACGAAGCCCTGCTTCTTCGATGGTGCGCCCCACGATCGGGCTTTGTTCCTGGACCAGCATTTCAATTGCGTATTCGCGGGCGTTCGGGTTTTCGGTTAGTGGTGGTCGTCGTTCGGGCAGTAGGCGCCGGTTCATCGTCAGCACGTAAACGGCGCCGATGAGCGCCGCCGGCAATCCAACCTGTGCAATCGAAAACAAGCCCATCGGACCCAAGTTCGTTCGCTCGAGCACGAGGCCATGAACCACCAAGTTGGTGCTCGTGCCGATGAGCGAGCAGGTGCCACCGAGGATGGCCGCATAGCTCAAGGGCATCATGAACTTCGAGACCGACATGCGTTGACGCCGGCACCAGTCCTGCACGACGGGGACGAGAATCGCGACGACCGGCGTGTTGTTGAGAAAGGCGCTCACCGCGATGACGGGAAACATCATGCGAGCCTGAGCGCCCGTGATCGAACGAACCTTGCCGAGCAGTGTGTTGCTCACCGCCGATATCGCACCGGTGTCGACCAAGCCGGTTGCCACGACGAAGAGCACGGCCACGGTCGCCAGGCCCGGATTCGATAAGCCCGACAAGGCCTCACTGGGCGAGAGGATACGGCCCGCCACCAGTAGGGTCAGCGCCCCTGCCAAGACGAAGTCGGGCGCCATGCGCGTGCTTGCGAGCAAGACGAGGACTGCCAACACCGTGGCGCAAGCGATCCAAGCTTCGAGGGACACGGGCGCAGCCATAGCGAAGTTCGGTCGAGCTAGCCAATTGGGTGTTCTAGGGGTGCTCTCCGGACTGACCGGGGGACGATCGGGCCTTTGAATTCGCTATGCTCTCTGTCGACTGAGCCCACCTGCTCCATTCACCGCCAGTGGAGGCCCTGAAGGAACTTCGTCGTCTTCTCTCCGAAGCCAGCAAAATCGCTCATGGAGGACCACCTTTCAGAGGTCGATGCTTCGATATCTAGACGCCGGCCATCGAGCATATCCGTTTCGTCCGGCTCCTCTCGGTTGACCCGGGAGCAGCTGCCTCAATACTGAGGCGCGAATCACGATGGCTGTCAGCGACTTCGATGCGTTTAGTGCCGAGACGATCGAGAACCCTTATGTGTTCTACGAGGCGCTGCGTGAAGAGGCGCCGCTCTATAGGCCGCGGGGCGCGGACTGCTACTACCTGAGCCGCTACGAAGACATCAAGAAGGTCACCATGGACCCGGAGCGCTTCTCCTCAAACATCGTAGCGATCTTGCTAGCGGGGGGTAGCGGGCGCCTTTCGACGTTCGTGCCGCCACGGCTCCCAATGGCGCCGCCCGATGTCCTTGCGCTCCAGGACCCGCCGATTCATCGGGCGCAACGCAAGATCGCAACGGCCGGCCTCGGCAAGGGCTTCGTCCAGGTCTTAGAGCCGCAGGTGCGCGAGCTGGTCGATCAGCACATGGACGAGGTCCTCCGAGCGCGCGAAGTCGACTGGATGGACGCGTTTGCCTTTCGGATTCCGATCGCGCTCACGCTCGACATTCTATCCATCCCGCGCGACGACGCGATGAGGGTCAAGACCTGGGCCGACGAATCGATCTCCTTGTTGAGCGGGGTAAACACCAAATGGCAGCTCGCTCTGAAGGTGCTCAACGGCTTTCGTTTCGTAAAGTGGTGCCGCACGCAGTTCGATGAGGCGGCCAAGCGAAGCCCGCAACCCGGGTTCATGATGGGGGCGCTCATCGACGCGGTACGCGAGGGCGCCATGACCCGTGAGGAAGCCGCCGCCACAGTGCTGCAGATCATCATCGCCGGGAGCGACTCCTCTGCGAGCTTGATGGGAAGTATGGTCAGGCTGCTCGCGCAGAATCCGAATGTCCAAGAAGAGCTTCGCGCAAACCCGGCGCTCGTCCCCAACTTCGTGGAGGAGACGCTCCGACTCGAGTCGCCGTTCCAGGGTCATTTTCGCAAGACGAAGGTCCCAGTGGAGCTCCACGGAGAGACACTGCCCGTCAACGCGCGCGTGATGCTCTTATGGGCGTCCGGCAATCGCGACCCGCGCAAGTGGCCTGATCCAGACAAGATCGATCTCCAGCGTGCGGGTGCTCGCCAGCACCTCGGCTTCGGGCACGGCATTCATCTCTGCTTGGGGGCCCCCATTGGCCGCATGGAGGGGCGCATTGCGCTCGAACAGCTGCTCGAACGCACAGATTGGGTCGAGCTCAACGGCGATGACTTCCCGCATCGGCAAAGCGTCTTCGTTCGTACCCTCGAACGCTTGCCGATCAAGCTCTATCCCAAAAAGACAGCTGGCCAACCCCACCGAGGTTGAGCCTTTGGGCGCATAGGGCTGAGTCTCCTCAAACCACATTCGGGGGGTGTCGTAGGCAGGTCACGCGAAGCGCGAGTGCAGTGCGGGGCAGCGTTTACGCGCTGCAGCGGCCGATTTGGCGCTTGTGGGTGATCAGCGACGCACCGGTGCAACAACCGTTGCAGATTCGGCTTGCTCGGACACTCTTGAGCCACATCGCTAGGTCTGCACGAGGACGCCGTGCACCTGGCACATGCACCACGTGCCGTGGGGGAATACCACGCGCCGTAGCCCCGCACGCCACTGCTCGAGCGCGTCTCGGTACACTCTGCGGAAGGCACGAAGCTCTGCCATCGCCTGAAACAACACCCGCTTGTGGCCCCGCCCGGCCGCGAGGGTCGGGTTTCGGTCTCGAAAACGCTCGAAGCTCGTTGCGCGCCGATAGGGGGAGAGCTGACGGACACGCTGGGCACCGAGGAAGCGCCAACCGCGTTTTGCAACCTCCCCATGGGCGTGCCGCTCAAGGCGCTCGAGCTCTTCGGCCACCGCATCCCGCATCTGCGCGACCCCATAGCGCGCGGCCAATCCGGGCGGCATCGTGAGCGAAAGTGTAGCGGTCTCGGGCCACTGCGGATTGCCCGGACGGAAGTACACATCGGGGCGGTCTAGGGTCCACGTGCGGCGCCCGAGCTCCTTCGGAAGCGTGGTGATGCCGGGCCAGTCACGCGCATGGCGAACCAGACCTGCCTGGACGGGATTGGCCATCACGTAGGCGAGCTTCTCCACGATGGCTTGGTCGGTCAGCAACCGAACGACCGAGGTCTGCTCGGAGTCCCAGGTAGGGCCTTCCCACTTGCGAAGTATCTTGGTGCCCAGCGACACCAAGCGATGGAGCTCCCGGATGAAAAGAGGAAGGCGGCCCTGCGTATCGGTCACGACCAAATGCTCATGCGTACTCATGAGGGTGACGGCGTGCACAAGGACGCCGAAGCGCGCAGCGCACACGGCGAGCGTGTAGAGGTAGAGCTGACGGATGATCGGGTCGGGACGGAACAGGTGATGGCGGCGAAGGGTGCGTCGGGTGATCATCACGGTGTCGCCCCGCAGCACGCAGCGTGGTTGGGTCATGGGCACGGATGGAGCACGAATCAGGCCGTCGTGTCCGCCAGTGAATTCAACGCGTTCCGGCAGTGCGATGGGCGGATATCGTCGAACCCGATGACGGACGCCAACCTGGGTGAGGTTGCTGCCAGTGAATTCAACTCGTTCCGACAGTGCAATGGGCGGATATCGTCGAACCCGATGACGGACGCCAACCTGGGTGAGGTTGCTAACCCGATGACGGACGCCAACCTGGGTGAGGTTGCTGCTGGGTGAGGTTGCTGCTGCGGCTGACGAAAGTCTGCTACCGTCGCGACGAGGTTGTGAATCCGGTCACGTCAAACACAATCGACCTCGTGGAGTTCGTCTATGACCTGGACGTCGATCGCGATCTCTGGATTCCATCCTTGCTCGAAGTCGGGCTCCCCCTGTTTGATCACGGATACGGCGTGTCTGCCGCGACCTACGTCCGTCCGGTCGAGGGTGGGATGCCATTTCCGACCAAGTTCTACCAGGCGTCCGGCCCGCCCGATCTCAATGAGCGAATTCTCGAAGCCTCGACCATGGCCGATGAGAGGACGCTCAGGGAGATCAATCGGTGTGGGGTGGTGACGACACTCTCCGAGACACTGAAGGAATTTACAGACGGGGCGGCGCCGCTCACGGAGTTCCAGAAGTACCTGGCTGGTGCAAAGGACATGCTCGCGCTCACCGCTCTCGATCCCAACGGCATCGGCCTGAGCGTAGCCGCACCGCTACCGGAGGTCACGAAGCTCATCGGCCGCGATCGCGAACACTGGAAGATGATCGGAGCCCATTTGGTCTCCGGTTTTCGCTTGCGCCGGGGATTGGTCGAGCAGGAGCAAGAGACCATCGAGCATTCGCCCCTGCCCGACCGCGCGGAAGCCGTGCTCGACCCCAAGTCGTTCGAAGTGACCGATGCGATCGGTCGCGCAAAGATCCGGGGCGCGGGCAAGTTTCTCCGCGAGGCGGCCATTCAAATCGACCGGGCTCGAGGTCGACTGCGCAGGCGCGATCCCGAACAGGCGCTCCAGATCTGGAAAAGCCTCGTAGACGGGCGCTGGTCCATGGTCGACTGGTTCGACAGCGACGGCCGTCGGTTCGTTTTGGCCCATCCCAACCAACCGCCGATGAAGGATCCCCGCGGGCTGACGGAGCGAGAATCCCAGGTTTGCACCTATGCCGCACTCGGCGAAACCAACAAGCTCATCAGCTATCGACTCGGCATCAGCCAATCTACCGTGTCTTCCACACTGCGATCCGCCATGCGCAAGCTCGGTGTGCAAAACCGAGCACAACTCGTCGAAAGGCTCCGCGCCTTCCAAGCGATTGCCTAGCCGAATCGCGCGGGACTAGCTCGTCATGTCGACCTACAGCGCTCCACAGGCCGCGTTCGGATTGCCGATCTGCAGCACCACTCCATCTCGTAGTATCCCACAACTGCCTGTCTGCGCGCGAGCCGGACGCAATTCTTATGAGCGGAGGGGCTGCCAGGGCCGCGCCGCAGCACTAGAACCTCTGGCATGCCGTTGAAAGTCATCCAGTGGAGCACGGGGAACGTCGGGCGCTACGCCCTGCGCGCGATCATCGATCATCCGGAGCTCGAGCTCGTCGGCCTGTTCGTGAGCAGCGAGACCAAAGAAGGAAAGGACGCCGGGGAGCTCTGCGGCCTCGACCCGGTTGGCGTCGCTGCAACCCGCGACATGGACGCTCTTCTCGCTCTAGACGCCGACTGCGTTTGCTACACAGCGGACGCTTCTATGCGACCCGGGGATGCGGTCGACGACATGGCGAGGCTTCTCGCGTCGGGTAAGAACGTCGTTTCGTGCTCGATGGTCGGCCTCGTTCACCCGACCACGCTCAACGACATGTTCACCAAGCAGCTCACAGAAGCGTGTCAGGCGGGCGGCACGTCGTTCCTCACGTCCGGCATCGATCCTGGGTTCGCCAACGACACGCTGCCCCTGGTTCTTTCGGGTCTGTCCCAACATTGGAGCGAGATTCGGATCCAAGAGATCATCAACTACGCGACCTACAACCAGCCCGAGACCATCGTCGACATTATGGGCTTCGGAAAGCCGCTCGATCACACGCCCGTGCTACTGATGCCGGGGATGCTCGGATTCGCATGGGGTGGGACTCTGCGACTTCTTGCCGAAGGCCTAGGCATCGAGCTCGACGAAATTCGAGAGGTCCACGAGCGACGACCCGCTATCAAGCCTCTTCAAATAGGCCCGTACCCCATCGAGGAAGGCACCACGGCGGCGCTCCGCTTCGAGGTGCAGGGAATTGTCGATGGCAAGCCAGCCGTCGTCGTCGAGCACGTCACTCGACTGGACGACGACCTCGCGCCCGAGTGGCCGAAAAGCAACGGCTCCTACCGAATCCTGATTCAGGGCGTGCCGAGCATGCAAGTGGAGTACGAGTTTCAAGACGAGCATGGCGACCACGCCGTGGGCGGGGTTCTGCTCACGGCGACACGCATCGTCAATGCGATTCCATCTGTATGCGAGGCCGCGCCGGGACTGCTTTCCGCGCTCGACTTGCCCCTGATCACCGGCAAGGGGCTCTACAAGCCCGAAGCGTAGCAAAAAGGGAGAGAAGACCCGGGATCTCCGGCGATGGCAAAGCGGGTCCAGTCGCGTTGCATGAGCGCGCTTACGCCTCGTGACTCCTCGTCGACGGTCTCAATCGAGGAGCCAAAGACGTAGTTGAGCTCGGCGCCATGAGACTTCCCGAGTAGATCGCGCAACGCCGGGGCGGCCCAGGGGTAGTCGAAGTTGTAGGCATAGGCGGTGAGCCCAGTGCGCCCAAGCGGTAGTTGGCGCTCACCACCACGACATCATGCGTCTCGACAATCGTCTCCCCGTCGTAGAAGAGTTCACCCTCGATCTCGCCGTCCGCGACGCGAACACGGAGCGGGTCCGAGTCTGTCGATGACTCGCTCGAGCTACAACCGCCTCCGAAAACGGCCGCGAGCATCGCCAAGGCCATGCACCGGGAAATCCATGCATTCATGGATGGCAGCCTAGGTCATGCTTTGCTCGCGTGCGATCGAGGCGTGTGGAAACGGGTTCGTGGCTTCGACGCGATCGTGGTACACGAAGGGTCGCCATGAGCACGTTCCCACGATCGGCATCGGGCCGGATCTTGACTGCCGCCTTCTTGCTGCTGTTCGGCGCACCCGCGGATGCGCAGGAGTTTCCGGCGCTGCCCGGCGGACCGAGGGACGAAGGCGCAGAGGCGCAGGACCCGAGCAGCCCCGCCGCAATCGCATCGCGCCGGTCGGAGGTGGCTTCCGAGCTTCGGGCTTTGGAGGAGAGGCTGCGCGACGCGAACGGAGCAGACTTCGAACACCTGCGCGCCATCGAAGACAAGCTTCGCAAACTCGCTGAGCTCCTCGATGATCATGCCGCGATCCTCGCGCGGCCACCTCCAGCAGCAGAAGCGCTCCAGCTGCCCGCGCCGGAGGCACCTTCGCCACTAGCGTTGAACGCGCTCTACGAGCTGCACTTCACGATTGCCTCGGAAGGTGAGCAACGCGACGCGCTTCTCCGGGAAGCCCGTCACGCGCTCGAGGCCGCAAAGGACCGGCTCGACCGGGCTGAAAAGGAGCGCCGGAGGGCGCGGGACGTGCTTGCCGAGGCCGAGCCCGGCGCCAAGGCGGGCGCTGCGAGAGTGCTCGCGCTTCGGGAATTGGAGAGCCGCCTGGCGCAGGAAGAGGTGTACCTGCGTCGAACCGAGACGCGCGCCCTGCAAGAGCTGGCGGACGCAGAAGCTCGCGTCGAGCTCGAACGTCGTATCGCGGAGATGCGCGACGTACTTTCGAAAGGTGGAGGAAGCTCGACTCCCGGCATCAGCCCGGCGACTGAGCGCGAAGGAAATCTCGTGCGGCGGCGTCAGGCGGCCGAGCGGCGTCTCGCAAGTGTCGAGCTCGCGCTCGAAGCGGCACAAAACCGCTATCTCCGTCGCGCCGAGCCGTCGACCGAGTTGCTCGCCGAGGTCGAGGCGCTCACCGGCCTTCGTGATCTACTGCGTCGACAGGTCGCGCTGACCCATGCCCAGATCGCGCGTCAGCAGGAACGGCGCCAGATATGGAGCTATTGGGACTCCCTGGTTCGAGGAGAGGCCCCTCGGGGCGACCTCGGTGCCTGGGAAGCGTCAACCCAAGAACAGATCGCTGCGCTTCGCGACGTCGAGTTCGAGGTCGCGGCGAGGCTCCCGGAGCTTGGGCGCAGCCTGGACGGGGTCCGACGCCAACTCGCGACGGCACCTGCCGACTCGAACCTCCACCGAACTCTCTTGGAGCACGTCGAAACCCTCTCTCGATTGTACGACGAGCAGCAGGCAGAAGCCGCGGCGGCTGCGGCTGACCTCCGGATGACCGAGCGCGTGCTCGCCGAGATCCGCGATCAAACGGAGCTCATCGATTGGCGAGAGTATGCCGCCCTAGCCGTACAGTCGGCGAGCGACTTGTGGAACTACGAGATTACGACGGTCGACGATGCGTCGATCACGACTGGGTCGATCGTTCTTGCGATCTTGCTCTTCCTCCTCGGGCTTTGGGCGGCGCGGCACGGCTCGAGCTTCGTGGCGCAGACGATGCGTCGCCGCTTCAAGCTCGATGCGGGAGCTGCACATGCGCTCCGAACTCTGAGCTTCTACGCGCTGCTGGTTGCATTCACGCTGCTCGCTCTTCGCGCCATTCACTTTCCGCTCACCGCGTTTACCGTCTTGGGCGGCGCTTTGGCGATAGGGGTTGGGTTCGGGAGTCAGAACGTGATGAACAACTTCATCAGCGGGCTGATTCTCATGCTCGAACGCCCCGTGCGGGCCCACGACGTCGTGGAGGTGGACGGCAATCACGGAACGATCGAAAAGATTGGCGCGCGCAGCACGCAGATTCGGTCTGTTGACGGTCGCCACATCATCGTGCCGAACAGCTTCTTTTTGGAGAGCAACGTCGTGAACTGGACGCTGTCGGATGACCTCATACGCGCGAAAGTCAGTGTGGGCGTGATTTATGGATCACCGACTCGCCTGGTCGAACAGCTGATACGGCAGGTCATCGACGAGGATGATCAGATTCTGCAAGTCCCCGAGCCGGTGCTCGTATTCGAGGAGTTCGGCGACAACGCTCTGATTTTCGACGCTTACTTTTGGGTGAAGGCGCGCTCACCCATGGAGGTGCGGAGGGTACAAAGTCGTGTTCGCTTTCGGATCGACGACCTGTTCCGGCAACACGAGCTCGTGATTGCATTCCCACAACGCGACGTTCACATTGACAGCTCGGCACCGTTGGAGGTGCGAGTACTGACCGCAAACGGAAAAGCAACATCCGGACCGACAGACGACGCGACGTAGAGAGGCACCCTTGTTCGAGAAGCACAACCCCGAAATCGGCTCGCGCCCGGGAACGTTGGCGATCCCACCTGACTCTCCGTTTCCGAAGATCACGGTGGTTCGATACGACGAGCAGTCGGTCGAGCGAATCGAAATCCAGACGCCGTCTGAGCTGAAGGCGCTGCACGATGACGGTCGAACGACTTGGGTCGACGTCCAGGGGCTGGGCGACGAGGCGACCCTTCGCGCGATCGGTGACGCGTTCGGACTGCATCCCTTGGCGCTCGAGAACGCGGTGAACGTGCCGCAGCGAGCGAAAACAGAGTCGTACGAAAAGCATCAGTTGATCATCGCACGCACCCCTCGCATCGACGATGAGGGAAACATGCGCACCCCACAGGTCTGTTTCATCCTCGGCGAACACTATCTGCTCACTTTCCAGGAACGGTACTTCGGGTTCTTCGATCCGATTCGTGAGCGGATCAACGCTGGCCTCGGAGCCATCCGTTTGAGAGGCCCAGGCTATCTCGCCTACGCACTCATGGACGCGATGATCGACCGCTACTACCCGATCGTACAGGGCCTTTCAGACGCGCTCGAGGAGCTCGAAGAGATTGTGCTCGAGAACCCTCATCCTGACGTCCTCGATCGGATTCGGGAGCTCCGACGCAAGCTGGTCGCGCTACGGAGGGTCGCGTGGCCTCAACGCGAGGCGCTCAATGCGATGCTCCGCGAGCAGACCACGTTCTTCGACGAGCAAGAGCGCGTCTACCTTCGCGATACGTACGACCACATCGCACAAATCGCCGAGCTGATCGATTCATCGAGAGACATGGCCTCCGACCTGGCGGAGGCGTACCTCTCAAACGTCAGCCACCGCACGAACGAGATCATGAAGGTGCTCACCTTGATGGCAAGCACGTTCATCCCACTCACGTTCGTCGCGGGCATCTACGGAATGAACTTCGAGTACATGCCCGAACTGCGCAGCCGAAATGGATACTTCGTCGTTTGGGGCGTCATGATCAGCGTGGCCCTCGGTATGGCGTACTACTTCAAACGCCGCGGATGGATAGGAACCTCCCCTCCCCCCGACTTCGAATCGAAGCGCACCGAGGATCCCAACCAGTGAGCGCGAACTCGATCAGCGTGATCAGTGGTTTCCTGGGATCGTCTTCCGTTCCGGTCGACAGACCGTCGTGAGAGGGGTAAGGCGCCGACTGAGCAGTGTCGCGACGTGCGGCTCTTGCCACCACGCTCGGCTTCTCGTGAAGAGCAGCTGATGCCCGGGCAGCCGGCGGAGGAGGCCCTATGAAACAGTTCAAGATCCAAATTGCATGGCTATGGCTTGCAGCTCTTGCCTCGTTGCCGTGCATTGCGCTCGCGCAAGATGAAGTGAGCCCCGATAGCACCCCGAAGGGCGATGTCGTTTCAACCGAAGCCGACTCGCCGGACGTCGAGGGAGCGAACGACACTGCGTGGACCTACCCGAAGAGCTATTCGGTGCGCCCGCTCACGCTCCAGAAGGGAATGGTTCGCGCGAATGGGATCGTGACCGTTTGGGATGACGGGGTCGACACGCTCGTGGGGCTGACGCTTGGTGGGTCGATCGGCGTGACGGACGACTTGGAGCTCGGCATCAACAACTATCGCGTCGGCTCATCGCTGCAACAGAACTACGAGGGCCTGGTCGCGCTCGAGTTCACGCCTGATTTCGGCTACGGCGACATCCCCGTGTATGGACGGTATCGTTTCTTGCACCGAGAAAAGCTCGACTTTGCGGGCGACCTCATCTTCGTGATCCCGGTCAACAGCTCATTCGCGTTCGAGGTCGACTTGCCGTTTCGTATCAAACCCAACGACAGGCTCTCGGTCGACACAGGGATTGAAGTGCGCGGAACGTTTGGTTCCGACAGGTACGCAGACATTCGAATTCCAGCGATCGTCAACTTCAACTTCTCCGACCACGCGTTCATTGCTGGGGAGACCGGAGTGTGGTTCGTCAACTTGGGCAAGAGCTACGACACCGCGGGGGACGATCGCGAAGGAACCGTCATCCCAGTCGGCTTCCGCGCCGGAGGTGCCTGGAAGAAACCCGACAAACAAATCATCGACCTCTTTGCTGGATTTGCATTCCCGGCGTTGATTGAGGCTGGAACCAGTCGCAGCACCTTCGACGGCGGCATCTGGGATATCTTCGTCGGCGTCGCCTTCAATACGCGTCCGCTCTTTTAGCGAGTGGCTCGTACGTCGAATGATTGCGCCGTTCGCTTCGAGACATCCAAGCGGCTGCCACATACGCGGAGCCCATCTCTTGGGTGGGAGTTGCGTTTCTGTCCCTTGCAACGAGCCTTCGGGATCCTCGAGGAACGCCTGACGGACCGCTCGCCGTGTTCGATGGGTGCTTAGCGCTCGGTCAGCGTCGTCAAGATGTCGGCGTACCAAGCGCAGTTCAGCCCGAGCGCCTCATCCAGCACTAGGTCACGGTTGGCTAGATCGAGCCGCGCCGAGTGCACTCCGAGCAACATCCACGGCAGATCTCCGAGCTTCGGCTCTTCTTCCGAAACGCGCACCACGACCGGCGCGCCGCTGGTGCCCCGGTGAGTGCGCGCATCGGTGAGGAAGTAGCCCTCGCCCTGAAAGCGTAGTCCGAATGAAGATGCAACGACCGCGTGGCGCACGACCGGCATGTGGTGCAGGGCGTCGTGGAAACCCAGCGGAAATCCGACGATCAGTGTAGCGGTGCCGACCTCGACCAAGTCGGGCGGGCGGTGCAGGTGATCGGGTGTGAAGGCACGGTAGACGCTCGTGTCGGGGAGTGCGGAGCGGCGGATTTCGATCACCGCTACATCGATCTCCCCAGCGGTGTCGAGGCCCTGGCGCCAGATACTCTCGCCGTCGCGGTACAGCGGAATCGAGAATCCGGTGGATCTCGCCAAGTTGTCCGGATCGATGTGCAGTTCGATCTCGATGCGATCCGGGAAGTGCTTGCTCGGTTCGTCGATCACCACGTGTCGGCTCGTCACTAGAAACAACCGTTCGTCGCGCTCGAAGAAGAAGCCGCTGGCATTGGTCAGCGGCCGTTGCTGCTTGAAGGTGAGGATGTTTGCTGCAGTGAGCAGCAGGGGTTCGATCATCGGAGTGGCCTACTATGTCGAAAGGTACCTATTGCATCCGTTTCCAACGAGGCAATCCTCCCCGTCTCCGCGCAGTGGCGCAACGCGTGAATTGGTCATCAGCCGCGTCAAAACAGCCGGGGTTGAGCGGAGTGACTTCCCGTGGCAGGAACTCGGTGCGATGGAGCAAAAAGAGATCCTAATCCATGGCAAGCGTCTGAAGTACCGACTAGGCGGCAAAGGACCGCTCGTTTTGCTGATTCACGGCATGGCCGGCAGTGCGACGACTTGGAAGCAGGTCATGCCGGCGCTGAGCGAACACTTCACCGTTCTGGCCCCGGACCTCTTGGGCCATGGCGAGTCGGAAAAGACCAAGGGCGACTACTCGCTTGGCTCGATGGCTTCGACGCTGCGCGATTTGATCGTGGGCCTGGGGTACAAACGCGCCACGGTGGTCGGGCAATCGTACGGAGGCGGGGTTGCGATGCAGTTCGCCTATCAGTACCCCGAGCTCTGTGAGCGACTGGTGCTCGCCGATGCAGGCGGTCTAGGGAAGGAAGTCAACCGGCTTCTTCGGATGCTGACACTTCCTGGCTCCGAAGCGGTGCTGCTCATCGCCTGCGCGCCGCCCGCGAGGCGCTTCGCCGAAGCGATCGGCCGGTTTTTGTTTCGGAAAAAGCTCGAAAAGGCAACCGTGATTCCCGAGCTCTGGCGGAGCTATTCTTCGCTCGGCGACGTGGAGGCGCGGCGCGCGTTCTTACGCACGCTGCGGGCGGTCATCGACCCGCGCGGTCAGGCGGTGAGCGCAAATGACAAGCTCTACATGGCTGCAGGAATCCCGACGCTCATCATTTGGGGTGAGCAGGACCGGATCATTCCTGTCGAGCACGCCTATGCAGCCCACGCAGCGATCCCCGGAAGTTGGCTCGAGATCATCGAAGGGGTGGGCCACTACTCGCACTGCGAGGCACCCGATCGCTTCGTGACAGCGCTGACCGAGTTCATCGAGTCCACGCGGCCCGCTCGGATCAAGGTGTCCCAGAAGCGGATTCTTCGGCCGCCCGTTGCAGTGGGTTCTGGGTCGGAATAGCTGAGCCACGAGACGCGCCAAGGCAATCGATCTCTATGAATGCATGACCAAGACGGGCGTAATTATCTTAGGGATGAAAATTCGCGTCGACTCTGCTCGCCGACGCGCCGCGAGTATGGTTCGATGCGTGCATCCTGTGCCTTGAGGTCGCGGAATCTTCGGTGACCGCTCAGGATCGCTCGAAAGGTCTCGTGGGAAAGAAACAAAAACGGCTGCTCGTGCTGCTCGGCAACCAGCTTTTTACGAACGAGCTGATCGCTCGCGCGAAGCCGACTCTCGTCTTCATGGCCGAATCGGAGCGAATGTGCCGGCGCTATCGGGCCCACACGCAGAAGCTCGTTTTCATCCTGAGCGCGATGCGCTCCAAGGCGGACGCGCTCGAACAGGAAGGCCACGCTGTCGCCTACACGAGGCTCGAAGACGCCCGAGGTCAATCCTTCTCGGCAATTCTCGAAGAGCATTTGGCCGAGCATTCCTACGAGGAGCTCGTTCACTTCGAAACGGAATCTCACGAGATGGAATCACGGCTCGAATCGATTGCGAAGGTACACGATATGGCGCGCGAGACTTTCGAGAGCCCGATGTTCCTGACGAGTCGAGCGGCGTTCGAAGAGTATCGAGAGAACCACAAGCGCCTCTTCATGGCGGACTTCTATCGATGGCAGCGAAAACGCTTGAACGTCATGGTCGATACCGACGGCAATCCTACCGGAGGCCAATGGAGCTACGACGAAGAGAACCGCAAGAAGCTCCCGAAAGACCTCGAGCCCCCGCCGCTGCCCAAGGCTTCCTGGACCAAGCACACGCACGATGTCGTCGAGCTCGTGGCGGCGGACTTCTCCGATCATCCCGGTGATCCAAGCGAGCTCTGGCTCCCGACGACCGAGCCACAAGCGGAGGCCGCGCTCCGCGCCTTTCTCGACGAGCGTTTCGAGCTTTTCGGCGACTACGAAGACGCCCTCAGCAAAGAGCACGCGTTCTTGTTTCACTCGACGCTCAGCCCTCTGCTCAACGTCGGACTGCTGACTCCTGCACGGGTCCTCGATCTCGCGCTCGAGAAGGCAGAGCACGATGGGGTTCGGATCAACTCACTCGAGGGTTTCGTCCGACAGATCATCGGGTGGCGCGAGTTCATCCGCGGGGTTTGGCACGCACTTCCCACCGACCACTGGAAGCAGAATTTTTGGGGTCATGCGCGCCGGCTCACTGAACACTGGTATGCAGGAACCACCGGCATTCCTCCGCTCGACGATGCGATTCGCCGAGCGGGTTCTCATGGCTACAACCATCACATTGAAAGACTGATGGTGCTGGGCAACATGATGCTGCTCTGCCGGGTCGAACCGCGCCAAGCCTACGATTGGTTCATGGAGATGTTCGTGGATTCGGCCGACTGGGTGATGGCGCCGAACGTCTACGGCATGGCCCTTCATAGCGAAGGCGGTGCGTTCACGACCAAGCCCTACATATGTGGCTCCAACTACCTTCGGAAGATGAGCGATTACCCAAAGGGCGACTGGTGCGACGTCGTCGATGGCTTGTACTGGTCGTTCGTCCGCGATCATCGTGATTTCTTCGAGGCAAACCCGCGCAGCAAGATGATGACCCGGACCCTCGATCGACTCGCCGACGACCGAAAAGAGCACATCTTCGCGCTGGCCGACTCGTTCATCGAACGCGTCACGAGGTGAAGCGCTGGAAGCCCATAATCCGTGACCGATCCGTTGCCCGTTTGGTGGCAAACACGATCGAGTCTACCGATCTCGGCAATTCCAAAGACCAGCGCTCGCTCGAATATCCGTTTTGCGCTTCCTTGACGCTCGGCACATCGGGTCAAAGGGAAGGGGAGACCGGGGAGCAGTAGAGAGCGAAAACATGCGTGTAGATCATTCCCCGGTAGAGCTGCTGTGAAAATCGCAGTCGTCGGAACTGGCATTAGCGGCCTCGTCTCAGCCTGGCTGCTGCAGCGTGAGCACCGAGTCACCGTCTTCGAGGCACGAGACCGGATCGGCGGTCACACCAACACCGTGGATGTACGGGTGGGCGGAGCCTCGTACGCGATCGACACAGGTTTCATCGTTCACAACGACCGCACCTACCCGAACCTTCAGCGCATCTTCTCCGAGCTGGGCGTGCGAACGAAGGCGACGGGTATGAGCTTTAGCGTCCGCGAGGATCGCACGGGGCTCGAATATTCGAGTCGGTCCCTTATGGCGCGACGCCGCAACGCGTTAAATCCGCGCGTGCTCCGGATGACACGGGATATTCTTCGGTTCAATCGAGCCGCGGAGCAGCTCTTGTCGGAGGGCGACCAATCGACGACCCTCGGCGAGCTCCTCGAGGCGCAGGGCTATTCACGGCCCTTCATCGATCTCTACATCGTCCCGATGGGCGCGTCGATTTGGTCCACCGACCCTCAGAGTATGATGGGTTTTCCGGCTCATACCTTCGTTCGATTCTTGATCAATCACGGTCTCACGAGGCTGCTCGACCGGCCGCAATGGTTCGTTGTCGAAGGCGGCTCGCGAGCTTACGTGGAGCGAATGATCGCGCCCTTCTCGGACCGCATCCGGCTCTCATCGCCCGTCGAACGCATCGCGCGACACGCAGGCGGCGTGGACGTAGCCGTTCGCGGTTTCCCGCCCGAAACGTTCGATCGCGTAGTCATTGCCGCTCACAGCGATCAGGCCCTGCGCATGCTCGACGACCCGAGCGACGCTGAACGAGAGGTGTTGGGCAACATTCGTTACAAGGAAAATGACGCGGTCCTTCACACCGACACGTCGCTCCTGCCGTCGACGAAGCGGGCCTGGGCCAGCTGGAACTATGTGGTCCCGTCGCGCGCGGACGAGAAGGTCATCGTTACCTACGACATGAACGCGCTTCAGCGAATCGACGGGGCCCGAGCGACTTTCTGTGTATCGCTGAACCCCGGAGACCGTGTCGACCCGTCGCGGGTCCTTTATCGAACCACGTACGCACATCCGCTGTACACAGCCGAGTCCGTCGCCGCCCAGACTCGCTTCGACGAAGTGAATGGACCACGAAACACCTACTACTGCGGCGCATACTGGCGCTACGGCTTTCACGAGGACGGCGTCGTTAGCGCCCTTGCCGTCGCGAAGAAGCTCGGCGTCACCCTCGACACGCCCATTCCGGAAACGGCGGCGGAGGTCGCAGCGTGAAAAGCGCCATCTACGAAGGCACGGTACGGCATCGGCGGTTCTCGCCGGTCTCGCATGCGTTCGAGTACCGCATCTTCTACATGTACCTCGACCTCGACGAAGCCCCGGAAGCTCTAGACCGGCTTCCCGGCTGGTCCGGAAGAGGGCCCGCGATCGCTCGTTTCGCGCGCCAAGACCATCTCGGCAACCCCTCGATCTCCCTCGAAGAAGCGGTTCGTGACGTGGTCGAGTCGCAGTGCGGCAGCCGCCCAAGCGGTGCGATTCGATTACTGGCTCTGCCGCGCACGCTCGGCGTCGCCTTCAATCCGGTCAGTTTCTATTACTGCTTTCGCAGAGACGGCTCGCTCAGTCACATCCTTGCGGAAGTCGACAACACACCTTGGGGAGAGCGGCACTGCTACGCCGTCGACGTCGAGCGCGATAACCTCGGGGAAGGCCGGGCGATGCGATTCAGGGTCCCGAAGGCATTTCACGTATCGCCGTTTCATCCGATGACGCAAGAGTACGAATGGCGCTTCACGGAGCCTGGGCGCTCCCTCGTCGTGCACATGGAGAACTTGGAGTCAGAGACCGTCATCGGCGATGCGACTCTGACGCTGAGACGAAAGGCACTTACCCGAAAGAACGCCGCGCTGGCGCTCATCCGTCACCCGGCGATGGCCATCACCGTCCTCGGAGGAATCTACGCGCAGGCAGCACACCTCTGGTGGAAAGGTGCTCCCTACCACCCTCACCCAACGCGACTCGCGCGCAGCATTGGATGACCTCATGAATGAACCCTCCTCGTTGAGTGTTCCGCTCTCGCCTTGGGCGGAGCTCGCTTCCGAGCTCCCTTCGAGAATTGCGCGCAGTCTCGTCATGAGCAGGCTCGAGGAGATTTCCTTCGGCAAGCTGACGTTGATCGAAGACGGCCTTTCCCACGTCTTTGGACGCGGCGGCGCCGGGCCGCACGCCACGGTGCAGATGCATCACCCCAACGCGTGGACGGCCATCGCGCTCGGAGGCAGCCTCGGCGCCGGTGAAACGTACATGGACGGACTCTGGTCCACCGATGACCTGGTCGCGACGGTTCGGATCTTGCTTCGCACCTCGACTCGCTTGAGCAACCTCGATGGGAGCGGCCTCGGCCTGGTCCGGAGCACGCTGGAAGGTATGTATCACCGGATCCGGCGAAATACGAAGGACGGAAGCCGCCGGAACATCGCCGACCATTACGATCTAGGCAACGAGTTCTACCAGCTCTGGCTCGACCCCTCGATGATGTATTCGTCCGCGATGTGGGAGCGCGACGACATGACACTCGAGGAAGCTCAGCAAACGCGCCTCGATCGAATCTGCCGCAAGCTCGAGCTCACGCGCGACGATCATCTGCTCGAGATCGGGACGGGTTGGGGGGGCATGGCGATTCACGCAGCCTCGCGAACCGGCTGCCGAGTGACGACCACTACGATTTCCCGCAGGCAATACGACCTCGCTGTGGAGCGCATCCGCGAAGCAGGTCTCAATGACCGAGTCAGCGTCCTCCTCGAAGACTACCGAGACCTTCGAGGCTCGTACGACAAGCTCGTCTCGATCGAGATGATCGAGGCCGTCGGCGCCGAGTACTTCGAGACCTACTTCGCGCAGGTCGGACGTTTGCTCTCGCCCGACGGGCTCGCGCTCATCCAAGCGATCACGACCCCTGACGATCGCTTCGCGGAGAGCGTAGGACGGATGGACTTCATCAAGCGCTACATCTTTCCAGGCGGACAACTGCCAAGCGTCGATGCGATGAGCACGGCATGGCGCAAACAAACCGATCTGCGGCTGCTTCACTTCGAGGATTTCGGCGACGACTATGGGCGAACCCTCCACGAATGGCGTCGCCGGTTTCATGCGCGCCTGCCCGAGATCGAGGCACTCGGCTATCCACCACGCTTTCGGCGAATGTGGGACTTCTATCTGGCTTCGTGCGAAGGCGCGTTCCTCGAACGCCACTGCGGCGTGGCGCAACTCCTGCTGGCGCGTCCGGACGCACGGCGTTCACCACTTCGAACGCCATTCGCGGCCTGATTGCGTCAGGGCAGAAGCCTCGCCATGACGACAGTTCGCTCGCCCAAGAGGCGGTCGCCCACGAGGGAGGTTCCAACCACGACGATGCGGCCTTCGTCGTCGATCGCCACGGCCCGGCCTGTATCATCACCGCCGAAGTCGAGGTAAACGATTCCGTCGTTCCCGAAGCCTCGGTCGATCTCGCCGTCGGGTCGAATGCGGACCACGACGAGGTCTGAGTCACCGCGGTCGGTGCTCGCGCCCCCCACGATGACGACCCGGCCGTCGGCTTGGACCGCCGAGTCGGCCCCGGCCGCACTCTCGCCGAAGCTGTAGGTTCGAGAACCAGTGCCGCCGAAACAGGGGTCGAACTCGAGCGATCCGGGCTCGTCACCGGGACGCACGCGAGCCGCGTAGACCTCGGAGGTTGCATCCGGACCGCTCCCCGATCGCCGGCTGCCCCCCAGCACGTAGAGCCCACCGCCGATCTCCTCGAAACCTCCTACGGATGCGCCACCCAGCTGGCCCCTGTAAAGAGGTCCCGCGCTGCCGTCGGAATTGATGACCTGTATGTTCTGGGCCCAAGTACCAATCCATTCATCGTTCGCGCGGCGCAGCACGTTGCTGACCGTTCCGAAATTCTCCGGAACGACGAGGCCTTCAATGCCAAAGCTCGGGTCGGCGGACCCGTCTTCCAAGAAACGATAGAGGCCGAACGCATCAAAGACGAGGACGCGCCCGTCTGGAAGCGTGGCGACATCGCCGCCCCCGGAGAGTCGTTCCTGACGCAGGTCGAGGACGACGCCATCTTCGCCGAACGAGGGATCGAGCTCGCCGTTGCGGAGAAAACGAGCGAGCAGCAGATTGAGACCGCCGCCGGCGGGTTGGCGCAGACCGTACAGCAGGATCCGGCCGTCGGTCCGAAGTGCCATCGACATGACGAGACTGTTGGTGGTGTCGGTGTAACGCGCGACACCCTCGTCCCCGAAGCTCGGGTCGAGCCCCTCACCGTCGGGCAAGACGCCGATCACGCTCGCTCGGACCACCTGCGCGGCAATCAGGAGCCGATCTTCGTCGTCGATGATCAGATCTCTCACGTCCGTGTTGCCCGCGTTGGCGCCGAGGTCGACGGTGAACGTACCGTCGGTTCCAAACGACGGGTCGAGCTCACCACCGGGATCGTCTGGGTAAGTCGGTGGGACGAGCCCACATCGCGGAGGACACCAGGGCAGAAGGGGGTTGCCTTCGAGGGTGCAGTTCGAAATCGCCATGCCGTAGGTGCTGAAGCCCGATATCGTCGCCGAGATGGTGTTGGCGTCCGGGTCGACCGTGCTGCCGGGCACCGGAACCAGCTCGCCGGTCTCGTGCGAGGTCCCGAGCAGGACGAACTGGGTCTCGTCGAAGCCGTCGGGAACCTCGGACTGATTGTAAGCAAGCGTAAGCGTGACGGGGGCATCGAAGACCGCTCCATCCGGACCGAAATCGAAGGCGGTGGGCGTCACCATCCCGGGCACACCCACGTTTGCGAGCGGGCTGACGCGGATGAAGGTGTCTTCGGAGACGGCTCCCTCGGAGAACTCGAGCACGACGCGACCCCGATGTGCCTCGATCACCCCACCCTGTGTACCGACGGTCCCCGCATAGTCGATGACCGGGCCGTTGTTGCTCGCCGCCCCTCCGGTTCCGCCGACGCCGCCCCCAGTTCCGGCAGCGCCTCCGCTTCCCGCTGAGCCGCCCGTGCCACTCATTCCGCCGGGGCCACCCCCGCCGCCGTCGCCCCCACCCGAGCTGCAGGCAGCAATCCAGAACAAGATGGCAACGATGCCGCAGCATCGCGACGAGTAGCGCATTTTCACCTCCTTCGGGTTGCCACGGTACATGAAGGAGGAACGAAATTGAAGGAGGGGGATGTGAGAGACAGGGGAGCGCCTCCACTGCGAATGCGTCAGTAGGCGCGAGGCGTCCACATGAGCGCAACGCCTGCGTGCCCCTTTCCAATCGTCGGCGCGAAGCCAAACAGCTTTCGACTACGCGAAGTCGGAGCCTGTCCGCGTTGATAGCCCTCCCACGACTTGATCGGAGGCGGCGTGCCAAACGAGCTAGCGAAGTTGACGCCGCCGCCGAGCGCGAGAAGGCCTCCGGACACGTAGCCCGCCACTCTTCCGCCGCGCGAGAGGTCGGCAAGCGGCGTTGCAATGAGAACCGCGACGCCTGCCGCTACAGTGGCAAAGCCTAGCCACCGCGCCAAGAGCTGTATGCGGTGTGCATGCTGCGAAGCGGAGTGAAACTCACCTTCGAACCGCGCCAGCTCGACCTCATTCAACCCAGCCCGATTCGCGAGGGCGTACCGACGTGCAACCTTCTCGGACTCGCTTTCTACGACCAGCCGAAAGATGCCGAGCGCGGTTCCGAACGCTCCTGCCGCGGTGAGCGCTACGCCACCACCTTTCGACAGCTCGTTGTTGGGCGCCTTCGCGAGGAGAGCCAGTCCGAAGCCGAGCCCCGCCGCACCAACCGCAAGAACCGACCCTCCGGTGAACCGGCGTTCCTTTCGCTGCTGCACCGCCTGCGCATCGAGCCATTGCCCGAGCAACACCCGTCGTGCGTCGACGTCGAGCACAGGGCCCTTCTCCTCATCTGCGGCCGCCCCGCTGCCCACCATTCCGACCAGGCAGATGGCAATCGTAGCGCATACCAGACGTCGTCGATCAACCACTCCGAACCGTATCACGCACCGACGTTCCATTCGGAGGAGCTCGTTTGTTATTAGTCAAAATTTGCATAATCTGTAATCTCAATTAATATCTCGACGGATGCAGGTCACCGCCAAGAGCCTCGTGACAGAGGTGTTGTCTGTCGCGCGCGCAGGTCGACAGCCGTCGGTTCGCGTGTCGCTGCTCATCGATGCCTGCGCGCTCTTTGGCTTCAGCGCCAACACCGTGCGGGTGACCTTGGCCAAGATGCGCGCTGCGGGTGACGTCGATTCGCCATCTCGCGGGCTCTACCGCCTCGGCCCGCGTTCACGGGATCTCAGCGACCGTGTCATGGGATGGCGCCGGGTCGCCGAGCGAATGACCGCATGGGACGGGTCGTGGATCGGCGTCGTCACCGGACATCTGAGTCGCACCGACCGACCCGCGCTCGGACGCCGGGGCCGTGCCCTGCGTCTTCTCGGCTTTCGCAGCCTCGAGGACGGCCTCTACGTGCGCCCGAACAACCTGGTCGGCGGGGTGGACGAAGCGAGGGCGACGCTAGAGCGCCTCGGTTTGGAGTCGCGCGCACTGGTGACGCGTCTCGACGAGCTCGCGGAAGAGGATACTGCGCGCGCGCTTGGCTTGTGGGACTGCAAAGCGATCATCGTAGGCTACCAGGACCTCCGACTCCGGCTCCGCGACAGCATGCGGCGACGAGAAGAGCTCCCTCTCGAGGAATCGATGCGCGAGGCGTTTCTTCTCGGGCGAGAAGTGATTCGCTGGGTCGCGCTCGATCCGTTGCTCCCCGCGCAAATGGTGCCTGCCGCCGAGCGCGATGCGCTGGTCGAAGAAATGGTTCGGTATGACGAAAACGGACGGAGATTGTGGTGGCGGTATCTCGGTCTCACTGAAAGTGAGGTAGCAGCATGAGCACGTCGACCTCGGATTGGCGACAAGCGTTCACCAAGGAAGAAATCGCGGACCTGCGGGAGCACAGCGATTGGCGGGGCTGGCTGACGCTCGTGGTGGACTACGGCACGATCGCTGCAGCGATGGGAATCGTCGCTTATTTCCCGAACGTCTTCACGATACTCTTCGCCTTGGTCGTGATTGGCACTCGCCAACTCGGCTTGGCCGTCGTCCTTCACGAAGCGTCGCATCGGACCCTCTTCAACAACCGCAAGCTCAACGACTGGGTGGGCAACTGGCTTGCGGCCTATCCGCTCTACCTGAGCGCTGACATGTATCGACCCCACCACCTCGACCACCATGGCAAGACCTGGGGCGACACCGACCCGGATCGCGGACTGGCCGAGGGCTTTCCCGTCTCGAAGGCGAGCATGGCACGCAAGATCGCGAGGGATCTTTTCGGCCTAACTGGGCTGAAGCAGCTGATCGGCACCAGCTATATCGCGTACAAGGTGATTCGCAGGCAGGATGTGGGGCAAGGGACGCTACCCATGCGCCTCAATCGGGAACGCATGATACGCATGGTCCTCGGCACACTCGTGACGAACGGCATCCTGTTCGGGATTCTATGGTCGGTCGGACATCCAATGCTGTACCTCCTTTGGTTCGGCGCGTGGCTCACCACGAACAAAGTGGTCGTTCGACTTCGTTCGATGGCGGAGCACTCGGCGGTCCCGTCGCCGCACCCGGGAGACCCGTTTGGGAACACGCGCACGACCCTCACTCGCTGGTGGGAGCGCGCCCTCCTCGCGCCGCACAACGTCGGCTACCATCTCGAACACCATCTGGTCATCACCGTGCCCTACTACAAGCTTCCACGCTTCCATCGGATGTTGAACGAGCGGGGGCTTCTCGAGCATGCGTGCATCGAGCGAGGGTACGGGAGTGTCCTTCGCAAGATGGTCGCCTGACGCGGAGCTCAACGCCTCATTGAACGTCTGGACGGGGTTTACCAAGGACGCGCTTCCGAGGTAGCCTCCGACCCCTTGGCCCTTCACAACAAGCTAGTCCTACCGCTATTGGCCGGCGCCGCCCTGCTGGCGGCCGCATGTGAGTCCAACTTGAAGGGGGTTCCTTGTGTGGTCGCACTGCAGGTCGATCTGCAAATTGAGATCGACCCGGATCGACCTGATGTGGTCATCGACGAAGTGAGCTGGTTGATCAGCGGCGGCGGGATGGACCCGATGGTGGGTGCGATCAACACCCAGGCGCCCGGCACAACCCCTTCGGTGGAGGTATTCGGTCTTCCGCCAGGTGGCTATACCGTCGATCTCGCAGCGACTTCCGTGGATAGCGAGACGAGGTGCCGGGGTTCTGCTTCGTTCGACGTGACGGAGGGCGTGTCGACGGAGGTCGGCGTGCTCCTTCGATGCTCGCCAGGGAAGCGCTTCGGTGCTGTTCGCGTGAACGGAAAGCGCAACGTCTGCGCCGAGCTCACGAAGGTGGTCGTGGCGCCGCTTCAGACGTCGATCGGCAACACGATCGACGTTCGCGCGCAAGCGGAAGACGAAGAGGGTGATACCATCGAGTACGCCTGGACCGCCGACAGTGGAAGTTTCGCAGCGCCCTCGGATGCGGCAACCTCCTATACGTGTGAAGAGCTCGGTGACCATCCGCTGACGATCTCGATAAGTGACGACGGCTTTCAGCATTGCGTCGACGATTGGACGGTCGCGATTCGCTGCGTTCACGATGGAGGAACGGGAGGCACGGGCGGTGGCACAGGCGGCGCGGGCGGCGTCGGTGGCTTCGGTGGGTCCGGCGGCACGGGCGGTGCCGGCGCGACCGGCGGCGCGGGTGGGTCCGGCGGCACAGGCGGTGCCGGCGCGACCGGCGGCATGGGCGGCTTCGCTGGGTCCGGCGGCACGGGCGGTGCCGGCGCGTCCGGCGGCATGGGTGGCTTCGGTGGGTCCGGTGGCACGGGCGGTGCCGGCGCGTCCGGCGGCATGGGTGGCTTCGGTGGGTCCGGCGCAACGGGCGGCGCGGGTGCAACCGGCGGCGCGGGCGGTGTCGGCGGAACCTCCGGCGGCGGTGGGTCCGGCGACGCCTGCGAGATCACGGTAACGCTCACTGGATCGTGAACGGGACCCGGCCGGTCACCGAGCTACGGCGCGGTCTCTTCCTCAGCGCCGGCCGTGCCTTCCTCCTCGGTGAGATGGAACTCCACGCGCCGATTCCGAGCATGCTCTTCCTCGGTTCGGGCGTCGGGTAAGAGCGGTTGCCTCTCCCCGAAGCCCTGCGCAACCATGCGCTCGTTGCTGACCCCTCCATGTTGAACGAGGTATCGCACCACGGATTCCGCGCGTCGCTGCGAGAGCTTCATGTTGTATTCGGCGGAGCCACGCGAATCGGTGTGCCCTTCGACGCGAACGTTCACGATCTCGGGGTGTTCGATGAGCACTTCGGCAATGCCGTCCAGCACGGGATACGATTGTTCCAGAAGCCTCGCGCTGTCGAAGTCGAAATAGATCTTGTCGACGATCTCGAGGCTTCCGGACTCGATGACTACTTGCTGCTCCACGGGGCAACCGTCGTTCTCCGGCGGCCCGGGTTCGTTGGGACAAGCATCGTCCAGATCGAGAATGCCGTCGCCGTCGGTGTCCTGTTCGCGGCGGGGCTCTGGCTCCTGCGCGGCGGGCGCTTGCTTGCCCGGCATCGTGTATCCGATCATGCCGATCAGGCGCCAATCAGGATTTCCGTAGCCCGCCGTCACTCCCCCCGTACCGGCGAAGCCCGTCGCAAAGCCCTTTGAATGCAGGAACTTGAACCCGCCGAGGATCTCAACCGGCGACTCCTGGATGCCGCCAAATCCGTTCGTTCGATCCGCAGAGGTGCGCCCGAAAGTCTCAACGGTCAGCATGAATCGGTCTTGCCCGAGCAGGGCTTGGACGGCTGCGCCAAACGTGAGCTGGTTGCCGACGCCGAGGGACGGCAGGTCTTGCTGAAAGTTGGTCTTGTAGCCAACGTTCAGCGGAATCCGGATGTAGTCCCCGGCGTTGAAATTCGCCAGCACCTCGAACCAGCCGCCAATGTTGGGAGCTTGGTTTGGCTCGCCGAGATAGCTCTGCTCGGGTCGCGAGGCAGACGCCGTGTTGGTCGTCAGCGTCGCCTGTGCGGCGATCTGGAAGATGTCTTCGCGCGTCCCGTACAGCACGCCGCGAGCACCAACGTAGAGGTCCCCGAGGCCCCGGCCACGTGGAACCAGCACGCTCTGTCCGATGGAATCGAGAAACGCCAACTGGGAATCGTTCAGGCTGTCGTTGAGCATGAACGTGTACGGCAGGTCCATGAAAATCACCAATCGCTCCCACAAACCGAGACTCCAGACGAGATGACCGGTGAGCTGCGAGTGAACGAGCTGCAATCGCTGATCGGGAATCGGCCCGTTGGTGACCCGTAGCTCCAATGGGTCCCGCGCGAAGTCGAAATAGACCTGGACGCCAAACCGCAGGTGCCCTTGTCCATCCGGTTGGCTGACCGCGAACCCGTCGGTTGTGAGCTCGGAGGGTCGAAACTGGTTGAGGTCGATTTGAGGAAGTGTCTGAGCAGTCCCAACGGATGCAAGGCCGAACACGCTCGACCCGAAGACGAGCACCATCACCAGGCTACGGGTGAGTGTGTGCGGGCTCATCGTCACGCTCGCCTCCTAGAACACTTGGTCAGACTGAGTCGCCATGGCGCGACGCTAACACGGCCCCAGCGGAATTGTCCGCGCGATAGAGAAGGCGTTGCGCAGTAATGTGGTTGCGAAGTCAGCGGCGATCGGGGACAACAGATGTCTGATTTTTTGATCGGGGAGGAGCGAAGTATGCAGGAGGCCTTTGAACGCGCATGGACTCAAGTATTGGGTGAAGGCCCCTTCGTGGCCGTTGCGTCACACAACGGACATGAGCTTCGCCCGGAGGTGCGCGACCTGGCCAAGCTCTCGGATCAAGATCGCCTCCGCGAAGAGGATCCGTTTACCGGCGAATGGACGTCGATTGCGCCGACCCGCTTCATCGCCCAGCACTCTCGCTTCGAAGTCGACCTCAACCGGGCACGACACGAAGCGGTCTATCTCGGTCCGGATGATGCATGGGGTCTCGATATTTGGAAAGAACCCCTCCCACAAGCCATCGTCGACCGATCCCTGGCCCAATACGATGCATACTATACGGCGCTCAGAGAGGTGCTGGTCGGTCTCGAGCGAGAATATGGCGGCTTCGTAGTCTTCGACCTCCACAGCTACAACCATCGTCGAGACGGATCGGACGGTCCGGCGGCCGACCCCGAGAAGAACCCGGAGGTCAATGTCGGCACCGGCACGATGAACCGGGCCCAGTGGGCGCCCGTCGTCGATGCATTCATGGAGGCTCTCTCCAAGTACGACTTTCAAGGGCGACGGCTGGACGTGCGAGAGAACGTGAAGTTCGTCGGACGACAGCTCCCACAGTGGGTTCATGAGAATTTCCCGGATACCGGCTGTGTCCTCGCCATCGAAGTGAAGAAATTCTTCATGGATGAATGGACCGGAGAACCCGACCGCGAGGCGATGGAAGAGATCAAGCGAGCGCTCGCATCCACGGTTGAGCCGGTCCTGGCGGCACTCAAAGCCATGAAGAAGCCGAAGAAGAAGCTGAAGAAGGGCACAGGCGCGCCCCACCGCGCGATGCGCCTCGGTTTCGTAGTCAACGATGTGATGACGGAGCAAGCGGGATACACCACGGTTCGTCTCGCGATGCGGGCACGCCAGATGGGGCACGATGTGTGGCTCATGGGCGTCGGCGACTTCGCGTATGACGCTGACGAGAAGATCCGCGCCAACGCGAGGTCGGTCCCGAAGCAGATTTACAAGAACGGGGCATCGTTCCTGAAGGACCTTCAGGGGAAAGCCGCGATTGAAAAGCGGGTGACCGTGGATGACCTCGACGTCCTCATGCTTCGGAACGACCCTTCGACCGATGCAATCGCTCGACCGTGGGCGGCCAACATCGGCATCCAGTTCGGCCGGGTAGCCATGCGCCATGGAGTGGTCGTTCTGAACGATCCCGACGGACTGTCGAGAGCGACGAGCAAGATGTACTTCCAGACCTTTCCGGCAGAAGTCCGCCCGTTGACCGTCATTTCTCGAGATCGCGCGGACATCAAAGCCTTCGCCAAGGATCGTGGGACCATCGTGCTCAAGCCCCTCCAAGGCTCGGGGGGAGCCGGGGTCTTTCTCGTCCGACCGGACGACGTGCCCAACCTGAACCAAATGATCGACTCCGTCTCACGCGATGGCTTCATGATCGCCCAGGAGTACCTACCCGAGGCGGCGAAGGGCGATACGCGCTTGTTCGTGATGAATGGCGAGGCCCTTCGTCATCGCGGAAAGTACGCTGCCTTCCGGCGCGTGCGTCAAGGTGGCGACATGCGATCGAACATACACGCAGGCGGGCGCCTGGCGCGCGCCGAAATCGGCCCGGAAGCGCTCAGGCTCGTGGAGATCGTCAGGCCGAAGCTCATGCGTGATGGGATGTTCTTGGTTGGCCTCGACATCGTCGGTGACAAGTTGATGGAGATCAACGTGTTCAGCCCAGGCGGGCTTGGAAGTGCACAGAAGTTCGAGAACGTGAACTTCTCCGAGGCGGTGATGCAGGCCCTCGAGCGCAAGACGCGCGCGATGGAGTACTACGGACGCCAGTTCGATAACGCCAGCATGGCGATCATGTAGCAGCATGGACGGCAAGGGATCCCGAGCGGCACGCCCCGACAAGTCGGGCCCGAGAGCGAAGAAGGAGTCGGCGCCTCTGTCGGACAAGACCGCCGCTTCGAAAACCAAGGCGATCGTTGAAGCCATCGGAGAGCGAGTCGCGAGCGGGGCACGATTGCGACGAACCCTGCCTGGCTATGGAAGGCTCCACGTCGACCGGCCGCTGCCATTCATCGCCGTGCACGTAGAGCCTGAAGACCGACGGGACGCCGGCACGAATCAGCTAGTGACCACAGAGGCCTCCTATCTCTACACCTCTGCGGCGAAAGGCGGCCGAAAACGGGCGGCGATGCTGGTCCGAACGCTGGCCGAGACGGTTCGTCCGGCGTTTGGGAACCAATTCTTGATCGTTGCGATCTGTTCTCGTCCGCCGGAGCATCCTCCGGTCGTCGAGAGCTCGAAGGACAATCCCCATCCCGCGTTTCGGTTGTTCAGCTCGGCGCCAGGCTACAACATCGACTCCATCATCGAGGTGCTGGAACGGCATCTCAAAGCGATCGAAGTCGGTGGACGGCGCGCTGCTGTCGAAGTCGTCCAGAACGTCCGCGAATTTCCTCATCGTGAACGCCCCCTCCTGAAGAGCGAGGCGATGCGACGGCTTGGCTGCGCTCAGATCACGATCGAGGTCGAGCCGGTGTACCAGATGGTGGGTGGGGGCGAAGTCTACCCTACCATCCTCAAGAATCTCCGGCGTCGACTCGGTCCGGCCCTGAAGCACGCTTTCTTTCATTTCGCCGAGCGTGACACGAGCCTTCGGCCGAAAAACTTCCAGTCGTTGGGGCGCCGCGCGCTCGTGAGAGCCGTGTGGGATGTCGACGCCCGACTCGACGAGGTCGCATCTCGTTTCGATCTGCTGCTCGAAGTGAACCCGATCAACACCGAGGCGGTGTGGAATGGTTTTCGCAAGAGCCACTTCGAAAAGGTGCCGCCGTTTCGGTATCGCCCTCTTTCCGTCGACCCGATCATCGCAAAGCGCAAGCTTTACTCGATTCCGCTAGAGAAAATTGAGGACCCGACGATCTCGTTCCTCTTCAGCCAGAAGCAAGAGGAGCTCGATCGGCAGCTCACGATGCTGCACGACCGTGGCACCCCAAGGTTTCTTCTAGGAAGCATCTTGCTCTACGGGCGGGTCTCGAAGGAGCTCTTGCGCTCCGCTGAAGGGATTCTGGAGCAGATCTCCAGCACGACGCGATCCCCTACTGGCGGCGGCACGATTCCGGTCGAGGAGTTCGCGAAGCAAGCAAGGGAGGAAGTCGCCTACTATCGCGAGATCTGGGACGGGGTCGATGGGACGGTCGAAGTCGTACCCGGTGTCAGCTCGGGCCTGATGGTATCGAAGGGGCGTTTGTTAGTTCCCTCGCGCTCGAGGATTCCACTCAACCGCGTCGATGCGTTGATCCAGCATGAGATCGGAACGCACTTAGTCACGTATTTCAACGGCAAGGCACAGCGTTTCAAGCAGCTTCAGAACGGTTTCGCAGGGTACGAAGAGCTCCAAGAGGGAATCGCAGTCCTCGCCGAGTACCTTGCCGGCGGAATGACCCCCGCAAGGCTACGTACCCTTGCGGCGCGGGTGATTGGTGTCGACGCGCTCACCAATGGTGCGTCGTTCATCGATGTGTTTCGGCTGTTGTGTCGATACGGCTTCTCTCGGCAACAGGCGTTCAACATCACGATCCGTGTCTTCCGCGGCGGCGGCCTCGTCAAGGACTGCATCTACCTACGAGGGCTCCTGACCGTCCTCGAATATTTGCGAAACGGGGGCGAGTTCGAGCCGCTCTTCGTCGGAAAGATCGCGGCCAAACACATTCCGATCGTGCGCGAGCTGCAGAGCCGTCACGTGCTCGACCCGCCGAAGTTCTTGCCACGTTTCGTCACCCGCCCAGAGTGTCAGGAACGTCTGGAGCTGGTACGCCAGGGCCTCAACGTCTACGAGCTCCTCGAATAGAGGGGACACGTTCCAGGCATCCAAGTCCGCGACATCCAACGCTTTCTCAGCCAAAGATCGCAGCGAGGAAATCACAGGGCTTTTCGCGCTGCGATCTTTGCCGGGGGAACGCTGTGAATTCAGATAGTTAGGTGGGTGGAGCCTGTCCCCGTTGCTGCGGCGTGAAGCTTGGCGAACTGCTCGCCGATGGCTTCGACCAGGCTGTGCACGTCGGGGAGTGCGTCCCAGTCGGAGTTGAAGCCCCAAAAGACGCGGCCGTCGTAGCTCAGGACGGCGATCGCGAGCGCTTGGTTCGGGAAGAGCGGCATCATCGGGTAGATCGCGTTCATCTTCGATTCGAGGAAGTAGAGCGGGAACTGCGGTCCTGGAACATTGGTGACCGCTACGTTGAACGGGCGGCTGCGGGTCGCAGAGCGGCTGAGCTCCGTGAAAAGACGGCCCCCTATTTTGTCGGCCAACCCCTCGAGCCAAGCGACCCCGAGCGCCTGCTTCGACGCTTTGAGCCTTTGGGTCGTCTCGATGACCTGTTGAAGGCGGGCGACCGGATCGTGTTCGCCCACTGGAAGCTTCGCCATGACCATCGCGACCTGATTGCCAAGCTTCTTTTCCTTTTTGCTGCGGACGCTGACCGGAATCAACGTGCGAAAATCGATGTCAGTGGTCGAGGTTCGATGTTCACGCAGGAAGTGACCGAGCGCACCAGCGGCCGTGGCGAGCACGACGTCGTTGATCGTTCCGCCAAGGCGGGCTTTGGCTTCCTTGATCCGGGCGAGAGAGAGAGCAGTCCAGTCGAAGCGGCGGTGCGGTCCGATGCTCTTGGGATTGAAAGGCGTGTTCGAGGCGGGTCGCCAGCCTAGCTTCGACGCCTCGATCAGCCCCTCCAGTACGTCACGCGCGTTGTCGAGCGCTTCGTCTGTTGTCTTCAACGCGGCGAGTAGCTCGAGTGGCGCCCGAAGGCGACGGTTCACCTCGGCTCTCACGAGCTCGAGACCGCCAGGCGCAGGTCGAGCAGTCCATGTCGGAGGGGTCCCCTTGCGCGAGAAAGGTTGGACTCCGAGCAGCGTCTGGATGATCCCGAGGCCGGAGATCCCGTCCGCCATGCAGTGGTGGATCTTCGTGACGATGGCGAACTGGTCGTTTTCCAGGCCGTCTACGATCCAGACCTCCCAGGGCGGCTTCTCCATGTCGAGGGGGATCTCCAGCAAGTAGCCGCAAACGCGCTTAAGGATCCGCTCGTCGGCCGGCTGCGGCAGCGCGATCTGGCGGATGTGATAGCGAACGTTGAAGCTCGGATCATCGACCCAGACCGGATGGTCGAGAAACGGGATCTTGGCGATCCGCTGCCGATACCGCGGCACGGTCTCGAACGACCACTCGTAGTTGTTGAGGATGCGCTCGAAGTCGAGGCCGCCACCCCCGTTGCGCAGTGGCTTCGCGTCGAACACCATGACCGCAGCCTCGTGCCAGCGGGCGTTGCGTTCTTCAAACCCCAAGAACGACGCGTCGAGGGCAGACAGGCGCTCGTAGTAGCTTTCGGGCATCGTCCTAAAAACGGGGTAACATAGGAAATATGTCCTTGCGAAATGGTTTCTTGGGGGTCGCTTTTCTTTGCTTGATGATCGCAGGGTGCGGTGAGGAGGGTTGCAGCGGAAGCGGCTGCGGCGCTGCCGGAACCGGAGGCTCTGCCGGAACCGGAGGCTCTGCCGGAACCGGAGGCTCTGCCGGAACCGGAGGCTCTGCCGGAACCGGAGGCTCGTCCGGGGGTGGCGGAGTTGGCGGAGGCGTCACTGAAATCGAGCTTCAAGTGGACGACTACATCACCGGGCTCGAACGGCCGTGGGACATCGCCTGGCTTCCAAACGAGACCGTGTTGGTGACCGAGCGACCGGGCCAGCTCAAAGTCTACGTCGATGGAGTTGGTGCCGACCCCACCGTCATCCCGCTCACCGACGTGGTCTCGACCGGCGGCGAAGGCGGGATGCTTGGGCTCGAGGTCGATCCGAACTTCAACGACAACGGGTACATCTACATCTGCATGGCATCGAGTGCCGGCGCGGAGAACGACGTACGCGTAGTACGGCTGACGATGAGTCGCCCGAACGCGGCGTCGGTGGAAGATCGACTCGATATCGTCACGGGGATGCCGCACAACGATGGGAGCAATGGTCGGCACAGCGGTTGCCGCCCGCGCTTCGGTCCCGACGACGTGTTGTGGATCGGAACCGGCGACGCGGCGTTTGGAACCACGCCTCAAGACGACGACTCGCTGGGTGGCAAGGTGTTGCGCGTCAACCGCGACGGAACCGCTGCTGACGGCAACTCCGGCGGCCGCCTCTGGTATTCGAAGGGGCACCGCAACATCCAAGGCATTGCGTTCCGCTCCGACGGAATCGGTATGTCTGCAGAGCACGGCCCGTCGGTCGACGACGAGATCAACCCTCTGGTCGCCGGCAACTTCGGCTGGGATCCCGTTCCCGGGTACAACGAATCGGTCCCGATGACCGACCTCGACAAGTTCCCGGAAGCAATCGAGGCTGCTTGGTCGACCGGCTCGCCGACCCTCGCGCTCGGCGGCGCGACCTTCATCGAGGGCGCGGAGTGGGGGAACTGGAACGGCGTCCTCGCGGTGGCCACCCTGAAGGCGTCGCACCTCCACATCTACGACGTCGATTCGGAGGGCAACGTGACGAGCCGCGGTCGCTTCATCGAGGACGAAGGCAGGCTCAGAACGGCGCGTCAGGGCCCCGACGGCCTGCTCTACATCACTACCGACCGACACAACGACGGCGATCGGGTCCTGCGTGTCACGCCGGTTCCGGCCGACTAGACCGTCAAGCGGAATGAGAAACCGATGAGCGATGACGACCCCGCGGGCGCCAGTTGGTTCGAGGGCGAAGGTTGCGTGCTTTGCACGGATCCAATGTGGAGCCTCGACATCAAGTGAACGCCGGCTTCTACGCGATCGTCAACCAAGCAGCGGGCGGTGGACGCGCCGCGCGCAGGGCACCCGAGGCGCTCTCCGCATTGAAGCGCAGTGGCGTATCGCTCGAAGTGGCGTTCACCGAAGCCCCCAAGCACGCAAGCGTTCTCGCGCGCGAGGCGGCGTTGGCGGGGAGGCGAAGATTTCTATCAGTCGGCGGAGACGGAACCGCATCGGAAGTCGTCAACGGGTTGATCAGCGCCGGGGTAGCCGCGGAATGCGAGCTCGCCATGCTTCCGGTCGGCACCGGGAACTCCTTTCTTCGCGACTTCGGAATCGCCGACGCCGATGCCGCATCCCGGGCCATCATTCGGGGCGAGGGCCGTTTAGTAGACGTGCTGCGCCTCGAACACAGCGACGGCAAGATTCATTTCATCAACACGATGGGCACGGGCTTCGTCGCAAGCGCCGGCGAGCTCACCAACGCGCATTTCAAGTTCCTAGGCGCGGCAGGTTACGTCGCCGCCGTCCTCATATGCATCGCTCGCCTTCGCTACGAACGAAACCCGCTGAGGTGCGGGGATGAGCTCGACGACGCCGAGACCGTCCTCACGTCTTTTTCAAACAGCCAGTACACCGGGGGCTCGATGTGGATGGCGCCCGACGCAGACGCGAGCGACGGCTTGCTCGACGTCATCCGCGCGGGCCGCCTCGGAAGAGGGGAGCTCGCTGCGGCCTTCGCCAAGATCTTCAAGGGAACACACACGCAGCTCCAACAGGTCTGGACGCGGCAAGTCGATCGCGTGGAGTTCGTCCGCCCTACCCGCCAAGCCGTTCTCATCGATGGCGATCTCTTTCACCTCACCCCCATCGCGATCGATGTCCTGCCGGCGGCGATACGCCTGATCGCATGAAAGACGAAACGACAACGCGGGATCGGATCGTCAGCCTCGTCATCTGGGTCGTCGCAGGCGGTTTTCTCGTCCTCATGCTCCCCTTGCTCACGCTCTGTCATCGCGTCTTCGGGCCCGACCGCGTGCAATTTTTGGATCGATTCTATGCACGGACCCAGCTTGCACTCACGTTCAACAAGCAGGTCCATCACGTGCATCCCGACGTGGACCCGTCAACCGAGTACATCTTCATCCAGAACCACACGAGTCACCTCGACCACGTGGCGTTGTACAACGCGACTCCGCATTTCAAGCAAGGGATCGAGCTCGAGACGCACTTCGACTACCCGTTTTACGGTTGGTTCATGAAGGCGCGCGGAACGATTCCCGTGCCGAAGGACCGACAGGGCGCCCTCGAGGCGCTGCGAATCGCGGTTCGAGCGGAGGTCGACAAAGGTCATTCCATTCTGGGCTTCCCCGAGGGGCATCGAACGAGCACCGGCCGCGTCGGGAAGTTCTACGAGGGAATCTTCCGAATCGCGATCGAGCTCGGGGTTCCCGTCGTACCCGTCGCCGTCACGGGCCTCTACGACGTCCTCCACAAGGGATCTCTCGTCATCCGGCCCGGGAACGTAATTACGGTGTTCGTGGAGCAACCGATCCTGACCGAAGGACTCAGCGAAGGCGACGTCGGCCCGCTTCGGGACCAAGTCCGGGACGTGATCTCCGGGCGAGTGGACGCCTACTTCGACTCGAAAGCCTAGTCGGCTTTGGGGGCGCGGCGGCGCGCACGTCGTGTGACTGCTTTGAAGACCCGCTGAAACATCGCCGCGTCCTTCGAAAGCGGCTCGCGCTGATCTTTCTTGTCTCCGGATTCAGGGTAGAGCTGATATGCGGCGTTCAAGACTCTGTCGATCGCCTTCGGCGCGACGCCGTATGCAAACTCGAAGAGGTTTCCAACCGGGACAGCAACACGTTTCGGCTGATGAACGATCCCCTCGACGATCAAGTCGGCCGCCGCGTCTGCGCTCCTCATCGGGAACGACTGGTAGATCGTGGTCGACTCCATCATCGGGGTCTTGACGAGGGGCATGTAGACGGTGGTGACTTTGACGCCCTCTTGCAAAACCTCCACCGCGAGCACGCGACTGAACGCGTCGAGCGCCGCCTTGCTCGCGATGTAGGCACCATAGCGCGGAACGTTCACCTGCACTCCGATGGTGGACACGTTGATGATCTGGCCCCGCTTCTGAGCGCGCATCCCCGGCAGAAAGCCCATGATCAGGCGCACGGCGCCGAGGAAATTGAGCGAAAGCGTCCGTTCGAAGTCGTGTAGACGATCGTAGGATTTCGCAACGCTCCGGCGAATCGACATGCCCGCGTTGTTCACGAGGATGTCGACGTGTCCGTGGTCGGCCAGGATCGTGTCGATGGCTCGCTTGGTGTCTTCGGCGCTCGACAGGTCGGCGGCATATGCGAAGGCCGCTCCACCCCGTGTTTCGATGGCCTGTTTCAACTCGTCGAGCTTTTCGGTGGACCGCGCAACTAGGAGAACCTTGGCGCCGGCATCGCCCAGTCGCCGGGCAAGCGCCTCGCCGATGCCACTCGATGCGCCGGTGACTACGACGACGCGTCCCGTCACGCATTCGCGCAGGGCGTCGTTCTC
This sequence comes from Myxococcales bacterium, assembly GCA_024640845.1. Classification (GTDB taxonomy): domain Bacteria; phylum Myxococcota_A; class Polyangia; order Polyangiales; family Houyiibacteriaceae; genus SG8-38. The sequence goes on along the minus strand of JAHEEE010000145.1, from coordinate 113,532 downwards.
AGTATTGCTCATCAGCGATCCTCCGGGGTCAAGGCAGGCGGCGGTCTTCGTCCGGCAAGTCGAGCGCGAGCGTGCCGCCGGGGTTGAGCACGTTCTTTGGATCGAAGTGACGTTTCAACGCGCGGAAGACCTCGAGCTCATTGCCCCCGAGCTGCCCTTCCAGCCACGGCGCGGTCATCTTTCCGATGCCATGGTGATGGCTCATCGTCGCGCCAGACGTTTGAACGGCATCGAGGACGCCTTTGTGGAACTCGAAGAACTCCTCGGCGCCCATCTTGGCAATGAAAATGAAGTAGAGATTCGCGCCCTGCGGGTAGCAGTGCGACATGTGCGTCATGCAGACCGTCTGCGGCCGGGCTTTGATGAACGCACGAACGTGCTCGTGAACCTTTGGCAAGTCTTCCCAGTTCGTTGCGCATTCGAGGGTGTCGATGAGAATACCAAAATCCTGTAGATCTTCGCGCATGTAGGGGTCGGTGAATCGACCGTGTTCCCACTTCTTGGTGATGAGGCCGGTCGAGTACATGCCGCCGTGCGCCCGGCAGACCTGCTTAATTCGGCGTTTGACCATCGAAGTGTACGCGCGATCTCCGTCGACCGTGCCAAGCATCAAACAGCGCTCGCCCTTCTTGCAGCCACGCATCGTCACGAACGCGTCGATCGGCGTGCCCTCGACTCCGTAGAGCTTGAAGGCAACGTCGGTTTCTTCCGGGTCTGACAAACGAAACACCGATGGCAGCCCAAACTCGCCCTGGGTGACCTCCCGCGCGGCAGCACAGGCACGTGTCCAGTCTGGGAAAATGAAGCTAAAGCGCGCCGTGTTCTCGGGCTGGTGCCGGAAGATCTTCAGTGTCACAGCGACGAGAATCCCGTACGCGCCTTCGCTGCCGATCATGATCTGATCTAGGTTGGGTCCGGTAGCGTACGCAGGAACGTCGACCGTTCGAATGTTGCCGACGGGAGTCACGTACTCTTGGCTGAGCACCAAGTGCTCTGCTTTGCCGTAGTACGTGGAGTTTTGGCCGGCACCTCGAGTCACGACCCAGCCACCGGCGGACGAGTACTCGAACGACTGAGGGAAATGTCCGCATGTATAGGCGTGCGGGGCATTGAAGCGCTCCTTCGCCTGGTTGAGCGCCTCTTCGAGCACCGGTCCTAGGATCCCCGGCTCGACCGTAACGGTTTGGTTGACGGGGTTGACCGCGAGGATGCGGTTCATGTGCGTGCCGAGGTGAATGGAAACGCCCCCTTTCACGCATTCCGTGCCGCGGGTCACACTCGAGCCCGCGCCGTAGGTGTAGAGCGGAATCTCTTGCTCGTGGCAGTAACGTACGATCTTTTCGACGTCGTCGCGGTCACGCGGGTGGAGCACGAGGTCGGGCAGGTTCTCCACTTTGTGATCTCGCAGCCTCAGCGCATCGATCATCGTCTTGCCGTAGGAAACCCGAAGACGGGCGTAGACATCGTCACTGACGTCATCGGGGCCGAGCAGATTCCGAAAGAAGGCCACTTGATCGGCGTCCAACGAGATCGGTGCGTCCGCAACGACCTCCTCGAGACCCAACTTCTGGGGCTCGGCGAAATACGCGTCGTCCAGTGAAAAGATGTCCTTCATCAACGCATAAAGCCGCGGATTCGGATGCTTGAACCCGTCCGGAGCGCCCCATTTGAATGCTGATCGGTAGGACCGCTCGGGAAGCGCTCCCTCGAACCACTCAGGTGTGAACGAATCCTTGCCCGACATTCCGCTCGCTCCCTCTACCGCTCCGGTGTGACTGGCATGTCCCAGGGCGTTCCCGTGAGCGCCAACTGGAACCGCTGCAACCTGCTGAGCTGCGGACGCCCCGGCGCAAGCGGCAGCTCGTGCTCCTCCATCAATCCCGAGTCGAGCCCATCGATGAGCTCGAGCCGGCCGTAGGGAGCCAACAGTGCGTCGACCGTGCTTCGGGCTTCTGCGCCCAGGCCCAGATACTGGTTCTGAAGCAATTCGAGACAAAAAACGCGGTAGTGCACCACCTTGAGGTCGCGGTAGGTCACGCCGTGTGCCTCGTGGTCCAACCGGGGCTTCCCTTCGGCCCAGGCGCGCGCCGTCGCCACCAGGAAAGGCCAGTAGCTCCTCACGATGTCTTCGAGGAAATACGCCCAGCCCCGATGACGGAAGTCGGTCAACGAAGGCTCGTTCGAATAGCGGCGAGCACGAGCGTTCCAGAGCCGGCCGACCCACGCGTAGACCGACGGCGCTCTGCGCTCCATGACGATGCTCGGCGCTGGATCTTGGGCGTAGTGACGGAACATCGGCCCAAACAACCCAATATCGACGAGGGTCGGGTGGCTCCCGAGCAAGAATGGTTGGTCTTCGAGAAGGGCGCTCATCGCGTCGAGAAGGTCGACGTACTGTTGTCTGATCACCGGCTCGGTCTCGGCGCTCAGTCCGTCGCCGGTCAGATACGTCGCGATCTGGCGTCGGCCGTAGTACCACCCACTGAGCCAGGTCGGCATCGGGAAGTCGGGCAGCACCTCCTTGCCGATGCGCCGCATCAACAGCCTTCGCGTCGCCGCCGGCTTCCATCGCCAGTAGAGCGCCGCGCGCCAGCACCACTCGTCCGCGTAGTCCTCGACGAGCTTGGACATGAAGCGGAGAACCGGGTCCTTCGGAATGACCGGCGGATCGGGGTACTGCGATTCGAACCAGTCGATCATGGGAGTCGTGTCCTTGAGCCATCGGCCGTCCGGAAGGCGAATCACCGGGACTTTCATGAGCCCGGTCGCCGGCAACACCTCCTCGCGCATCGTCTTGCTGGTGGCCAAACGCCTTTGGTAAGGGATCTCCTTGTATCGCAGGTATGCCTCCATCTTCCCACTGAAGTAGGACATGTCCGCGAGGTAGACCGTCATCGGCAACTGTGGTGATTGGTCCATTGGCTGTTGGTTCAGACGTATTTCTTCAGCTCGAGCCGCGCGACCATGCCGCGGTGGACCTCGTCTGGCCCGTCCGCGATGCGAAGCGCGCGGGCCATGCCCATGAGCCGGGAGAGCTCCGGATCGGACATCCCCTCACCGCCGTGAATCTGAATCGCAGCGTCGGTCACGGCCTGCAGCACGTTCGGCGCGATCACCTTGATGGCGGAGATATCGACCAGAGCGCCAAAGGTGCCCATCGTATCGAGGGCCCACGCGGCCTTCATGGTCAAAAGCCGCGCCTGGTCGATCGCCATTCTCGAGTTCGCGATGATGTCGCGGTTGCCTCCGAGGTTGGAGAGCGGTTTGCCGAACGCGACACGGTGCACGGCGCGCTCACACAGGCGCTGCAGCGCGCGCTCCGATGCACCGATGGCGCGCATGCAGTGGTGGATACGGCCGGGGCCGAGGCGCCCTTGGGCGATCTCGAAGCCGCGGCCGGGGCCCGCGATGATGCTGCTAACCGGAAGGCGTACGTCGTCGAAGAGAATCTCCGCATGGCCGTGCGGCTCGTCGAGGTGACCGAAGACGGGAAGCATTCGCAAGATCTTCACTCCGGGCGCATCGACCGGACAAAGCACCATCGAGTGCCTCTCGTGGCGATTCGCGTCGGGGTTGGTGACGCCCATGAATATGAAGAACCCGCAGCGGGGGTCGCCGGCGCCGCTCGTCCACCACTTCTGGCCGTTCAACACGACCTCGTCGCCGACGATCTCGCACGTAGCTTGCATGTTGGTGGCGTCGCTCGATGCGACTGCGGGCTCCGTCATCGCAAAGCCGGACCGAATCTCTCCGGCTAACAGAGGCTCGAGCCATTGCTGCTTCTGCTCGTCAGAGCCGTACTTGACGAGAACCTCGGCATTGCCGGTGTCTGGTGCATTGCAGTTGAACACCTCGGGGGCGATGAAGCTCCGCCCCGTGATTTCTGCAATGGGCGCATAGTCGCGATTGTCCAGACCGGCGCCATACCCCTCGTCAGGCAGGAACAGGTTCCAGAGACCGAGCTCTTTCGCCTCGGCCTTCAGCTCTTCCATGATCGGAGGGATCTTCCACTCCCGCCAATCCTCGGTTCCGACGAGTTGGTCGAGGTAGGTCTGCTCGTTCGGCAAGATGCGCTCGTTCAGGAAACGTTGGACCTGGGCCATGACATTTTGGGCGCGCTCAGAATGCTGAAAGTCCATACGTGTCGGTCATACCGCATGACTCTGCAGATTTCACCCGGGAAGTGGGCTGTTCTGGTGCTAGGTTCGGCGGCACGGGAGTCCTAGAGCATGGCAGCATCAAGCAATCCGTTGATCGATGACGGGTTAGTCGATTTCCTTCTTTATTCCGTTTTGGACGCCGAGTCGCTTTGCGAGCTCGACGCCTACCGGCAGCACAGCAAAGAGACGTTCGATATGTTCATCGATAGCGTCCGACGCTTCGCGCGACAGGACCTGCTGCCGACCTACAAGCCGATGGACGAGGAGCCGCCGGTCTTCCAAAACGGTCGGATTCACACGCACCCTGCCCTACCGGAGTTGTACGAGACGATGATCGAGCTCGGCGTGCTCACCGCAACCCGGCCCGAATCCGTCGGCGGACAACAGATCCCGATGCTCGTCTACACATTGGCGAGCTCTTACCTCATGGCGGCGAACCTCAGCGCATACGGGCTCATTGGCCTCACGCATGGCGCTGCGCACCTCATCGAAGCGTTCGGCTCCGACGAGGTCAAAGAGCGGTTCATGACCAAGATGTACGAAGGCAAGTGGACTGGCACGATGGCACTCACGGAGCCGCACGCCGGCAGCAGCCTGGGCGACATCACCACCACGGCCACGCCGACGGATGATGGGCACTACCTGATAAAGGGCAGCAAGATCTTCATCTCGGGCGCGGACCATCAAGTCACCGAGAACGTCGTGAACCTCACCCTGGCGCGCATCCAGGGCGCGCCGGACGGAACAAAGGGGATATCGCTCTTCGCCATCCCCCGCCTTCGCGTAGAGAGAGACGAGCTCGTGTCGAACGATGTCACTGTCGCGGGTCTCATCCACAAGATCGGGTGGAAAGGCCTCCCGAGCCTCGCGCTCGAGTTCGGCGATGAAGGCGACTGCCACGGCTGGCTCGTAGGCGAGCCGCACCAGGGCCTCCGCTACATGTTCCAGATGATGAACGAGGCCCGCATCATGGTTGGCGTCAACGGCGCAGCGACTGCGTCGGTCGCGTACTACGAGTCGCTGGCCTACGCGCGCGAACGCAAGCAAGGGCGAAAGCTCGGCTCGCGCGGCGGAGACATGGTGCCGATCATCGAGCATGCCGACGTTCGCCGAATGCTCTTGCGGCAGAAGACAATCGTCGAGGGGAGCCTGGCCCTACTTGCAACTGTATCCCGCTACACCGACGTCGCGGCGCACGGAGCGACCGACGAGGTGCGCGAGCGCGCGCAGCTTCTTCTCGATCTCCTCACTCCCATCGCCAAGACGTTTCCAGCCGACAAGGGCTTCGAGGCCAACACCTTAGCAGTGCAGATTCTCGGCGGCTACGGCTATACGAGCGAGTACCTGCCCGAGGCGTACATGCGCGACCAGAAGCTCAACACCCTTCATGAGGGGACCAACGGAATCCAGAGCATGGACCTGCTCGGCCGAAAGGTGATGAGCAAGGGCGGCGCACCACTACACGCTCTCGGAGAAGAGATCCGGTCGACGCTCGCCCGCGCGAGGGAAGCAGGATGCGACGCCGAGCTCTGCGCTGCACTCGAAGAGGCAGTTGGCATCGTTGGGGCGATCACGATCGAGCTCGGTCAACGCGGCATGAGCGGCGATGCCGACGCGATGCTGGGTCACAGTTGGGACTACCTGGACATGTTTGCCACCCTCGTCATTGGTTGGCAGTGGCTCAACATGGCCGCCTCAGCGAAGACGGCGCGCCTCTCCGAGGAGCGAAAGCAAGCGATCGATGCAGCGACGCAATACTGGATTCGAACCGAGATTCCGCGAATCGCGCTGCTCGCAAACCTCTGTCGCGCGAATGAAGACTCGTATATCAAGGCCAAGCCCAGTTGGTTCTGAGTGTCAGCGGTCCTTCTTTTTTGCGATCTTCTGTCGGCAAACCTTGTTGATCAAGCGAAGCTCCTCGATCTGTTCGTCGATTTGGCGCTTCTTGGCCTCTAGCTCCTGAATCATCTCGGCGCTGCGAGCAGCGGAAAGCTCCAGCTGCTTGATACGACCTTCGCCGTGGCGCCCGTAGAGCTCGAGGTAGCGTTTGGTTTCTTCGAGGGTGTAGCCAAACGACTTGGCCCGAATGATGATGTGCAACCTCGCCCTGTCGCGGCGCGAGTATATGCGCGCACCGTTGAGCCGCTTGGGTGAGAGGAGACCCTTGGCTTCGTAGAAGCGGATCGCCCGATGGGTGACGTCGAATTCGTCGGCAAGGTCAGAAATCGAAAAGAAATCGGGCGCATCGCCCTGGCCATGAGCCTCGACACGGGCTTTGGCTGCGTCTTTTCGAGAGGCCGTTACCATCGAGGCCACGATAGCCGAGCATTGCTGCAACAACAACAGATTGTTTACGTATACACGATTCACTTGACGTATACGTAAGCCTATCCTACGAAACTCTCTGCCCGACGAATAGGAGAACGGCGATGGACAAGGCGATTCTCACTTGCGCGCTCAATGGCGTGCTCACGAACCCGAAGCAGCACCCGGTTCCAGTCACTCCGGAAGAGATGGCCGCGTCGGCGCGTGATGCGTACAACGCGGGGGCGTCAATCGTGCACATTCACTTTCGACGGCAGGAGCCGGGCATGGGTCATTTCCCTTCTTGGGATCCCGATGTAGCCGCCGCCGCAAGTGATGCGATTCGCGAAGCGTGCCCGGGCATCATCGTGAATCAGACGACCGGTGTGATCGACGACGACGTGTCCGGCCCCACGGCCTGCCTTCGGCGCATCAAGCCCGAGATCGCTGCCTGCAACGCAGGCAGCCTGAACTACCTCAAGCTCAAGAAGGACGGCACCTGGGCCTGGCCGCCAATGGTGTTTCTGAACAGCGTCGAGAAGGTACAAAAGATGATCGACGTAATGGAGGAGACGAACACGATCCCCGAAATGGAATGCTTCGACGTCGGCATCGTTCGCTCGGTCGGCCTCTACCTCCAAGCTGGGATGGCAAAGGAGATGCACTACAACTTCGTCATGGGCGTCGCCTCTGGGATGCCGTGCGACCCCGACCTGCTCGAGCTCCTCATGAAATACAAGAGCGGCGACGCACATTGGCAGGCCACGCTGATCGGTCGCGAAGAGATCTGGGAAACGCACCAGAAGGCGGCCGACCTCGGGGGCATGCTGCGAACAGGCGTGGAGGACACCTTCTATTTGCCGAGTGGCGACAAGACGACCGGCAACGGGCAGCTCATCGAAGCCCTCGCTCAGTGCGCTCGCAATGCAGGCCGGGAGGTCGCTTCGCCAGCCGAGGCTCGAGAGATGCTCGGTTTCAACTGATTGTCAGCGACCCGAGCGGAAGGTAAAGACGAACCATGGCCAAAAAGGTGTACCCGGACGCGACGGCAGCCCTCGACGGCCTGCTCAGAGACGGCATGATGCTGATGTCGGGCGGTTTCGGCCTGTGCGGAATCCCCGAATCGTTGATCGAGGCGGTCGCCAAGTCGGGGGTCAAAGACCTGACTGTCGTTTCCAACAACGCGGGCGTCGATGGGATCGGCCTCGGGGTCATGCTGGAGACCCGGCAGATCTCGAAAATGGTTTCGTCATATGTAGGGGAGAACAAGCTCTTCGCAAAGCAGTTCCTCGACGGCGACCTCAGCGTGGAGTTCAACCCGCAGGGCACTCTAGCCGAGCGGATTCGCGCTGGGGGTGCAGGCATTCCCGCCTTCTATACGAAGACGGGAGTCGGAACGAGCGTGGCGGAAGGCAAGGAGGTTCGCGAGTTCGACGGGGAGCTCTACGTGATGGAGCGTGGACTGTTTGCCGACGTCGCCATCGTGCATGCGTGGAAGGGCGACACCGAAGGCAACCTGATCTATCGAAAGACGGCCCGAAACTTCAATCCAATGATGGCGACAGCAGCCAAGGTGACGGTCGCTGAGGTGGAGGAGCTGGTCGAACCTGGCGAGCTCGATCCGGATCAGATCATGACACCCGGCATTTACGTAAACCGCATCATCCACTTCCCCAACGCCTCGAAGCACATCGAGCAGCGGACAACCCGTCCGCGCCCCTGAGGAGACGACGATGGCTTGGACCCGCGACCAAATGGCAGAACGCGCCGCGAAAGAGCTTCGCGACGGCTTTTACGTGAATTTAGGCATCGGAATCCCAACGCTGGTCTCGAACTACATTCCCGAAGGTATGAGCGTGATTCTCCAGAGCGAGAACGGCATGCTCGGCATGGGACCGTTCCCCTACGAAGGCGACGAAGATGCAGATCTCATCAATGCTGGCAAGCAAACGGTGACTGAGCTTCCGACGACGAGCTTCTTTTCGAGCGCCGACTCGTTTGCGATGATTCGCGGCGGACACATCAACCTATCGATCCTCGGAGCGATGCAGGTGGCGGAGAACGGCGACCTCGCGAACTGGATGATCCCGGGCAAAATGGTCAAGGGGATGGGTGGCGCGATGGATCTCGTCGCGGGCGTCCCGCGCGTCGTCGTCGTGATGGAGCACACGGCTAAGGGCAAGCCGAAGCTATTGAAGGAATGCACACTGCCCCTCACGGGTACGCACGTGGTGGACTTGGTGATCACCGACTTGGGCGTGTTTGAGATCGACAAGAAGGGCAACGGGGGCATGACTTTGGTCGAGCTCGCCGACGGAGCGACCCTCGATGAGATCGCACGAAGCACGGAAGCTACGTACAGCGTGGCGCCAGGGCTCTAGCCGAGCACCAGCAAGACGAGTCCGACGTAGAGACCCATCCCGATCGCGAGAACTGCCGTGTATCCAGCGATCTGACGCGCCTTGAGGCCGGTGATCGCGAGCAATGGCAGCGCCCAGAACGGCTGCAAGAGATTGGTCCATTCGTCGCCGAAAGAAAAAGCCATTACGGTGCCCGCAGGATCGAGCCCGAGAGTATCGGCGGTGGTCAAGAGCACGTCGCTCTGGAGCGCCCATTGCCCGCCCCCGGACGGCACGAAGAAGTTTACGAGGCCCGCGCTCAAGAAGGTCAAAAGAGGAAACGTCGCCGGCGATGCGACTGACGCCATGGCGCTCGAGAGGCGCTCGATCATCCCGCTCGCTTGCATCACCCCGAGGATCCCGAAGTAGAGCGGGAACTGAACGATGATCGAGCCCGCGCCGCGGGCGGCGTCGGATACGGAATCGAGAAAGCCCCGAATGGATCCGTGCGCGGCGAGCGCGAGGGCGAGGAAGAAGAGGTTCACCGAGTTGAGGTCGAACGCGAGCTCGCCTCGGACCCAACTCATCAGAACCAAAAACACCGCGCTCCCTCCGACGAGCACGCCGAGGACGGACCGCTTGGGTCGGCTCCGAACAACGCTCGGCGCCTCAGCGGCATCCGGGATGGACGCATCCCTCGGGGCGAGCGCGATGCACATGAGCGGCAACAAGATCAGGAGCCCGCCACTGACGACGAAGTTGAGCGAGGAGAAGAGCGTGTCTCCGACGGCTATCGCTTCACCTGCACCCTGCGTGAACTGAGCCGACTCCGCAGCCTTGAGCGGCGCCGAGCCACTGAGACCACCATGCCAGACCGCCAAACCCGTGTAGGATGCCGCCCCTAGGACGGGGATGTCCATCGCGCGGCGGTCTTCAGCCGCGCTCGTCGCGATCTCACGAACGACGAACGCGGCAACGACCGCGCCGAGACCCCATTGGATGAGCCCCGTCACGCACGCGATGAGCGCGACTAGACCGGCGGCTGCGGGGGTGGTCTTCGGCCAACGGGCGACGGCGCGTACGAGCTTCTGTACCGGAGGACTCGACGCGAGCGCCTGACCCGTCACGAGGATGAGACACATCTGCAGAGCAAACGCGAGCAACGGCGTGCTCGAAAATCCCGCGTACCAACCCTGGAGAACTTCGCCCGTGGAACCGCTGAGACCAAAGCCGCCAACTAGCGCGATCATCGTCAAGATCAGGGCCAGAACGAACGGGTCGGGCACCCAACGTTCAGCCCACCGACTAAAAATCTCGCCAAGCCGCGCCAGCATGGCGCGAACCATACCACCAAGTGCTAGAACGGTGGACATGCAGGACGCCTACCTCTGGATCGCGGCGGTTGCGCTGCTGACGATCGCGGTCCTCGTGCCCTACGTCGCACGCCAACGTGAGACCAAGACGCTCGATGCTGCTGCGCGCGAGGCGCGCGGCGGGGCCTACGTGACCTTGTCAGACGGTGTCACGCACTACGAGCTCAGCGGGCCCGCAAGTGCGCCGACGGTGGTACTGATCCATGGGGGGACGATCCCCTTCTATGCGTGGGACGCCCAAGTGCCGGCACTGCTCGACGCCGGCTTTCGGGTCTTGCGGTATACACAATTCGGGCGTGGCTACTCCGACCGACCCGAGATCGACTACGATCGCCCCCTCTATCAGCGCCAGCTCGGGGATCTGCTGGAAGCACTCCGTATCGACGGCCCGATCGTCCTCGTCGGCGTCTCCTTTGGCGGCGCCGTCGCCGCGACGTTCGCCGAAGCACATGCAGAACGCGTCTCGAAGCTCGTCTTCATCGCGCCCGTAGTCGACTATGCCGAAGGCAAAGCGCTATTTAGTTTGGCCAAGGTTCCGGTGGTGGCCGAGTGGTACGCGCGGGTCTTCGCAGTGCGTCGTGCCGTGAACCGAGCGACTGGGTTCTTCCAAGAATCGAACGCAGATCCGAGTTACGCGGAACGCTTCAACGAACAAACCCGGTTCGCTGGATTCGAACGCGCGCTCCTGTCGTTCTCCCGAACCGACGCTCTCGAGAGCTACCGAGCGACGTACTCCGGGCTTGGCGAGCAACCGAAGTTGCTGATCTGGGGAAATGCCGATCTCGAGATTCCAAAAGCGCACATTGATTTTCTCCGCACGAAGCTCGAGAACCTCACCTACGTGGAGATCGAGGGGGCGGGTCACGGGGTCGCTGTCCAGGCACGAGACGAGGTGAATCGGAGACTCGTAGCGTTCTTGACGGGGACAGCGTCGAGACCTTCGCGCTGAAAAGCGGTGACTCTCAGCTTTCTCGCTTGCAAGGCCTCTGTTCCAGGCGCAGCATCGCGGCCTCAATCATGGACATCACCGCCTCTCGCGCTTCGCTAGACAGTCAGCATGCCGCCGTGATCGCTCCCGGTTCTTTCGAGCCACGCAACCACTTCTATGCCCGCGTGCTCAACGCTCAGATTCATCCGCTCGTCTCGTTCTTTCTGCGGATGTCGAACAACAGGATCATCAATCGCTATTGCCACTTGAACCCTCGCGTCGATCCGGCATTCCTGGAAGAAGTCCTCGCGTACGTGCCGAAGCATTTTCGGTGGGCGGGTGCAGACCTATTCTGCACGACGACTGCCGCAGGTAACCGTCGGCTCGTCGTCGTCGAGACCAACTCCTGTCCCTCCGGCAATAAGTCGATGCCGATCCAGTCGGACGACGACGAGCAGGCCGGTTATCGGAGACTCATCGAGACGGCCTTCCTACCGCTGATCGCCAAACGCGGGGCCGCGTCGGGCGACCTAGCAGTGCTCTTCGACAAGAACTACATGGAGGCATCCGGTTACGCGGCCGCCATCGCGGACCTCACGGGGGAAAGCGTGTTTCTCACGCCGTTTCCCGCCGACAGTAGCAACCCCCCGGCACGTTTCACGGACGGATTGCTCGAGATCAGAGACGAGACCGGCAGCTGGCGAGCGATGCGCGCCGCGTTTCGATACGTCACGCAGAGGCCCTGGAATCGCATACCAATTCGCACGCGGACGCGCATCTTGAACCCGGTGGCAACCTGTCTCGCTGGTGGACGAAACAAGCTCGTCGCCATGAAAGCATACGACATCTACAACGCCGAGCTCGAGGCATCCGGGCTCCAGATCAGAACCCCTCAAACCATCGGTGACGTCGCCAAACGAGAGGTGCCACTTTGGGTGAAGCGATTTGGCGGACACGCAGTCGTGAAGATTCCATATAGCAATGCGGGCCAGGGCGTATTCACGATCGTCAACCAAAGGGAGCTCGACCGCTTCATGGAGATGGAGCACCCCTACGACCGTTACGTCGTGCAAAGTCTAATCGGCAACTACACGTGGAGCTCGGTTGAACGCGCGGGCCGTTTCTACCACGTGGGGACCATTCCCGATCGACGTGGACACATCTACGTAGCCGACCTTCGAATGATGGTGTGCGGCGGCTCCAACGGCTTTCGCCCCTTGGCGATCTATGCACGGCGCTCGAGGCGGCCGCTGCCCTCGGAGCTCGACGGCAGTGATTCTTCCTGGGAAGTCCTCGGAACGAACCTATCGGAACGCCATTCCGACGGATCGTGGGCCGCCTCGACCGAACGGCTTCTCCTCATGGACCGTAGAGATTTCAACACGATCGGCATCGGCGCCGACGACCTCATCGAAGCCTACATCCAGAGCGTGCTCGCAGCCGTCGCGATCGACAAGATGACAGCGACCCTGCTCACACAAAAGGGGGGGCTGCGTCTCGGCTTGTTTCGTTCGCTCGACGACGACCCGGCACTTCTAGAGGAGATCAAGCGTGGTTCCCGCGGCGGCAAGGCCGTTTTGGCGGAACCACCCCGTTCCTGAGCTTCAGCGAAGCTGCTCGAGCGCCTCGATGACCGCGCCGCCGAAATCGCGCTTGTAGATACGCTCGGCAGGGAAGAGCCCGCCAGGACTGAATACGTTGAGCTCGAGAATCTGCCCACCCACGAAATCCACACCGACATGAAACAAGCCCTCGCGCGAGAGGAGAGGCGCGATGCGCTCGACAGCCGTCCGCATTTCCTGCGTTACCGTAGCCGCACTTGCGGAACCACCGGCGTGGAGGTTGCTACGGAAGTCGCCTCGGCCGGGCACGCGAGCCACCGCAGCGGGCTCACCGTCGACTTCGAGAATCTTCCCGTTGACCACTGTCACCCGGACGTCGCCGTTCTCCGCGCCCGCTGCGAACTCCTGCACGACCGCATAGCCTTGCCGAAGCACGACATCGACGATCTGCTTCGAGTTCACCCCAGCGTCGTCAGGCCCCAGCACGAAGACGTCCCGGCCTCGTGTTCCTTCGAGCGGCTTGATCACCGAACGGCCGGGTCTTCGGCGCACGAACTCTGCAACCTCGTCGGGATCTCGCGTTACGATGGTGATGGGCCGGAGCTCTTTCGGTAGGTCGAGCAACGACAGTTTGGTGAGAGCGCGCGACAACCCACGGGGGCGGTTGACCACACGAACGCCACGCTCTTCGAGTCGCTCGAGAAGACGGAGCACAGCGACATGCTGCGTCCGGCGATCGTGGTCTCGACTCGGGTTCGTACGAACGACGCACAAATCGTAGTCGTCGATGGTCTGCGCAGTCGCGCTCAGATTCGCCAGTTGTTCACTCACGGCGGGCCCTGGGCCGGTCTCCAGTGCACAGCCGGTCGCGGACAGCTTGCCTTCTTCGTTCTCCGTTAGGTCGCCGACACCGCACACGAAGACACCATGCCCGCGCTGAATCGCCGAGCTCATCAGCAGAGTCGTCGTTTGCTCGGCGCTTGGCTCTCGCCACTCGTTTACGACAAACGCGATTTGCATCACGCGTCCGCCCTCAAGTTGGGCCGCCCCTCGGCGCGCCTTACGAAGCCGTGCTGGTCCGGCGCCACCGAGCCTAGATGCAGAATGCGGGCGCCCGTCTGCCCAACTGGGTTCACGCTCTTGCCGATGACGATGCCATCGCGTGGAGCATCATACTCGCGAATCACGTCGCCAAACGCGTTCCGCAACACGGCCACCCGCTCGCCCTTGCGGACCATGTCGGTCGACTTGGGGAGCACTTCGAGGAGCCCTCCGCGATCGGTATACATCCAACCCGAGCGCTCGCACAGGACCGGTTCTGGTCCCTCGGAGACGGGGCGTCGAGCCAGCATGCCTGCAGCCGCCAGCACTCTTCGCAGACCGATGCGCGAAGAGCGAACGTAGCCGGGTTGAAATCTTTGTGGATCGCCGATCTCGAGCGTGATCGACGGAATCCCGAGATCCATCGCGGCACCACGCAGCGTGTAGTCGGATGGTGGGTTGTGAACGATGATCTGCGGACGCTGCAGGTAGGCCATGGTCGCAGTGGTAGCGTGCGTCATGTCCGCACGGACGTACACGGAGTTCACGCGGCCGAAGCTCGCGGTGTGCAGGTCGACCAAGTAGTCGAAGCGGCTGACGATTCGATCGAGGATTCGCTGTGCGTAGACTTCGGCAACGTTTCCGTCGCGACGGCCGGGAAAGATGTGGTTGAGGTCGCCGCCGTCGACGAATTCGCGCTGATGGCGGTGAAGCCCCGGCACGTTCACGACGACCAATGCGACGACGGTGCCGCTCAGCTGCTGCGGCTCGATGTGATGCATGAGATCGTGGATGACGCGAATGCCATTGAGCTCGTTTCCGTGCACGGCAGCCGTCAACCCGAACACAGGGCCGTCCTTCTTCCCACGCGCGACGAGGAGTGGCAGCAGAATGTCCTGCGCCAGGCCGTTTGCGACTAAATCGATGTAGAGGCGCGAGAGCTCTCCCCGGGGGAAATCCCCGATCACGAGCTCGCGTCGCCGATGCACCGGTCCCGCCGCGCCATTGTGTAGATTTCGTTCCATGGTCGCTGGTGTAGCCATCATACCGCACCGTCCTGAGTGCGCGCGAGGCCCTCGGCCATCACGAGATCGAACCCTCGCGTTGGCCAATCGCGATCAGCGTGAGGTCGTCCGGTTTCGAGGGCACCCCTTCGGCAGGCGCTTCCATCCTCGTTCTACCAAGAGCGCCCAGCGTATTGACCGCCCGGTCAAGCGGCCCCTTTCGCACGGCCTCGACGATCTCGCCCAGGTGCACGTTGTCGCTGAGACCGTCGCTGGCGACGACGATGCGATCTCGGGGAGCCAAGCTCAGCGTTGCGCCGAGCTCGATGCGCATGTCTTGCCCGCCCAAGAGATTGGAAACGAGGTGTAAGTCCTCGTGATGAAGCGCATCGCTCCTGTCGATGAGCCCGGCTTCGACGGCGTAGCCGACCGGGGAATGAGGAATGGTGAGCCATTTGATGCGCCCGCGCTGCCCGGTCACGAGAACCATCGAATCGCCGGCGTGATAGGCGCGCATTCGGGAGCCTTGGATCTCGACCGCCGCCAAGGTGGCCGCCGCGCCGGTACCGAGCCCCGCGATAGCGCGATCCGCGGATTCGAACCCGTTGATGATCGCGCTGCGGAGCTCCGTCGGATCATCACCGAGCTTCGCGACCGCATCGCAGACCGCCCGAACTGCGAGCCCAGCGGCCTCGGCCCCGCCCGGGTGCCCTCCGGCTCCATCGGAGAGCACCGCGACGATGGCGGCGTCGCCTAGGCGAATCAGAGCGGCAGCATCCTCGTTAGGTCCGTCGCGACCGGGCTTGCGCATGCTGAGCACTCCCGCACGCAGGCCGGAAAACTCGAAACATTCGCCGTGTGGCATGTCCACATCCGTAAAGATGTGGGTCTCGCTCATGGCGAGGTTCTCCTGCCGCGCGTCGTACTCCGGAGTGCCCGCGGCGCAACCTTCTCGAATGCGCGCTGCATCTGCACTCCGTCCCGAAACCGCTTACGCTCGCGAACCTCGATGGATCGTCGAAGGAACGCGATGAAGTCCTGGCTGACCGTTCGACGTAGGCGCTCCGCGCCTGGTAGGGGCCAATCAAAGGGCCACTCGGGAAGCACGCCGGCAAACATTCGGTAGATCAACAGACCCATCGAGAACACATCGGAGCGAAACGAAGGCTTACCCATCGCCTGTTCGGGCGCGATGTAGCCGACCGTGCCCTGGCCCGACCCCACGATGGTGCGGGTTCTGAGTGAGACCTTGGCAATCCCGAAGTCGGCGAGTCGAACGTGGTTCTCGGGAAACAGAATGACGTTGTCCGGTTTGATGTCGCAGTGAATGACTCGCTGCTCGTGGGCATAGGCGAGAGCATCGAGCAACTGCTCCGTGTAAGAGAGGGCGGTCTTTGGTCCGAGACGATAGTGAAGGCGGTCGGTCAGCGTCTGCTCACCGAGCGGCGTCGCAATCACGAAATGGCCATCGATCATCATCGCGCTGCGCAAGGCCAGGATGTTGTCGTGATCGAGCCGCGCCGTCAGCCGGACCTCCTTGTGAATGAGATTTAGCGACTCTTTTTCGACCTGGTCGGGATGCGGGATCTTCAGTGCGACCGAAATCCCCTCGATTGTGTCGTAAGCTTCGTAGACGGTTGCGAACGCACCGGCGCCAACACGCCGGCGAATCCGATACTTGCCGAGCCTGCGCCTGTTCTTGAGAGCGTGGTTCGGAGGGCTGGACCTCGGGCGTTGCATTGGGTTCCGGCTCATCGATCGACGCTGAATCTGACACCGCCGCCCTACACGTGCACGCGATATCGCGAGTGTGACTCACAACTCGCCCTATCGAGGGCCCGGGTGAGGTACACTCCCCGAGGAGGCTGCAGGGATCTGATGGGACTCGACGACACGGTGGAACAACTCGTCGCTTGGGTGGCGAGCGCCAAGCAGGCCTTGATTACCGCGCTGCCAAATCTCGTGACCGCAGTCATCGTTCTGGTCGTCGGATGGGGACTGGCGTGGGTCTTGAGAAGGGCGGTCCTCGGCTCGTTTCGGAGGATCGCGGCCCGCCTGCCACCCGGCCTGACTCGACAGGCTTGGACCGAAACCGTCGACGATCAGCGAGCTGGACAAATCGTTGCAAGTGGCCTGTATTGGCTCGTTCTAGCCGTTGCTGCGGTGATGGCGATCGATCGGCTGGACGTCCCTCTCTTCAGCACGTGGATGAACAACCTCGCCGGCTATCTGCCGAGACTCGCGGTCGCCGCAGTGCTCGTCCTTGGCGGAATCGTCGCGGGCCGCCTCGCCCGCAACGCCATTCTTCAAACGGCGAGCCGCGGTGCAGCGCCGCAGGCTCGGAACCTGGCTCGACTGACGCAGGTGTCGATCGTGGCTGCCGCGGCGCTCATCGCCGCCGGCCAGCTGGGCCTCGATGTCTCGTTGCTCACGAACGTGTTTCTCATCGTGCTATCCGCGGCGCTCGGCGCAGCGGCGTTGGCTTTCGGGCTCGGCGCCCGAGAGGTCGTGGCCGACATTTTGGCCATGCACTACGTCAACAAGTCCTACCGAATTGGGCAAGTCGTCCGGATCGGCACGGAGCAAGGGAGAATCGTGAGAACGACTAGGACTTCGGTGGTGCTCGAGAACGCGGAAGGTGAGCTTTCGATCTCCGCACGGCATTTCGCCGAGAGCCCCTGCACGCTTCTGAGTGAAGAGGCCGACCGTGGCGCTTGAGGCAAAGCTTCGAGATCGTTTCGTCTCGGCCCACCCTGCCGAAGCCGCGCGCGTCCTCGAATTGTTGCCAGCCTCTGATCTGGCCGAAGCGATCCTCGACCTTCCGGTGGACGCCCTATCGAAGCTGCTGCGGTGGTTGACGCCCTATTCTGCGGCCACCGCCCTGGCTTTCGTGCCAGCCCCACAAGCCGCACCCGCCTTCGAGGAGACCCCGCGGGACGCAGCCGCCGCCATCCTGCGAGCGATGGATGCCCGTCACCGCTCCGCGATCGTCGATTCGCTCGAGGCAACAGCTCAGAAGGCGCTCAGGCGGTTGCTGCGGTACGCAGAGGGGACAGCGGGCGCGCTGATGGACCCGGCAGTGCTCTCGATCGCCGAAAATGCTTCGGCCGCCGAGGCTTTGGAACGGCTGCGCCAGAGCCCGCAACACGCCCTGTATTACGTGTACGTCGTGGCTGAGGACCAGAAGTTGATTGGAGTCGTCAACCTCCGGGAGCTGATGGCCGCCCGGCCCGAGCAGCTTCTCGGCATGATCGCCATCCACTCTGTCGAGTCGGTTTCGGCGCGCGCGAGTCGGGAGTCGATCATCGTTCATCCGGGATGGAAGCGCTTCCATGCTCTGCCGGTCGTGGGCGCCGACGGACGCTTCGTCGGCGCCATCCGCTACGAGTCGGTCCGCAAGCTCGAGGAAACGCTGCTGGAGACGCGACTCGACGACGGAAGTAGGGAGACCGCTGCCGCGCTCGGTGAGCTTTACGGTCTTGGCCTCAAGGGGTTGTTCGAGTGGGCGACTTCCGCCCTACTGGGTCCCTCGGGAACCCCGCGGAGGAAGTCATGAGCAGCGCAACCGCGAGCCTCGTGCAGCAGTTCCTATCCCTCTATCCGGGAGAGGCGGCTCGCGAGATTGAGAGTGCAACACCCGAGGAAGGGGGGCGCGCGCTCGCTGGGGTCCCGACCCGAACCGGAGCGACAGTACTTCGCTACATTCAGCCTGATCATGCCGCCGCGATCCTCAGCGCCGCCGGAGATGAGGAGGCCACCCAGCTTCTTGCGGTCCTCGACCCCGCACTTGCGGCAAACCTGCTGGCGCGCCTTTCCGACGAAACACGGACCCGACTGCTCGGTGGCCTACCGAGCTCCTTGGCCGAGGAGATCGCAAGCATACTGACCTTCCCGGCTGGTACCGCGGGCAACCTGATGGATGCGCGGGTCGCTGTTTTCGACAGCGAGACCACTGCCGGAGCGGCGTTGGAACGAATTCGTGAGCTCGGAGAGCGGCGGATCGCCGATCTCGTTCTCACCGACGAAGAAGGGGCGTTCGACGGCGTGGTCCGTCTGCAAGACGTGGTCAGCGCTCTACCGCACCAGTCGCTCGGTGAGCTGAAGAGCCCGCGTGCGGTCTTCGTCGAGCCGATGACTCCGCGAGAAGAGGTCGTCGAGATTCTGAACAAATATCGGTTGTCGAGCCTGCCGGTCGTGGACCTACAGGGCCACGTCGTCGGCATCATTCGCCAGGCAGGCCTGCTCGAAGCTGCCCAAGAGGATGCGATCACCGATCTGCAGCAAATGGTCGGTGGATCGAGCGAAGAACGCGCCCTGTCGCCGCCGTGGGTCGGTGTGCGGAGCCGGCTACCATGGCTGAACATCAATCTGGTCACCGCGTTTCTAGCCGCGTCGGTCGTCGGTCTGTTCGAAAGCACGATTGCGCGTTTCACGGCCGTCGCGGTGCTTCTGCCAGTGGTGGCGGGGCAGTCGGGCAATACTGGCGCCCAGGCGCTGGCCGTCACCATGCGTGGCCTTGCGCTCCGCGAAATACGAGTATCTCAGGGATTTCGGGTCTTGATGAAAGAGCTCACAGTCGGACTCGTCAACGGTGTTGCGATCGCCGTCGTGACGTCGATCGGGGTCTATGTCTGGGCCCGCAACCTCGGGCTCTCGCTGGTGATGTTCGTCGCGATGATCATCTCGATGGTGGCCGCTTCGGCGGCAGGTGCACTGATCCCCATCATCTTGGTGAAGCTCAAGCGGGATCCGGCGACCGCATCCTCGATCATCCTGACGACCGTGACCGACGTCGTCGGTTTCTTCACGTTCCTCGGGCTCGCCACGTTGCTGGCCGACATGCTCGCCGGCACGTAGCGAGCGCCGAACGCTCATTCGCGGGGCACCTCGTCGTCGAGAAAATCGGGGCCTCGTGCCGCACGCTCGGACTCCACCTGCTCGTCGAGGCGAACATCGGCAGAGGTGTCCCCCGCCTCGAGAGCTGTGGATGGAGGGCGCGCGACTTTCGGCACAGTGGGCTCTTCGTCGCGGCTCAGGGTGATCTGATAGCTCGGCGCCGGCATCTCGATCCCGGCATCGTCGAACGCGCTCTTTACGATGCGGATCGCTTCGCTCTGCGCCTTGAAAAAGTCGGTCTCGCGCTGGTCCAACCAAGCATAGAAATGAAGACAGACGCTCGAGTCTCCCAGTCGCTCGATCAGGCCCAGAGGCGCGGGATCGTCGATGATGGCAGGCATTGCAGACAGAGCGCCGACGCCAATCTTCTGCGCCGTCGCCAGGTCGACGTCGCTGCTCACACTGACCTCGAAGTCAATCCGCCGCAACGGGTTCTGCGTGTAGTTGACCAACACCGCCTTGAATACTTTCGCATTGGGGATGCGAAGATGGTTGCCGGCAAGTGTCAGGAGAACGGTCGCCCGGGACGTGAGTCGCACCACCTTCCCTTCGGCCCCGTCGATCGAGACGAAATCATTGGCGTCGAAGGGACGCCTCATGCTGAGCAACAGTCCGGCAAGGTAGTTCTCGATGATGTCGCGAAAGGCAAAACCAACTGCGATGCCGACGACCCCGGCAGCTCCGAGTGCGGCACCAACCAGTGCTGCAGCGTCGAGCAACTCGAGCGCGAGGAGTACACCGGCCCCGATCACTGTGATTCGGACGAAATGGCGCGCCAGGTCGCGAGCAAACCGGTTGTCGATCCATCGAAAAAACAGGTCGCTCCGGGTGAGCAGGCTCGCGAGCAGCCAGAAAACGACCACCGTGCCGAGCGCCAAGGCGAGCAACGGGAGGAGCTCGACTGCGCGTTCCCCGAGCTGAGCAAGCTTGTAGCCGACTAGATCAATTCGTTCGGTCGTATTCTCCAGGGCCTCGGCGGGGTCCATCAGATCGCACCGGAGCCCCCGCCAACCCAAAGCAGTGCCTCGTCCCTTTGTTGCAGGGGAAAGGACCGAATTTCGGCATCGACGAAGTGGGAAGCGAATCGCGGGATCGTGGACACGAGGCGATCCGAGGTAACCAGGGCGACCCGCCGAATCTTCCGGTGATGCTCTCGGACGAACCGAAGGTGTGAGCTCAACGCGGCAAGATCGTCCCAGCCGGGGAAGTGCTCGGCGATGATCATCACGCCACCGAGAACACCCGCCTCTGCCAGGTAAGGATCGACGCGCGCGCTCAACCTCTCGAAATCTGCGGCCTCGAGCTCCCCATGTGGCTGCATGATGAGCACGCCTTGCTCCTCGAGAAGCTCGAAGGCCAAGCGCCCCGGCGAGGGCGTTTCCGAAATCCAAAGGCGCGCCTCGTCTAGGTCATCGTCCTCGAACACGCGAACCTCGCCCGGAATCACGAAGCCAAACGCTTTGATCATCTTCTCGATCCAGTCGACGTCGGTCACGACTGCAACACGCTCGAAGTCGGTGAGGTGCTTCATCCCGACCTTCGCGTCTTCCCAAGCCGCTCCGCTGGTATAGCCTTCGAAATCGTCGCCTAGGATGTAGAGCAGCCGCGCTTTCTTGTGTTTCGTCAGCTTCTCCTCGATCGCGGGAACGAGCACAGCCTTGTAGTCTTGGGCGGAAACCTCGCCATGTGCCCTCAGTCCGAGAACGCGGTCCGGAAGATCTGTCATCACCTCGATCATGAGCGGCTCCCTCTTTTCATGAAATGCTCGGCAACAGTGCTGCAACTATGACACAACTGACCATGGTGGAGGCGGAGAAGACGAATGAGGCCACGGTAACCGGTGATGGCCAGATGCGACCGAGGATCCGCGCCCGATCTGAGCTTAGGATGAGGCCATGACGACCAGCACACGCGCCGTGGCCATCGCCCTGCTGGTGGACTTCATGATAGGCGCCGCAAAGGTCGTCGCATTCCTGCTCACGGGTTCGACGGCGGTGATGGCCGAGGCGCTCCATTCCGCGGCCGACATCACGAACCAGGGCCTCTTGGTCGTCGGCATCAGCCGCTCGAAACGCGGCCCCGACAGCCAGCATCCCTACGGATTCGGGCGCGCTCGATACATATGGGCGCTCCTGTCCGCCACCGGAGTGTTGTTCGTCGGCAGTGGTGTCTCGGTCGTTCGGGGTGCCCAGCAGCTCTGGGCGCCGGAGCCTCTGAGCCACGTGCGAGCAGGGCTGGTCATCCTCCTCGTATCACTCGGAGCCGAAGGCGTCTCCCTCGCGTTTGGTGCATCGGCGGTGAGAGCCTCGGCGCGTCAAAGCGGGCAGTCCATCTGGCGGTACATTCGAAGCGGACCCGACCCGATGGGCGTTGCAGTCGTGCTCGAGGATTCCTCGGCGGTGATCGGTGTGGTCGTGGCAATGCTTGGGCTCGGATTGACCGTGCTGACCGGCAACCCTGCATGGGATGGAGCGGGCTCGATCACGATCGGCCTGCTGCTCGGCCTATCCGCCATCTTCCTCATCAATCGAAACCGGCGCTTCCTCTTGGGCCGTACTCCTCCGACGGAATCGGTCGCCCGCATGGTGTCGGTGTTGGAGCAGAGCCCGGTCGTTGCTCGGGTCAAGGACGTCAAAGTGTCCCAACTCGGTGCTGATGCGGTGCGCTTCAAAGCCGAGGTCACCTTCGATGGCAGGGAGCTCGCCAGAGCTCTGTTGGCGGAAACCAACCTCCGCACGACGTGGGCTGCTCTCGAAAGCCCCGAGGACCTCGAACGTTTGCTGGTCGAGTTCGGAGCCAAAGTCACGGACGCGATTGGTGAGGAGATCGACCGGCTCGAGGAGAAGCTGACCGACGCCGTGCCGGAAGCGCAGCACGTCGATCTCGAGCCGGACTGACCAGCCTCTCGATCCCATCGTCGTGATGGGGGTCTCTGCGAAAAAACCAAGCGTGGTCTTGCAAGCGGACGGCGAGTTCGGTACTCGTATCGCTCGAACCAGGAGGGATCGGAAGATGACCAAAGCGGCTCGTGGGTCCTGCGTATGCGGCGAAGTCGCATACCGCATCAAAGGGCCGTACCGAGGTTTCCAGTACTGCCACTGCAGCCGGTGCAGGAAGAAGACCGGCTCCTCGAACTGCGCCAACCTCTTCGTGCCGGTCGACCAGTTCACCTGGGAGCACGGGGAAAGCAAGGTGAAGCGCTATGAGCTTCCAACGGCCAAGTGGTGGAGCACGGCCTTCTGTACCGAGTGCGGCTCCGCGGTGCCTTGGATGACTCGGAACGGCAAAGTGATGGTCGTCGGCGCGGGCGGCCTCGACGACGACCCAGGAGAGCGCCCCGCGTTCAGCGTGTATTACGGGTCGCGCCCGCCTTGGTACATGCACGTCTCGGACCTCGAAATGCACGAGACGCTGCCGAAGTCATGATGTATCGTTCGCACGATGCTTGCCTGCGAATCGACATGCCGAAACTGAGTCTCGGGCTGTTGATGTGGGTCGCGGCGTGCGGCTCGTCTAGCTCGACGCCCATTGACCCTGTCGCCACCGACTACTGTGCAGCGTGCTCCGAGCTGCCGAACTGCCAAAACGTCGTCAACGCGGCGCTGATGGCGCCCTGCCCCGACGAAACCAGCGACTACTACAGTTGCGTCACCGACAACGCGTGCGACGAGAGCGCCTGCGCCGCAGAATGGGAGGCACGGAACATTTGCATGGGACGAGCGCCAGGAGACATCGTGAGGGCGAGAATCGCGGCTCTAGCCCCATCCGCCAACTTGGGCCACCGTGGCACTGGGATCACCGGAGAGGGCAACCCTTTCCCGGAGAACTCGATTCCGTCGTTCGAGACGGCCATGCAGGAGGGCGCCAACGGCGTCGAGCTCGACGCCGAAATCACGATGGATGGGCGGATCATCGTGATGCACGACGACACCGTCGATCGGACGACCGACTGCACGGGTTGCGTGAGCGCCATGACGCTCGAGGAGGTCCGCTCATGCCTGCTCCTCGACAGCGACGGCGACCTCACGTCACTTCACCCACCAACGTTGGAAGAAGTCTACGCCGCGCTCGGCAGCGATGCCCTGATCAACATCGAGCTGAAAGTGTTCGGAGAGGACTGCAGAACCGCTACGACGGGGCCCACCGACTTGGTCGAAGCCGTGCTCGAGGAGGTGATCCGCATCGGCGGCCAAGAGCAAACGCTCTTTTCATCGTTTGACGAAACGGCCGCAGAGCTGGTGAAGACCCTACAGCCTGGATTTTATTCCGCACTGATTTCAAGCAACCCCGACACCGCATTCGTCGAGAGGGCCGTGAGGTTGAATCTCGACGCGATCCACCCCCTATTGTCCATCCTCGAGGCTGACGTTAAGCTCGCGCTCGACTCGGGTCTGCAGGTCAACGTCTGGGGCGTTAACGACGTAGTGTTGATGCAGCAGCAGCTCGACAAGGGTTCCACGGCGATCATCACCGACGACCCGGCCATTCTTGCGGCACTCTTGGGCGACTAGCTCGCGAGGGTCGGCCATGGCGCCGCCTCTTCGAGCTCGAGAGCGAGCTCCAAGAGCGTGCGCTCCGCTCCCATCGCGGAGCCGAGCTGAATTCCGATCGGGAGGCCGCTCTTGCTCTGGGCCAGTGGCAATGAGATGGCCGGCGTGCCCGAGACGTTTTGGATCGGCGAAAACGGAATGAACCATTTGAGGCGTTCGAGCGCCGTGTCGAAGGCCACCTCGGGACCGATGAAGCCGAGCTCGGGAACCGGCATCGCCACGGTTGGATTCATGAGCACATCGTAGCGATCGAAGGAACGGGCAAACTTCGTCCCGAACCTCCGTAGCCGAAACACAGCGGCAGGAACGCGCCAGGCGTTGTCTTGGAAGTGTGCCACGAGGCCTTTGGTGAAGTCCTCGACTTTGCTTTTGTCGAAATCGGGATGGATGAGCTGTTTGCCGAATTGGGTGATCGCGAACGCGAGTGTCGACCACAAGAGAAAAAAGTCCTCGTGGAAGCGCTCGTCGAACGGCGGCGGTACTCGCTCTACCGAGTGGCCGAGGCTTTCGCAGAGCGCAGCCGCCTCGATGAGCGCAGAGACGCATTCGGGATGCGACGGAACACCGTCCTCGATCTCGCTGAAGAACGCGATCCTCAAGCGACGGCCGGGGCCTGTCACTCGTCCGATCTCGGGCAATCGCGGGTTGCGGTGATAGCGCTCGGCAGCCTGGTAGAACGCCACGGTGTCGCGCACGGAGCGGCTGAGCATACCCTGGTGGACGATCTTCACGGGCAACAGCGCTGCGCTCTCGATTTCGACGAGTCGCCCACGCGAGGGCTTGAGTCCAACCAACCCGCAGCACGCGGCTGGAATCCGCGTGGACCCACCTCCGTCGTTCGCGTGAGCGATCGGCACGACTCCCGCTGCGACCAAGGCCGCGGAGCCGCCCGATGAACCTCCCGGCGAGAAACCGAGCTTCCAGGGGTTGTGTGTCGGTCCATGCAGCAGAGCCTCGGTCGTCCCGGTCAGCCCGAACTCAGGTGTCGTGGTCTTGCCGAGGTTGATGACGCCGGTCGACAAGTACTGCTTGGCGAACGGCGAGGTCGTATCCACGGGTTTGTCCGGTATCCCCCGCGAGCCAAACCGCATGGAGGAGCCCTCCACGAGCTCGTTATCCTTCATGAAAGAGGGTACACCCGCGAACGTTCCCGAACGCGGATGCTCCGCATCCCTTCGTGCCGAATCGAATGATCGGGCGGCGATTGCGTTCAGCAGAGGATTGACCTTCTCGGCCCGTGCGATCGCCGCTTCGATGGCTTCATGCGCGCTGATCTCGCGGTCCTCGATCCGGCGAGCGATCTCCACGGCGTCGGCGTTGCCGAGGACATCATCGCAAAAAGCGCTTACCGCATGTGTTTCCATTTTTGGGTCGACACGCACAGGGAAGCGTTACCACATGGCGGTGCCCCAGGACATCCGGCTTGGCCCCGGAGGAATCATGGGTTACCAACGTCGCGTATGAAGAGCTTTGACAGCAAGGTGGCCGCGATCACGGGCGCGGGATCGGGGATCGGCCGTGGACTCGCCCTCGAGCTCGGCCGCCGGAACTGCGATCTCGCATTGTCCGACGTGAACGAAGATGGACTTGCGGAGACCGTCGCTCAGGTCAGCGGGTTGGGTGTTCGAGTGACCTCGCAAAGTGTCGACGTGGCGAACCGAGATGCGGTCTACGCTTGGGCCGACGAAGTCGCGCGGGACCACGGCAAGGTCAACCTCATCTTCAATAACGCGGGCGTCGCGCTCGGAAGCACCGTGGAGAAGATGAGCTACGAGGACTTCGAGTGGTTGATGAACATCAATTTCTGGGGCGTCGTTTACGGCACCAAGGCGTTCCTTCCGCACCTCAAGGCCACGGGCGAAGGGCACATCATCAACATCTCGAGCGTATTTGGGCTTGCGGGGATCCCGAGCCAGTCGGCGTACAACTCGGCCAAGTTCGCGGTGCGCGGGTTCACCGAATCACTTCGCCAGGAGCTGGACATGTTGGGCTACGGCGTGAGCGCCAGCAGCGTCCACCCTGGCGGCATCAAAACCGCGATCGCGCGTTCTTCGCGTATGAACGACAGCCTTCAGGACTTGGGTCTCGCGGTCGAAGGAGAGGATACCCGAAAGAAGTTCGAGAAGTCCTTCATTACGAGCCCTGACGCAGCTGCCAAGGCCATCATCGAAGGGGTCAGGCGAAACCAGCGCCGGATCCTCGTGGGACCGGACGCCCGCGTCTATGACTGGATGGTGCGGCTTCTACCTACCGCGTATCAGCGAGTCGCCGTCGGCTACGCCAGGTTTACAGCGAAATAGAGCCACGGTGAAGCTCAAGTACGTCCCGAACATGATCTGCATCGCGCGCATCATTCTGGTTGCGCCGATCGTCTGGGCTCTGCTGGAGGAACGGTATGGGCTGGGACTGTCCCTGAGCATAGTCGCGGGCCTATCGGACGCTTTGGATGGCTACCTCGCGAGGCGCTTCGACTGGCGGACGCGGCTCGGAGGCCTCCTCGATCCCGCCGCCGACAAGCTTTTGATGTTCGCAAGCTTCGTCACAATGACCTGGATGGGGTGGGTGCCGGTGTGGTTCACCGCGATCGTCATCGGCCGCGACATCGTCATCATCACCGGGACGATCGTGTATCACTTCTTGGTCGAGCCCGTGCATGGCGAGCCTACCCGCGCGAGTAAGCTCAACACCGTGCTCCAGATCCTGTTCATCCTACTCACGATCGCTCATGCGTGGCTCGGTTGGCCGCCGATGATCGTGGTCGAGGCTCTCGGAGCGACGATTCTGGTCACAATTGCCATCAGCATCGTTCAATACGTCACGACGGGATTCAGCAGGCTCAGGCAGGCCAAGCAATAGCCTGACGCAACCTCCAAACGATGGTGCTGCGGTCAGCAACGGCGTGCGGCTTCGAACTTCCCTCTCATCTTGCCGAGCCACATGCTCATCATGGCCGGCTTCGGAAGGCCGAGTGACCTCAGCTCGTCCGCGATCGGGTGCGCGCCAAGCGCCAGCCGAACGCCCCCTATGTGAACTCCGAGACTGTCTGCGCTCGACACGAACGAGGTCGAGTGAAGCGCACCGTCGATGTAGCTGTACGTGCTCAGCGCGTGTTCGGGGAACTCACGCGTGCCGCCGATCGGCAGACCGATCTTGAGGACGTTCTGTCCATCCCTGTTCCACACGCATCGCGCGCGATCGCCCGTGGTGTCGAACTCGATCTCGTCCACGGTCTTCGGAAAGCCCCAGATGACCCGCCCCGCCTCACACGTGAACGACTGGTTGACCGGCAGATGAATGATGTGCGTCGGGAGTCGCCCTCTCATCATGTCTGACATCGCCCCGAGGAACGGAATACCCGAACGGTCCCCCCGCTTGTGAACGAAGAACGCGATCGACACCTCGTTGTAGTCACCGAGATCGTTGTCTCGGTAGTCGATGCACGCGATGCTCAAGAGACCCCGCCCCGGAAGCACCTGGGCGATCTCCAGCTCGGGTCCGGGAAGAAGCGCCTGCGCCGCCTTGGCACTGACCATCCACGTGGCCGTCGCCGAGCACGCGTCCCTGACGCGGCACGGCATCGTCACCGTGCGCCCTTGGATTTGATAGGTGTTCGGGCGCGGCTTCTCTCGAACCTCGGCTTCCATGGGGCGCGAGTATATGGAAGGCTTCCCCACTCCGCCACGGAAAGCAGCTCGGATTGACCATGCGAAGCCCTCGACTTTCATTCCTCGATCGCTACCTCACGCTGTGGATCTTCGCCGCCATGGCGCTCGGTGTGTCGCTCGGGTACCTGGTGCCGGGCTTCGCCACCGCGCTGGACGCGATGAGCATTGGTACGACGTCGTTACCGATCGCCGCCGGCCTGATCCTCATGATGTACCCGCCGCTCGCGAAGGTTCGCTACGAAGAGATGGGACGCGTCTTCACCAACAAGAAGGTGCTGACCCTTTCACTGATCCAGAACTGGATCATCGGCCCCTTCCTGATGTTCGCGCTCGCTGTGCTGTTTCTCCCTGACAAGCCGGACTACATGGTCGGCCTCATCATCATCGGTCTCGCTCGTTGCATTGCGATGGTCATCGTGTGGAACGACCTTGCGCGCGGTGATCGAGAGTTTGCTGCGGGCCTGGTCGCGTTCAATTCGATCTTCCAGATCCTGTTCTTCTCCGTCTACGCCTGGTTCTTCGTGACCTGGCTTCCGGACCAGCTCGGGCTCACAGGGATGGTCGTCGACATCACGATCGGAGAGATCGCGAAGAGCGTCGCGATCTACTTGGGTATCCCGTTCGCCGCGGGCTTCCTCACACGCGCCTCGCTCATCAAGACGAAGGGGCGGGAGTGGTACGACAAGTCGTTTGCACCGCGTATCGGCCCAATCACGCTGTTCGCCCTACTCTTCACGATCGTCGTGATGTTTTCACTGAAAGGCGACGCGATCGTGGCGCTGCCGTTCGATGTCGTCCGCATCGCGATCCCGCTCCTGATTTACTTCGTGCTGATGTTCTTCATCTCGTTCTGGCTTTCGAAAGCCGCCGGCGCCAACTACGCCGTGGCTACCACGCTCTCCTTCACGGCGGCGTCCAACAACTTCGAGCTCGCGATCGCCGTTGCCGTCGCGACCTTCGGCATTCATCACGGCGCCGCCTTCGCGGCTGTGATTGGCCCACTAGTCGAAGTCCCGGTGATGATCGGCCTCGTGAACGTGGCGCTCTGGATACGGGGGCGATACTTCGCGCCCGATGCCGTGCTAGAAGCCTAGCGGCATGAGCGAAGACAAGAAACGAGTCGCCGTCGTCACCGGCGCGAGCCGCGGGGTCGGCAAAGGAATTGCCGTTGCGCTCGGGGCGTCGGGCACCACCGTGTACGTGACCGGCCGAAGCACCGACGAGAGCAAAAGCCACCCACTCGGAGGAACGGTGTATGCGACCGCAGAGGCCGTCACCCGGGCAGGAGGCTTCGGCCTCGCCGCTCCGTGCGACCATTCCAATGACGAAGACGTCCGCCTACTATTCGAACGAATCGCGAACGAGCAAGGGCGCCTCGATATTCTGGTCAACAACGCAACCGCAATTCCTCGTGAGCTCGCCAAGCCCGGGCCGTTCTGGGAGAAATCCCTAGACCTATTGCGCATTCTCGACGTCGGCCAACGCTCGCACTACGTCGCAAGCTACTACGCCGCTCCTCTGATGAGCCGAACGGGCGGCGGGCTCATCGCCTTCACTTCGAGCTATGGCGGCCGCATCTACATGCACGGCCCCGCCTATGGAGCAGGCAAGGCGGGTATCGACAAGATGGCGATGGACATGGCGATCGATTTGCGCGAGCACGATGTCGCCGCGGTAAGTCTCTGGCTCGGCTTCGTGCGCACGGAGCGCAACGAGCCGCTCTTTCAACATCCCGACGCCATGAAGGGTCCGTACGGAAAGTTCCTCGCCAACGCGGAGAGTCCGGAATTCATCGGGCACGTGATCGGAGCGATGCACGCGGACGAGAAGCGAATGGACAGATCAGGGCGAGTGCTGATTGCCGCGGAGATCGCCGAAGAGCTCGGCATCTGCGAGGCCGACGGGCGGCAACCGAAATCGAATCGCGACTTGCTAGGCGCCCCGCCGGAGCCAAGCCCCGTCGTCATCCGCTAGACGCGCGCAAACAAGTAGAGCATCTCGGTAGCGATTTGCAGGCAACGCTGGTCGTACGTCGACGCCTCCTCGGGGGTGCCATCTGCAACCTTGGGGTCGTCGTATCGAATCGGGGCCCGCAGCGTCGCGCCATGGACGACCGGGCACGCCTCGTCCGCCTCGGCACAAGTCATTATTGCCACGAAGTCCTCTCGTGGATTCGAGGGATCGTCGTAGGTCTTCGAGAAGCACTCGATCACCGGGCCCCCGCGGGTGTACGTGACTCCATAGTGGGGGTTCTCGCCACCTGGATTGTCTACGCGGAAACCGGCACGCTCGACCGCGGCTACTGCACGCGGGTCGAACGTCGTCGCCTCGGTACCCCCGGAATACGTTCGAACACCGTGGATGCCGAAATGCGCGGCCCCGGCGGCCCCCCACAGTTGCCCCATCTGGCTGCGCCGCGAGTTGTGCGTGCAGATGAAGTTGAGCTTTGCCTCTTGCCGCGCGCGGAGCCTCGCTGAAACGAAGTCGGCAACCTCGTCGAGCGCCTGCTTCCGAGCTT
>JAHEEE010000145.1:0-83092 GCA_024640845.1 Myxococcales bacterium | reverse complement strand
CTCAGGGCATCGATGCACCTCGACCGTGATGTGAGCGAGATCGGGAAAGCCGGTGAGAAGCGCCTTGTAGTGATCGGGTTCGCGGGGCTGGCGGCAGACGATGGACACCACCGCCGCCAGGTGCTTCGGGCCAACGCGCCACAGGTGGAGGTCGACTACACGGTTGTCGGCGTCGTTCTCGATGGCCTGGCGGATTTGTTGCTGTCGCTCGGGAGCGACCTCCGCATCTAGGAGAACGCGACTCGTGTCGCCCAACAGGCCGAACGACCAGCGAGCAATGACCATGGAGCCAACAACACCCATCATCGGGTCCATCCAAGTCCAACCGAATTGCCGGCCAGCGACGAGCGCGACGATCGCGAGGACCGAAGTCAGCGCATCGGCCATGACGTGTAGGTATGCACCGCGAAGGTTGTGGTCGTGGTGGTGCACATGCTCGCTACCGTGATGGTGATCCTCGCGAAGTAGAAATGCGCTGACCAGGTTGACGACCAACCCGATCGAAGCCACGCCGATCGCTTCGTCGAAGCGAATGGTGACCGGAGCCAGAAAGCGGGACACGCTTTCTGCAAGAATCACCAGTGCAACGACCGCGAGACCGACCGCACTTGCAAAACCGCCGAGTGCTCCCACTTTGCCAGTGCCGAAGCTGTAGCGCGGATCAGCTGCATGCTTGCGCGCGTACGCATAGGCGAAAACGGCCACCCCGAGCGCGGCGGCGTGCGTACCCATGTGCCAGCCGTCTGCAAGCAGGGCCATCGAGCCGAAGGCCATCCCGGCTACGATCTCCACGACCATCATCGTAAGGGTCAGCGCGACCACCCATCTGGTGCGGCGTTCGCCGATCAAGTGCTCGTCCGTGCCGAAGGTGTGATGGTGCTCCCAGCGATGGGGCTCGTTCAGATGCATGCTCGACTCCTCCGGGTCAGTGCGTATCCACAGACGCAGATTGTGATGTTGGCATCGTTCTTGCGTAGAGTACGCTAGCATGAACGAACCGATGAAAATTCAGAGCCGCCCAAAGGGCCAAGCCACACTCGTCATCCTTTGTTGCGCGCTGCTGACTGCGTCCACGTACTGGACCGCCACCGCTCGTGCGGAGTCAGGTACCGAGCAGTTCGACGCGCAGATGCAACCCATCCTCAGGAGCTATCTAAAAGTAGGCAACGCCCTGGCTGCGGACTCGTTGAACGGGGTGCGCGCGGAGGCGGAACGCATCCACAAGCTCGCCGGAAAGCTCGATCCGAGCGCGGTGACCGGAGAGCACGCTTCGCACTACGAGGATGTCCCGGCAAAGCTCGAGAGCGCTTCCGCCGCGCTAGCCAAAACGAAGACGCTCGAAGAAGCTCGCGCCACCTATAAGAAGCTCTCCATGGCGATGGGCATGTGGGCGAGCATGTCCAAACCCAAGGGCGTCAACGTGGTCTACTGTCCGATGGCCAAGGGCAGTTGGCTGCAAGAAAAAGGTGCGATTCGTAATCCATACTACGGATCGAGCATGCTCAGGTGTGGGCAAGTGGTCAAAGGCGAGTGACGAGGCACCTTCTCGGCCGCGCGGGATACTTCTCGAAGACCCCGAGCTCGCCGCATCAGATCTGCAAGCGCCGCAATCGAAGGGAGTTTGCGATGACGGACACCGAGCTGAAGCTCATTGCTCCGGCCGCGATCATGGGACTGAGAAGCAGGCCGAACACCGGATAGGCGACGCCAGCGGCGATCGGCACTCCGAGGGAATTGTAGGCGAACGCGAAGAACAAATTCTGCCTGATGTTCGCCATCGTTGCGCGGCTGAGCTTTCGGGCGCGCACGATGCCGCGAAGGTCGCCCTTGACGAGTGTGACGCCCGCGCTCTCGATGGCGATATCCGTGCCGGTGCCCATCGCAATGCCCACGTCGGCCTGGGCAAGCGCGGGGGCGTCGTTGATGCCATCACCGGCCATCGCTACGACGCTGCCGCTTTCCTGAATGCGCTTGATTGCCGCGGCCTTCTCGTCAGGCAGAACTTCCGCGATGACTTCATCGATCGACAATCGCGCCGCGACGACCTCGGCGGTCTTCCGGTTGTCGCCGGTCAGCATGACGACGCGAAGACCTTCCTCGTGAAGCGCGGCAATCGCGTCGGGCGTGCTGTCTTTGATTGGGTCGGTCACGCCGAGGATGGCGTCGGCGTTCCCGTCAACCACGACGAACATCACGGTCTGCCCCTCGCGGCGCAGCTCGTCCGCCCGTTGCGCGAGCCCACCCGGAGAGACCCCCATGTCGTCGAGCATTTGTCGGTTGCCTAGGGCAACAGCGCGGCCTTCCACTCGACCGATGACGCCGCGTCCCGTGCGTGACTCGAAGGAATCCGACGGCGAGATGGAGGCACCCCGCTCGAGTGCACCTGTTACGATGGCCTCGGCCAACGGGTGCTCACTTGCGCGCTCGAGGCTCGCCGCGATGCTCAAGAGGTCGGCCGGATCGACGCCCGGGCGTGCTTCTACCGTCGCGAGCATGGGCTTGCCGGCGGTCAGTGTCCCGGTCTTGTCCACCACGAGGGTGTCGACCTTGCGCATGACCTCGATCGCCTCGGCGTCCTTGAAGAGGACGCCGAGACCTGCGCCCTTCCCCATCGCGACCATGATCGACATGGGTGTGGCGAGGCCCAGCGCACACGGACAAGCGATGATGAGAACCGCTACCGCGTTAATGAGGGCATGCGCCATGCGTGGTTCCGGTCCGACGAAACCCCAAACGACGAAGGTCACCGCCGCTACGCCGATGACGATCGGGACAAAGTAGCCGGAGACCGTGTCGGCCAGCTTCTGGATCGGCGCACGGCTGCGCTGGGCTTCGGCGACCATCCCGACGATACGCGACAGCAGAGTGTCCGCACCGACCTTCTCGGCACGGACGACCAGCATGCCTGTCCCGTTGACGGTGGCGCCAATGACCCGGTCTCCTTCGTGCTTCGCGACAGGAAGCGGCTCGCCTGTCACCATCGACTCATCGACCGTGCTCACGCCTTCGACGACGACCCCATCGACTGGAACTTTCTCTCCGGGACGCACCCGAAGCTGATCTCCAACTCGAACCGCATCCATGGGCACGTCCTCGTCACTTCCGTCTTCGCGAATGCGCCGCGCGGTCTTTGCGGCGAGCCCAAGAAGCTCCTTGATCGCCGCCCCGGTTTGCCCGCGGGCGCGAAGCTCCAAGACTTGGCCAAGCAAGATCAGCGTGACGATCACACCCGCCGCCTCGAAGTACACGGCGACCTGTCCGCCATGACCTCGAAACGATTCAGGGAATACTTTCGGTGCGAGCGCCGCGACGAGGCTGTAGCCGTACGCCACGCTCACGCCCAGGCCGATCAACGTGAACATGTTCAGGCTTCGATTCTTGAGCGATTGGGCGAAGCGAACGTAGAAGGGCCATGCGGACCAAAGGCAGACGGGAGTTGCGAGGGCGAGCTCGAGCAGCGTGCGCGCCCTCGGTGAAAGCATCTGCGAAATGGGCTCGCCCGGAAGGAGATCGCCCATCGAGACGACGAAAAGCGGAATGGTGAACGCCGCGGCCAACCAGAAGCGCCGCGTCATGTCCACGAGCTCCGGATTGACGGCGTCCCCCTCGCTGCTCGCATCGCGTGGCTCGAGCGCCATCCCGCATTTGGGGCACGTACCGGGTTCGGACCGAACGATCTCCGGATGCATCGGACAGGTCCACTCGACCTCAGTCGCGAGCGGTGCCGGCCCGACGGGCTCGAGCGCCATGCCGCATTGGGGACAGCTACCCGGACCGGCTTGACGAACCTCCGGGTGCATCGGGCAAGTATGTGGGTCGTCGTGGTGCGGCATGGCTTCGGCCACTGACTACAGCAAGAGCGGTGCCACAAGCGAGAAGCCGCATTCCACGGCGATCGGGGCGCGCGGCCCGCCAACTGTAACCATAATGGTTACAGTCGTGTCTGATTGGGTTACAATCGAAACACGAGCAATGCTCTAAACAGTCGAAATCACGATGACTTTGAACCACGTCGCGTGGCACGACTCCTGCGCTAGCTGGCAAGACGCTCGCCGATGGAACGCTGACCGATGCAGAACAAAGACACTTCAAGCAGTGACGATGACCAGGCACCCCTTGCGCCGAAACGCGTCATCGCGCGCCGGCTCGCACTGAGCTTCGCGTTGGTCTCGATCGTGTCGGTGGCGATGTGCGGCATGCTGATTGCGATCATTGGCGAAGTCGCCGGGCTCGTCGCCAACATGCAAACGCAAGAAACTGCCATTCGCGAGAGTCTCGTGCTCGCGACGGCCGTACGTGAGCAGTACATTCACCAAGCTCACTGGATCATCGAGCGTGACGACGATCATCTCGAACACTATCAGGAGTGGGTCGAACGAGTTCGGTACGGCGCCGAAACCCTCAAGCCGCTACTGCCCGAGGACGAGCGCTGGCGTGTCGAGCAGGTGCTGAGCGACAGCAAAGCCTTGGATGAAGTCTTTCAAGGCGTCCTCGTTCCCGCCGTGAACAAGGGCGACGCGAATGCTCTGCTTCGACATCACAAGCAGCTCGACGAGCTTTCTCAGCGTGCAACGAAGCAAGCAGACCACATTGCTCGAACCGTGGAGCAGGACATGGCGATGGACCATACGTTGGCAACGCGTGCGGCTCGATTAGGGCTTTTCACGGGCGTGAGCTGCGTGCTGCTCGTTCTCGGTCTTTCCGTCGTATTCACGATCAGGCTGCGGAGAGCGGTGCTCGAGCCGCTCCAAGTCCTTTCCGCGCAAGCGCGCAAGTTTGGCTCTGGTGACTTCAGCAGCCGCGTCGGACCCGTGGGCGAGGGTGAGCTGCGCGCCGTATCCGCAGCGTTCGATACGATGGCAGAGGAGCTTCAAGCACGAGAGGCACAGCTCATCGAGACCGAACGGATGGCAGCCATCGGCCAGCTCGCGGCCGGCGTAGCGCACGAAGTCAACAATCCGATTCAGGTCATCCGGGGCTATCTGAAGACGATGGGGCCCGACACCCCTCCCGACGTTCTAGGCGAAGAGCTCAAGATCTTGGACGAGGAGGCGGCAGCCTGTCAGCGCATCGCAGAAGACCTGGTTGCGTTTGCAAGGGTACCGGAGCTTCGCCGTGACCGGACCGACATGGAAGCGCTGCTGCACGAATCCGTGCTTCGGTTTGGAGAAACCGAGGAGGGATCGAAGCAATCAGTCCATCTGACGGTGGAGTCCGGTCATGCATTGGCCGATGGCGCGCGGCTTCGCCAGGTAGTGCGCAATTTGCTCCTGAACGCAGCCTCGTTCTCCAAGGCGGGCCAAGTGATCGAGGTGAGCGGCCGCCCCTGGGGAGCGGGCGGCTATGAGATCTCGGTGTCCGACAGGGGACCGGGAATCGCGGACCAAGACCGTCCGAAGATCTTCGAGCCCTTCTTCACGAAGCGCGCGGGGGGCTCGGGGCTGGGTCTTTCGGTGTGCATGGGGATCGCTCGAGCCCATGGCGGAACCATCGAAGTGGAAAACAACCCGGACGGAGGCGCAACGTTCCGCGTGAAAATCCCGGGTGCAGATCCCGTGATCGCAATGGTGGCGTCATGAGCTCGGCGAACGACAAGAGGTTCACCGTGCTCGTCGTCGACGACAAGAAGAACATGCTGAGCCTCATGAAGAAGGTCTTGCGCGACGATGCCCGGGTGTTGACCGCCGAAAGAGGACTCGACGCGTTGAAGATCCTCGAAGCGGAGCCGGTGGATGTGGTGCTTTGCGATCTGCGAATGCCGGACATGGACGGTGTAGAGGTTCTCAAGCTCTGCAAGCGCGTCAGGCCGCAGGCGGAGTTCATCTTGATGACCGCTTATGCGTCGGTTGCAACGGCCGTGGAGGCGTTGCGTCTCGGTGCATACGACTACCTCACGAAGCCTTTCGAGCCGCAGGCCGGACGCGCGGTTGTTCTGCGCGCGATGGGCCGGGCGGCTGCGGCACTACCGGGTCCGGAAGGCACGAGCGCCGGGGACGACGAGGTGTTGCCAGACATGTTGGGCCGCTCACCCAAGATGCAGGAGCTGAGTAGCCTCACGAAACGGGTTGCAGGAAGCGACGCCACTGTGCTGCTGCTCGGCGAAACGGGGAGCGGCAAAGAGCGGGTGGCGAGAGCGCTTCATCGGCTCAGTCACAGGTCGTCGCAGCGCTTCGTCGCGGTCAACTGCGCGGCAATCCCGGCCGAGCTACTGGAGAGCGAGCTGTTCGGCTACGTGAAGGGGTCGTTCTCCGGTGCGAATAAGGATCGAGCGGGCCTCTTTGAAGAAGCCCACAAGGGAACACTATTTCTCGACGAGATCGGTGAGATGCGGCTCTCGTTGCAGGCAAAGCTCACGCGGGCTCTCGAGGAGCGCGCAATTCGACGATTGGGGGAATCACGGGAGCGGCAGGTGGATGCCCGGGTCATTGCAGCTACGCACCGAGACATCGAGGCGATGGTCCGGAACGAGAGCTTCCGCGAAGACCTCTGGTACCGGCTCAACGTCGCGGTCGTGAGCGTCCCTCCCCTGCGGGAAAGACGCGAAGACATCGAGCTTTTGGCGACGCATTTTCTACGAGAGCTCCCGTCGGTGAGCGACGTCAAGCTGTTTGGTTTCACTCCGGCAGCGATCCAGGCGATGCAGGAATACGACTGGCCGGGGAACGTTCGCCAGCTTCGGGCGGCCGTTGAGCGCGCGAGCGTCGTGCGCATGGGCGACCGGATCGATGTTGGCGATCTCCCGCCGGAAGTGCTTCGACGCGCTGAAAACCCTCTCTCCGACTCGACCCTTGCAGAGCTCAGTTGGACGGAAGCCCAGGAGCAAGGCCGACGCGAGGTCGCCAGACGGTACCTCAAGGAGGTCCTGCAGCGCCACGGGGGACAGGTGGGTGATGCAGCGGCACACGCTGGCGTCGAACGAGAGAGCTTCTACCGTCTGCTGCGGCGCTATGGCATTCAACCAGACGAGTATCGAGGCGCCGTGCAGCCAGGCGACCAGGATTGATGATTGATCCTCAGTCTGCCCGTTGGCGCTGTTTGAGTCGCCGCTCCTCGCCAATGCTGTAGAGCACGGGGACGGTGAACAGCGTGACTAGCGCGAGGACGACGCCCCCGACGGAAGGAAGGGCCATGGGCACCATGAGGTCAGCACCGCGACCAGAGGAGGTAATCACCGGCAGAAGAGCCAAGAGGGTGGTTGCGGTCGTCATTATGCATGGTCGAACGCGACGCTCGCCGGCTTCGACGACGAGGTCTTGCACTTCATCGACGCTGGTCGGCTTCGCCCCTCGAAAGATCTGCATCAAGTAGGTTGCGACAATGACGCCGTTGTCTGTTGCGATGCCGAAGAGCGCCAGAAAGCCGACCCAGACCGCCACCGTCATTCGCATGTCTCCGATGTGAAAGAGGTGCTGCAGATCGACGCCAAAGGGCTCGATGTTCAAGAACCACGGCTGCCCGTACGCCCAGAGGAGGAGAAACCCACCGGAGGCGGCCAAGGCCACACCTGCGAAGATCATGAGTGCGGTCGTCGTGCGACGGAACTGCAAGTAGAGAATCACGAAGATGATCGCGAGAGCGACGGGCACGAGGATC
Source organism: Myxococcales bacterium (assembly GCA_024640845.1). Taxonomy (GTDB): domain Bacteria; phylum Myxococcota_A; class Polyangia; order Polyangiales; family Houyiibacteriaceae; genus SG8-38. Next base: position 75,499 of record JAHEEE010000145.1, on the reverse strand, counting down.
ATCAGCCGCTTCGCGCTTCGAATTTGGTTCTCGTAAGTCCCCGCGAAACGATAGCTCACGCCCGCGGGTATCTCGAACTCGCCGGCTTCGAGTCGTTGTTCGATGGCACGCTGAGCCGCATGCACGCTCTCGACTTCCCCGACGCCCTCGGTGGGATCGAAGGTCACGTAGGCGTTGAGAAAGGTGTCCTCCGAGCGGATCAACTGCGGTCCGCGGACGTAGCGAATGTCGCTGACCTGCTCGAGGGGGATCTGGCCGCCATTCGACATGGGAACCAAGACACGCTGGAGGGCCTCGACGCTGTCGCGCTCTTCCCTCATGTAGCGGACCCGAACTGGGTAACGCTCTCGGCCTTCGACGGTCCGAGTCAACATGCGTCCGCCGATCGCCACTTGAATGACGTCCTGTACATCGTTGATCGTGAGGCCGTGTCGAGAAATGGCTTCCCGGTCGATGACGATCTCGATGTAGGGCTTGCCGATGATCCGGTCTGCAAGCACGGTGTTGCTCTTGATTTCGGGCACCTGCTTCAAGATCCCCTCGATGGCCAGCCCGAATGATTCGAGCGTTTCTAGATCCGGTCCTTTGATCTTGATGCCGACCGCCGACCTCATCCCGGTTTGCAGCATCACGATACGTGTCTTGATCGGCATCAACTTCGGGGACCCGGTCAGGCCCGGATAGTCGGCCGCCTTTGCGATCTCGGCCCAAATGTCATCTGGAGAGTGAATGTGGTCGCGCCATTGCCGAAACGGTCGACCGTCCGGATCGACGATCAGCTGCCCTTGCTCGTCGAGCACGAACTCGTTTGCTCCGTCGTCATAGCGAAACGTCTCGATGTGGCCCCTATCATCGAGCACGTACTCGGAGTGGTAGTTGATCACGGTTTCGATCATCGAGATCGGTGCTGGATCGAGGGCGGTCTCTGCGCGCCCGAGCTTACCCACGGCTTGCTCGACCTCCGGAATCTTGGCAACTTCCGCATCGATGATCTGCATCATCTCGAGCGCTTGCCCGATCGACGCATGCGGGGTGGTGGTTGGCATCAGCAGGAAGGAGCCCTCGTCGAAGGGGGGCATGAAGTCCTCTTTGAGCCCCGGGGCCAGATTCTCCGCCGCTTCGTAGACGCCGAGTCCGCGCACCCAGTCGGGCAGCCAACCGAAGACGACCGGAACCCCGAGCCACGCGGTCACCCCGAGCAACACGAACGCTACGTTACCCGTCAGGAACGAGACCTTGTGGCGGAGGGTCCAGATCAGGATCGGTCGATAGAAGTGCTGAAAGAGCCAGAAGGCCAACATGAGTGTCGCGACCATGAACACCACGAACAGCAGATTGGCAAAGAGCGTTCGACTTGGACCGAGCGGCATCCAGTAGTCGGTCAAGCCGACGCCGACGCCTATTACGGCGATCGCGATCGCCGCCATGCGCGCGTATCGGTCGTATGGCGGAGCGACCCAAGCCGTCGCGAGCTCGAGAACGCCGACAACGAGCGCCAAGAGGCCGGTGAGGACAGCGCCAATGGCGATCAAGCCAACGCCGCACCCGACGATCACCCAGTTGAACAACATGCTCTCCTGAAACAGGAGCGCCCAACGCCCTCGTCGAGCCCGCTCTTCCGCCCGCTTGGTGGAGCGCAGCACCAAGTGCGCGATTGGTGGGAGAAAGACGACCGACATCAGAAAGGCTGCGACGATCGCGAAGGTCTTGGTGTAGGCGAGCGGCGTGAACAGCTTTCCTTCGGAGGCCGTGAGGCCGAAGATTGGCAGAAAGCCGACGACCGTCGTCAGTACGGAGGTCATGACGGCTGCGGCAACTTCTCCTGTTGCTCGAGGGATGACGTCGGCGTCGTCTGCGTCGTTTGATGCCTCGTCCGTGCGTTGTGCGATGTTCTCCGTGAACACAATCCCCATGTCGACCATCGTGCCGATCGCAATCGCAATACCCGAAAGCGCCATGACGTTGGCATCGACGCCGAAATACTTCATCGCAACGAACGTGCCGAGCACGCCCAACGGCAGCAGCACGGAAATCAGCAGGGATGTTCTAAGGTGCCGCATGATGAGCAGCACGACGATCACCGTGATCAAGACCTGCTGGATGAGCGCCAGCGACAGCGTGTCGAGCGTTTCGTGGATGATGTCGGTCCGATCGTAGAACGGCACGATCTGCACCTGCGCCACGGTGCCGTCGTCCATCGTTCGGCGAGGCAGACCCGCGGAGATCTCCCCGATCTTGTCTCGCAACCGCTGGATGACCGCGAGCGGATTTTCACCGAAGCGCACCACGACGACGCCTCCGACAGCTTCCGCACCCCCATCGTCGAGGACTCCGCGGCGACCGGCCGGACCCAGCCCGACTCGCGCGATGTCGCGAACGCGGATGGGCGTGTGCTCGCGCGTCGTGATGACCACGTCCTCGAGATCCGATCGGTCCTGGATGAAGCCGAGACCACGAATGATGTACTCCGCGTTGTTGATCTCGATTGTCCGTGCGCCGGTGTCGAGGTTCGCGTTCTTGACCGCCTTGGCGACCTGACCGATCGTGACTTGGTATCCCAGCATGGCCTCGGGGTCGACGTCGACCTGGTACTCGCGCACATATCCACCGACCGATGCGACCTCCGAGACGCCCGGTACCGATTGGAGTGCGTAGCGGACAGTCCAGTCTTGGATGGACCGCAGCTCCTCGAGGCCGAACGCGGCCGGCACGACGTTTCCGTTCTCGTCGTGCGGCTGAAGCGTGTACCAATAGACCTGACCGAGCGCTGTCGCGTCCGGTCCGAGGGTGGGTGTGGCATCGTCGGGCAACGTGCCCGCGGAAAGCGAAGCAAGCTTTTCGAGGACACGAGAACGCGACCAATAGAATTCGATGTCGTCTTCGAAGATGACGTAGATGCTGGAGAACCCGAACATCGATGCGCTGCGAATCGAGCGCACACCGGGGATCCCGAGGAGAGCCGTCGTGAGCGGGTAAGTGATTTGATCCTCGACGTCACGGGGGGATCTTCCATGCCACTCCGTGAATACGATCTGCTGATTCTCGCTGATGTCCGGCAGCGCATCGACGGGTACCGGATCTCGCGGAAGCCGGCCGAGGTCCCAGTCGAAAGGCGCAACGGAAAGCCCGGCAGTGATGAGACCTGCGAGCATGATGAACACGATGAGCTTGTTCTCGACGAAGAACCGCGAAAGGGCCTCCCATCGTTGCTCACTCGTGCTCGTTTTGCGGTCCTCCAAAGCCTAGATCCTTCTGCGCAGGGCTAGTGGCGATGGCCGCCGGCGGCTGCGGCCGGCGGCGCCTCGACTTCGACCGAGGCCCCAAGCCGTTCGCCCTGTAACACGGTCGCGCGGAACTCCCCGCAGCGAAGCATCGCTTGCCCGTAGTAGGGGTTTTCGAGCGTGCCGTCGCGTTGGACCCATTCCGCGCCCTCGGAATCGAACGCCATCGGGCAGAACGCGAGTCGGAGGGCGGCATCGAGCGGATTGCCGAAGAGACGCAGCAGCTCGATCACTTGGGTGCTCACGTGCTCGAACGCGAGTCGAACTTCCCCGGCTTGGTCCGAGGAGGCGCCATGGCGCGCGTGGCCAACGAGCTCCGATGCAACCCTTTGCCAGGCGTCGAGCGCCTTGCGGGAGCCCTCCGGCGACGCTGCGTTGGCCAGACGTGCGAGTTGGCTCAGGCTAGCGCGTGCTTGGTCGAGCGCATCGTTGGCGAGATGGCTCTGAGCTTCGAGGTAGGCCTTCATCACCGGACCGAGGGCCGCCCGAAAGGTCGCGGAGACCGGCGGACCGGGAGGAGGCGCCGACGAGACGTCGTCAGGCAGTGTCATCATGCTGCGTCCGCCGCGCAGCTGAAGGTCGGCGTCGAGCACGAACGCGCCCCGCTCGACGACCCTTTCGCCTTCGTTGAGCCCGGCGAGAACCGGATACACCGGTCCGGAGCGGGGTCCCAAACGCACGACGCGAAGCTCGTATGTCGGACGCGACTCATGCGGCACCTCGACGAAGACCACCGACCGACGACCGGTGAACAATGGGCTGGTCTCCGGGATCACCAGGGGCGCCACGTCGACGGTGGCGTCGGTCTCGATGGTCGCTTCGGCGAACATCCCGGGCCGAAGGCGCCCCTCGGGATTGCTCACTTCGACACGCACTTGAACGGTACGCGCACGTTCATCGAGGACGGGATCGATGAAGGCGGTGCGGCCGGTGAGGGGCCCTCCCGCGAGGCCCTCGACTTTCACGACGACCTCCTGGCCCACACGTAGATTCGGTAAGTCGGTTTCATACGCGTCGATTTGCACCCAGACGCGCGAAAGGTCCGCGATCCGGTAGAGGGGCGTGCCCGCCGAAACGTATTGCCCTTCATCGACGAGTCGCTCCAACACCGTCCCTGCAAACGGCGAGCGTATTTCGACATGGGTTGGGGGCTTCTTGGTGCGGACCAAATCGTCGATCTGCCGCGCGGTCACGCCAAGCAGCCGCAGTCGCTCCTTGGTCGCGCCCAATGCGTCCTCAGCCATCTGCGGGGATCCGTAAAGGCCCCCGGCGAGGCGCTCGGCCTGTTCAGCGGCAGCCACGAGATCTCGCATCGCGCTGTAGATCTCAGGACTATACAGCGAAGCGATCACTTGATTGCGCCTGATGCGTTCGCCCGTGACTTGAACGCGGAGATCATCGATCCGGCCTGCCGTCCATGGCGTCACGGTGCGAATGCGCGTCTCGTCATATTCGATCCGCCCGAGCAGCCGGAGCTCTGCGCTCGAAGTTGCGCGCTCGACCGCCACGGTACGAATCGCCGCGAGCGCCTTGGCGCGCGGGGAGAGCGTCACCAGATCGCCGCGTGTGGTGGCATGCTCGGTTTCGTCCGCTTCGTCGTTGGATCTCGCCGGAATGAGATCCATGCCGCAAATGGGGCATTGGCCGGGCTCATCCATTCGGATCTGCGGATGCATGGAGCAGGTCCAGACCTTGGTTTCGCCCTCGTGAACGTGTGCCGGCTCCGCACGCTCGGCTGGTTTTTCGCCGCACCCCTTCGCCCCCACACCGATTCCGATGGCAAACGCTGCTACGAGAGATGCGGCGAGCAGAGCGCTTCTTTTACGATCCTTCATGGCGCGATATCGTCCTCGGGGCTTCGGGTGGAGAGGGGTCGACCCACGACGCGCTCGAGCTCGGCCCATACGACGCCGTAGGTGGCGTGCGCTTCGAAGAGGCCCAGGGCGAGCTCGAGCAGATCCCGCTCGGCCATGAGGACCTCCGCGAGCGAAGACCTCCCGCTCTGGTAGCCGTCCAGCGTAGAGCTGTATGTCGTCTCCGCTTGTGGCAACAGCGTGCTCTCGTACAGTCGCACGCGCCGAACCGCGTTCCGTAGGTCAGCCAGTGTTTGCTCGACTTCGGCGACCGCGCGGTCGCGAGCAGCACGCTCGCGCGCGCGGTAGGCGTCACTTTCGGCCCTAGCCTCGCGTTCGGCGGCTCTATAGGCTCCACCCGACACGGGCACTTTGAGCGCGACCACGCCCACCACGGCGTCCTGACCACTGTCGGGAATCGCTGGGTCTGGCCCGTCACCCGTGATGATCCAATCGAGACCGAGACCGAATGACGGCGCCCTGGTTCCCTTGACCGCTCGCGCCCGTTGGTTCGCGGATTCGCTCATAGACGCCATGGCCACTACCCGGGGATGCTCCACTGCGGCTTGCTTGAGCTCGGTCTCGGGCTGTTTCGGCAACAATGCCGGTAGAGGGTCGAGCTCCGGCCGAATCGGCGTCGGAGTGCCAGGCGAAGCCCCAATCACTCGCACGAGCTCCGCCGCGGCACGACGCTCAGCCTCGTCGAGGCCCGCGATCACGTCGCTGATTCGCGAGATGGACAGGTCTACTTGGGCTAGGTCCGAAAGACCGGCCTCGCCGCCTTGCAGCCGGGCACGAACCTGGTTCGAAAAACTCCTGAGAACATTCCGTTGATCGCGTTGTACGAGCTTGTTCTTCTGGATGAACCAGAGCCTCCAGTAGGCGCGCGCAACTTGGGCTGCGAGATCGAGCGCATGGGCTTCGAAGTGTTGCTGTGCAGAGAGTGCTGCGTAGCCCGCAGCATCGGCACCGGCGCTGAGCTTCGTCGGCCAAGGAAACCATTGCAGAGCGGCAACCCGGTGCTTTTGCGGGCCGACCCGCGTCTCGACCGCTCGGATGAAACCGCCGTACGTGAGCACGAGCTCCGGCAGCATTCGAGCCTGCGCCGGTCGCTCGAGGGCCGCTCGCCACTCCTCATACGATGCGCGAAGCTCAGGACTGTTCGCGAATGCGCTTGCCACGTAGCTGCGGAGTGTTCCTAGCGATGCGATCGCCTCGGGTTGCGTCGCAGCGGCCGCCGAATCCGCAACGGTCTCCGGGCCGAGCTGCGCATACACGCGATCGAGATCGGCGCGCGACTGCTTTTCGACCTGGCTCCCGCACGCGGCCAGCAGTGCGAGCGCCAACGCCATGTGCCGGTACGAGGGGCGCCCGGTCGAAATCTGAGTGTCTGGGAAGCGCATGGCTGAAGTCCCGGCTGACATGAGCACCTCCCGTGCCATGTCGAAAGGATCCCGAAATCACTCGATTTTTGCCAGTTTCTGGAAGGCGGCAGTAACCGAAGCAGCCACGGTTAGTAACCGTGGCGGTCACAAGCCGCGACCTGGCTACTGCAACACGAGCACGTAAACGAGCGCCCCGCCGGCGACTAGCAACGCCCCGAGCGTGATCATGATCGGACCTCGAATCGCGACCGGAAACACCCCTCGCTCGAGATGGCGGGCGACCCGGACGTAGCGGCTCACCGAGTAGATCATGGTCAGCCCGCCGAAGCTGATGAATGCGACGCCTGCTAGCATCGCAATTTCTTGGTCGCTGCCGGCGCCGAGGCGTTCGAGCAAGACGCCGAGGCCCACGAGACCGAGGGCGGTCCTGACCCACGCGAGAAAAGTGCGCTCGTTTGCGAGGTGATCTCGGGCGGTGCTGTCCTTGTTCTCCACGATGTCGGGGGCCATCGGCCTAGCCCATACCACACCTCGCGCGATGCGGTCCGCAAAGCCAGCCTGGTCGGACCAACGTCGCCGAGCCCCGCGAGCCCCCATTTATCGGTGGAAAACGTCTCCAGAACCTGATCTTCTGGGTGCCCCAACCCCTCGGCTGGGCCTCCGCGAAGCATTCTGAGCTACGCCGGAAAGGTGATCGTCAGGGTCAGGGTGAACGAGGCGGTGACTAAAAACCCGCGCCGCTTCGTCGAGCTATTCGAGGAAGAGGCCTCGAGCATGTTGAGCGGCGTCAACACTTCGTGTTGACGCCAGCGACGTTCCTTGTGAATCTCGGCGCTCCGACGCGACGGAAAGGTTTTCTCAGAGATGAAGCTTCGTTTTGTACCACTTTTGCTACTCCTGGTTGCAGCGTTCGTCCTGCCCGGCACGACGACCCATACCCAGGCCGAGGCGGGCTACACGCTGCGCATTGCATCGCTAGCGCCCGCGGGCTCGTCGTGGATGAAGATCCTCAACGCATGGAACAAGACGCTTCAGGAGAAGACCGACGGCAAGCTCAAGATGCGCTTCTATCCCGGCGGGTCGCAGGGCGACGAACGTGACTTCGTTCGGAAGATGCGCGTCGGCCAGCTGGACGGCGGCGTCGTTACGATGACGGGCATGAGCATGTTGGTGCCGGCAATGAACGTGCTCACGTTGCCGGGCTTTCTCGACACGTATGAAGAGCTCGACCGTGTTCGCGACAAGATGGCTGGAGAGTTCGAGAGCATGTTCGACAAAGAGAACATGAGGCTCGTAGGTTGGGGCGATGCGGGAAAGACGAGGCTCTTCTCGGTGAAGCCGATCAAGAGCCCGAAGGACATCAAATCCATGCGCCCTTGGGTATGGAAGGACGACCCGATCTTCGTGGAGTTCTACCAAGTCATCGGCGCGAGTGCGGTCCGGCTTGGCGTCCCCGAGGTCTACCCTGCGCTTCAGACCCGCATGGTCGACGTGATTTCGTCGTCGGCTCTGACGGCAGTCGCGCTTCAGTGGTATACGCGCGTGAAATACATGACTGCGCACAACTCTGCCATCATCGCGGGTGGCACGGTGATGCGGCAGGACAAGTATGACGAGTTGCCTCCCGAGTACAAAGAGGCGTTCGATAGCACCGCCGCGCGCGCTCACGAGCTTCTCAACAAGACCATTCGTAAGGACGACGACAAGGCGTACGAAGTGGTGCTCAAAAAGGGCATCGAGGCGGTCGAAGCGGGCGATGCCAAGGCGGAATGGGATGCCGCCGACAAGAAGGTGCGCGACAACCTGACGGGCCGCATGTTCTCGAAGAGCCTCGTGGAGGCTGTTGCCGCCGCCGCGAAGCCGTAGTTCGGTCGCAGCGGGATGGAACACCTTAGGGCCGAGACCAACGGGATCGCGATGCACGCGGTCTCCGAGGGGGATGGCCCCGCCGTGCTGTTCTGCCACGGGTTCCCTGGACTCTGGTACTCATGGCGCCATCAACTGCCGGTCGTCGCGAAGGCGGGCTTTCGGGCGATCGCCGTCGACATGCGCGGCTACGGCCGAACCGACCGTCCCGTGCACGCGAGTGAGTACGGCAACCAAACCCTCGTCCAGGACCTCACCGGGCTTCTCGACGCGCTCAACATCGAGCGTGCGGTGTTCGTCGGGCATGACTTCGGCGCGCAGGCATGTTGGGCGGCGGCGCTGCACGCGCCTGACCGTGTCCGCGGGGTCGTCTCGCTCGCGGTTCCGTATGGCCTCGGGTTCGCGAGCAAGAAGAAGCACGACGGCGCGGAGCATGAGGAGCGAGGACGCGGCCGCAGACCGAGCGACACCTACGCCGAAATTGCAAAGCACCACTTCCTGCATCTTCACTACTTCCAAGAGCTCGGACCCGCCGAAGCCGAGCTCGGGGCCAACCCACGGTTGTTTCTGCGCCGCATCTACTGGGCGCTGAGCGCACGTGGGAGCTTGCTCGATTTCAAGAAGTTCCCGTCGGAGGGCACGGGGTACCTCGATGTTCTCGCCGAGCCGAGCGAGCCGCTACCGTGGCGATGGCTGAGCGAAGAAGACCTCGACTACCTCGTCGAAGAGTACATGCGAGGCGGCGTATCCACGGCATTCATCGGCGGGCTCAATTCGTATCGGGCGATGGACGTCAACTGGGAGCACGATCCCGAATATGGCAGAGCCCCCGTTACCGCCCCAGCGCTTTTCGTCTGCGGCGAAAAGGATCCGGTCCTTCAGATCATCACGCCAAAGTCGCTCGAGACGATGCCGAGCAGAGTGCCCAAGCTGCGAGGCATGCATCTCATCGCGAACGCCGGGCACTTCGTGCAGCAGGAGCAGCCCGACGCGGTCAACGAAGTCTTGCTGAGGTTTCTACGCGGTGAGCTCAGCGGCTAGCTTGCCAGAGAGCTTGTAGACGAGCCCGTAAATCGATAGCTGCGGATTGGCGCCAATGCTCGTCGGGAAGAGCGAGCCGTCCATCACGTAGAGGTTGTCGAGGTGGTGGAACTTGCCGTCACAGTCGGCGACGCTCGTGCGCGGGTCGTCGCCCATCGCGGACCCACCCATGACGTGAGCGCTGCCCACGGTGACCTTGTGCGGCGCGATTTGAAGGTCCGACAGCGCAGCTTTGGCTTCCTTCCAAGTCGCGTAGTGCCTGGCTTGCTTGTGCGCGGGGCGTGCCGACTTGCAACCGGTGGCGAACTGCATTTCGAGCATGATGCCCCAGGATCGGTGCACGCCTTCGAGTAGGTATTGGTTGAGCGGATAGTCCAGCACGGGTTGCCCGGCATCGCCGAGCTCGACGACACCGCCTTGGCTCTCTTCGTGAAAGCCGTCGCGCATGAGAGCGATCATGCACTGGGTGTTCGGGAGCTGATCCATGCTCGATGAGATCTCTTCGCCTGCGGTGGAGTAGAACCCAGCGGCAAATGCGGGCTGGAGCGGTGGTGCCTCGAGCTTGAAGCCAACGGGACCGGTGTGAACGCTCTGCCATTGGAAGTGGTCGGAATAGATCGATTGAGGCGCACCGTAATAGGGATCGATCGTCTCTGGATAGATCGCCATCGTCAAAGTCGTGGGATGCAGAAACGTTCGCTTGCCGATGCGGCCGTGCGGATCAGGGACCTCCGAGCGGAGCAAGATCGCCGGCGTATTCATCGCGCCACCCGCAAGAACAGTTCGCTTGGCACGCACGGTGATCGTCTGACCCGTGCTGCCCCGCACGTTCGGAGTCAGCGCCTCGGCCTCCACACCGATGACGACGTCGCCCTCCCGCAGCACGCGGACGACGCGCGCGTGATGGATGAGCTTGGCTTTGTTGTCGAGCGCGACGGGGATCGTCGTCACCAGCATCGACTGCTTGGCGTCGACCGGACAGCCCAGCCCGCAGAAACCGAGGTTTAAGCAACCGCGCACGTTTCGGTGGATCGTTGCCCACTCGTAGCCGAGCTTCTCGGAGGCCTTCTGAAGCATGGCGTTGTTGGCGTTCGGCGCCTGCGACCACTGCTTGATATTGAGCCGCTCCTCCATGTGCGCGAAGTACGGGGCCATCTCCTCGACCGAGCAGCCGCTGACTCCCATGTGCTCAGCCCAGAACTTCAGTGTCTCCGGAGGCGTTCGAAAGCTCGTGGTCCAGTTGACCGTGGTCGACCCGCCGACCGACCGGCCCTGGAGGATCACCATGCCGCCGTCCTTGGTGCCACGTCCGGTGCCCTCTTGGTAGAGATCGCGATAGGCGGCCCGCTCTTGCATGTCGAATTGGCTCGATGTCTTGAGTGGGCCGGCCTCGAGCAACACGACGCTCAGCCCGGCTTTGCTCAGCGTCTCGGCAGCCGTACCTCCGCCGGCGCCGGTGCCGACGATGACGACGTCGGCCTGAAGCTCGAGAGGCGCCGTGATCGCGCTCGCGTCGGTGATGTCCCAGCCCCGCTCTTTCGCGTTGTTGTACGGATCGGTGCTGCTGCCGATCTTGACCATGGATTGATCCGTCACGGCGTCGCCTCCTCGCTTGGAGCCGCCGCCGGAATGCTCGCCACCTTCTGCGGCGGCATGAATCCGGCGGAGGCCGCGTTCTCGGGAATCAGATAATACGAGCTGATGATCAAACGAATCACGGCGGCGTAGATGGCGTTGAGCAGACCGATGCCGCTATCTCGCAAGCGAGCGAGCGCGCTCTCGGCGTCTTCGAGCGACGCCTTCGACCACGAGGCCCATTGACCGGTCGTGAGCCCCCGCGTCAGCCCGAAGTTGAGAACGTCGAAAGCCTGCAGCACGCCCGCAACGACTGGAGCGGAGAGATCCTCCATCAGCGTGTCGAAGGATTGCAGCGTTTGATCGATCGCGGCGGTGTCGCCTGGTCCGACCTTCCCTTTCAGGACCGCGGGCGTCATCGCGCGCAGCAAATCGAGGTCTTCCGGGCGGAGGTGCTTCATGCCGGAGGCTGGCCCACTCGAGGTGCAGCCAGACAACGTCGCGCCTGCGCTCATGGTGGAGAGCGCCGCGGCCCCCGCCATCGACACCTTCAAGAAATCACGTCTGTCGGTTTGCATCGAATGGTGAGAATCATCGAAAACAGCGCTCGGCGTCCAGCGAAAACCGCGCCCTCAGCCGTGACGGCTTCGAACGTAGTACTCGCTCGTCGTCACGCTGACGATCTTCCAAATCGGCAAGAAGGCAGCCACGCTTTGAGCCATGATCGCCATGTTCTTGATGAGCTCGAGCCGGTTGCGGGCGCCGTAGAATACGTAGGGGTCCGTCATGTGGGCCGCGGACGGCCAGGATTCCTCGACAATCCCCGCGTAGGGAACCGCCCCCTCGGTCAGCACCTCGTCCACGACATTGCGGACATAGCGAGCGCGCGGCTGCATCTTTTCAGACATCGGGCCTTGACGGTGGAACCAGTGCTTCATCCACTTGTCCTTGGGAATTCGTCTCGGGCGCTCGAGCGGAGTCACCGAGATCACGTACGGCGAGCGCTCTCCGTCCGGCCAATCCCGCCGCTCTCCGTGCGGGTTGCCGCCGTAGTCCGTGTAGACGTGCTCGCGAACGCGATAGCCGGCCACGTCGAATCCCGCGTCGCCGAGGATCGACTCCAATGCCCCGCGTGTATTCATGTCGTCGACCCATACGCTGACCTCGGCTACAAAGGGGTTGTTCCGCTTCGTGGTCGGGGTCGGAGATGGCGCCGTGACGAAGTCGTCGTCGATGTTCATCAGGAGATAGCGGGCTCCCGATTCGAGGAGCCTCGGCGCGCAGCGTTCCAGTAGGGTGGTTCGTCTAACCACAGGCGCCATCGTTTGACGGGGCCAGAGCAGATAGATGAGCTTGATCATCGTTCGGCCTTCAGTCGATCGTGGGTTGCCTTGAACTCGTGCATCAGTTTGGGAATCCCTTCGGCAGCGCTCGTGCGCGGCTCGTAGCCGAGGTGGGCTCTGGCCTTGTCGACACGGAAGGAGGCGTCGCAGCAGATCGAGAGGACGCCTCGCCGCGTGACGGTAGGAAAAGGCCCACCGAAGTAGTGAGCGACCTCCCCGAGGTACGCGATCGCGTACGCCAAAGGTCGTGGGATGTGCACCTTGGGCCAGGAATAGCCGAGGCCTTCGACGATGGGTTTGTACCAGAGCACCGGATTTGTCGGCTCGTCGTCACTCACGAAATACGCTTGGCCTCCAACCAAGTCGGGGTCATCGGTCAGCTTCTGAGCGACGAGAAAGTGCACGTCGACGACCGAGTCCACGTGCACGTTGTCGGTCACGGACTGACCACTTCCGATCATCGCCTTGAAGTCGCCCGCCGCAAGGTGCTCCAGGAAATCGTGAACCATCATGGCGCCTTCCCCCGGGCCCCACACCCCTCCTGGGCGCACTGCGGCGGTGCGGAGCCCGTCTCTGTCGTTGGCCTCGAGCACCAGCTTCTCGGCTCGGCTCTTGGTCTGCGAGTAAAGATCCGGGAGCCCATCGGTGCCGACATAGGGCGCGGTTTCGTCCGCACCGCGGACCGGACGGTCGACAGCCACCGTGATCGAGCTCGTGAAGACCAGCCGCCTTACGCCAGCCGCTCTGCAGGCCCGAATCACGTTCTCTGTACCACTCACGTTGACGCCATAAACCTTGCGACGAACGCTCGGCCGCGCGAGTGTCAAGGTGTTGATAATCGCGGCAGTGTGAAAGACCGTATCGACACCCTCGAACGCCGGGCCGATTTCGCGCATGCGACGGATGTCCCCAACGATGCTGCTGACGCGGGAATCGCCTTCGAACGGCGCGAGGTCGAGCGCGCGCACCTCGCAGCCGAGCTCTAGCAGCCTGCGGACGAGGTGCTTGCCGACGTAACCGTTTCCTCCGGTCACCAAGCACACTGGGCCGACGCCTTCTGGGGTCACGGGAAGCTCCATCAATCGCTGCGGACCTTGAAGCACCGTGCTAGCTTGCGCAATCCAGATGAGCAGCCTGACACCCCTCGTATTGGATGATGTGAATGGCGCGCATTGGGACGACGCTGCCGACGTGGTTGTCGTAGGCCTCGGCGCAGCCGGCGTCACTGCGGCCATCGAGTCGCGCGAGCGCGGCGCTGACGTGCTCGTGCTCGACCGGTTCGAAGGAGGCGGCGCCACTGCGATTAGTGGCGGCGTGTACTACGCCGGCGGCGGAACGCACATCCAAGAGGCAGCCGGTGTCCAGGACACGGTCGACAACATGTACCGCTACCTCTCGATGGAGGTCCAAGACGCTGTGAGCGAAGAGACCCTTCGCGACTTCTGCGAGAGGAGCCCGGCAAACCTAAAGTGGCTGACCGACCGGGGAGTCCCGTTTCTGCCCAACCTCTGTCCGGTCAAGACCTCCTATCCGACCAACGAGTATCACCTCTACTTCTCGGGCAACGAGTTGTTCCCGCCCTACAACGAACGAGCGACGCCTGCGCAGCGCGGGCACCGCCCAGATGGCGGCGCGTTTCCCGGGGCGCGCATCACGGACCCGTTGCGTGAGACGGCCCTCGCCAGGGGCGTTCGAATTCAGCTCCAGACCCGGGTGAGTCGGCTCGTCGTCGACCTCGAGGGCCGTGTCGTCGGTGTGGAGGCCCAAGAGCTTTCGTCCAGCTTGTGGCGCGGGCTTCACCGGATCCTTCACCGCTCAGAGACGGCGATTGCCAAAGTCGCTCCACGCCTGGCGCTAAAGCTTCGCCGAGGCTGTGACGCCATCGAACGAGAGCACTCGGTCAGCCGGAGGATTCGCAGTCGGAACGGTCTCGTTCTGTCTGCAGGCGGGTTCGTCTTCAACCGCGAGATGGTCGCCGAGCACATTCCGGAGTACCTACCCGGGCTGCCACTTGGAACCCACGGCGACGACGGTTTCGGAATTCGCCTGGGGCAAAGCGTGGGTGGCAAAGTCGACCAGATGCATCGTGCCTCGGCTTGGCGCTTTCTCTATCCGCCGAACGCGTTCGCCCAAGGTGTGCTGATCAATGGCAACGGCGAGCGCTTTGCGAACGAGTTCTGGTACGGAGCGAAGATCGGGGAAGCGATGGTCGAACAGAACCACGGAGTGGCCACCCTCATCATCGACGAAAATCTCAAGAAGCTCGCGCACGACCAGTCGAAGCCCGGCAAGCTGCAGTGGTTTCAGCGCGCTGCGGCTCTGATGAACCTCTACCTCAACTGCAAGAAGGCGGACGACGTCGATGAGCTCGCGCAGATGCTCGGCGTACCGCGCGACACCTTGCAGAAGACCCTCGATGACTACAGCCGCTCAGCGCGTGGAGAGCTCCGCGACCCGTTCGAGAAAGCAAACGAGAGCATTCACCCCATGCCTGAGGGACCGTACTACGCGATCGACTGCTCGCTCGGCTCGAAGCGGCACCTGTGTGCCGTGATGACCCTCGGCGGTTTGGCCGTCGATGAGAAAACAGGCCAAGTCCTCAGCGAGGACGGCGGAGTGGTGCCGGGCCTCTACGCCGCCGGGCGCAATGCCGTCGGGATCTGCTCGCGTCAGTATGTCAGCGGGCTGTCGATTGCGGACTGCGTGTACTCGGGCCTTCGTGCCGCAAGGGCACTGACCCCATAGCGGAGCCCCTCAGTGCCCCTCGCGAGGTGCTCGCGTACCACGCCCGGGCGTCGAGGTGCGCACGGGTCTCGAAAAAACGCGAGAGGGGTTTCACGGGACGGGCGACTTGCAGATGCGTGGAGGTCGCAATACTGGGACCGGAGAATCGGTCGCGACGCACGTGCTCGCGCCGGGGTGCCCCGCTCGGCCGTCGCGACAAGGCGGCAAGCGCTCAATTAAGCGCCCACATAGACGATGACAGGCTTGTCCGGGCTTCGTTAGGACTTAAGATGCCACTAGACCAAAATCCTTGGATTCCCTATGTTGAGTCGTCGCTCGAGGAGGTGTCTCATGAGCAAGGCAAAGACATTCACGGTAACCGTCGAGGTCGTCGAGGAAGGTCACGCGACGGACGCACAGGCACGGCTGAGTATTGCCGGCAACGAGTTCGTTGGGCATGGGAAAGCGCGGCGCAACCCGGATGACCCGAATCGGCCGCTCATCGGCGACGAGCTGGCGATCGCTCGCTCGCTGCTGGTCCTCGCTCAAAAGCTTGGCGAGGAGGTGGACGAGGGCATCGCGGCCTACGAAGGTCACGAGGTTCACGTCAGCATTTGAGAGAGCTCAGCACTCGACAATCGCGTCGACGCCCTATGATAGCCGTCGGAGGGGGGTTTCATGGCAACCGTAGTGATCACAGGCGCAAATAGAGGGATTGGGCTCGAGCTCAGCCACCAGCTCACAGAGCGTGGCGACGAGGTGACCGCCCTCTGTAGAGAAGCAAGCCCGGAGCTCCGTGCGCTCGGCGTACGCATCATCGAAGGAGTCGAGGTCACGGATACAGCCGCGCTCGAAAAAGCGGCGGAGGCGCTCGGCGACACCCGGGCGGACATCCTGATCAACAACGCGGGCATCTTCTCCAACGAGACCTTTCGCGACCTCGATTTCGATGAAATTCGTCGTAATTTCGAGGTCAACGCGTTGGGTGCTCTACGCGTCACGCACGTCCTTCAAAGCCGACTCACGAAAGGCGCAAAGATCATCCTGATCACGAGCCGCATGGGCTCGATCGGCGACAACGGCTCGGGTGCCTACTATGGCTATCGGATGGCGAAGGCCGCGCTCAACATGGCCGGTGTCAACCTCGCACACGACTTCCGCGGCCGTGCCTCAGTCGCGATCCTCCATCCGGGACTGGTCGCAACACGCATGACCGGCTTCGCGGGTGTCTCGACCGAAGAGTCCGCAGCGGGATTGATCGCGCGCATCGATGCACTCCAGCCGGAGGGCTCGGGTGGCTTCTGGCACGCGAACGGCGAGCGGCTGCCGTGGTGAAGACGCGCAATCATCGCGGCGACCCTGTTGTAGCTTCGGTATAGATCCGTCAAGCTGCGGTGGCCGTGCCGATCGACTGGGAAGACCTGCCGACCGAAGAGCTGCTGGATGTTCGTCTGTGCGACCTCGGCCTGATCATGGAAGACACTTGGCTAGAGGATTGCGTCGAGCGACTGCGCGAAGAGCTCGACGCCTCCGGCCTGCATAGATTTCGGATCCACACCTGGCTCAGCGACGAATGGTGCTCCCCCGACGGCATCCCCGGCGTAGGCATTCCGTTCTACCTCGCGCATCCGAGGCTGATGCGGCTCGAGCGCCAGATGATGTTCGAGGTCGAAGGCGGAACGCGGACGGAATGCATGCGCCTGCTGCGCCACGAAGCCGGGCACGCGCTCCAACACGCGTACAACTTGCAGCGGAGAAGGAAATGGCAGCGAGCGTTCGGGCGTGCCTCCGAGCCCTACCCCGAGTTCTATCGACCTAATCCGCTGAGCAAGGGCTTCGTCGAGCACCTGGACGGATGGTACGCGCAGGCGCACCCCGTCGAAGACTTCGCGGAGACCTTTGCGGTGTGGTTGGCGCCGCGGTCGAACTGGCGGGAGCGGTATGCGGGCTCCAGTGCGCTCGGGAAGCTCGAGTACGTCGACGAGCTCGCCGAGGAGCTGTCCAGCAAAAAGCCACAAGTCTCATCACGCGCACGTCCGTACTCGCTTCCCCGGCTCCGATACACGCTTCGCCGTCACTACGAACGCCGCCAAGAACACTACAGCCCCGGCTTCAGCGACGAGTACGACCGGGATCTGCGGAAGATCTTCAGCGACTCGCATCGATACCGGAACAACGAGACCGCCGCCTCGTTTTTGCGCCGCAATCGGCGTCAAATTCGCGAACAGATCTCGCTTTTCACCGGCGAATATCAGTTCACCGTCGACCAGGTGCTTCGTGATATCATCGGCCGATGTCGTGAGCTGAGGCTGCGTCTCATCAAAGGGGAACGTCAGACGAAGCTCGACTTTGCCATCATGCTGACGGTGCACACGGTGCACCTACTCCACCGACGGGACACATGGCATCCACTCTGAAACGCCGGCGAATCATCGTTTTGGTGCACGAGAGCCTCATCCCTCCCGAGGACATCAGCAAGCTCCCTCCCGAGGAGGTTGAGCCGTTCAAGACGGAGTTCGATGTGCGCGAAGGCTTGAACGCGCTCGGACACGAGGTGCTCATGGTGGGCTTGAGTGATGAGCTCGCGCCGCTCCGAAGGGCCATCGAGGACTTCAAGCCGCACGTGGTATTCAACCTACTCGAGGAGTTCGGCGGCGAGGCGATCTTCGACACGCACGTCGTCGGGTACCTCGAGCTCCAGCGAACGGCGTACACCGGCTGCAATCCACGCGGACTCTTGCTCGCTCGGGACAAAGCACTTTCGAAGAAGGTGCTGGCTTACCATCGGATCCTGGTGCCCAAGTTTCGCGTGTTCCCTCGGTATCGGAAGATCAAGCGGCCGAAACAGCTCGAGTTCCCACTGATCGTCAAATCCTTGATCGAGGAAGGGAGCTACGGAATCGCGCAGGCTTCACTCGTCAACAGCGAAAAGGCCTTCGAGGAGCGGGTCGCGTTCATTCACGAGAAGATCCGGACCGATGCGGTCGTCGAGCAGTACATTCCCGGTCGGGAGCTGTACGTATCGGTGCTGGGGAACCACCGTTTGCAGGTGCTCCCAACCTGGGAGATCTTTCTCGATAAGCTCCCCGAGGACGCTCCGAGGATCGCCACACGCAAGGTGAAGTGGGACCTCGAGTACCAGGAGAAGTACGACGTACGGCTCGGGCGGGCCAAGGGGCTTCCTGAAGACTTGGAGCGGCGCATTGCGCGGCTTTCGCGGCGAATCTGCAGGGGCCTAGGCACCGATGGCTGCGTGCGAATCGACTTCCGGCTCAATGACGAAGGCCAACTTTACTTCCTCGAAGCCAACCCCAATCCGGACATTGCCGAGGAAGAGGAATTCGCGAGCGCTGCGAAGGAGGTGGGCATGGACTACGTCGACTTGCTTCAGAAGATCGTCAACCTCGGCATTCGCCGCGCCGAGCGCGGCTGACCTCGTCCCTTACTCGGCCACAGCCGGCGCCGGGTGGAGCTCGTGTAGGTACGCGCGGAAGCAATCCACCTCGGCGGAGCTCCAGTACGGTGGCGAGAGCGGCATCTGTGAGCCACCCGCCGGCTGATCGGTGACTTTGGTCAGCATGTAGCTGCAATCCGGATCGAAGCTGTCGATCAGGTCGTCGCCGCTTGCCCCGATCACGGTCGTCAGCGGTGCGAACGCCTCCTCGACGCTGCCCGACAAGTCGAGTGACCAGGTCGTGACCGCAAAGTCCCCGTGGCATCCCCCAGCCGCACAGGTTTGGAGCTTCGCACCGAGCTCCGAGTCGTCCGTCAAGCTGTATCCCGAGAGCGTGCACGAGGGCGTGCCGACGTTCGGGTTCTCGCAGTACACCAGGTTCCGCAGACGCGGCTCGGCTGCTGTGCTGCTCTCTCCGCACCCGGAGAGTAATGAACTGACGGTCACGACAACGATGATGGCCGCGAGCGGCGAGGATGTGTAAGACATGTTTCTCCGATCACTAAAGTTGGAAATTTCTTTCTCTAATTGATCTCAATGGGGTGCGCTTCAACACTCACAAAAGAAACTTGAACTCCCCAATTTTCTCTAGCGATCTTGGCAGACTAGACAGCCGATGCAAGAGTGATCGCAAAATAATTCACCCTAAAGGTTCATTTTTGTCCCTGTATGCTGGTGTACAGAGGACCTATTTTAGTCCTGTCGGGTGTTTTTCCGCATGTTAGGCTATCGGTTGTGCAGCTGAGTCAACGGTTCATCAACGGTAACCTAAAGGCTGGGTTTTTGGCCCTGCTGCTGGGCGTCGCTCTCGCGGCGCCCGGCTGCAAGGAGGAAGCGACGCTTTTTGGAGGTTGCTCAACTCAAGACCTGAGCGCGTGTCCCGAATCGGAGGGGTTCGTGAACCCCTACACGGGGCAGCTCGAGCTTCTCAGTTGGACGGAAACGCTCCGAAAGGCGAGCCTCGAGCTCAGCGGCAAGCTCCCAACGGATCGGCAAGTGCAGATCACGGCGGAGCACGGCCAGCTTGGCCTCGAAGCGTCGCTCGCGGAAATCATGCGGGACGAGGCGTTCTCGCAGCGAATCATCGAGCTCTACAACGATCACTTCCTGACCGATAAGTATCTCGGTCGCGAGAACGCCATCGAGCTTCTCGACGAGGAAGTCTACCCGAACCTTCGGTGGTTCGAGCGCAAATACCCCGGCAACGACGAGAAGGCCGCCATGACGAACGACTCGCTCGCGCGCGAGCCGCTCGAGCTCATTGCGCACGTGATTCGCACGGAACGTCCTTTTACCGAAATTCTCACCGCCGACTACACGATGGCGAACGGCTTCTCGGCGCTCTCCTTGGTCGGCCTTCCAGACGTTCCGCTAGGGGTCGGTGAGAACCCGGAGAGCTTCCAAGAGGTCCAGATTCCGGGCATCCCGCACGCCGGCATCCTGACCTCTGCGATGTTCTTGAACCGCTTTCCAACCAGCGACACCAACATCAACCGCCATCGCTCGCGCATGGCGTACTGGTTCTTTCTCGACATCGACATCAACCAGTTCGGAAGCCGTCCAGTCGACGCGAGCGCCGACTTTGGGGACAACCCGACGCTCGAAAACCCGAATTGCACGGTGTGCCACGTCACGATGGACCCGGTCGCCGGTCTCTTCATGAACTGGAACGAGAGCGGCGAGTACAGCGGCAAGGGCGAATGGTTCGGTCCCGACTACATTCTGCCGCCAGGCTTCAATGGAGAGATATTGCCGGACAGCGATCGCAAGCGCGCGCTCCAGTGGTTCGCGCAACGGGTCGCCAAGAACCCACGCTTCGCACAGGCGACGGTCAAGACGGTCTTCGAGGGCCTCACCGGCCAGAAGCTTCTCGATATCAGCCTAGGCATGACGCCGGAGATGGCGGAAACCTCGATGCAGGACATCGGGATGAAGGCCGGCGGCGGTATGGGCGGCGCCGGTGGCCTCGGCGTTGGCGGCATGGGCGGCGGCATGGGCCTCGGCGGCATGGGCGGCGACATGGGCCTCGGCGGCATGGGTGGCGACATGGGCGTCGGTGGCATGGGTGGCAGCGAGCCGCCGTCTCTTCCCGATCCGGATCCGCCCATCGACCCGAACGTCCCCGAAGCGTTGAAGCGAGCACACAACCTACAACAGCAGATCCTCCGCGCGATTCAGCAGCGCTTCATCGAAAGCAACTACAACTTCAAGTTGATGGTGCGAGAGATCATCCTGAGCCCGTACTTCCGCGCCAAGAACTCGGCGCCGATGACCGCGGAGATGGAAATGGAGCTCTCGACCTTTGGGACGGCGCGCCTTCTCACTCCCGAGCATCTGTCCCGCAAGATCGAGGCGACGACGGGCGTCCGCTGGCGGCAGCGTTCGGGCCGGCCCGACTACCTGCTCAACCAGTACCGCATCTTCTACGGGGGGATCGATTCGGATCTGGTCACGCAGCGCGTGACCGAGCCAAACGGCGTCATGGCTAGCCTCGCGCAGCGAATGGCGTACGAAGTTGCCTGCTCGGCGGTACCGTACGACTTCTCGAAGCCGCCGAACCAACGGATTCTGTTCCCTTACATCGACCGCGACACGCTGTTGTCAGAGTCGTCGGATCAGGTGCGTGACAACGTGCGCCATCTTCACTCCCGCCTGCTTGGCGAGGACGTCAGCGACGAAGAGCTGAACGCCACGATTGGCGTTCTCATGGAAGCCTACAGCTTGGGACGGCAAGGCCTGAGCGACGGCTCCGTGAGCGAGGAACTGGTCAACCAGTGTCGGTTGAACAGGGATCGCAACACCGACGCCGAGCTTCCGCAAGACCGTCGCATCAACCGAGACTCCGAGTACACCATCCGCGCATGGATGGCGGCGGTGAGTTATCTCCTGGCCGACTACCGGTACCTGTACGAGTGAGGGAGGACTAGCAGTGGATCGTCGTGATTTCTTGAAAATGGCAAGCATGGCAGGACTGACCTGTGTCCTGCCATCCGTCGTGGACCCACTCCGCGGTAGCGCGCAGTCCATTGCCGGGTCCGGGTACACCGGCACCTATTGGATCTTCATGCACGCCGGTGGCGGCTGGGACCCGACACACCTTTGCGACCCGAAAGGCCGCGCCAACGAGAACGAGAACGACCCGATGGGCCGCTTCCTGAAGAGCGACATCCGTACCGCGGGCAACATCGAGTACGCGCCGCTCGGCGACGATGGCACCGCACTCGACGCGTTCTTTCAAGAGCACTACCAGCGCCTACTCGTCATCAACGGGATGGACACCGGCACGAACGGTCATGACCAGGGCACGCGCGGCACGTGGAGTGGGCGGACGGCGGAGGGTCATCCGCCGATTGGCGCGCTGATCGCGGCGACGCACGGCCCTACGCTGCCGATGCCGCTCATTGGCTACGGCGGTTACCTCGACACCCAAGGCGTCACCAATGCGGTGCCACTCGGCGATGGCGGATTGCTGCACAATCTCGCGTTCCCGGCTCGCCCCGACCCCACGGGCTCCGAGGAGAACTATTTCGGGCACAAGGACGTGCCCGATGTCATCCAGCGAGAGCAACAGCTCCGGCTTCTCAGGCTTCAAGGGCGGCAGCGCCTTCCACGGATCTGGGACGGCCAGGACGAGCTCATCTTGGCGCGTCTCGGTCAGGACGATCTCAAGCGCGTCTCCGAATCGCTGCCCGAGAACTTCGCGGATGATCGGCTCCAGCGGCAGATCCAGGTTGCCCTCGCAGCTTATCAAGCTGGCCTTTCGGTCAGCGTGAGCGTCAGCATGGGCGGTTTCGATACGCACGGAAACCACGACAACAACCACTTGCCGCGCCTCATCGATTTCGTGAACGGCGCCAACTTCGCGATGCAAGAAGCGGAGCGCATGGGCATCGCCGACAAGGTGGCCATCGTGATGGGTTCGGACTTCGGCCGCACGCCGGGCTACAACAACGGCAACGGCAAGGACCACTGGCCGATCAGCAGCATGATGATGATGGGTCCGGGCATCCCGGGGAACCGCGTGATCGGCGGCACCGACGATCGGCACAACCTGTTCTTGGTGGATCCGGTCACGCTGGAGCCGACCGGCCGTCCGGACGAATCGCAGGGGGCCCGACTCGGCATCGCGGACGTGCATCGCGCGCTCCGCGACCTGGCAGGCGTGCCCGACGACTACAAGGCGGCCTTCCCGCTCGCCGGCTCGGACCTACCGATCTTCGTCTAGGTCAGCGACCAGAGCACCACGCCGCCAATCGCCACGGCGACCAAGGACCACAAGCGCATGACGAAGGGCGTGTGGCTCGTCCACCACTCGATCACACGCTCGAAGCGAGCGTAGCCGATCACCGGCAGGGCCGCCGCCATGACGATGGCCAGCGCGCCAAGGCCGCGCAGAAGAGCGGGCAAACGGGTGTCAGGCGCGGCGAACCAAAGCGCGAGGCCGAAGCATAGGCGCAGCAATACGGCGAGCCAGAATCCCGTCTTCGAGCTCCAGCCGGAGAGGAACGCGAAGATGGACCCTGGAGCGAACACACCCCACGCCCCCATTACAAAGACGAAGAGTGCCACCGCGAGGGCAAGCACGACAAACATGATATCCAACCAAGGCCCGGACCCAACCACGCGTCCGGAGCGCCGCGACGATATGCGCTTTGCGCCCCGCGTGCAACGGAGGTCTGCTCGGCCGCTAGAACGAAGCGCCACCGCCCAGCCGAAGGCCCCATACCTGTCGTTTGTCGAAGGAGAACCCGTTGGGGTTGTCGATGTTGATGTTCAAGCGAATCGCGCCAAATCCATTCTCGTTGCCGAATCGAAGGTAGGGCTCGACGGCAAGCTGCGTCTTTTGCTCGTTGAACTTTGGAATCAAGACGAAGGTGAATCGTGAGCCAACGCGGAGCCAATCGGTGGCTTGGTAGCCCATCATCGCGGCCATTTGCATGATGAAATCGGTCTTGGAAGTGCGAGGGCTTTTGTCGTTGAGCTTGATGAGCGCGCCGGTGTCGAGATAGGCGCCCCAGAGGAAGCCACTCGGCTTTCTGCGCTCGAACGCGATCGGAACGATGACGCTCACCGTGTGCGGATCCCAGAGCCAAAAGTTGGTGTTTCCGCGCAAAGCGGCCGCAAGGCGGTACGCTTCGCCCTGAATCACACGATCGTTGACGTCGTCGGAGAGCGTGGCGGCGGGGATCCCGACGCCGGCGCCGATACGATACGAGAACTGGTTCTTCTTGCCCTGGTAGTGAAATGCCACGTACGGGTTGCCAACGCGAAACGCGTTCTCGGCACCTGCGCCCTCCTGTTTGACATTCGCGTACGAGAAGCCCCACTGGACCTGCATCAGGAAGTTATACGCGAGCTGGAAACGCATTTCGAACAGCGGGCTCAGTACAATCGAACGTTGGTCGCCCTCTAGCTTGCCGGCGGCGAAGAGGCCGAGCTCGCCGAGGAGGTGAAAGCGTTTCGTGTGCGCCTTCGGACCTTCGTCGAGACTGTAGGGCTCCTCGGGATATGCGCGTGCTTGCCCGGGCGCCATCCACAGCACCGCGGCAAACAACAAACCAACGACCCCCCACTTTCGAAGACAAGACATGTAGTACCCCCAACGAAGAAGAGACCCCCCTCTTCTTCCGTCTTTCAATATAGAAGGTACCGCGCGCGGTAGCCCGTGTTCCGTCGTGAGCGGAACGGGGCTCGAAGCTTGATCGTTCGTTCAGGGTTGGACTGCGACGTAGGACGGACCGGACTCCGTGAGCCATTCGATCGACCGTGTGTCGCCGGTGTCGAGCTCGATGATCGTCAGCTTGTGATCGACGATGTGAGCCACAAACGCGAAGTCGCCGGACGAGTCGGCCGTGGCCGTCAGCGGGAAGTTGTCTCCCGGCAATTCGAGCGGCAGGCTCGGATTCAACGTATCAGCGTCTCGAGTGAATGTGACGAGATACGTGGGCAGATCGGTGCCTGTTGCGGCTGCCGGCGCGAGGACCTCGTCCCGTGCCGGCACGTACGTGACCCCATAGGGAACGCCGGTGCCGAGGGCCGTACGGTTGAGCACCGTCGGACTGCTGGGATTGGACGTATCGAGGAGCGTGACGTCAAAACTGAAGCTGTTCGCCGTCACGGCCCGATCGTTGCCGTCGAGGAACGAGACGTCAGATGGATCGGAACCGGTTTCGACGACGTCCGACAGAGTCCCCGCAACATCAGCGGTTTCGAAGAGGCGTACGCCGCGTCCGCTTACGACGTTGACGATACCGAGGCTCCCATCGGCGCTCAACGCGACCTGTTCAGGGCCACTGCCGACGTTGACCTCCTCGATCACACGGCGACCGGCGATATCGATGATGGAAAGGCTGTCGCCACGCGCGTCGCTGGTCCCATAGTTGGCCGTGTACGCCGTGGTCCCGTCAGGGCTAATCGCGATGCCGAGGGGCACGTCTTCGGTTTGCACTTGTTCCGCCTGACCTGACTCGAGGTCGACGATGAGCAAGGTGCCTCCGGGAGTTATCTCGGGATTACCGACCAGCGCTGGCAGCGTATCGAAGAATGCCGGGCCAACCGAAACGACGGCGGTCTTTCCGTCCGGCGTGATCTCCACCTCGACGGGGCCGGGTCCCCAGTCGGAGAGATCGATTTCTCCGATGATCGATGCCTCCGCATCGCTTTGCCCGTCGACGAGCTTGTCGTAGTCGAGGAGCGTGAGCGACTGGTTCAACCAATCTGCGGTCACGACCAAGCGCGCGCCGGAGTCGCCACCAGCGCCAGCCGTGCCGCCGGCGCCGGCAGAACCCGAGTCCGAGGAGCTACAGCCACCAAGTGAAAGCAACGACAGACAAGCCGACCACAAGATGCACTTCGCCATCGCGGCGAAGTCTATCCGATTTGGCTTGTCATGAGGGCGTCGAGATCCTCGTATCGGTACAAGAGCTTGGCAGGAAGGTTGTTGTGACCGAGCTCGTGCCCCTCCGGCAGTCCGAGCCAGACCTCGTGCCCTCGCGCGAGGAGCTCGATTCCTGCCACGAGGCCGAGATGTTCACCCGGCTCACAGCTCCGCGCGATGCTCAACAAGATAATCGATGCTCCGGCTTGGTCAGCGGCGTCAGCGATCTCCTCGAAAGGCATGTGCGTGCCGAGATAGATCGGCTCGTAGCCCCGGCTCGCCGCCATGAACGCGCCGATGATGGCGCCAAACTCGTGAAGGTGACTCGGGGGCGTTGCAACGATGATCCGGGGTGCACCGGGCTGGGGGTCCGTGTGACGCATCAGCGTGCCGAGCAAGCTTCGAAGCTGGCCCGAGATGATGTGTTCGTGAGAGATACGAAGCTGCTTCGCGATCCACGCCTCGCCTACACGTCGCATCAGCGGCACGATGACCTCGAGCGTCAGGGTCATGGGAGGCAGAATCGCTGCGGTACGAGTAAGTATCGACTCGGCGCGCTGCACGTCGTAGCTGGTAATCGCCCCCAGGTAGTCTTCGACAAGAGCGTCGTAGAGCGAGACCTGGCTGTCGATGTCAGGGCCGATCTCCCCAATGATGCGCCGGAGCTCCTCGTCGTGAAGAGTGGCAACTTGGCCGATTGAATGCCCAAGCTCGGTCGCACGCCTGAGCAACACCAGGCGACGCACATGGCTTCCATTGTAGCGACGTTTGTTACCGTCTGTCCGTTCGGGGTCGACCGCGCCGTAGCGACGCTCCCAAACGCGAATGGTGTCTGCGGTGAGCCCCGTCAGGCGTGAAACCACACGCATCGGGTAGAGGCCATTTGTTTCTTGTGCAGTGCTGTTCATGATTAAAAGACGCAACAGGGCGAGCACTCAGTGGTTGGACACCCGGCAGTTCGCCTGACGATGAATGGGGTGGTGGTGAGTACATTCATCATTTGCCGGCTCCTTACTCTGCGTACCCGCCCCGGTGCCAGAGAAGGTGAGGCTGCCCGCCCACCATGAGCGGGCAGCCTCGGGTTGTAGGAAGAGGATAGGATTAGGTTGGGAATTGCGTTTCGTTTAAGATGAGGGAATCAGAACGGTGTCGATGACGTGAATGACGCCGTTAGATGCCATCACGTCGGTCTGGATGACGTTGGCGTCATTGACGCGAACGCCCGAATCGGATGCGGTAATCATCACCGCTTGACCTTCCACCGTGTCGGCGGAGGTCAGCTTCACGACGTCGGCAGCGAGAACTTCGCCAGCGACCACGTGGTACTTGAGAATCTCAGTGAGTTTTTCCTTGTTCTCGGGAAGAAGGAGGCTGTCGACCGTGCCGACTGGGAGCTTCGCGAACGCCTCGTCAGTAGGCGCGAAGACCGTGAACGGGCCGGGGCTCTGTAGGGTATCGACGAGATCGGCGGCCTTCACGGCTGCAACCAGCGTGTTGAACTGACCAGCTCCTGCGGCGACGGTCACGATGTTGGGCTGGGTCACCGCTTGGGCCGGCGTCGAGGGTTGGGGCACGTCCTTCGCACAGCCGACGAGGGCCAAAGCAAGGAAGGAAGTGAGTAGTAGTTTATCGGTTCGCATGTTTGTGTTCCTCCAAATGAGCGTTTACGAAGACAAGGCCTTCGCTGAGTTTGAGATGCGGGTGTTGCGAGGGCGGTGGAGCGATAGATGCGCTCCGAACCGGCCCATCAGCCAACGGTGAAAAATGGCTTGAGTGGACACGTAGAGCAGCCAAGGAAGCCGCGGCTCGTAGTCGTGGACGACCGTCAGCAAAGTTCGTCCCCCGAGCACTTGGCGAAGCTCGAATCGCGGTCTCCCGCGGGCGCCGCGCAGAGCGCCCCCAGTCACGTAAAAGAGCTGACGGTCCAATCTGCTGCGCTCTGGTGCTCGCTCGAGCTCGAGTAGCGTGAGATCGAATGGAGCGAACACGAACCGGAAGCGGTTGACGGACGCGAGGTCGACGCGAAGCAGGCCGCTCAACATACGCGGAAGCCAAAGGAGGTAGTCGGTTGCAGCGCGCTTCGCCGTCCAACCGGCCGGCAGTGCCATTCTTTGAACGGAGCGCACGAGCGACGGGCCGGTGCGCGAGGCGCCGCCTCGGAATGCATGAGGAGCTGTGTCGTCGGACTCGGCAACAGCTTGGTGAATCGCTTCGGCGGTCGGGGTGAGAGCGACGCCAAGCCGCGCGGCGAGTCCATCCTCCTTGGCCACCATCTCGTGGCGGAGGCTCTCGACCAGCGGTCCAACCAGCGCTTTCGGAGCACCGGTGATCAACGTGATCCACAAACGCGAGAGCCCAGGCGACAGTACGCGCGAGGGAATGAACAATCGGCGTTTGCCCAGGGCAGTCGCCGTCATCGACATCAGCTGTTTGTAGGTGACAACGTCCGGCGCTCCGATGTCGAACGCCTGGTCGTAGCAATCCTCGCGACCGACGACGCCCGAAATCAAGCTAACGACGTCACGAAGCGCGATCGGCTGGGTCTTCGTGTTCGTCCACCGGGGGCAGATCATCAGGGGCAAGCGCCGAACCAGACGCGCCATGACCTGAAACGATGAACCTCGCCCACCGAGAATTAGGCCGGCTCGCAGAGTGGTAACAGGGACCACGTAGCTGGCCAGAGTCCGCTCGACCTCGCAACGGCTCCTGAGGTGCTTCGACAGCTCCGTGCCATCGGGGCAAAGCCCGCTGAGGTAGACAATGTGTTTGACGCCCGCGGCTGCCGCTGCACGCGCGAAGTTGTCCGCACACACGATGTCGAGGTCTTCGAAGTCGCCCTGCGTCAGCCGGGCGGACGGCATCATGTTGTGTACGAGATAGACCGCGTACTCGGCACCTTCGAGCGCCTCCTCAGTCTGGCTCAGCGAGAAGAGATCACAGGCGCGGTATTCGTCGAATCCGCCCCCCGGCTGACGGGCTGTGCGCGACAAGCCAATCACGTGAAAACGCGCCGCCAGCGCCGGCGCGAGCGCCTGGCCCACGAAGCCCGAGGCACCCGCAATCACCAGCTTTTGTTTTCGAGCCGCGCCCATGTATGTCTAACTAGTGTCTAAGTTTTCCGGGTCAATGCCTGGACACACCCTTTTTCGCGAGTCGAACGAGAGAAATCCGGCTTGCCTGTCTCGCCAAATTGAAACATGTTCTAGTGAAACACGTTCTACTTTCAGGAGCTTCCGATGGACAACGACAGGATGACGAACCCTTGGGCGGGTTTTGCCCGCGGCTGGTTCATGCTCATGTTCTCGGAAGAGCTGAACCCCGGCGATGTCGTGCCGTTGAAGCGCTTCGACCAGGAGCTCGTTGTCTTTCGTACCGAGTCAGGCGAAGCGAAAGTGTTGGACGCGTACTGCCCGCACATGGGCGCGCATCTCGGACATGGGGGCAGGATCGTAGGAGAGGGCATCGTATGCCCGTTCCATGCATGGAAGTTTGACGGCGCGGGCAAGTGCATCGAGATCCCCTACGCCAAACGCATTCCTCCCAAAGCGAGCGTCGCATGTTGGCCGGTGATGGAGCGCAACGGAATGATCTTCGTCTGGCACGACCGCGAGAAGAGCCAGCCTGATTGGGAGATCCCCGCGATTGAAGAGTGGGAAGATCCCGAGTTTCTTCCATGGCGCTACGCGAAGCTCCAGATCAAGACGCCGCCGCTCGCCATCGCGGAAAACCTCGCGGACGCGGGCCACTTCATTCCGGTGCACAACACGCATCCGATACCGGGCTCGTTCAGCAACACCTACAGCGACCACATCGGCCAACAGAAAATCAAAGCCATCGCCTACCCCGTGCACGGCGGCAAGGACGAGTTCGAGTCGACCGCGACATACTACGGGCCCGCGTATCAGGTAACCAAGATGTACGGCAAAGGGCTCGGCATCATCATCAACGCGCACACCCCCATCGACGATGAAAACGTGATGCTTCGCTTCGGCGTTTCGATGAAGGCGGTCGAAGGAATGACCGACGATCTCATCGACCACTTCATCGACAACATGCGGGACGGCTATCTGCAAGACGTCCGGATCTGGGAAAACAAGATCTACCTAGACCGGCCGATTCTGTGCGACGGCGACGGTCCGATTGGCGAATTCCGCCGCTGGTACTCGCAATTCTACACGCCGCGAAATAGGGCTGCGGACGCGGCGGAATGACAGGAGAACAGCCATGAGCAAGAGACCGCGATTTCCGATTCCACGCTACCCACGGGGATGGTTCCAGGTTGCGTACTCGGACGAGCTCGAGAGCGGCGATGTCGTGCCACTCAAGTACTTCGGCGTCGAAATGGTCATGTTCCGCACGGAAGACGGCGAAGTCAGCGTGCTCGACGCGTTCTGCCCGCATATGGGCGCTCACCTCGGGCACGGCGGCAAGGTCGAGGGAGACGGCATCGTATGTCCGTTCCACGCATGGAAGTTCGATGGAACGGGCAAGTGCACGAAAGTGCCATATGCCAAACACCTCCCACGCAAAGCCAGTGTCACGGCATGGCCAGTGATCGAGCGCAACGGCATCATCATGGTTTGGCACGACATCGAAGGCAAAGAGCCCGAATGGGACATTCCCGAGATCCCCGAATGGAACAACGAGGCTTGGACGCCATACTGGAAGCAGCGCTGGAAGCTACGCACGCACAACCAGGACATGTGCGAGAACGTCGTCGACAAGGCGCACTTCCGGTACGTTCACGGCATGGAGATCGTCCCGCAACCGCACACGATCAAGCTCGAATACCCGCACATCAAGATGATCACCGACGCGCTCTACAACACGCCGCGCGGCGACGTGACCGGCGAGCTAGACGTCGAGGTACACGGCTTTGGCTTCTCGGTAAGCCGTTTCCGAGGCATCGTCGAGACGACCAACATGGCCTCGGTCACGCCGATCGACGATGAATACTGCGACGTTCGCTTCTCGTTTTCCGTGAAGAAGATCGGCGGCGCGGAAATCACGGAGGGTGTTGGCAGGGCCTTCACGAGGGAGATCGCGCGGCAGCTCGAGGAGGACGCGCCCGTCTGGGAGAACAAGGCCTTCTTCAACCAGCCCATGCTTTGTGACGGCGACGGCCCGATTGCCGATTTCCGCAAGTGGTGCACCCACTTCTATCCGGACTGGTACCACAAGCAGGCGCAAGACGAGTATGATGGGGTCAAGGAGGTGAGCAAGCCGCTCACACTGGCCGAGCGACGTCGGCGGCTTGCCGCAGCATAGATGAACAGCGGTTCGGACATTCAAACGCCGGAGACGCCGGACGAAGTCAGATCGCGTATCCGAAGTGAGCATGCGCAGATCTCCGCACTGCTCGCGCGTGTCGAAGCCCTGACGGAGCGCGTGGGCAAGGAAGACGCCGAAGCGGTCTTGGCGCTGCGTGACGAGCTACAAACCCTCGGAAAGGTGCTGCTCGAGCACCTACACTACGAGGAGTATCAACTCCCGTCACTGGCAACAGATGGCAAGGGGGATGCGGTTGTCGGAGGGATGCTCGAAGAGCACAAGGGGCAGCGCGAGCTTTTCGATCGCATCATTCACGACTTGGATGAAACCGAGGTAGGCGCGAAGCTCGTCACGGGCGTTCGCGAGCTGGCCCGCGCAATCCGCGACGACATGGAACACGAAGAGCAAGAGCTACTGAGCAAGCCATGAAGATCATGTACAACTCCGCCACCTGTAACCACTACGGGGTTTGTTGCGAGGAGGCACCCGAGCTCTTCTCGTTCGCAGAGGACGGAAGCCTCAGGATTCAAACATACGACATCCCGCCCGACCTAGAAGACAAGGCACGAGATGCTTGCATGATGTGTCCAACGCAATCGATACAGGTAGAAGAAGAATAACCCCACTAGATCCGCGTCAAGAGTTTCGCGGTCAACATTCTCGATGACGAAATGATCGGGGTCATCGTGTGACTGGATGCGGTCGTTGGATAGCCCGACGAGTCGAATACATAGATGTCTTTGGTGCCGTAGACTCGGCCGTCGAGATCGGCGCCGCCGTCTCGCTCCGACGCGGCAAAGCGCACGGTGCCCTGCTGATGCGCGCTGATCATCGGGGCCGTTGCCGGGGCGAACGAGATCTCTTGGGCCTTTTTTGCTTCCTTGGCCGACCGGATGAAGACCGCTGGGACCGTCGGGACCAGTACTTCGCGGGCCCCTGCCTCTAGATATACCTTGGCGGCGTTTTCCGCGGCGTCCCGCAGGCGCTGTTGGTGGTCTGGGCGTTGCTCGTACCGAATCGTGAGCCTTCTGTCGCGCGCAACCTCGATCTGCCCCGAGGGTCGGTCCGGTGCGAGAAGGAGCGACGCTGCCATTCGATCGTATTGGGCCATACCGTGCATTCCGGGCGCGCCGGTAAAAGGCAGCATGGTGGATACGATGCCGGGCGTGCCCATGATCGCCTCGATTCGATAGCCCCAAAGCCCGAACTCCGGGTTGTCCTCTTCCTCGAACTCCGTGATCGCGTACGCCTGAGGTATCCCATCGAACGCTGCGATGCGCTCGTCGAAGAGGCCGATGATGGGAAGTTGAGGTTGAAGGATCAGGTTCTTTCCAACGTGCCCGTTCCCAACGCCGGAACGGAGCAGCAATTGCGCCGATCCGATGGCGTTGGCCGCGACGATGACGATCTTGGCGCGAATCGTGAATTTCCCGTGCTCGTGATAGCCGCGCGGATCGAGCGCACGAACCTCGACTTCTTTCACCTCCTGATTCGCCTTGCTGATCTTG
Source organism: Myxococcales bacterium (assembly GCA_024640845.1). GTDB lineage: Bacteria > Myxococcota_A > Polyangia > Polyangiales > Houyiibacteriaceae > SG8-38. The sequence continues at coordinate 43,321 of JAHEEE010000145.1, read as the reverse complement.
ACGGCGCGCGCTCGAGTCAGAACGCGAGCACCGGCAGCGATCGCTTTGGGGATGGCAACCATACGCGGATTTCGCTTCGCGTGAATCGGACACCCGATGAGACAGGTACCGAGACCGCGGCAGCTGACTCGGTTGTGCATCATCACTTCGCCGCGGAGACCAAGTCCTTCAGCGCCTTGACGAAGCTTCGCATTCGCGACGTTGATGAGGTCTTCAGGAATGCGGCTTGCCGAGAGATCCTCGAGCGCGCCCCGTGCGAAGGGCTCGAATTTGTCCGGCGCAAAGTCCTCGAGCTGATACTTGGTCGCCCAGTGATTCAGCACACCCTCCGGGATTGGAACCACGTCGCAGGTGTTGATCACCCCTCCGCCTCCGAGCACTCTCCCTTGGAGGACGCTGATGGACAGATCGTGCGAAGCGCGCCCGCCGCGGTCCATGTAAAGCTGGTCGTACATGGCCGCATCGCGTTGCGTCCGCTCGGCGCCGATCAGATCGCGCCCTTCTTCGAGGACGACCACCTCGTGGCCTGCTTCGCCGAGGAGGCGCGCGGCCGTCGCCCCGCTCGAGCCGGAGCCGATGATCAAGATCTCCGTCGCAAAGGACTCGGGAAGCGACTCGCGCGACAGGTCTACAATCGCCCCTGTCATGGGGTAACTCCTCGCTGGCGCTTCAGGGACGGACCGGGGTAGCCGATATAGGGCCACACTCTCTCGTGATCGAAGTACACCAGATTGAAGAACTTCCGCATCGCGATGCTGACTTGCCGCTGAAGCAAGCGATCGCTCGTTCCCCAGCTATTCCAATGCTCGGTGCGCTCATCGACCGGAAGGCGCGAGAAGGTGGTGATCTTCTTGTCGAACACGAGAGGGCCGAACTCGACCAGCACCAGCGCCTTGCGAAGATCCCTCACGTTGTGCTCGGGCTCGCCAGTGAGAAACGCGTCGAATGCGCGAGGAAGATCCATCGATGCCGCATCGATGGGGATCTCGTCAGTCGCCGGAAGCATGACCTGAACCAGACTCTCGAGCGTTTGGTACTCATGATCGTCGAGGACTCGGAGGCCATCGACCGATGGCGCACGGCCCCTCAGCGCGAGCAATCCACCGCCGCCCACACCGAGGATCGCACCTCCGGCAACGAGGCTCGCTTTCAAAAACCGCCGGCGCGAGAGAAAGCCAAACAGCCCCTCCCTCGCCCGATCGTCTGTCGGAATATCAGCCATGGTCAGCCTTGGCGCTTGCGGGTCTCGTCGTCGTCGCCCACGTCTTTGTAGTCGATGCGCACCCTGCCCTCGCCGAGTGTCGCGATCGTTTCCAGGGCCTGAAGGCGGGCCTCGGTGTCCCGCCTGTAGGCTCGGAGCTCGGTGAGCTCTTCCTGCATGCGTTCGGTCTCTTCAGCGCGTGCGAGCTTGAGCCTGTACCAAAGCCAAAGCCCCCAACCGATGAGTCCCACGACGGCCAAAGGGATGAGCAATTCGATGACGACAGCCACGGGGGATCTTGTGCACTTCTCGCGGCCGCATCGCAAGTAAATCCGGCACCGCCGTGCTATACAGGAGCAATGGGTGGCGATGCCGACGAAATGAATGCATTTCGCGAGCTCCAATCCCACCTTGGGCCGCGTTGGGCATTGGCCGACGGCGATGGACCCGAACCGCGCGACATCGTGGTGGTGCCTTCGCTGTCGTTCGACGGAATCGACACCATCGCGATCGATGGGGCGATTCATTACGAAGAGCGCATGTTATTCGCGCTGAATCTGCTTCGGCATCCGCGCGCTCGCTTGATCTACATCAGCTCGGCGCCGATTCACCCGGCTGCGGTGGACTACATGCTCTCGTTGGTGAGCGGAATTCCCAACGAGCACATGCGTCGACGGCTTACCGTGCTTTCGCTCTTCGACAGCTCGCTAATGCCGCTCTCTCAAAAGATCTTGCAGCGGCCGCGGGTCATCGCGCGCCTTCGTAGTCTGATCCGGCCGGAGTGCGGCCTGATGACCTGTTTCACCGTGTCGGAGCTCGAACGCCGCCTCGCGGTCGCACTTGGCGTCCCCCTTTACGGCGTCGACCCCGATTTGCAGTGGCTCGGGACCAAGAGCGGCTCGCGCTGGGCATTTCGAAAAGCAGGCGTGCCATTGCTTCCGGGCGCCGAAGATCTGAAGTCAGAAGCCGACCTCGTGCATGCGATCGACGGACTTTGGCAAGAGACAGAAGGCCTCGAGCGTGTCGTCGTGAAGCACAACACCGGCTTCAGCGGGCATGGCAACGCGATCTTCGATTTGAAGACTCTCGCCGCCGTGGCGCCGGGCCACGGAACGAGCCGCGAGTCGCGCGAGCAAGCCGTGGCCGACGCGCTTCCAAAGATGCGATTCGTCGACGGCCGCCAGACCTGGGCAACCTTCTTGGAGAAGCTCGAGCGTGAGGGAGGCATCGTAGAGGCCTTCGTAGAGGATTCGGACAAACGAGCTCCGAGCTGCCAGCTCCGCATTTCGCCGACGGGAAGCCTCGATCTGATCTCGACGCACGACCAGCTCGTCGAAGGCATCGATGATCAGATCTACGCCGGGTGCCGTTTTCCAGCCGACGCCGACTATCGGATGACGATTCAAGAGGATGCGCAGCGCGTTGCCAAAGTCTTGCAGTCAGAGGGGGCAGTCGGTCGGCTCGCCGTCGACTTCATTTGCGTCCGTGCCGGCGATGGCGTGTGGCGACAGTACGCCATCGAAACCAACCTGCGGCTGGGCGGCACGACGCACCCTATGATGCTGCTGCGTATGATGACCGACGGACGCTACGATCCGTCGACCGGCCTCTACCTCACGCCGCGGGGCGAGCCGCAGTTCTACGTTGCAACGGACTCGATGCAAGCGGAGAGCTACCGCGGATTGCTCGTCGAAGACCTGTTCGACATTGCCGCAGTCGACGGGTTGCATTATCAAACTTGGTCGGAATCGGGCGTGCTCTTCCACTTCACTGGCGCACTCAGCGAACACGGGAAGCTCGGGATCACGGCCGTCGGCAAGAGCCCCGCCGAAGCGGACCACTGGTTCGAGACGACCGGGCAAGTCCTGGACCGCGAAACCAAGAGATAGCTGTGTACCTCGAAGAAGTGAAACCAGGCGTACTGCGGATCTCGGCCTCCGCCGATTGGCCCCACCCCTACACCGGCGTGTGCGGCTCGGTGCACGGAAACGAGCCGTGCGGCGCGCTCGCGGTTCAAAGGCTCGCGGGCGACTTCGAAAGCCGCGCGCTGGCCCCTGCAAATGGCACGCTCTTTCTGATCCACGCGAACCCCGTGGCTACCTCGCTCGGCCTCCGCCATACCCCCGAAGGCGAGGATTTGAACCGGCTCTGGGACTTCGCATTCATGGACACGCTGCGGAAGGAGGCGTGGGCCTACGAGCACCATCGCGTCCTCGAGCTCAAAGAGCTGCTCGGCGACCTCGACATCTTCTTGGACCTCCACTCCGCGACAACGGCAACGCCCGCCTTCGGCGTCAGCAACGGTGAAGCGCAGATCGACCAGATCGCACAACGCATCGGCATTTCGTACCTGGTGCAATCCTGGTACGGACTCGCCGACAAGGTGATCATTGGATTCATGAAGCTCGCCGGCATCCCTGCCATCTCAGTCGAATGCGGCGCCCACGGCGACCCTGAGATCGCAAACAAAGCCTACAACATCGGATTGAGCTTCCTACGCACGACGGGGGCGATTGATGATGGGCAGGAGCCCAGCGGCAACGAGGCCAAGGCCGTCCACGTGGTCGAAACGATCACGAAGCCAAGTGAGAACTTTGCTTTCGGCTCGCCATGGACCGGATTCCAGGAGCTAGAGCCGGGTACGCTCGTTGGCCGCGATCGCGTCACAGAGATCCGCGTGAGTCGGCGTTGCTACGCCGTGTTGCCGAACGACGAGGTCGAAGTGGGTGATGACGTGATCTACCTCGCGGTCGACGCGTAATCGCTGGCGCTGGCGCTGGCGCTGAAGTCGTCTAGGGCTTGTGCTTGCGCAACGTCGCGAAGAAATCCTGGCCAGGCTCTGGGCTTTGCGGGTTGAGCATGCCGCAGCCGATTTGGTCGGCGTCTTCTCTTGGGTCGTCGCCTTCGGGGGAGAGGTCTGGGAGGGCCATTCCCGAGCGCAGCACTTCGATGGCGCGGTGGGTGGAGAGGTAAAGACGGCCTTCCCGGGCCATTTTGTCGAGCAGACCGGTTCGGTGGAGCACATCCCGGACGGGGCCTTTGATCCGCGTCAGGACGAGCTTGATGTTTCGGGCTGCGAGCTCTTCATCGAGCTCGGACAGGGTCGCCGCGGCGGCCGAGTCTAGATCGTTGACGCCGGCCGCTTCGAGCACGAAGTAGCGAACCGGCGCCTCCGACTCGTCGACGAGCCTCCGCACGGTTTCTTTCAAGAAGCTCACATTGCCGAAGTAGAACTGCGCATCGATGCGGACGAGGATGATGCCTTCGAGCGTTTCGGCGTGCGGATGACGGGCGACGTTGAGATACGTTTGCGATTCGGGAACCCTGCCGAGCACAGCGAAGTGGGGGCGCGTCGTGCGGACCAAGAAGAGAAGCACGGATGCTCCGACGCCGACGAGAATGCCCCACTGAATACCGAGAGAGAGGGTGGCGAAGAACGTCAGCACGAGCAGATAGAAATCCGCGCGTTTGACGTGGTAGACCTCCCGGGCGCCTTGGATGTCGATCAAGCCCGCGACCGCTGCGACGATGATCGCGCTGAGGGCGGCCTTCGGAAGATAAAAGAATGCCTGGGTCAAAAAGAGCAGCGTCATGATGACGACCGCGCAGGTGACGAGCGCCGCAAGCTGCGTGCGAGCACCCGCCCGGACGTTGACGGCCGTTCGCGAGAAGCCGCCCGCAATCGGATAACCTCCTGTGACGCCGCCGGCCAAATTCGCGAAGCCGAGGGCGACCAGCTCGCGGTTTGGATCGATGTCGTACCGGAATTGCTGTGCGAATGTCCGACCAACCGAAATCGCCTCCATGAACGAGACGAGGGCGATGGTCAGAGCGGCCGGAATGAGCTCAACCAAGATCGCCCTATCGACCTTGGGAATCCGGAACCCGGGCAAACCTGCGGGCACGTCTCCAACGATTGCGACGCCGCGTCCGGACAAACCCAGCGACCATACGACCAGGGTGGCGACGACGACGACGGCCAGCGCAGCCGGCAAACGCGGCCAGCGTTTCTTCGAGACCACCAGTGCGATCACCGAGCCCGCGCCGAGGGCAAGCGTCGGCCACGACCAATCGGGGAAGCTCCGAAGCGCTTCCCAGACGACGCGGTGCACATGATGGGTCCTGGGAACCTCGACCCCCAGTAAATGTCCGAGCTGGCTCGCCGCGATGATCAAAGCGGCAGCGGCAGTGAAGCCGGCAACGACGGGCCGCGACAGGAAGTTCACCAAGAAACCCGCGCGCAAGAACCCCAGCCCCGCTTGCACGACGCCGACCATCATCCCGAGCGCGGCAGCGATGAGAACGTACTGCTCGACGCCAACGGTCGCGATCGCGCCGACCGCACCCGCGACGAGGATCGAATCCATCGCGACCGGGCCGACTGCCAACTGCCGCGAGGTGCCCAACCCCGCGTATAACAATAAGGGCGCAACCGAGGCGTAGAGTCCGACGATCGGCGGGAGCCCCGCAAGAAGCGCATAGCCCATCGCCTGCGGTACCAGCATGACGGCCGTCGTGAGGCCAGCGATCACGTCGGGGCCAAGATCGGCGCGCTGATAGCCGCGCACCCAATCGACTACCGGGAGCACCGAACCCCTCCTACGCCCTGTTGGGGCGAAGCCCCGTGGCGACGAAGTTGCTCTACGGGGCTCATCCGTCGATCATGGCGGCGGCTTGCGGGTCGACCGGTCCACCGGTGCGACCCTCACGAGCTTTCATGAAAAGCTGATACGCACCCACGCCGACTAACATCGCGGCGCCAAAAGTGAAGGCCTCACGTGACCCGGCGCCAAGCGATGTGAACGCGGGTCCTGGGCAATATCCGCCGAGCCCCCAGCCAACGCCGAATACCGCCGAGCCGCTGATCAGACGCCAGTCGATATCCTTGCGTGTCGGCAGCGAAAACGCAGGGGCCCAAATCGGTCGTTGCCAGGTGCGCACCGCCCAACGGTACACAGGCGTGTACACCGCGGTCGCGCCAAGCATGACGAACGCAAGGCTCGGGTCCCAGCTGCCAAAGAAATCGAAGAAGCCCACGATCTTCGCGGGCTGCGTCATCCCGGAAATCACGAGACCGATGCCAAACACCAGGCCTCCGAGGAACGCGCCGACCTTGACCTTCATATCGCGCCTCCGAGCACTTCGTTGACGACGAATACGGTCGCGGCAGCAGTCGCCATGAACGTGATCGTCGCGACGGTGGAACGCTTCGAAAGACGCCCGATGCCGCAGACCCCGTGACCACTCGTGCAGCCGCTGCCGAGCTGGGTGCCTATTCCGACGGCGAGGCCTGCGATCACGAGCGCGAGGGTCGACCGCTCGATTTCGAATGCATAGTCCAGCGGTCGGAAGTAGCTCCAGACAACGCCCGCGGCGAACAGGCCGACCAAGAACATGACGCGCCACGAGATGTCGCCTGGCTCGCGACGAAAGATGCCGCCGGCGATTCCGCTAATGCCCGCGATCCGTCCGTGGAACATCAGCAAGCCCGCGGCCGCGATGCCGATCAAAACGCCTCCAAGCGTGGACGCGATGGGTGTAAATGACTCCATGAGGGCCATACAAAGCAGCAGGCGCGCCCGACTGCCAGTGCTTTCTCGGAGCGGTGTTTGCAGAGGCGTATGAGTGCTGTTATTTCAGGGACTTAGGCCGGGCGCAGGCGGCGCCGGCAAGCACTCCGGGAGGCGACTCATGTTACTTCGTCAGCTCTTCGATCACGAAACATGGACCTACACGTACCTCCTCGGCGACGAGGAGACGGGCGAGGCGGTCCTGATCGACCCCGTCATCGACCAAGTCGAGCGCGACCTCAAGCTTCTGAGCGAGCTGGGGTTGACGCTGGTCTACACGCTCGACACACACGCTCACGCAGATCACATCACGGGCGCTGGCATGTTGCGAAAACGCGTCGGCTGCAAGGTGGTGATGAGCGCGGCCGCCGGTGCGGAAGGCGTGGATGTCGCTGTGAAAGATGGGGACCGACTGAAGTTCGGTAACCTCGAGCTCGAGGTGCGGACGACGCCGGGCCACACCGATGGTTGCGTGACCTTCGTGACGAGCGATCACAAATACGCGTTCACCGGCGACGCATTGTTCGTTCGTGGGACCGGACGAACCGACTTTCAGCAAGGCAGCGCACAGACGCTCTACCGCTCCATCCATGACAAGATCTTCACTCTCCCCGACGACACGATCATCTGTCCCGCGCACGACTACCGTGGGATGACGTCATCGACCGTTGGCGAGGAGAAGCGGCACAACCCTCGGGTCGGTGACGGAAAGACCGAGGAAGAGTTCGCTAGCATCATGGACAATCTGCATCTGCCGGCACCAAAGAAGCTCAGCATCGCGGTGCCCGCCAATCTCCACGCGGGCGTAGTGCCGCCGAGCTCGATGTCCGGCGATCCGCTCCCTGAGCGCGGTTGGGCCGCGATCGAGCGGAGCCCCGAGGGCATCCCGGAAGTCTCTGTCGCTTGGGTGGCCGAGAACAAGGGGGCCGTCCGAATGGTGGACGTGCGGGAGATCGACGAAGCCGAGTCCGACGGGAAGATCGACGGGGTGGACGTCGTTCCGATGGGCACCGTGGATGAAGCCTCGAAGGCCTGGGACAAGGAGATCCCAGTCATCACGATCTGCCGCTCCGGGCGGCGCTCCGGCCGAGTTGCGCTCGAGCTGGAGAAGCTCGGCTTCAAGCGCATCGCTTCGATGCGCGGCGGCATGGTTGCCTGGAACAATCAGTAGCTAGCGCTTCGCGGACACTTGCACCTCAGCCCAGCGTTGCGCGTCTTCCGGTCGTACAGGATCTTCGCCGGCGAGGTATCGCTCGAGATGCGGGAAGCTATCGGTGCCCCAAAAGAGCTCGCCGTCGACGATCATCGTGGGAACGCCGAACACGCCCTGCGCGATGGCCTCGCGGCCCAGGTCTAGGAGGCGCTTCTTGATCCGGGGGTCTTGGATGCGGTCGAGCGCATCCAAGACGCCAACCTCGGCGCAAAGCTCCGCGACGATTTCCGGTGATGCGACGTCGCGACTCTCCGCCCAGGTTGCCGCGTACAACCGAGTGATCAGCGCGTTCCGGGTGTCGTCGGACATGTCGAGCAGCGTCGCGCGCAACGAAGGCAGCGGGTTGAACGGATGCGTTGCCGGAGGCTCGAATGGGATCCCGAGCAAGGCCGCCCCGCGCACGCAGTCCTTGTACATATAGACGCGCTTGGGCTCGATCTCGCCGGGGCCCTTGTGCCCATACTCGTTGAGGAACCCGGCAAAGACCGTTGGCTTCGGCTGCACGATGAGCTCGTGCTCGGGGGCGAAAGTCTTCAGGCGGTGCCACGCGAGATAACTGTACGGCGAGATGTAGTCGAAGTGGAAAGTGAGAGATCGCTCCGGCATCACTGTCGTGAATACCGACGACCGAACCGAAGCACAAGCCCAAACGAGTGCTAGCCTCCGCCCATGTTCGAGATGGTCACCGTCATCGTGTTGGTCGTCGCTTGCTTCGTGACCGCCACGATCTCGGGGATTCTTGGCATGGCAGGCGGCGTCACCCTGCTCGGCGTGATGACCGCCCTCCTCCCGGCTCCTGTCGTCGTGCCGCTGCACGGCATCGTGCAACTTGCCTCGAACTGGACGCGAACCTGGGCGTTTCGCAAGCACGTCCGCTGGTCGATCTTCTTTGCGTTCATGATCCCGGCTGCCGTCGGCATTGCGATCGCGGCGAACATCTGGGCGGACCTCGAGCTCACTTGGTTCAGGGCGTGGATCGGCGCGTTCATTTTGGCCTTCCTCGTGTGGCGGAAGTACAAGCCAAAGCTTCGGAACCCGCCGGTCTGGTCATATGGGGTGCTCGGTCTCGCAGCGGGTCTGCTCACAATCTTCGTCGGGGCCACGGGACCCTTTCTCGCGCCGTTCTTTCTTCGCGACGACTTCGACAACGAGGAGGTCATCGCTACCAAGGCGGTCTGCCAAACCTGGTTGCACCTGCTGAAGATCCCCGCCTTCCTCGCGCTGAGCTTCGACTACAGTCCGTACATCGGGATGCTCGCAGCCCTCGTCGCGGCGGTCATCGGCGGTACGTACTTTGGTAAACACTTATTAAGCCGGGTCTCCAAAGAGCGCTTCGTATTCTGGTTCCAGCTCGTGCTTGCTTTACTTGCGTTCTACCTGATCGGCTCGACCCTGCTCCCGCGATGAGTTGGCGGTGGCGGTTTTCTCAAGGTGACACAGACTTCGCGTCCATGGATCTCATCGAGCGGACAGTCCTTCTGACGGGTGGCGGCACGGGTATCGGTCGGGCGTTGGCGCGGCAGCTTGCCAGCAAGGGCAACACTGTCCTCATTTGCGGGCGGCGACTGCCGCTGCTGGAAGACACCGCGGCTGTGTCGAGCCTCATCCATCCGTACCGGTGCGATCTAACGAGCTCGCAAGACTTACAAGACATGCTCGACGCCATCGCCCGGGATGGGCATCGCGTCGACACGCTGATCAGCAACGCGGCGATCCTCGGATTCGAGTCCCTCTCGAACGACCTCGACCTCGGCGTTGCCAAGAAGATGATCGACGCAAACCTGTGGGGACCGATCGAGCTCACGCAGCGCATGCTCGACGGGCTGCGTGAAGCGCCCGACCCGGTGATCGTCATCGTCGGCTCGCCCGCCGGTCTCGGTCCGCTGGCGAACACGCCGATCTACAGTACCAGCAAAGCGGGCTTGCACGCGTACGCGGAATGCCTCCGCTATCATGTGCAAGGTCAGATACGCGTGATCGAAGTGTTTCCGCCGGTGGTCGATACGGAGATGCTCGCCGAGAAGAATTGGAAGAAGATGAGCCCCGACGAGTGCGCGCGTCGCATGGTACGGGGCATCGAGAGCGGGCAGGAACAGGTGTGGATCGGCGTGAGCAAAATGTTTCGGCTCTTGCGCCTCGCGCTCCCACCCGGGCGCCTCTTTCGAGTGGTCAACGATTGGTCGCCCCGCGAGCAAGAATAGGCTAAATGGCAAAGCCGCGGCGCGCGCGCCGTGACGAGGCAAGTGAATGGCGTTTGCAGACGAAGAGAGGGATCTCGATCAGACCGCCGCGCAACTCAGAGCGTGGCTCGCGCCCAAGCTTTCCGTGCCGGCTGAAGAGATCAGCATCGAAGATCTCGACGCGCCTCTGAGCACGGGTTTCTCGAGTGACACCCTGCTCTTCGACCTCGTTTACCCGAAGGGCGGCGCTGAACACCGCGAGGGGCTGGTCGCAAGGCTCGAGCCCGAAGAGTACGTGATGTTTCCGTACTACGATGTGGCGGCTCAGGCGAAGGCGTTGCAGCTCCTCGAGCACACCGACGTCCCGGTTCCGACCGTACGGTGGCTCGAAGCCGACAAATCAGTGCTCGGAGTACCGTTCTACGTGATGACGCGCGTCGAGGGCCGGATCCCGACCGACAACCCGCCGATGCACGACGAAGGATGGCTAGCCGAAGAGACCACCGAGGCCGAGCGCGAGGCGATTTGGTGGAACGGGCTCGAAGCGATGTGCAAAGTCCACCGGCTCGATTGGAAGGCCCTCGGCTTTGACTTTCTCGCGGAGCCGAAGCGAGGCGACAATCCGCTCGATCAACAGCTCGACTACTGGCAGGAGTATTTTCGTTGGGGAATGGAAGCGTCCCGACATCCTGACATCAGCAAAGCGCTCGAGTACTTGGAGGGCAACAAGCCTCCGGACCAGCCGGTGGCGCTCTGCTGGGGTGACTCGCGTCTCGCAAACCAGATCTTCGACGGTGTCGAGTGCGTCGCGGTCCTCGACTGGGAGATGGCGCGCCTCGGCGATCCCGTGCAGGACCTCGCGTGGTGGCTTGCGTCAGACCGTTGCTTCTCGGAGGGCCTCGAGCTCGAACGGCTCGCCGGCGTTCCGAGCAAGGAAGAAACGATTGCGCGCTGGGAAGAGTCCACGGGGCGCAAGGCCACCCACTTCGACTACTATACTATCCTGGCGCTCACTCGGTTCTCGATGAACATGGCGCGCGTCGGGCAGTACATGAAAAAGATTGAAATCATCGACGAAGAAAACGAGTTCGACTACGAAAACCTCGCGTCGATCACGTTGCGCCGCGCGCTATCGGAGCTGTAGACCATGGGACCACTCGACGGGTTTAGAATCATCGAAATCGAGGGCATCGGCCCCTGCCCCTTCGGCGGGATGCTGCTTGCCGACCTCGGCGCGGAAGTCATTCGCGTCGGACGACCGGAGCCTTCGTTCCTGCAGGCAAGCTTCGACGTGATGAGCCGCGGCAAGAAAAGCGTCACGCTCGATCTGAAGAAGCCGGACGGCAAGGCCGCACTCCTCAAGATGCTCGAATTTGCCGACGCGCTCATCGAAGGCTTCCGCCCCGGCGTGATGGAGCGCCTCGGCATCGGGCCCGACGTTTGCCTCGAGGCGAACCCGAAGCTCGTTTTCGGACGCATGACCGGCTGGGGCCAGGACGGCCCATGGGCGAAGCGCGCGGGCCACGACATCAACTACATCTCGCTTGCAGGCGCGCTTCATGCGATCGGCCACAAAGGGCAGCGCCCGACAGTCCCGCTCAACCTCGTCGGCGACTTCGGTGGCGGCGGCCTGCTTCTCGCGTTTGGGGTCGTCACCGCGCTGCTCGAGGCGCAGAAGTCGGGGAAAGGGCAGGTGGTGGACGCCGCCATGGTCGATGGTGTGGCGGCGCTCATGGCAAGCATCTACGCGGGGATGCAACAGGGATTTTGGTCCGACAAGCGCGGGGAGAACCTGCTCGACAGCGGCGCGGCGTTCTATGACGTTTACGAAACCAAAGACGGCAAGTACATCTCGATCGGCTCGCTCGAGCCGCAGTTCTACAAGGAGCTCCTCGAAAAGCTCGATCTCGTCGGTAAGGCACCCGCGCCGATGGATCATCTGAACCCAGCGAAATGGAACGAGCTCCGACCGACGCTGACGGAAATTTTCCTCAGCAAGACTCGGGACGAATGGGACGAGGTCTTCGACGGCAGTGATGTCTGCTACGCGCCTGTCCTCGCCGCTGCCGAAGTCTTCGAGCACGAGCACCACAAGGCACGGGGCTCGTTCGTCGACATCGGCGGCATCAAACATGCGGTTGCCGCCCCACGCTTCTCGCGAACCAAGGCTGCCGACCCCAAGCCAGCGGCGGAGCGCGGCGCCGACAACGAAGAGGTCTTCGCGGCCTGCGGTATCACCTACCCCGACCCGGGAGAATGAGCATGATCACCGACTTCGATGACTACTTGATCCATCAGGCCGCCCTTCCCATCAACCAGATGGGGATCGTCAACCGGAACGCGTACGACCGGTACTGGTTCAACGGCTTCGACAGGTCCGGCACCTTCCTGTTCGAGGCTGGCTTCGGTCGGTATCCGAACCGCTTCGTGCAAGACGCGCACTTCAGCGTCGCAGTCGATGGCGTTCAGCATTCCTTCCACGCATCGCGACGCATCGCCGACAACCCCCTGGATTCGAGCGCGGGACCGATGCGAGTCGAGGTGCTGGAGCCGATGCGCCGCATTCGCGTGGCAATCGACCCCAACGACACCGAGATCGAATGCGACCTGACGTTCCACGCGAAGGCGCCGCCGGTGCAAGAGCCGAAGAACCACATGTGGGACGGCAGTCGGCTCATCATGGACGCGCAGCGCTTCACGCAGTACGGCACCTGGGAGGGCTACTTTTCCATCAAAGGGCGTCGCTTCGAGGTGAAGCGGGGCGAGGTCATCGGCAATCGCGACAAGTCCTGGGGCATGCGCCCCGTGGGGGAGTACGAAGAAGGAGCGCCTAGTAAGCTCACGAGCGATCCGGCGGTCTATTGGATTTGGTCGCCGATTCACTTCGATGGGTTTTGCACGCACTTCCTGACGCGTGAGCTGCCCGATGGCTATGCAGAGGAGATCGCGGCGTCGATCGTCAAGACCTATCCCGACGAACAAGACTTGCCAAAAGAGATCGTCCAAGTAGACGAAGAGAAGATGGCGTCGGCGACGAACGTGATCCGCTGGAAGAGCGGGACCCGCTGGCCGAAGGGCGCCACACTCGTGTTCGTAAAGCGGGACGGCACCAAGCTCGAGATCGAGCTCGAGCCAATCTTTCGTTTCCAAATGATGGGCATCGGATACCAGCACCCAGAGTGGGGTCACGCCGTCTGGCGGGACGAGCTCGAGATCGGCTATGAGAGCTGGAAGCTCGACGAGGTCGAGCCGGACGAATACTGCAGCATTCACGTGCACAACGTCGTTCGCGCGAGGATGGGCGATAAGACCGGCATCGGCATTCTCGAGACAATCGTCTTCGGCCGCCACGAACCAAGCGGCTTTCAAGATCTGTTCGACGGCGCCCCCTAGAAGCCGAAGCCCGCGCCGAAGCCGATGATCGGGATGTTGCTCGGGTAGAACGGGTTGCGGAAGACGTTCACCTTGAGTGCGACGATGACGAATGCGCCCCGGCCAACCCCCATGAGGTACCCGCCGCCGAGAAGCAGGTTGCCATAGTTCGCACGGCCGGAATTGAAACCACCTTGCTTGAAGCCCGTGTTGATCAGCTCGCCCTCGACGAGGACGAAGAGCGATTGGATCGGGTAGAGCCTGACGAAAAGCGAGCTGCCGAACGTATTCCAGGTGGCCTCCGGAACGACGAGGCGGTCCTTGGTGTACTCATAGCGAATCGCGACACCGGGCTCGACGATCTTCTTGAAGATGTAAGAAAGCTGCGGCGACACCCCGAACGAGAGCGTGTTGGAACCAAAGCCAAACCCGATGCCGCCGGCGACACGCAGCTGGCCGAGCTTTGGTTTGGGCGGCTCGGTGATGATCTGGACGGCGGGCTCCTCTTGAGCGAACGCCCCGGGTGAGACGAGCAACGCAAGCGCCTCCGCGACGAAGGCCAACCCCACCCAAGACAGCCGAATCACCTCTTCTTTATAACAGAAACACGTCCTCGAGGTCGTCGAACGCCGTCGCCCGCCAGCGCGCCAGCGGGCTTTGCCCTTCGAGAAGCGCCTTCGTCGCAGCGAGAACCGCGGGCAGATCGACGAGGTAACAGTACGGATCCGCGGGCGAGCGAGTGCCCACGCCTTCGGGGAGATCCATCGGGGGCAGCCACGACACCATCTTTCGGTGCTCCCCTGCCAAAACGGCGCGCACCGCCACGTTTCCCAAGCGACTGCCCAACAGGCGGTCGAACGCGCTTGGTCTTCCCCCGCGCACCACGTGCCCGAGCACCGTCACGCGTGTTTCGATGTCGTCGTCCTCGTGCGGCGCTTCCTCGCCAGTGACCTCGGCGAGCTTCGCATCGACCAACTCTTTGAGACGTTCCGTAGGAGTTGGAACGCCTTCGGCCTTGATCGCGACGACTCTTTGGTCCTCGGGATGATGCTCCCGCACGCTCAGAATCGTCTTCACCATGGACGCCACGAGCTCTTCCTCAGTGCGCGCAGCCTCCGGAAACAACACCATGTTGGCTCCCGATGCAATCGCGGCAGTCATCGAGAGGTAGCCGCAGTCGCGTCCCATCACCTCGATGATGAAGGTGCGCCCGTGGGCGGTGGCCGTGTCTGCAATGCGATCGCAGGCCTCGACGATCGTATTCATCGCGGTGTCGACCCCAATCGCCAAGCCCGTGAGAGCGATGTCGTTGTCGATCGAGGCGGGGATTCCGATGCACTGGACGGGCCAGTCGCCGGCTTCGGCCGGATCGCTCAGAAGCGTCAGCCCCGTGAGCGTGCCGTTGCCTCCGATGGCGACCAGGCCATCGACGCCGTGCTTGGTGAGCGCCGCGCGCGCGCGCTCGCGATGCTCGACGTGGTGGAACCGCTTGCAGCGCGACGAGTGGAGAATCGTTCCTCCCTCACGCAAGATCCTATTGACACGGTTCGCCTCGAGCGGGGCGATCTTCTCGTCGAGAAGACCGCGATAGCCGTGGCGTATACCGAGCATGCGATGGCCCTTTGCCAACGCGACCATCGTCGCCGCTCGAACGGCAGCGTTCATGCCCGGCGCATCGCCGCCGCTCGTAAGGATTGCAATCGTCTTCGCCACAGCTCCTCCTTTGGCGAAAAGCCTTTATCTCACGTCACCAGGACGGCCGCCAAGTCAGATTTGAGCCGAGCACGAGGACGCTCACGTCTTCGCCGAACATGCCGTCGACACGAAGACCAAGATCGAGGTCGTCCAGGATCGACCAATAGAAAATCCCACCGGCCGACTGCTGTAGGAAGTTGTCGGGTGAGGCGTTGTATTGGTTCAGAGACACCCGATAGTATGCGGAGATCTCGCCCGCCTGGCCGATGTTGACGCCCGCCGCGAGGCGGGCGGCGTAGTCGGACACGAACGAGCGTGCGTATGCCGCGACCGACAAGTCCATCCAGGCGATCTCGGCAATGCGCAGAATTCGCGCCTGGAGATAGCCGGCGAGCTGCTCGAACTCATCCTCGGTCTCGCTGTGGACGAGATTGCCTCCTGCATGCAGGACGAGCCGCGAGAACGAGAAGCTCATGTCCAATCCGCCGAAGTATCGGGCGTCGCTACTGTTCTGGCAGACCAGCTGGTCGCCATTGCTCGATGTCGGATCCGGAACCGTGTTGCACAGGTAGCCTAGCGGCAGGTAGTTCGTCAGCCACAAGGAGCGCTCCGGGTAGCGCATGTCGAAGCGGCCCGAGATCTGAAAGAGCCCAATACGAACGGAGGCGTCCAGACCAGCGGCGCTGACTTGAACCCTTGGCGCTTGCCATATGTTGTTCTCGTCGTGAACCGAGAGCTCGAAATGACCGGCCAGACTACCGTTGCCAGGGAACACGCTGAACTCGGCGTTGACGCGGCGCTCGTCGATGTTGCCCATGAAGACTGAGCCATGGGCAGAAAGCGCGACGAAGGGCTGAGCGTCGAGAGCCAGATTCTGATAGACGAGCTCTCCGCCAAAACGGGTAGCCTCGAGACTCGGCAGGTTGTCCAAGGGATTAGGCAAGGTGCCGCCGAAAGCGCCGATGGAGAATCCCGCCCACGATGGGGACCGCACGCGCGCCCCGTCGAGCTGGCCGACGCCGACCGCGACGAACGGCATGCGCCCCAAACCTACCTGTGCGCTTTGCGCCGTGCCGTACCCAAACTGGAGGTCGCGAACCAGCACGAGCGGTCGCGACGAGCCGCCCGGACGGTTGCTGATGCCCCCTCCGAACCAGGACTGCAGGGCGAAATCGACGTCGAAGAAGACGGGCTGTTCGAACGGCTCGGCATGAAGGCGGGTGCGCAATGAAGCCCGCCCGAATGACGACTCGCTTTCTTTGAGCCCGATGACGCCGCCAACGTTCGTCGAAAGCGCGAGGTCCACTCTTTGGCGGTCGGACCAGTTTCCCAACGGAACGTACTCAGGGGTCTGCCCGTTTGCGGGGGGGACGGCGTCCGGCCACTGGTCCTCGTAGGCGCTCAGTGGCTCGGGAGTCGGAAGCTCGGCTGGTGCCGCCTCGGGGCGCTTCGCGGTAGCCACTCCGGTCATCCCTATTCGGAGCTCGCGTTCCTTCATCTCGACGACGATGTGTTGTTCGGTCGCGCCGGCAACGCGGTACCGACGACCCCGAACGGTTACGACGGAACCAACGCCAATACCGGCGGACTCACCGGGTCGTAGATACGCTCGCCCACCCGCGACGTCGACGACCTTCACAGTGACGCTCTGCCGCGATGCGGCCCGAGCGCCCTGCGAGAACACCAGCAGAGCCAAGACCGCCCATCCGAGCAGGAGCCATCGCGTCATCGTGCGATCCCTCCTGGGTGACATCCGAGGCAAGCGGCCCCACTGCTAGACACCCGGCGTCCGTGCTGAGTCTGGAGCTTGATGGGGTTGTGGGCGTGGCATCCGGTGCACAGAACGAGTCTCGGCGCGCGAGAAGAGGTGTGGCAGCCATTGCAAGGAGCGCCGCGATGCGGACCGCGCGAAATCGGGAAGGACCTGTCGTGGTCGGCCGGGATGAGCATCCCGCCGAGCTTCGCGCTGACTGCTGCGGCAGCCGGCGAGGCGAGATTGGTGGGATCGATGAACGCGGGACTCCATGCGCTTGCGACATGGCACTGCGAACAGTCCTGCGGAAACGGCGGCGACGTAGCCGTCCCGCGGTGGCTCGGGTGAACATTCGGATCGAGATAGTCGGACGCATGGCAGGAAAAGCAGTCGCTCTGGATCGTAGTCCACTGCCTTTCGTTGTTGCGTATGTGACACTCGGTGCAGTCGGCGAGCGCATGCATCCCGGTGAGCGGGAACCGGGTCCGCCGATGGAGCTCGAACGGCCCCATGTCGTTCCATCGGCGCGACGAGTGACAGCTCGAGCATCGGCGGTTCAAACGCGACTGGTGCGGGTCCTCATGACAACTCTCGCATTCGCGAGTGACACGCCGCTCACCGCTGTGACATTGGTTGCACGCAGCAGATGCGTGTCGACCCGAGAGAGGAAACCCGGTTCTAGAATGGTCGAAGCGCTCCCCGGACTTCCCTCCGGCCATGTGCCAGCCATCTGGGGTGTGGCAGTTTCCGCAATCCATGCCCAATGTGATCGAGTTGTGACGGGATGCGCTCGAGCGATCGATCTTCTCGCCGGGCTCCTTGGCGACCGCCATCGCCGTGACCACCGCGAGAGTGGTCACGCAGAGCAGGATGCCTGTGAGACGCCTCATCGTGCTCCCTTTCTCCGGGCGTGCGGGTTCGCGTGACAATCGGCGCACTCGCTGTATCCAAGCCGATATCGCACCGGGCGCGCGCCGCTCCGCAGACGCTCCTTCTTGTGACAGGCAACGCACTCGAGGTCGGCGTGCTCGCCTTCGAGCGGGTACGACGCGAGCTCCGCATGGTCGAAGGCATCGATCTCGAACGCCTGGGTGATGTGACAGGCGTCGCATTCTCGTTCCGGCGAAGTGAGCCGGAACTGCCCCGCGTGAACGTCGCGATGGCAACCCGAACACTCGCGCGGCGCCCCCGCATACGTCGCTCCGCGACCGCTCAGTCGATCCTGCTTGGAAGGGGTGTGACAGCTGTCACACGCGGCCTCGGAATGGGCCCCGGTGAGCGGCCATGTGCTGTGGTCGATGCGGGGCGACTCCCAACCCCGTTCCGAATGGCAAGTCGCGCACCCACCGGAACGCATCTCATCGGCGAACTGCGCTCCGTGGGGATTGTCATGGCAATCGACGCAGGCCTTGGCAGCGAGCTCGAGGTTGACGCGGGGCCGTTTGCCCTGATGACAACTCGTGCAGGGCGCCGCCTGATGCTTCCCCTCCAAGGGGAATCGCGTGCGGCCGTGCTGCTCGATGCTAAACAATGTTGGCCAGAACCCGTGCTCGTCGTGACAGGTTGCACAATCCACTTTCCCTAGGGTCCCGCGGTGGGCGTCGCGATGGCAGTCGCTGCATTGATCGAACTCGAGCTGCCGGTAGCGACGCTCCGGCGAGAGTTTGGGCGAATGACAGCCCTTACACGGAGCGTCTCGATGCAGCCCCTCGAGCGGGAACCCTGTTTTCGGGTGCGCCTGCAACCCGATCTTGCGCGGAAGACCCAACCAACGAATGCCGGCGTGGCAGTTTTCGCAGCGATCGCCAAACGCAGCATCATGCACCTGCGCGTGACAGGAGACACAGGAAGATCCCATGCTCGGGGGCGCGACGTTGCCCTGGTCGTGGCAGTCCTCGCACTTGGTTTTCGCGTGCCCGGCGGCGAGGCTCAGACCGGGATGGTTGGCTCGGACGTTGTCGACCTGAGCCCAGTCGGTTTCGTTGTGACACGATGTGCACTCTGCGCCGGCAAACGTGCCCTCGTGAGGATCTTCATGACAAGAGACGCAATCGCGACTCAGCCCCAAATATGTCGCGTTTCCTCGACGATTGGGCACGTCGTGACACTCCGCGCAGCGAACCGATGCGTGCGCGCCTCGGAGCGGCCAGCCGGACATTCGGTGGTCGAACCGCGCTTCGCTCCCCCCAGGCCACCGAACGAGCTTGGCGTTTCTCCCGAGGTGCTCGACGTGACAACCGCCACAGTCCTTCTGCTGATAGTCTGGGCGACTATGGAGCCCTTGTCCTTGCCGGATGCGAGCACGAAGATCGTCGTGACATCCGAGACAGGAGTCGGTATCGAGTCGTCTCCCGGTCGAGTGGCACTCGCTACAGTTGGCGTCGCCATCGATCTCCGCATGCGCGCTGCTGAGCTTCCCTGGCGATAAAAACTGGGCGCCCGTTCTCCTCGGGACGAAGGCCCCGGCAGCCACCGCGGCGAGCATCGCGACGCCGATGATGATCGAGGCGGTGGCGCGTCCGCTCATTGCGAGAAGATCCAGCGATAGCCGTAGATCCAAGCCACCGCGATGTGGACGGGGACCAACAGAATGAGAATCAAGGCAAGAAACCTATGAAGCCCGCGCCAGGACTGAAGCAGCGACGAGGCCATGGTGGCGACTACCTCACGCGTTGCGTACTTGCGGACCACCCGCTTTGCCTTCCGAAAGCGTCTTCGCTCCTTGCGTTGGAGGATGTCCGCAACGGGAGCATCCTCGATGACGTAGCTGACGATGAAACCGCGCGAGCGTGCGTCGCGCGCCCACTTGGGGATCGCCGCGAGCTTGGCGAGCAACCAGCGGTGCGTGTCGACCTGGGTGACCTTGTGAATCGCCAGTGCGTGATACACGCGGGCACTGCATCCGGGTGCTAGCTCGTCCAACGACGCCAGGGCCTGTTCGAGCGCCTGGCGGTCAGGACGCGGCGTGAGCGCATAGAGATACCGGCCTGCGATCCCGGTGGCCACGACGACGCCGAGACTAATCGCGGTAACCACCGCGATGGGTGTCCGAAACTGAAAGGCGGAATGGAAGAGGATCAGGAGCGAGCCGACGAGACCCGTGAAGACGTGCAGGTTGAGCCAAGTCGCCATCGAGCCGAGCGACCACCGAGCGAAGCGGCGTCGCGCGAGATAGAGCAGATTGGCGAGGATCAGGATCGTCCCGACGATGCCGTATCCATGTCCGACGAGACCTCCCGGTCGGAGTGCTTCGTAGTCGCCATGCTCGACCCTCGACTGAAGGTCGGAGAGGTAGAAGTCCTCGCCGAGATCCCAGAGCATGTAGCCGAGGACGCAAAGCCCCAGCAGCACCAGCAAGACGGCGCTCCGATCCGCGCGGCGCTTACGACCGCTCTTCGCCTCTGTCCCCACGCTACCCCACAGCAAGCGGGTCCCCACCCGCCCTGCATGTTACGCTTGCAGCATACCAAAATGGGTGGGATTGACACAAAAGGGCCAACTTCTCATGAGCAGCACCTGGATTGCACTGGGCTTTTTGGTCGCGTTTGCGTGGATTCTGAGCCTTTTCCTGCAAAAGCGAGAGCAGCTCCGCACTGAGACCGGCCGGCGAGATCTTGAGGCGCTCAGCGCGATGGGCGACATCGTCCCGGCCAGCATTCATCCGCTAATCGACCCACTCCGCTGCATTGGCTCAGGGGCGTGCGTCTACGCTTGCCCGGAGAAGAGCGTGCTCACCGTGGTCAACGGCAGAGGCGTGCTGACCAACCCGCTCGGTTGTATCGGACATGGCGCCTGTGCATCGGCCTGTCCGGTCCAGGCCATCTCCCTCGTCTTCGGGACGGCCAAGCGCGGTCTCGAGCTGCCCGAAGTCGATCCCGACTTTCAAACGAACCAGCCAGGCATCTACATCGTCGGCGAGCTTGGCGGCATGGGACTCATTCGCAATGCGGTCTCCCAGGGCCGGCAAGCCGCGGACCACATCGTCGCTGGCGATCGCAGGGGCGCAGGCGAGTCCCTGGATGCGGTCGTGGTCGGCGCCGGCCCCGCCGGAACCAGCGCGACACTTCGCTTGATGGAGGCGGGGCTGCGTGTGCTGCTGCTCGAGCGTGAAGCCTTTGGCGGCACGATCACGCACTATCCGCGCGCGAAGGTCGTGATGACCGGAGCGCTCGACTTCCCGATGTACGGCCGCGTATCCAAGAGAAAGATGAGCAAAGAGCAACTGGTGACGCTCTGGGAGGACATTCGAGACAAGACCGGGCTGCAGGTCGCGGTCGGAGAGCTCGTGCAGCACATCGAGCGCGGACCAGATGATAGCTGGCTGGTGTCATCCAGCGGAGGCGTCTTCAAGACCGCAAACGTTTTGTTGGCGCTCGGCCGCCGTGGCTCTCCGCGCAAGCTCGACGTGCCCGGCGAGGAGCAGTCTAAAGTGGTCTACCGAGTGATCGAGCCGGAGGCATTCCAAGGCCAGCACGTTTTGGTGGTCGGCGGTGGCAATGCGGCGGTAGAATCCGCGTTCGCATTGATCGATGGGGGAAAATGCGCGTCGGTGACCATCAGCTACCGGAAAAACACCTTTGCAAGGTGCCGTCAACCGAATCGCAAGCGCATCGAAGCCGAGATCGAGGGCGGCCGGCTGACGGCGCTTTTGGGAACCGAGATCGAGGAGATCTTCCAGGATCGAGTCTCGCTTCGGAACGCGTCGCGAGAGCCGATCTCCATCGACAACGACGCTGTGGTGGTCCAAGTCGGTGGTACGGCTCCGACCGACTTGCTTCAGAATGTCGGCATCGAGATCGTCACCAAGTATGGCGAAGCTTAGTCGTCGCGGTTGATGCCGTCCGCGTGGCAATCCAAGCAGAAGTTCGGAGGGGCTGCACCGCTCGGATAACCACCAACCTCGATGTGTTTGGGATCCATCTGTGCGCGTGTGTGCTGTCCATCATGACAACCGACGCAATCAGCATTCTCACCGTCCACGGGCGAGCCAAGCTCGGGATTGTGACACGAGACGCAGTCGTCCCGGTATCGTGAGTGCGGCCCACTTTGGATCGGAAACGCATTCTCGGGATGGGTGCCTCCCGTGGCTGGGCTCCATGCCGTCGTGGTGTGGCAGTTCTCACAGGTGGTTGGAAACTCGGCGTGCCCCGGAAAGGGGCTGCTGTCGTAGTCGTCCTGGTGGCAGCCGACGCACAACGTAGGCGTTCCCGCATAGACGGGTGGGTCCCCAAGATGGCAGGCGGCGCATTCGAGCATCGCGTGCGCACCGTTGAGAGGCCAGTTGTGCTGGAACGCCGCCGGGCTCCAAGCCTCGTTGCCGTGGCAACTGCCGCAGGTGTCGGGAAAGCCTTCGTGCGGAGGGTTGAGCGCGTGCTGTACGTCATCCGCATGACACACGACGCAATCACTGCTGCGAACCTCCAATCTTGCGTGGTCCTGTGTGCTGCCCGTGCAGGCCGCGGCCAGCACCACTGCGCCTAGGACCCCGATCCACATAAGTCGCATCGCCACTCGCCAGATAAGAGAAACTCGAACTCTTAGAAAATAGCACATTAGGCTTAACTTAGGTAGCTGGGCTGCGCACCCCCGAAGACGTGTAAAAAGCCTAAGACACGCGAAGTCATAAGGAAATTCAGATAGTTAAAATCGCTCCGAGTCGACAATAACGTAATCAATTACGTATTGACACCAAACAAGAAAAAAAAGACCTTCGCGTCAGCTATTTGAAGTCGGGTGAGCTTCTCCACGCCTGGTGGGCCCACCCCCAAGAGGATGGCTCAGGACATGGTGGTCGTCCGTTTTGTCTGCAGCGCAGCTACTTCTGGATTCTCCAATCAACGAGCACATGTTCGTCTTCTGCCCGCGTTTGGCGAAGATCAAGCGGCACGTCGACGAACACTTCGACGAACCGTTCAGTCTGGCTGACGCGGCCAAGCTCGTCGCGCTCGAGAAGACGTACTTCTGCAGGTTGTTCCGGGAGAAAGTAGGTATCTCTTTCCATGACTGGCTCTCACGCGAGCGGATCAATCGCGCGCTGCTCCTGCTGAGCAACCACGATCATGGTATCGTCGACTTGGCGTTAGCCGTCGGCTTCAAAGATCTCAGGACCTTCGAACGAGCCTTCAAGAAATGCACGGGAATCACACCATACGAGTGTAAGAAGATCGTGCACCGCTATTGGCATGAGAACCCCACAGGACGTCCGCCCCGGTGGGAAGAGATCGCACCGACGCTTCATGATGCAGCCTTGTAGAGCGCCTGCTGCCGGGGGATCACCTAGGGGCGATGGGCCGCCGCGACTCGTGAGGTAGCTCACAGCTTCGCATCCGCCTGTACACAAGATCACAAGATCTGACGCGATTTCCTTAACCCCTGCCGGGACGCGAGACTGGCCAACCAGGCACTGTCTCTCCTTCGGGAAGGAGCGAGTGACATGGTCTTGAGAAACACGCGCCGGCCGGCGCTCATCGTGATCTCCGTGCTGTGCGTGGCCGCCACCGCAAGCGCTCAGGAAAGCAACATCTACGTCCAATGCCCGACCGAGACGGTCCTGCACCCGAACACCGACGGCGACGACACGACGCGAGAAGCGGGGATCAAGTGCGACCACGTCGCGTCAGGCGACGGTCTGGTGACGATGGCCGATGATGCGCAGAAGCAGCAGTACATCTTCAGCTTTGCCCGGATCGCGCTCCCTGACGACGCCCCCGTCCCGCCCGAACAGTATCCCGGATGGGTCATGGAGCAGGGAATGCTCGCGGCGAACAGTCCGGCTCCGACGATTGTGGTCGACGAAGACGACGAGCTCTTTCTGACCAACACCAATGTCGGGATGGCGTTTCGGCCCGATCTGTTCGACCCCCACACCATCCACTGGCACGGCTTCCCGCAGGCGGCGTCGATCTTCGACGGTGTCCCCGACGCCTCGGTTTCGATCAACATGGGGGCCAGTTTCACCTACTACTACAACGCCAAGGACGCCGGTACGTACATGTACCACTGCCACGTCGAGGCCACCGAGCACATGCAAATGGGGATGCTCGGCAACCTGTACGTGCGGCCGAGGCAGAACCGCTGCGATACCATAGCTGACGACCCCGCGGTCCCTGGCAGTGTCTGCCCTGTAGGTCACGCTCCGAGCGACGCGTACGCCTACAACGACGGCGACGGTTCCACGCGGTACGACGTCGAAGTGCCGATCCAAATCGGCTCCTTCGACCCCGACTTCCACGACGCCAGTTTCAACGTGCAGCCACTGCCCTTCGCCGGGATGAAGGACCGCTACTTCCTCCTGAACGGCCGTGGCTACCCGGACACCGTGAACGCGGGCGTCCTCTCCACCGATGGCCGACCCTCGCAACCGGTGTCGAGCCTGATCACGGCGAACGCGGGCGACCGCATTCTGCTCCGCATCTCCAACCTCAACGTCACCCAGTTCAACACACTGGGCACGAACGGGATCCCGATGGAGGTGGTCGCGTTGGATGCGCGACTGCTGCGCGACGACTGGGGCAACAACCTCTATTACAAAACCAACTCGGTGACGCTCGGCGGTGGTCAGTCCGCGGACGTGATCCTCGACACCGCAGGACTGGCGCCGGGCAGCACCTACTTCCTCTACACCACCAACCTCCACCAGTTGGCAAACGACGCCGAAAACTTCGGCGGAATGATGACCGAGATCCGGATCAACTAGGAGAGCGGCAATGACTAGGTTCGAGACAAAGAAGCGAAATTTCCGGGTGGTCCGGTTGTTCTCATTCGCCGCCACGTTGGTGTTGCTGATGGCTCCTGAAGCCGCACGTGCCGGGATCGACGGCGTGGCCGGCCCAACGTTCTCGCTCACGGCGAGCGCGGGCTACATCTCCATCGCGGACGGCGGGTCCATCTACTCGTGGGGCTACAGCGACGGCGCCGACCCGATGCAGCTACCCGGGCCGACGTTGATCGTGACGGAAGGTGCGACAGTCACGGTCACTCTCCACAACGCGCTTCCCGCAGCCGCGGGCAACGTGTCGATCCTGTTCCCTGGTCACGAAGTGACATCGACGGACGGCGTGCCGGGCCTCCTGACCCAGGAAGCCCCGCTCGGCGGGTCCGTCACCTACACCTTCACGGCCGGCGAACCGGGAACCTACCAGTATCACAGCGGCACGCGACCGGATCTGCAGGTCGAGATGGGCCTTTACGGGGCGCTCATCGTCGAGCCGGCGGGGCCCGCCGCCGGGTGCACCGCCTCCGCCTACGGCCACTCGGGCACCTGCTTCGACCGCGAGTACCTGTTCCTCCTGAGCGAGGTGGACATCGACATCCACCGGGCGGCGGAGCTACAGGCCTCGGGACCCGGACCGATCGACGTCATCACCGAGCCGTACGTTCCGGAGTACTGGCTCCTCAACGGTCGCGCGGCGCCGGACACGATGTCCGCGGCCGGCCGCGATCTGCTGCCGAGCCAGCCCTACAACTGCATGCCGCGCATGCACCCTGGCGAGCGGCTGCTGATGCGAGTGGTGGGCGCGGGTCACCATATGCATCCCTTCCACCACCACGGGAACCACGCGCGCGTCCTCGCCCGTGATGGCCGCCTGCTCGTTAGCGCGACCGACGCCAATCAGCTCGCTGGCCCGCTGCTCTTCACCATTCCGTCGGCGCCGGGCGGAACGGTCGACGCGATCTTCGAGTGGACCGGCAAAGACCTCGGCTGGGACATGTACGGTCACACTCCGGGCGACGGCAGCGCGTGCACCCCCGACGCGGACGGATATCACAGTGTCGCGACCGATGATAACTACCGCGAGTGGTGCGGCGACCACAACCGGGCGATCCCCGTGACCCTGCCCGGTCAGAGCGTCCTGACCTTCGGCGGCTTCTACGGCGGCAGCCCCTATCTCGGAGCGGCCGGCGGCCTTCCCCCCGGCGAGGGCGGTCTCAATCCAAACGCAGGCTTTGCGTACATGTGGCACTCGCACACCGAGCGCGAGATGGTGAACAACGACGTTTTCCCCGGCGGGATGATGACCATGCTGATCATCGAAGCCCCCCAGATCGAGATTGTCGAGTGAGGCAGAGGAGAAGAGCCATGCGATCGACCTTACTGAAGGCCATTTTTAGGACAGCCGTGCTTGCATGCGCTGGCCTCCTCCTCGCCGCGAGCGTCTCACCCGCCGTCGCCGCCGCCAACGACGTCTACCTTCAGGCGCAGGGCTTCGACAAGGTCCTGTCCGGGGAGGGCGGCACGGTCCCCATGTGGGGCTTCGCGCTATGCACGGATGCGACCTTCACCAGCTGTGATCTCCCGTCCGAGACCGACGCGCCCGGGCCCCAGATCCATCTCTCGGACACCGACACGCTGACGATTCATCTGAAGAACACGCTGGATACGCCGGTCTCCATCGTGATCCCGGGTCAGGCCGGCGGTGGTGACCCGGAGTGGAGCACGGACGGTCAGGGGAGGCGGCGCGTCCAGTCGTTCACCCATGAGACGGCGCCTGATCTCACGGCCGACTACACCTGGAGCCCCTTACGCCCCGGCACCTACCTCTACCAGAGCGGGACTCAATCGTCGATCCAGGTGCCGATGGGCCTTTATGGCGCCTTGATCGTGCATCCCAGCACCCCAAGTTACGCCAGTACGGTTCTCGCCGACGGGCCGATCCACTATTACCGTCTTGGAGAATCAACAAACGCGGATCCAGCCGTCGATCTGGGGTCGGGGGCCACCAACGGCACCTACGGGTCGACGGTGAAGAAGGGCTTGCTGGGCTACGGCACCGACAGCGCTGCTCGATTCGACGGAACGACCGCCACCGACTTCGTCGATACCGGCGTGACGTCCACGTCGGCTAGCGCGTTCTCCGCGGAAGCCTGGGTCAACGCCGCCGCAACGGATGGACAACATCGGATCGTGGCCAAAGACGAGATCGGTGTGACCGGGGCGTGGATCCTGTGGTTCAACCAGGACAAGCTTCGCTTCCAGGTCCGGAACAGCACGAATACGGCTTGGGTGATCGCGGAAGCCCCGACCACGCCGCCCGCTGGGACCACCTTCCACGTCGCTGGGGTGTTCGATGGCACCGACGCGATCCTCTACGTCGACGGTGTCGAGGTGGATCGCGTTGCGCTCGGAACGGCCACGACGAACACCAACGCTTTGCCGATCACGATCGGCGCCGACTCGGACACCGTCGGTGCGAAAGGCCACATCTTTGACGGCACCATCGATGAAGTGGCGATCTATGAATCTGCGCTGACCGCAACACAGATCCAGGCGCACTTCGATGCGAACAACGCCGAGCCCGTGGCGCTCTTCAGCGAGATCGACCCGTGGCAGAACATGCGGGTCGCCGAGGCAGCGGGGATGGCGTTGCCGCTGACCCATGCGTGCGTCAACCTGGCCGAATACGCGGTCGGCGACGTCGGCTATCCCTGCACGGTCGACTACAATCCGACCTACTTCCTGATCAACGCTGAGTCGTACGACACGGCGTCGCCGCCCCCGGCGATACCTGCGGGCATGCCGGGCAAAGACCTCCTCTTGCGCTTCCTCAACGCGGGGCTGCGCTCTCACGCACCGGCCATCGTCGGCCTCGACATGCGACCGGTCGCGGAAGACGGCAATCCGTATCCGGGACTCCTGCGGCGCCAGGCATCGTCGCTCCTGCCCGCGGGCAAGACCCTCGACGTCCTCGTCGCCGTGCCCGCCGTCGATGCGACGTACCCGCTCTTCGACCGGATGCTCGATCTCAGCAGCGACAACCAGGCGGACGGCGGGATGCTGGCGTACCTGAAAGTAGGCACCGGTTCTCCGCCTCCGACGCAGCCCCCGGATCCTGTGCTCACATCTTATGACGCCATCGAAGACACCGCCCTGATCGGCGCCGCCCCCGGCGGGATTTCGGGTGCAACCTTGGTGAGCGGACCGTCGAACGGCATGCTCGTACTGAACGGCGACGGCTCATTCACCTACACGCCGTACGAAAACTTCTCGGGCAGCGATGGTTTTACCTACAGGGCCGGCGACGGAACGCTCGTCGAAGTCGCCCTCAACGTCTCCTTCGAGAATGACCTCCCAGTAGCGGCCGACGATGGACCCTATGTCAACGGGATTGGGCCAGACATCATAGTCGCGGCCCCCGGCGTCCTCGGCAACGACATGGACCCGGACGGCGATACGCTCAGGGCGGTGATCGAGGGAACCGCCCCCGCGGGACTCACGCTGCATGCCGACGGCTCGTTCGAGTACACGGGCGGCACCGCCGCGACCTTCTCCTATCGCGCCAGCGACGGCAGCGGGCTGAGTAATCCCGCGACGGTGACGCTAAACATCAACCCGGTCGCCAACATCGCGCTGACTGTGAAGGACCCCCTCGACGTCGCCGTCACCGACTACCGCTGGGTGGTCGAAGAGGACGCGATGTGGCAGCCGGACCCAAGCGTCGTGCCTCCCCCGACGGACACGCTGGCAACGAACTTCCACAAAAGCTACATGCCGATCGTGGCGCAGGGCAGCGGCGCCACAGAGTTCGCCCAGCTCGCGCTCGACCCGACGAAGCACTACTACGTCTCGGTCCTGCCCGCCGACGCGGCGACCGGTACGGGCCACACCATAGGCGGCGCCCGGATTCCGCCCGCCGCCACGGCGGTGACGGTCACCGTAAACAAGCAGCCGTTGCCTTCGGCCCAGATCAGTGTCTACGTCTTCGAGGACAGCAGCCCGACCAACGGCGCCGTCGACGGCGGCGAGGCGGGCCTCGGCCTCGGCGGCTTCCAGATCACCCTCGAGGATGCCGGCGGACGCTATGGCATCTCGGGCGGGACGATGATGCAGGATGCCTTCGGCAATCCGCTGCAGAACTCGCTCGACTGCTTTGGGGATGCGCCGCCACCCATGGGGGTCATCCTCACCTGCCCCAATACCGTGGCGAACCAGGAGGCAGGTCTGGTGGGCCAGGCGCTCATCAAGAACCTCTACCCCGGTAAGTACGGCGTGATCGCCGTCGCGCCCCCGGGCCCGGAAACCTGGACGCAGACCTCGACCATCGAAGGAACCAAGGTCATCGACGCCTGGGTGAAGGCGGGCGAGCCCCCCTTCTTCCAAGAGTTCGGGCCCGCCGGCTGGCACGTGTTCGTCGGCTTCGTCAACCCCGACAACCTCGTCAATCCAGGCGGCGCCAACACCGTCACGGGACGCGTCACCAACCTTCACATGTCCCGCCCGCCCGACCAAACGCTCTGGGACAGCCAATCGTACGACGCCCTGGCTCACACCCGAGCCTGGGTCGGCCTCAACTCCGCCGGTGGCCTCGGTCCCAACATCGCCGCCGTCCAGGCAGACGCCGATGGCAACTTCACGATCAGCAACGTACCCGACGGCAGCTATCAGCTCGTGGTCTGGGACAGCTACCTCGATCAGATCATCGCCTACCGCGGAGTCGAGCTGCCCGGTGGGGGAGCAGTCGGCAACGTGCCCGTCTTCCAATGGTTTGCGCGCACCGAGCACAACGTGTTCCTGGACGAGAACCAGAACGGCATTCGTGATCCCGACGAGGGGCCCGTTGCCGAGCAGGCGGTGAACCTGCGTTGGCGCGACGGCACGGTCAATCAGTCCTTCCCGACCGACACCGAAGGCTTCGTGCCCTTCGACCAGACATTCCCCTTCTTTCACTGGCAGGTGCTGGAGGTCGATTTCACGCGCTTCAAGGCGACGGGCCTGACCGTGACCGTCGACGGCGGGGGCGACGTGAGCGCGACAGGCAACGTCCTCAACCCGCAGGTGCAGGCGGACGGCATGTCGACGACGCGCACCGAGCTCGGCCCCGTCCTCACCGAGGGCTTCCAGGGCTTCCTCGGCCAGACGAGCATCTTCGAATGGGGCAAGGCCCCCTACGCACCGGGTGAAAACGGCGGCATCTCGGGGATCGTCTACTATCCATCGACCCGCGCCGAGAATGACCCGCGGCTCGCCGTCGGCGAGCCCTGGGAGCCGGGCATACCGGGCGTCAAGGTCCGCCTCTACCGGGAGGTGGAGACGAGCGCCTACGCGAGTACCGTTCTCGCCGACGGGCCGAACCACTACTACCGTCTGGGCGAATCAACGACCGTGGGACCAGCGCTCGATCAGACCGGGGGCAGTGATGGCACCTATGGGTCGACGGTGACGCTGCCGGCGACGGGACTGCTCGGCAATAGCCCCAATACGGCAGCAGGATTCGACGGAACGACCACCACCGACTTCGTCGACACCGGTGTGACCGCGCTGTCGGATAGCGCGTTCTCGGTGGAGGCGTGGGTCAACGCCAACACGATCGATACGGAGGGGCATCGGATCGTGGTGAAGGACGAGATCGGTGTGACCGGAGCGTGGCTGCTGTGGCTCAACCAGGGCAAGCTGCGTTTCCAAGTCCGGAACAGCACGGATACGGCTTGGGTGATCGCGGAAGCCCCGACCACGCCGCCCGCCGGGACCACCTTCCACGTCGTTGGGGTGTTCGATGGCACCGACGCGATCCTCTACGTCGACGGTGTCGAGGTGGATCGCGTTGCGCTCGGAACGGCCACGACGAACGTCAACGCTTTGCCGATCACGATCGGCGCCGACTCGGACCCCGTCGGTGCGAGGGGCCACATCTTTGACGGCACCATCGATGAAGTGGCGATCTATGAATCTGCGCTGACCGCGACCCAGATCCAGGCGCACTTCGATGCGAATGGCGCGTTGACGACCGCCCTCGCCCTGGTGGAGGAGACCACGACCGACAGCTGGGACGACAGCCTGCCGACGGGCTGCCCCGGCGCCGACCCGAGCGATGCGATCCTCACGGGTGGACCCGTAGACAAATGCTACGACGGGCTCCGCAACTTCAACCAGGCTCGGCCAGCGGTCTTTGACGGCGGCTACGCGTTCATGGATATCCCGCCCGGCAAGTACGTCGTCGAGGTGGTGCCCCCGCCCGGCTACGATCTTCTGAAGGAAGAAGACAACAACGTCGGCTTCGGGGACGCTTTCGGCATGGCGCCGGTGGCGATGATGATGCCCGGCGGCGCGATGGTCATGATCATGCCCAACCTAGCGACCGTACTGGCGGCGATGGGCCCGGAGCCCGGGCTCGCCCAGCCGCGGTGCGTCGGCGAGATGCGTGAGGTGCCTCCGTACCTGAGCCTCTTCCCCGACGAGATGATCGAGGCGCCGTTCGCCGGCGACTTGAGGCCGCTCTGCGACCGCAAAGAGGTCATCCTCTCCGACCAGGGACAAGCCGCCGCCGACTTTTTCCTCTTCACCGGAGCGCCGATCGCCGGCCACTTCGCGGGCATGGTTCTCGACGACCTGGCGCAGGAGTTCAGCATCTTCTCGCCGCAGTTCGGTGAGAAGTGGGCGCCCCCCTTCGTGCCGGTTTCGATCCGCGACTACCGGGGCGCGGAAATCTCGCGGATCTACTCCGACCAGTGGGGGCGCATCAACGGGCTCGTGCCGTCCACGTTCACGGCGAACATGCCCTCGCCGAGCGGCTACTCACCCGCGATGCTCACCACGTGCATGAACGACCCGGGCCCGATCCCCGACCCGGCCAACCCCGGTCAGTCGATCGTCGACCCCCAGTACAACCCCGCGTACAGCAACTTCTGCTACACGTTCCAATACATGCCGGGGACGACGACGTATCTCGATACGCCGGTGCTCCCAGTGTCGGCCTTCGCTTCCGGATACAACCCGCCGGATTGCGCGCTCCCTGCGGGTACGCCGTCGGTTCGCCAGGTAGACGGCACGGGCGCGGGGCCTCTCGTCGCCCCGGGCGGAACCCTCACGATCCACTCCCTCGGCAGCTCGGTCGAGGTGCCGAACCCGGCCTACGAGGGACCACTCGCGAGCGGGGCCGCGGCGCAAAAAACGATCCAGCGCGACTTCGGGTTCGGAGCTCAGGGACCGGGCAGCAGCGTCACCGTGGGTGGCGTGCCGCTTGCCATCACCAGCTGGGATGCGGACACGATCGAGGCAACGGCGCCGGCAACGGAGATGAGCGGCGAGCTGGTCGTGACGCGCGACAATGGAAATTCCACGGTCCACTCCGCGACGGTCACCGTGTCCAATGAGATTCCGATCCGCGTGGCGGCCGGTGGCTCGATCCAAGACGCCATCGACAATGCGCCGCGGGGCGCGCTCATCCTCGTGGAGCCGGGCGCGTACGACGAGCTCGTCATCATGTGGAAGCCCGTCCGCCTGCAGGGCGCGGGCGCCGGTTCGACCTTCCTCAATGCCGCAAAGCGCCCTGCGGAAACGATGGCGGCGTGGCGGGCAAAAATGGACTGCGTTTTCGGGATCGGAGCGGGCTGCACCGATGAAGTGGACGCCCTGCCCACCCAGCCCGATGGGGCCGCCGGCGTCGAGACCGAGGAGGGTGCCGCCATCACGGTGCTCGGCGTGTTCGACTCCGGCGAGGGCCCGCCGCCGGCCAGCGCCTTCCGGAGCTTCGAGTCTCGGATCGACGGCTTCTCGATCACAGGTGGCGACATCGGAGGCGGCATCTTCGTCAACGGGTACGCGCACGGCCTCGAGATCGCCAACAACCGCGTGTTCGGCAACGCCGGCTCGTACCACGGCGGCATCCGTGTCGGCCGGCCGTTCCTCGAGCTGACCGGAGAGGGCCCCTTCGCCTTCAACCCACACGTGAAGATCCACGACAACGCGATCATCCAGAACGGTGGCCTCGGCGGGGCCGGCGGCGGTCTTTCGCTCTGCACCGGCAGCGACTTCTACGTCGTGAGCCACAACTTCGTCTGCGGGAACTTCACGACGGGCGATGGGGGCGGCATCGGGCACCTGGGCCTCAGCAACAACGGCGTGATCGAGGACAACCGGATCGTCCTCAACCAGTCGTTCGCTCAAGCGACGACGCGGTCCGGGGGCGGGTTGTTCATTGCGGGAGAGCCGCCAGCGGTCGACGGCCTCACCCGCGGTTCGGGCAGTGTCCTCGTGGACGCCAACCTCATCCAGGGCAACCACGCCGGAGCGGGACACGGCGGCGGGGTCCGCACCCAGTTCGTCAACGGCCGCGACATCCCCAACTCGAACAACCCCAATAACGGGAGGGCCAGACCTGGCATGTGGTACGCCGTGACGCTCAACAACAACATGATCGTCAACAACGTCGCGGGCTGGTCGGGCGGCGGGGTGTCCACGCAGGACACTGCGCGCAGCTTCATCGTCAACAACACGATCGCTCACAACGACAGCACGGCGACGGTCTCCGCCACGTTCACGACTGGGGACCCAAACGTCTCCGCGAACCAGCCGGCGGGCATCTCCTCGGAGCCCCACAGCACAGCGCTCAACGCCGCCATCCCGGTTCAAAACAACACCGGCAACTACCGGGACTTCTCGAACCCGATCCTGTCGAACAACATCGTGTGGGAGAACCGCTCCTTCCACTACGATGCCACCCTGCCCGCGGGCGCCGGGCTCATGCCAGTCCTCAGCCAGAGCATCGTCGGGGAGTGTCCCTCCCCCGCGAACTACCAGGATCTCGGGGTCCTCGGCGGAGGCTTTATGCTCGACCCGGTCTCCTCGGTGCTGACCGACGCAAGCGGCTACGACCCCAGCAATACGTCGGGTGACCCTGGGCTGGTGAACGCCTACTGCAATGGTGGTCGCACCCTTGAGACCCCCCCTGGCCCGATGCTGGCGCTTCCCGCGCTGGACGAGGGCGGCGCGGCCTGGATCGACGTGCGCTACGGTCCGCTGACGCAGGCCTGGCCGGACGGAAGCGCGCCCTGGAACTACCACATCGCCGCGCCTTCATCGGCGATCGACGCCGGCTCAGCGACCAATGCGCCGAGCATGGACTACGACAACGATGTCCGGCCGCTGGGAGGCGACTTTGACATCGGCGCCGACGAGGACGCACCCGGAATCTGTGAGTTCGGAGATAACGCTGGGGCGACTTGCGCGGTCGACGCAGACTGCCCGCCCAATTCAGGGCCCCCGGTCAACCAGGGCACCTGCGTGATCCCCTAGGGAGGGCTAGGTGGTGGATCTACATTTCTCCCGGTCGCTCCTAGGGTTTCTCGCGGTCGGCCTCGCCATCGCCGGTGCCCTCGTTGGACCCGCGCCCGAAGTGCGAGCGCTCGAGGGATCGGCTCAGGCCACCGTCTCCCCTGCGACAGCGGCCTCGGCCGAGCTGGCCCACCACCCCCGCGACAAGACCTACATCAAGCGCCGCTGGGGTGTCGAGCTCATGGGCGTGCGACAAACCGCGGCCGGTTACATGCTCGAGTTTCGGTACCGCGTGCTCGACGCAGAGAAGGCGAAGGCGCTGTTCGAGCGCCAGACCAAGCCGGCGCTGACCCACACGGAGACGGGCGCAACGCTCGTCGTGCCCACGCCGGCCAAAACCGGCGCGCTCCGCAACTCGAACGCGCCCATCGAGGGACGCACCTACTGGATGTTCTTTGCCAACCCCGGCCAGCTAGTGAAATCGGGCCAGCAAGTCAGCATCGAGATCGGTGAGTTCCGCGTCGATGGGCTGGTGGTGAGGTAGAGATCTATGAAACGAAGTACGTTGATATCCGTGCTCGCAGCGGCCCTCGGGCTCGGCCTGGTGACGCTCTTTTTGTTTTCTTGGACTGGGACGCCGCTCGGACGCGCACGGGCCATAGGCAACTTGGTCGCCGAAAACATCGAGGCGCGCGGCGGGGACGACTCCTGGGACGCCGTCTCCTCGCTTCGCCTCACAGGCCAGATGGACGTGGGCAAGGGGATGAAGGTGCCGTACGTGCTCGAGCAGAAGCGGCCCGACAAGATGTGCCTCGAGTTCGTCTTCGACGGGGAGACCGCCATCCAGTGCACCGACGGCAAAGAGGGGTGGAAGCTCGTGCCGTTCCAGGGGCGGACAGCACCCGAGCCGATGACCGAGAAGGAGCTGCGTGAGACGGCGGACGCAGCCGACCTCTACGGCCTCCTCTTCGATTACGGCCCCCGTGGACACAACGTGGAGTACCTGGGGACGGAGTCGGTTGAGGGGCGGGATGCCGTCAAGCTTGAGGTGACCTTGCCCAGGGGTGCCGCGCGCTGGGTGTACATCGACCCGGAAAGCGGTCTCGAGCTCAAGGTCGAGGCCCTACGTACGGTCGGTGGGCGCGAGCGGCGCGTCGAAACCTTCTACCGAGACTGGCAACCGACCGAGGGAGGTCTCCTCATCCCGCACCGCCAGGAAACGCGGACCGAGGGATCGAGTGACATGCACACCCTCACCGTCGAGACCGTGGAAGTCAACCCGCCCCTCGACGACTCACGCTTCGCGATGCCGGCCGCCGCCCTGGCCGGTCATTGAGCAGACTCTCCATCTTTCGAAGGCCGAAGCGAGGTAAGGCTTTGATTCTAGGGGCACTTTTAATTAACCTAGTCGGGTTAATCATGTTCGGGCTATGATATCACCCATGGGGGTTAGTTGCCATCGGCGGCTCGTGTGGCCTGTGGTGCTCGCGGTCAGCGCGGGGGCTTCGATCGGTGCCGGCTGCAGCGGTACGGCCGCCCCGTCTCACGAGCCTGGCATCATCGTCCAAGCCGAATGCTTCACCTGCCATGAGGCGGACCGCAAGGCCGCGCTGAGCCCACCGCACGAGACGCTACCCACCACCTGTCAGGACTGCCACACGGAGCGCGAGTGGGTGCCCGCAGTCTCTACGACGATCCACACGCCGCTTCCGGAATCGTGCATCTCTTGCCATGCAGACGAGACCCGACAAGAGACCGTCTTCCACACTCAGGATCTTGAGACCGAGTGCGCTGGCTGCCACCGGAGCTATCCGGATTGGATGCAGGCAAACTTCCTTCACGCGCCAGCAACACGCGTCTGCATGGACTGTCACTCCGACCGGAGACCGGACACGCCGACGCACCAGGCGCCGCAAGGCCAGGCGGATTGTGCCTCCTGCCACATCGTCAGCGATTGGGCCGTCACGGACCCGGCGGAGCTTCACACTCCCCTGCCCGCGTCTTGCAGCACGTGCCATCAGAACGACCCGCTACCGGAGACCGTCTTCCACACTCAGTCCGTCGAGACGGAGTGTGCGAGCTGTCACCAGACTTACCCGGAGTGGGTACCCGCCGACTTCGCTCATGCGCCCGTGCCAAGCACCTGTACCGACTGCCACAGCGAAGAGAGGCCCATGGATCCGACGCACGACTCGACTGCCGGTCGCGCGGATTGTGCCGGTTGCCACGTCGTAGACGATTGGGCGACGACGGACCCGGAGGCCATCCATACACCACTTCCGGCGTCGTGCTTCACGTGTCACGAAAACGACTCGCAACCCGACACGATCTTCCACGCTCAGGTCCTCGAACCGGAGTGCGCACGCTGTCACCGGACCTATCCGGAATGGATACCCGCCGACTTCCTGCATTTGCCGGTGCCGAGCGTCTGTAGCGACTGTCATCGCGATCTGAGACCCAGCACACCGACCCATCAGTCCGCCGCGGGGCTCGCCGACTGTGCCCGCTGTCACGTCGTCGACGACTGGACAATCACCGACCCAGACGCGCTCCACGCGCCGCTCCCAGCGTCTTGCAGGACGTGTCACCAAACCGAGCCGCGAGAGCCCACGACCTACCATATCCAGTCGGTAGAGCCCGAGTGCGCCCGCTGCCACTACGACTATCCAGACTGGATGCTGGCGGACTTCCCGCATGCACCCGCTCCGAGCACTTGTGTAGACTGCCACTCGGACAAGAGGCCAAACACTGCCACACACCAAACCGCGGCGGGCCAGGGCGATTGCGCATCGTGCCACCTCGTCACGAGCTGGGCCGCAGCGGACCCGGCGACTCTCCACACGCCGCTTCCGGCATCCTGTCTGACGTGTCACCAGAACGAGCCGCGGCAGCCCACGATTTTCCACACGCAGGTCTCGCAGACAGAGTGCGCCAGCTGTCACCGAAACTATCCGGATTGGACACAGGCTGACTTCCTTCACGCACCCGTGCCGAGCGCCTGCAACGCTTGCCATGGCGATCTGCGGCCCGCGACGCCGACGCACCAATCTGCCGCGGGCCTCGGTGACTGCGCGGGCTGCCACGTCGTCACCGACTGGACACTTGCCGACCCGGTGGCACTTCATACGCCCCTCCCGGCCACCTGTATCGGCTGCCATGGAAGCGAACCCCGCTCGAACAACCCGTTCCATACGCAAACCTACGACCCGGAGTGTGCGAGCTGTCATCACTCGTATCCGGTCTGGACACCGTCAGCGTTCGCACATTCTCCGACGCCGACCCGCTGCTACGACTGTCACGAATCACAACGTCCGACGACTACGACACACCCAGGCACGGGCGACTGCCTGGGCTGCCATGCGACGTCGGCGTGGCTTCCCGCCACGGGTGGCATCCATCCCGAAAGCGCTTTCCCGATTCAATCGGGAGCCCACTCGCGATACCGCAACGACTGCGCGTCCTGTCACAACGTGGCACTGGGCTCGCCGGTCGGCGGCCAGAACGCCGACTGTGTCGGGTGCCATGATGGCGAGCACACGCGAAGCGAGTTGGATCCGAAGCACAGAGAGGTGCGCAACTACCCGAGTGGTCCTGCGCCCCCCAACTTCTGCCTAGATTGCCACGCCGACGGTCGAAACTAGCAGCCCGGCAAGATCACACACTCAGAACGCGCTTCCCTGCTCGACGCCGAAGCGCTTTGCGATGCTCGCCATGGGGCAGAAGCCAGTGAAGGAGGCCTGAAACATGTTGAGGCCGACGAACGCCGGAAGCGCGAGCCATCCGATGTGGTGAATGAAGGCAAGTACCACGCCGGTCATGATCATCACCCCAGCGACTCGAAAAACCAGTTTGTCGATGTTCATTTTCGTGTTCCTTTCGTTGCAAATCCCTAGAACGAGTAACGCATTCTCACGTACACGTTCGTGTTCTCTTTGAGCTGGCCGAAGAACGTGTAGTCATAGCGGCCGAACATGAGGTTCGCGCCCACGACGATGGCCAGCGGATCGATGATCTTGTAGGTGACGCGCGGACGGATGTAGGTGTCGAGCTCGTCAGGCGAGAAGAAGGTGAAGAGCGAGAGCTCGAGCTTGTCCATCAGGAGAAGCTGGGTTAGTCGCAGCGTGATCAACTGGCGAAATCGGTTCGGCAGATACTCTGGCCAGTATGAACCTGGTGGGTCGCCCGGAGCCGTCAGCTCGTCATACTTCAACGTGTACTCGAGGTAGTACTGGAGCCCCATCTGGAACTTCGGAAAGAGCTCGCGTTCGTAGCCGACGAGACCTCGGAACTGCGAGTTGGGAATCGTCGGATCGGTGCCTGCGCGGTCGTCGAACGAGTCGTAGAAGGCGCCTTCCACGTTCATGAGGCCGCCGCCGAGGGGCGCGCGAACGCTGGCGCCGTACACCGCAAGCCTTGCAAAAGCCGCGGTCGGCGCGTCGGGGGGTGGAGCGAGCGGCCCGCTGAGGGCGGTCGGCTGGGGCCAGAACCCGACGTAACCGTAAGCCGCGAGCTCGACCGGACCGGCACTCCCGTAGAGCCGCCCATGAACGCTGCCGTTCCGAAGCCGCTTCTCGGGGAAGGTCGGATCGAGTGGGCTCAAGGGAGAGCGGTCGCCCTGGATCTGGCCGGTCAGCGGATTGAAGAACGACAGACGCTCCCCGTCGATGAAGCGGTCCGGCTCGAAGATCGGCGTCCAGACGAGATCGAGGCCGACCTTCTTCATCATGAAGGTCGTTTGAATCGAGTTGGACGGCGCCTTCAGGTACTCGTCGGCGCGCCCGATGAAGAAGGAGTTGAAGTCCTTCGGGAAAAGGTCGTTCAGAAAGAGGAAGTCGCCCGTGCCCCAGGTGAGCACTTGGCGGCCGAAGCGCATGCTGAACCAATCGCCGCCCCGCACGAAGATCGACGCATCTCGAATGTCGAACCAAATGCGACTTTCGACTGCATCGGCAAAGACATCGCCGCGAAAGCGGGCGCTTGCAACATCATGGGTCGCGTCGAGGTTGAGTCGAAAGCGCGCTTCGCCAGCAACGAACTCGTTCGCGCTCGCGCTGCTTTGAACCACGCGCGGAGCGACGAGACCCTCGACGAAGCCGCCGAGCTGAAAGCCCCACGCCTTGCCGCTCGCGCCTCCTCCATCGCCGCTGTCTTCCTCTACCCAATCGTCGAACTCGTCCCAGTCGTCGTCGCCGGTCTGTTGGGCGGCGTCACCAGCGAGCTCCTCTGGCGTCTTGGCGCTCTCGGCGGCATCCACCGGA
Organism: Myxococcales bacterium; assembly: GCA_024640845.1. GTDB lineage: Bacteria > Myxococcota_A > Polyangia > Polyangiales > Houyiibacteriaceae > SG8-38. The sequence continues at coordinate 4,092 of JAHEEE010000145.1, read as the reverse complement.
CCTTCGACTTCCGCTTGCAGTGTCTCCTCTGCCCTCGGCTCGGCCTTCGCCTCAGCGTCGGCGGCGGTACTTGGTCCAGCGTCGGGCTCGCCGACGCCCTCCTCGACGCTTGCGGCCGTAGCCTCCGAATCCTGTGCGAATGCGCCGGACGCGAAGGCGACAGCCGCAAAGACCAGGGCAGCGACGGCCAAGCACCGGAGCGACGGAACGCCACTTCGACACTGCTTCGTCTTACAGATCGTCGGTTTCATCGTTCTACTCAGCGAAGCCACTTCTGGGGCGGGTTGCGCAAAGACCCCTCGACGAAGATGTCGTCGGGGATGCCGAGGTCGTACTCGACGTTGCTGACGTCGCTCAGCGTGTAGCCGCCCGACTCGAGGTCACTGACCTTGAGACGCGTGATGGTGGGCTTGCCCTGAATGTCGTCGACCTTGACGGTCTCGATCCGTCGGTAGACCTTCCCTTGCGCGTTCACGTACTCGACCGTGCTTGGCAAGAAGGTTTTCTTGTTGATCCGAAGCATGTAGTGCGCGAACTCGACGCCCTTTTCGCTCTTGGGCGTGCTCTTCACCACGTACTCGGTGTCCGTCGTTTCGACGAGCTGGTGGGTATCTTCCGACGGATGCCGCCCCGAGATGTCTTCATAGAAGAAGTGCGTGCCAACGAAGCTCGTGCGCTCGTCGCTCGCGGCAATTCGCTTCACCAAGTCGAGCCCTGGCAGGTAGAGCCAGCGGTCGTCGTCCTTGCCCGTGTGCTTCTTGACGAGAAATGCGGTGTTGCGAACATCGGCCGGCTGGTCGAAGACGACGAGGTAGTTTTGATCGCCTCCGTCTTTCACGTCTCGTCGCAGTACAGCGAACTGCCTGCGTTGGGAGCGGCCCTTGTTGTCTACGATCTTCATTCGGACTAGTGCCCGTCCGTCGTTGGCCGCATAGTACTGAGCGGCGTTGGTTCGGTTCACGATCTCACTCGCGTTGGCGAGATCTCCCGCCTCGGCGTGTGCCGAGGGACTCGAGAGGAGGATCGCGGCGGCGAGAGCCACCAACCAGGTCTTGGTTACGGTCTTCATGTCGTCTGCTCCTTCAGCTGCGCCGAGTTGTCGGCGCTGGCCTGTTCTTTCTTGGTGGGAAGCCGGTTTTGGATGTTGATCATGATCGCGGGCAGCAGCATCACGGTGACGATGCTCGAGACGGCCATGATGGCGGCCATCAGGAAGCCGACGGTGTTGTAGGGAACGAGTGGCGCCGCCAAGAGCGGTAGGAAGCCAATGGCGATGACGATCGCGTTGCGGGTGATCGCCCTACCGGGCTCCTGGAACATGAGCGTCATCGTTTCGCTCCAACTGCCGGTCTCGGCCTGGATCGAGCGCGCCCGCTCGAGGAAATGAATCGCGAAGTCGACCGAGAGGCCGAGCGTCAGTGATGACAGCACGGCGACCGGCATGTCGTAATCCTTTCCGATGAGGCCGATGAGCCCGTAGGTGAACACGATGGTGATCGTGAGCGGCACCATCGCGAGCACGCCATAGACCGGCGACCGGAACAGGATCATCATCATGAGAAACACGATGACGAACGCGCCCATCAGGCTCTCGAGCATCCCACCGACCATCTCCTCTTGCCAAACCACGTTGATGTAGGTGAGGCCGGCCCATTCGGCATGAAGGCCCTCGGGTGGCGGGTTTTCAGCGAGGAACCCGTCGATTTCCGTCTTCACCGTGAGCATGTCTTGGTTGTCACCGCTCTTGAGCTGCATCCAAACCGCGCTCTCGCGGTAGTCTGGGCTCACGAGGTGCCAGAGGTCATCGGGCCGGTGAGACGACTGGAACTGAAGAAGCGTCTGCGCGACGCCTTCGGTCGTATCGGGGATTCGGTAGTCCTCTTCCTCACCGCTGATCAGCTCGCGGTAAACGGTCTTCACGACATCCGCGATCGAGTTGGTCTTGCCAACGAGAGGCAGGGACTCCGCCTTCTCTTGGAGCTGCTCGATGTAGGCGAGGTGCTCGGGGCTTTGGAAGGTCTTGGAAGCCGTCTGCGCTTCCTCGAGGGCGGTCTGTACCGCCTGCCATTGCGCGGACTCGTCGCCAGCCGTGTCGAACACGAGGTCCGACGTCGCCTCGACGAGAGCATCGGAAACGTTGGTGACCCCTTCGTTGCTCGCGGTTTCTGCCGCGGTCTTGAGCTCGCTCCACTTGGCGCGGATCGGGTCGCTCGCTCCCTCGACGGCGGCGTCACCGGCTGCGACGATCGCGCGCTCCGCGTCCACGTCCTGTTTCATGATGAGGAAAGCGGTGTAGGTGCCAGCCAGCTCCCGGTTCAGGACTTCGTCCGCCACGCGTATCTTGTGAGAGGACTTGAACCAACGGACGGGGTTGTCGTTGATGTTGATCTGCGAGATTCCGTAACCACTAACCGCGATGACCGCGACGGTCAGAACGAGGATGGGCTTGGCGAAGCGAAGGCTCTTGGCGCCCACGGCCTCGACCATGCGTCCGAGAAAGCCGCCCTCGTTGGCTTCAGGTTTGCTCGATAGCAGCGCTGCCAATCGCTTCTCTGGGAGAGCCGCGATGTACGCTGGAACGAAGAGAATCGTGAGGATGAAAGCAATGCCGATGCCAAGGGCGACGAAGCCACCGAAGACCCGAACCGGGGGAATCGGCGTCAACATCAGGGAAAGGAAGCCCGCCGCGGACGTGAGCGAGGTATAGAGCATGGGCGCAAAGAGATGCCCCACGACTTCGCGAATGGCCTTCTTGCGATCGCCGGACTTCGGATAGATGTCGACGAACTCCGAAAGTAAGTGCACCGAGTCGACCACTGCGATCGGCATCAGAAAGATCGGGATCATCGAGCTCATGATGTGAACGGTAAAGCCGCTCGCAATCAGTGCGCCCATCGTCATTATCACGGTGGTCATCGCAACGATCATCGGAGAGAGAACCAGCGAAAAGGACCGAAAGAACCACCACATGAGAAGGAAGATGACGAGCGCAGCGAGGGGCGCGCTGACCGCCATCTGCGTGAACATCTCGACGCCGAAGGTGTCCTCAGCAACGGGAAGTCCCGTGATGTAGAAGTCGTCGTTGTTGTCGCCAAGGCCGGCGATGAAGGATTCGATCTCTTCAGAGATGCGATGGCTCTCGTGCTTGTTCTCAATCGGGACGTAAAGCGCGACGCTCTTGCCGTCCTCCGAGACCACGGTGCCTCGCAACATGGGAAGGCGAAGCGCGGCCTCCTTGATCGCAAGCGCTTCTTCGGGGGTCTTTGGCGGCTGCTCCATCAACCACTCGAAGCGTATCGTGCCGGGACCCGCTTGCTCGATGTTGTCCATCGTCGATGGCCCGAGCACGTCCCGCGCGATGACGCCATCGATCGACTTCAGGTGCTCGTTGAGCTGGTGAATACGGGTCAGCGACTCGGGATTGAAGACCCCTTCGTCGTCGGACTCGTTCACGACGCCCACGACGATCAGGTCGTGGAGGGAGAACTCCGCCTTGGTCTCGTTGTGGAAGACGCGGGCGGGGTCGTCCTCCGCGAGCATGTTCTCGGGGTCGGTATCGACTTGGATCCAGGGAATCGCCGAACCAAGACCAACGGTAAGGACGGCCAAGCCCACGAAGACCAGGCGCGCGTGCTGAAGGGGGAAATCGAGAATCTTTCTTTTCATGAACAGCTCCCTCTGAACTCGAAAACACCTATATGACCACATAATCATATAGTCAAGTGGTGTTCTTTTCAAAGAACGGCGCTATAGAAAGAGGGCGATGCCGAAAACCCACCTAAATCCCCAAAATCTCGAGTTCGTGGCCACCCGGTTCCGGATCCTCGGGGTGCCGCTGAGGCTGGAGATCCTCAACCAGCTCGCCGATGGGGAGCGCACGGTAACCGAGTTGGTGGAAGCGACCGGCAGTACCCAGCCCAACGTCTCGAAGCACCTCAACACACTGCTCGCGCATCGACTGGTGCGCAGAGAAAAGCGCGGGAACTCCGCCTACTATACAGTGGCGGATCCCGCGGTTTTCGATCTCTGCGAGATCGTATGTGGAAACATCGAACGCGTGCTCGAGGAAGAGCGTCGCGCGTTCAGCGGCTA
>JAHEEE010000110.1 GCA_024640845.1 Myxococcales bacterium | reverse complement strand
AGGTGCATCCCCAAAAGAAGACTTGGCTCGCCATCAACGCAGTTGGCGGCGCTGCCGTGCTCGGTAGCTACGTCCACGGCCTCCTCACCCACCCCGAAACCCGAAACGCGCTCTGGGGGAGCATTCCCCCCGAGCTCCAAGCCGTCTATGGCGTGACCATGTGGCTCGCCGCGGGCGGCTACTTCTTCTTTTCGTACTACTTCCTGGTGCGAACCGAGGCCGACGAAGTGAGGTTCGGCCGCTTCGGCTTCGGGCTCATCAATGCGCTCTACGCGCTGATCATGATCGCCTCGGCGGCATGGATGCCGCTCACGTTCGCGTACCTCGACGAGCCGTCCTCCCCGCTCTGGCTCGCGGTTCGCATCGATCTTCTGGGCGTGGGCATCGGCTCGATCGGTCTGATCGTCGCGCTCTTCACGATGAAGCCCCGCGCGGAGGGCCTCGCCGCAGTGCTCGCGCTGCTCGGCCTGCTCCTCTTCGCACTACAAACCGCGTTCCTCGACCCGCTGGTCTGGCCGCAGTTCTTCTGAGCTCTCTCAGGTCCTTTTTGGAAACCAGGGGATGAGAGCGCTCACCTGTTTCATGTGCTCGGCGTATTCAGGGCGCCGCTCGCAGCTTCGCCGGTCCATCCACGGGATCGATACGCCCAGGAACATCCCCGTCATCATGATCGGGCCGACAATGGTCCAGACGTAGCTCGGGTCCGCGGCGAGCCCGAACAAGTAGAGCCCCCACCAGAACGTGAGCTCGCCGAAGTAGTTGGGGTGCCGGGAGTAGCGCCAGAGTCCCGTCTTGATGATCTCGCCGGGTCGTTTGACCTTGGCAAAGGCAACGAGCTGCTGGTCCGCAACGGTTTCGATGGTGATCGCGCCGGCAGTAACGATGAGCGCCACTCCGTCGATCCAAGAAAGCGGACGAGTCCCCTGCGTCAGCGCCACCCAAGCGCCGCTGAGCGCCGCCAACACCTCGACCGTCGGGAACAGATGGATCCCGAACAAATCGGCGAAGAACCACAGCGAGGGCGCCTTCTCCCTCATGATCACGTAGCGCCAATCGGTGTGGTGGAGCCCGGGCCAGCTCCGCGCCCAGTTGTAGGTCAGCCGAACGCCCCACCAGACCACGAGAAACAACACGGCCCCCGCACGAATGGGATGGACGCCCTGCTCCGGTTGGAAAACCCAGTAGAGCACGATGACGATGGGCGCGACCGACCAGTACGCATCGTACATACTCGAGCACTTGAGCCCGCGCGAAAACGCAAAGACCACGAGGGTCGCGGCGACGTCGGCGATCGCGATTGCCCAGAAAGACCCGAGGTCTTCAGGAATGAAGAGCAACGTGACGCAGGCGACGGCGAATGCCGCAGCGTAGCAACCCGCCACCCACGCAAACGAAGCGCGGCGGCTCCAGCGAGGCGCGGTCGACATGTGTTTCGGCTCAGCCGCTCAGGTTCTGATTCGCGAAGTCCCAGTTGACCAACGAATCGAGGAACACCTTGATGTAGTCCGGCCGCGCGTTGCGGTAGTCGATGTAGTACGCGTGCTCCCAAACGTCGATCGTGAGGAGCGGCTTGGCGCTCGTCGTGATCGGAGTCTCGGCGTTGCCTGTCTTCTTGACGGCGAGCTTGTCGCCTTCGGCGACGAGCCAGGCCCAACCGGAGCCGAACTGGCTGCCGGCGGCGTTCGAGAACTCATCCCGGAACTTGTCATAGCTGCCAAAGCTGCCTTTGATTGCTTCGGCAATCGCGCCGGACGGCTGTCCGCCTCCGCCGGGCTTCATGCTGTTCCAGTAGAAGGTGTGGTTCCACACCTGGGCCGCGTTGTTGAACGTTCCACCGCCCGCGCGGATGATGTCGACGAGCGACTTGCTCGCAAGGTCGGTGCCCTCGATGGCCGCATTGAGCTTCTTCACGTAGCCCGCGTGATGCTTGCCATAGTGGTACTCAATCGTTTCGGCGCTGATGTGTGGTGCGAGCGCGTCTTTTGCCCACGGAAGGGCTGGCAGTTCGATCGCCATGGTGTCTCTCTCCGTCGTTGTTGTGGGGAATCGCTAGCCTAGATTCCCACGAATCGTTGATCAAGCCTTAGCGCTAGCAGGTGGGATGTCCAGGCTAGTTTGCCAGGGCCGGCGCCTGCGCGTCGGCAGCCTCTGGCCGGTCCATTTCGACGACATGATTCTGACCGTCCAGCACAGCCCAGCTGGCGTCGAGCGACTCATTGCCGTCGGCCTCGCCGACGCCATCGAGAAGGTACCAGTCGGACTGCACCTTTTCGGGTCGCACATCGAGGATCAGATAGCCCTTCTTCGTGATCTCCGAATATCGGATGTGCGGGCTGGCCGCCAGGACGATGTCGACGGCCTGCTGAGCCACGTCCATCGGTGATGTGATGCCCGGCGCAACGAACTCGACCGCGACTGCACCCTCGCCCGTCTCTGGGTCGTACGAGCCGTCGCCGACTGTCACGTCCATCGCCCACGAAGAGTGTATATCACCGGTTGCGACGACGACGTTCGACACTTCGTTGTCGCGGAGAAAGCTCGTTAGTCGAGCCCGACCCACCGGATATCCATTCCATTGGTCATCGTTCGTGTAGGCGATCGCTCCGCTCAGGGGATCTTGCACCGACCACAAGGCCATGATCACCTGGTTGCCGAGGATCTTCCACTTGGCTGTGCTGTTCGTCAGCTCATCCTTGAGCCAGGCCTCCTGCTCGGCGCTGATGATGTTTTCTGGGAGCCTGGGCTCGTCTCGCGGAAACACGAGAATCCCGTACTGCTCCTCACGCCCCTCGATGCGGGTGTCCAGCATGATGATGTCGGCGAGGTCCCCATACTTCAGCGTTCGATAGAGTTGCTGCCCGGGGTTGTCGCGAATGGGGATCCACTCGAAGAAGGCCTGCCGCGCCGCGGCGAGGCGACCCTCCCACGGCCCTTGGGTCTCTTCGTCGTGGTTTTCGGCGCCGTCCATCCAGGAGTTGTTGGCGCTTTCATGATCGTCCCACACGACGATGAACGGGTGCTGCCGGTGACACTCCTGCAGGTCGGGATCGGTGCGATACTGAGCGTGGCGCGTCCGGTAGTCAGAGAGGCTGACGATGTCGCCGTCCGGGACGACGGTGCGGACCGATGGTTGATCGGTGCCGTAGCTTCCGTTCCCGTACTCGTACAGGTAGTCACCGAGATGCAACACAGCATCGAGATCGGCCCGCGCCGCCATGTGACGGAAGCCGTGGAAGAAGCCGAGCTCATAGTTCACGCATGAGCAAACCGCGAAGCGGAGCTGGCTCGCCTCGTTGCTCCCCGGAGCCAACCTCGTGCGCCCGACCGGGCTCTGACGCCCTTGGGCGAAGAACCGGTAGAAGTAATTCCTCCCCCACACGAGATCGGACACGTCGACTTTCACGGTGTAGTCGCGCTCAGGATCGGTCCGTAGAGTCCCCTGGGCTACGCGCTGCGTAAACGCCTCGTCGAGTGAGAGTTCCCACCAGACTTCGAGCGGGTCGTTCGACTCGGGCGGCTCGGCAGGGGCTTCTTCGGTGCTGATTCGCGTCCAAATGATCACGCCGTCGCTCAGGGGATCACCGCTCGCGACGCCATGCTCGAAGATCGTTGCAGGACCGGGAGAGGCCGTCCATTGGTACTCGGGCAGCTCTGGAAGCGGCGGTCCGCTCGACCCACTATCGCCGCCACACCCAGTGCTCACGATGAGCGGCGTCAAACCGGCCGCTCCCATTCCTTTCAGAATCTCTCTACGACTGAAGCCCATTAATGCCCTCTTTTCGAGCGGCGAGACTATTCTCATTCTCGAAAAAGTGCTACCGGTTCTTTGCCGAGCGACGCCCCATGGTGAACCGAAAGACAAAGCCCATCATCGATCCAACCCGCCGTGATTTCCTGCGAACGAGCTTCTCCGGAATCGGCTGGATCATGGCCGGCACTACACTGAGCCGATGCGCCTCTGAAGGCGACGGCTCGGTGACGATGAGCAACATCGCCAACCTGGGACCGCTGCAAGACCCCGATGAAAACGGAGTGCGACTACCCGTGGGATTCACGAGCCGGATCGTTGCGCGGTCCGGGATGCCGGTCGGTAGCTCCGATTCCGTGTGGCACAATGCGCCTGATGGTGGCGCGGTGTTCACCACCGAGGACGGTGGATACATCTATGTCTCAAACTCGGAAACCGCGGCACAGCTTGGAGGCGGCGTTGGCGCGATTCACTTCGGGTCGAACGGCGACATCCTCGATGCGTACCGGCTTCTCGAAGGCACGAATCTCAACTGCGCTGGAGGTCATACACCTTGGGGCACGTGGCTTTCCTGCGAGGAGACCCCGCAAGGGCGTGTTCACGAATGCGACCCACTGGGCATCTCGGAAGCGGTCGTACGCCCCGCCATGGGCGTCTTCGAGCACGAGGCGGTCGCCATCGACGACGACAATCAGACGGCGTACATGACGGAAGATGTTCCTGACGGTAGGTTCTACCGATTCGTCTACGAGAACCCTGCGGATCTGAGTGCGGGGCGACTGGAGGTCGCCGAAGTCACTGGGGCGGGAGCGGAGGGAGCGGTCGAGTGGCGCGAAGTGCCCGACCCGAGCGCGGAGAGCACCGAAACCCGCTTCCAAGTCCCTTCGAGCACCGCGTTCAATGGCGGCGAAGGGATCTGGTACCAGCGGGGTGTCGTCTATTTCTCGACGAAAGGCGACAACCGCATTTGGGCCTACGAGACTGAAACCTCGATGCTGACGATCATCTACGACGCAGCCACGTCGAGCACCCCAATCTTGACGGGCGTGGACAATCTCACGATGTCCCCCGCAGGCGACCTTCTGGTCGCCGAAGATGGAGGCGACATGCAGATCGTCGCCATCAGCGCGGACGGTGCCATTGTCCCGATCCTACAGGTGACAGGACAGGATCTCTCCGAGATCACTGGACCCGCGTTCGACCCCTCGCTCGGGCGCCTCTACTTCAGCTCGCAGCGCGGAGCGGACGGCCTCGATATCCTCGGCCGCAGCGGCATCACCTACGAGGTGAGCGGACCGTTCTTCATCTGAACGCTCACCCGAACACGCGGACGATCAGTGCGAACGTTCCGAGAGCAGCGCCGGCGAACGATGTAAGGTCGACCGCTGCCGTATCGACATGTCGGCGGCGCAGCAAGCAAAGGACGGGCCAAATCAGCGCGACGACCAGGAGCTGGCCGAGCTCGACCCCGACGTTGAAACCAAACAACGCCTGAACCAAATCGGCGCGCGGGAGCTCCTGCTCAAGGAGCACGCCTGAGAAGCCGAGGCCGTGCACGAAGCCGAACAGGCACGCGATGACCCAACGCAAACGGCCTCCGTCGCTCGTGGTGCGAAGGAGCGCGAAGTAGCTGGCGGTGAAGAGTAGGATGCCCCAGAACGCCGGAAGGCCTCCAAAGAGCGCGCTCGCCGCAAAGATGCAGAGCGCGCCCGCGACGACGAGGATGCCGCCGCGAATACGTTCCATGTTCGCATTTTCGAGCGAAACGATGAGGATGGACGCGGCAATGGTCGCCTCGACCGCGCGGACGTGAGGAACGACTGCGCCCAACGCTGCAGCCGCGAGGGTGACGCTGTGCCCGACCGTAAACCCGGTGACGAGCACGGCTACCTCGCGCAGGCGAGCTGCAACCACGATCAACAAAAGCAGAAACGCGAGATGATCCCAGCCGCTCAGGATATGCTCGACGCCAAGACGAAGATAGCTGCCAATGCCTCCGCTGCTCCCTTCCGGGCCGCCGAAACTCAGCGATGCACTCGGCGAAGTGGGCGACAGCACGACGTCGACCGGCTCCGGGCCGAGGATCGTCGCGAAGTGGACGTGATTCGTCAGCGAGCTGAAGAGCTGGCTCTGAAGGCGCGTTGGGGCGCCGTCACAATGCACGCGCCACTCGACCCGCAGCCAACCCTGCTCCGCTGGCAGCCGGACCGCGCTAGCCGGATTCACCTCGCAGGCGCCCGTTTCGGTATGCAAGGAAAGCCGCTCCTCTAGATAGGGCAGCACCAGCGAGAGATCGAAAGGGCCGCCCTCGCGATCGACGGCCTCTGCAATTGCCGGAAGTGCAGTGAGCTCGAGCCAGCGAACCCTGACCTCGGCGATCGCCCCGCCTTCGACAAACGTCCACTTCGAATACGACACACTCTTTTGATGCGCCGCGGCCGGCGCCGGCACCAGCAACTGAGCGAGCAAAGCGAGGAGCAGCGCCAGCATCAATCGAGCTCCACGACGATGTCGGTGCGTTGGCGAGCGAGCTCGAGGAATTCGCGCACCGCGACCTCGCTCCGGTATCGCAGGTAGGCCGCTTCGACAACTTCGCGAGCCTCTTCGAATGGCGCGATCTCGCCATCGCGACGCTCGAGCAGTCGCACCTCGTATGCTTGGTCGCCCCCGCCAACGGTGACCTTCTCACCAACCTGGAGCTCGGCCACTTCCCGCGCGGCGGTCGGTCCAATCGACTGTTCGATGTCCTTTTGGAGCAGAAAGCCGCTCGGCATGGGCACAGCCGGTCCTTCGACGGCCACCCGATACTGCGCCGCGCGTTGGAAGCGAAAGCGTTCGGCGTCGTAAAAGGCTCGAAGCTCTGCCTCGGTCGCAGCCCGCGCCTCGTCTTCGGCTCGGCGGACGAGGAAGTCGATCATTGCCGTCGAGAGTTGATTTCGAATCTGGGGATCACGCTCGTGCAACCCGAGCTCGATCGCACGGTCGATCAGCAACTCCTGATCGATCAGGCGATCGAGGACGCGCTCGCGGTCTCCCTCACGGAGGGTTCCGGTCTTCCGATCATTCGCCACGGCAGCGAGCGCCTTCTCATAGGACTCGCGCGCGATGGGGCGGCCATTGACCCACGCCACCGCGTCTTCGGTCGGAGCAACCGTGTCCGGGACGCGCACCATGTAGAAGACCGCCAGGACCGCACCGGCCAACATCCCCCCGGCGAGCAGCCAGGGCCGGCTCATGGCGATGAACCAGCCAGCAAAAAGATCGGCGACGACCACGCCCGCTCTTCGGCATCGACGAGGCAATCGTCCGCGGTCGGAGTCCGGAAGTTGCCGTAGCAAGGCTTGCATTCGCTGCCGTTGCAGCGGAGGTTCCCCCCGTTGACCGTTGGCGTCGGCTCCTGAATGGCGCGCACGTAGTAGAGCACATCACGACCGCGCTCGACGTAGCTTGGGTCCTCGAACTCGACCGTGCAGAGCTCCGGCCCCTCGGGACACGGGAGCGTCTTCCATGGATCCTCGACGAGGTCGACAACAGGCTCGTCTTCACGCTGCTGCCGGGTGATCCGAATCACTTCGATCCGGGTGATGCGCCGGCGGCGGTCCCCTGGGTTGTAACACTCGCCTGCGCAGATGTGTTGGACACGCTCTTCGCCGAGCGCCTGTACGACGTCAGGTGGGCACCCGGGCTTCTGCTCGAAAGAACCCGCCGCGCGAACCTCGAACTTCGGCGTGCCCTCGAGCTCGAGCTCGCTCCCCATCGGAAGCGGGCCGTCGGGGCCGTTCTTCAAGTCGAACCAGAGCAAGATGCGGTCACCGGAGGTCCCGTAGACGTTTCGATTCTGCATCGCGTCCCAAATCGCTTCGCGAGTGCGCTCGTTTGCGTGCACGGCGACGAGGCCTCCTGTAATGAAGAAGGACGCTTGACGCTCCATCCACATGAGCTCGAAGGGCGGCCGCTCCATGAGGGTGTCGATCGTGTAGGAGATCGACTCCGGGTCGGGCTGGCCGCGATCGCCGAACATCGAAGCGCGCCAGCTCTCGTCGGGCGCGCCGCGCGCCTCCGTCATTCGGAGTCGCCCGAACTCTTTGTAGCCCGTGCCGGGGCGCGCGGTATGGTTGTCGCTCGAGGCGATGAACCCCATCGTCGAGTGGCGCGGCTCGTCCGGGTTCTCGAAATCGCCCTTGGCGAGAATGTATTGCACCGAGCCGCCCGGCCGATACTGATACGCAGGCAGGTAGCAGTCGGTGCACTGCCCGCACATCTGCCAGTCGGGCACGTCTTCGCCTGGTAGCGTCACGTGGCCGGCGAGTCCGACGCGTAGGTAGTCCGCCCTCGCCTTTTCGACGCGGCGTTGGCAGAGCTCCGAGTCGGGATCATCGCATCTGGCGCGAATCACTTCGCCCGCACGCCAACAACAAGCCTG
>JAHEEE010000049.1 GCA_024640845.1 Myxococcales bacterium | reverse complement strand
TTCGGATTGACCCCGTTTCCGATGATGATGCTTCCAAGGAAAGCCGTGGATGTGTTGAGCGAGCCCACGGTCAGGTCGGCGACAGCGAAGCTTGCGAGCACGGGCGGTACGAGCCCCGCCCCGAGCAGCACGATCGAACGGGGTCGGCCGAAAAACACGACGATGAGCAGAAGAACGGAGGCGACAGTGAGGGTCGTTGCGAGAACCAGCTCGCGCGCGATCGCCTGCTGTTCTTCTTGCGCGATGATGACCTCCCCCGAGAAGGTGATCTTCAGGTCGGGACCGTAAGAGCTTGGATCGAGCGCTTCGACCTGTTTCTTCGTCCGCTCGATGACGCGACCGGCTGCGTTCGCGTCGCCTCCTATCTCGGAACGAACGAAGAGCGCGATGAGATCGCCGTCCTGGTGTTGGTAGAAGCCGTCCGGAAACTTCTCGGATCGCTCCTCGCCTCGTTCGCTTTCCGCTTCGAGCTCGTCGAGCACGTCTTCGAGGGTCTCTCCCTCGCCCTCCTCTCGAAGATCGAACCAAAAGGGGTTTCGCTTGAGCACTTCGCGGTCATGTCGTTCTTCGAGCGCATCTCGCAGTCGTTCGAGCAGGTCGAGCGACGCGTACAGGTGTTTGTGATCTCGAACGAAGTCGTCGTAGGCTCCAACGTTCCAGTCGACGGAGCCGATCTCGTCCGGCGGCAGTGCCTGGAGCGCTGCGGCTAAATCTCGGACGAATGCCCGCATCGCTTCGAGGTCGCCTGACGGAGACTGGACCGCCACCGTCAATGCGGAGAGCCCGCGGACTCGCTCCTCTGCGCGTTCCAGATCTTGGACGCTCGGACGGTTCTCGGGGAGCAGGGCGATTAAGCGGCTGTCGAGCCCCAGGTCTCGCACGAACGACGCGGACACGACGCAAATCAACAGGGCCGCGCCCAGGATGGCAAACGGTCGACGTACTTGAAGACGGCTGAGGCTCTCGAGAAAACCGCTCATGATGGCCTAGAGGCGCACGGAGCATATGGTCGGCTCGGCATTGCCGCCACTTAGCGCTGGTTTGGCCGATTTTTCGAACATTGAGCGACTTTTCTTCTAGCCCAGCGTGAAATTTGCAGCACGGCATGTCATGCGCGCGTAGAGGAAGCTGTCATGTGTGGGATCGCAGGCCTGGTTCACCTGAATGGTCGGAACGCCGATGCAAGGCTTGCCGTGCGCATGGGCACGGCGCTCGCGCACCGCGGTCCGGACGGGGAGGGCTCGCTCGAAGAAGGGCCGGTCGCCTTCGCACATCGACGGCTCAGCATCATCGACATCGAAGGCGGCGCCCAACCGATGGAGTCATCCACCGCCCGGACGGTGATTTCTTACAATGGCGAGGTCTACAACTCGCCGGCGCTTCGAGACAGGCTTCGTGGTCTTGGCTACGAGTTTCGGACGCGGAGCGATACCGAGGTCATCCTCGCAGCCTACGAGACCTGGGGAGCCGAGGGGTTCGGCGAGCTGCACGGTATGTACGCGTTTGCGCTCTACGATCGGGCCGAACGTGCCGTGTTCCTCGTGCGTGACCCGATGGGCATCAAGCCGCTTTATGTATGTGAACGAAACGGCACGGTGTACTTTGCGTCGGAAGTCAAGGCGATCAGAGCCGTGCTCGATGGGCTCTCGCTCAACACTGCGGCGGTCAACGCCTTCTTCTTGAGGCAATACATAGGCGGCCCGCAGACGATTTTCGAGGAAGTGAACAGCGTCGAGCCGGGGACGTACCGACGCTTGTGCTGGGGCGGCGCAAGCGAGCGATCGACGAAGCGCACCTTTTATCAAATGTCGATCACTGAGCCTCGGTCGATTTCTCTTCGTCGTGCGTCCGACCACCTCGACGCGGAGCTTCATCGCGCGGTCGAGGAACACATGCTCAGCGACGTTCCCGTGGGCTTGTTTCTTTCCGGCGGCTTAGACTCCAGCCTGCTTCTCGCCTTCGCATCGGACGTCGCGACGGAGCCTTTGAGCACCTTCTCGGTGGGCTTCGGGGACGCACGCGTCGACGAGACGCACCATGCACGTTTGGTCGCCGAATCGCTTGGTGCTCGACACCACGAGCTTCGGGTGGCTGCCGGGGAAGGGTTGGCGGTCCTCCCGCACATCGTTGCGCAAATGGATCAGCCGCTCGCTGACTACGCCGTCGTACCCACCTACGTCATGAGCCGCTTCGCTGCAGAGCACGTCAAGGTCGTTCTGAGCGGCGAGGGCGCCGACGAGCTGTTTGGCGGCTATCGAAAACGCTATTTGCCACAGTTGCTCGCGTCCCCCCTCGGGACGCGCATGGCGCCGAGGAACATCTACGGACCGTTGCTATTCATGGAACGCAGTCGTCGTAGGTTGCTCGGCCCGCGATACGTGCCAGCGGCATCGCTCGTCAGCGAGCAACGACTTCGAGATGATCTCCGACGTTTTCGTCGAACCGGCACGGTCAACGCCGCTCTGCGCGCCGACCTTCGCAACTGGCTCGTGGATGACCTGCTCATGAAGGTGGACAAGATGGGAATGCTCGCGTCGCTCGAAGCGCGAGTGCCGTACCTCGATCGGGGCGTCGTCGAGATGGTGTCCGCCTGGCCTGCGAGCGTGAAAATGGATCTCCGAGCCACCAAGCGTGTGCTTCGAGAGCTCGTCGCCAAGCGGTTTCCGGACTCGATTTCAAAACGCGCCAAGCAGGGCTTCACCGTGCCGGTGGGTGAGTGGTTCCGCGACGGCCTTCGCGAGGAGTTCGAGGCAAGGGTGTTCAGTGGAGGCGCATGCGATGAGTGGATCGAGCGCCGAGCGGTCGAGGCGCTTTGGCAACAGCACCAGCGCGGACGTGACCGATCGTTGATGCTGTGGTCGATCTTCATTTTCGCCTGGTGGCTCGAGACGCATCGCTGAGCTCGTGGATGGCGGCAGGTCGCGCCGGGTTTGACACCGAAGGAGCCCCCAGTATAGGGCTCAGCGGGTTGGACCCATCGATGAGCGACGAACCTCGACCTCGCGCCCAAGCTCCGCTGTCCGACGAAGCCCGAGAGTCTTTCCGACGCACGGCGTTCGTTCTGGGTCCTTTCCCGGTCGTATCCCAGACGTTCATCTATCGTGAGTTTGACGCGATGCGCAATCTCGGACTGGATGTGCAAGTGATATCCACGGGTCTTCGCCAGCCCGAGGACGATCGCTTCACTCACACGCTTCGGCAGGTGCAGCGAACCGCGATTTACCTCGACTATCGCTCCGTGCGCGGGATTGCGTCCATCGGGGCTCGCCTCGTCTCTCCAAGCGTGCTGAGCACCATGCGTTGGATGATGGGTTTCCCACACCGAACTCCCGCGAAGCGCACCAGGGCGGCGGCCGCGGTCCTGGTTGCAGCCCGCTTCGCGCCCGCGCTCGCAGAGCGGGGCGTGCGTTACGTGCACAGTCAGTTCGCTGGTTTTCAAACCGAGATTGCGATGAGCCTATCGAAGCTGCTCGGCATTCCTTACGGTTGTACTTGGCACGCCTACGGAATCTATCGAGACCGCAACATTCTAAAAGAGAAAATCGCGGGTGCTCGTACGGTCATGACCTGCACCAGGTACAACGAGGAGCATCTTCGAGCCCTGTGCCCAGAAGCAGGGGACCGCATCCGGCTCGCCTATCATGGGCTGGATCTCGGCCTACTGCCGGAGCTGAGCCCGTTTTCGGACGCTTCTCCGCCGATCATCTTGGCCGTGGGCCGATTCGTCGCGAAGAAAGGTTTCGCGCAACTCCTCGATGCAGCAGGGATTCTGAAAAGAGAAGGTCGACACTTCGAGGTCCGTTTCATAGGCGATGGTCCCGACCGAGCCGCGCTCGAGTCGCAGGTGAATCGGCTCGGAATTCGCAACGAGGTCAGATTCCTGGGCGTTCGACCCAACGCAGAGGTCTTTGACCAAATCGATGCGGCGCGGGTCGTTGCGGTTCCTTCGGTGGTGACGGACGCAGGAGACATGGACGGCCTTCCAAACGTCGTGCTCGAGGCCCTGGGCATGAGCCGTCCGGTCGTCGGGAGCCGTGTGTCGGCGATCCCAGAAGTGCTCGTCGATGGCGAGACCGGTTTCCTGGTCGCGCCCGGAGACGCGAATGAGCTCTCGGCCAAACTGGGTCTCCTGCTCGATGATCCGACTCTCGCTGCGCGACTGGGCCGGCAGGGTAGGATGCGGATTGTGCGCGATTTCGACGTGAAGAAGAACGTGCGAACGGTCATCGACACGATCGCGCACAACGCAAGCGGTGCGCAGGCGAGGGTGAGTTGACCGCGAGGTCGAAGAGTGAGGCGCCGGAGCGGGCTTCCGGGGGGTCTCGGAAGACTTCCGGATGGCTGATTCGCATCGCGCTGGCGCTATTCGTCTTGCTCACGATGCTCGGGATCGGCGAGTGTGCCTTGCGTGTCGGCGCGCCACTCCCTTATTCGAGTCGGCTCGAATGGATCGACGATGGTCACATCAAGGCTCGGTTGTTGCCCGGGCAGGATCCAGTGAATACGTCGGGGCACGTCGTTCAGATCAATTCGCTGGGTTTTCGTGGCGATGAGCCGTCATGGGTGCCTTCTCCTGGGACGCTTCGTTTGCTCGTGCTCGGAGGGTCCGCTGCCTTCTGCTACGACGTCAGCGACGACAGGCATACGTGGCCCGCTCTTCTCGAAAAAGAGCTGCGCGGCGCGCTCGAGATGCCCGTCGAAGTGATCAACCTCGGCCTTCCCGGCTACGATGCGTCCAACTCGAAGGTGAATTACCTGTTTACTGGTCGTGCGCTCAATCCGCACGCCGTGTTGGTCTACCACACCTGGAATGATCTCAAGTTTCTTCGGCTCTTCGACCTGGACGAGGTCGGAATGCCGCGCGCGTTCCTGAGCGGTGTGAATACGGGGGGCAAGAACCTTCCGGCATTGGCGCGCTTCTTTTTCCGTTGGCAGATCGTGCAGCGAGCTCGAAACGCGTATCTGCGTTCGAGAGCGGTGAGGCGAGAGACTGCGTATACGAGCTTGGAAAGCGAGGGCGCGAACGCGCATCGGATGCCTTCCGAGCGGGCATTCCAACTGTTCGAGCAAAGCTTCGCTGATCTCGCTCTACTCGCCGCAAGCGATGATGTTCTTCCCGTGTTGATCTCCCAGGCGACACTGGCACAACCTCAGAGCTTGCAGCTGCAAGAACATCGGCTCCGTATTCGGAACAATCTGGTCGGAATGACGCAGCCCGTGCTGGTCGAGGTATGGCTCGAAAGCAATCGTCGCATTGCAAGTGCTGCGAAGGCGCACGATGCGCTCTTCCTCGACGGCTACGGAGCGGTGCAGCCAACACTCCAAAATTTCAAAGACCACGTTCATCTTCTCGATCCCGGCGCGGAGACGCTTGCGCGTTCCCTCAGAGCTCAGTTGCTTTCCAACCCTCGCTTCATCGAGCTTGCAGAACGTGTGCGCGCCACACGCCAATCTGCCTCGGAGAGCGATTGATGGCGTACGGCGAGGCGCTACTGAAGGGGACCCTCGTCAATGTGCTCGGCTTGCTCGCCAAGTTCGTGTATCCGCTCCTCATTTTCGTCCTCACGCGCCTCTTTGGTGCCGAGCTCATGGGCCACTACTTCCTCGGCCTGGCAACCATCGAAATTGGAACGGGTGCCGTGACGGCGGGGTGGGCGATGGCCGCCACCGTGAAGGTCAGCCCGTACGCAGAGACCTCCGCGACGAACGCCGACTCGAGCTCTCAGATGAATGCCGCGGTCGGGCGCACGCTGGCGTACAGCCTGGCGACCGCGACGTTGTTCGGCTTGCTCGTGCAGATCTCCGCATCGTGGGTCATTCACAACTACTTCACCGAGCACGTCGCCCTGCTACCCGGCATCTACTTCGTCGGTTGGTCGATGGTGCCCACCGCTTTCGCCAACATCATCGGTGCGTCCAGCAAGGCCCATCTCACCATGGTTTGGGATGCTGCGCTCGGAGGGGCGCGGCCGCTCCTCCTTCTCGTCACGAGTGTCGGTGCGTACCTGATCGGTGGCGGGCTCACCGAGCTGCTCGCAAGCTACTTCGTCTCGATGGTGCTCCTCGCGCTGATGTCGTTGGTCCCGTTCGTCCGGTACTTCGACTGGCGAGAGGTCGTGAAGAACGTTCGGCTCGTTTGGGACCCAGACATCGTCAACTTCGCCATACCTCATGCTCTCAACCACACGTTGACGCTCTACATCACCCGGCTCGACACGATTCTGCTCGGCGCCCTGGGGGTCGCGTCGGCGGACCTCGCCTGGTACGCGACGGCGTCATACATGACGAGCAATCTACAGCAGATCCGAATCGTGTTCAGCACTGCGTTGGCTCCGGTGGTCGCCCGTCACCACTACCGCCACGAACGTGAAGCACTCGGGATGCTTCTGACCCGCGCTACACGATGGGTGACCTCGCTTCTTCCCGTGTTTGCGCTTTTGATCGTCATCCTGCGCCGGGACATCCTCGCGCTCATCGACCCCAGCTATGGCCGAGACGGCGACCTGTTCGTTCTCGTGCTGCTGATCCCCGCCAGCATCAACTGTGCCTTCGGCTTGGCGGGCAACTTCATCACATATACGGGCCACACTCGGGTCACCCTGATGAACGGAATCCTGATCGGCGTACTCAACACCGGCCTCAACCTCCTTTGGATCCCGAGGTACGGGTTGGTGGGAGCGGCGAGCGCCACGGCGGTGTCGGCTGTCATCGTGGGTGTCCTTCAAATCGTCGAGCTTCGCGTGCTCGAGAAGGTGCGCATCCGGCCCCGCGATGCATGGATGCCCTATGCTGCCGCCGCCATGGCGACTGGCGTCTTGGGGTTCGTCTGGGACCCGGCCGCATTCGGGAACGTAGGCAGTCGCCTTGCACTGGCCCTCGGTACGCTAATCGTCTACGGAGCTGCACTGTGGACGTTCGGGCACCCAGAGCTACATCGCTGGGGCGCGCGAAAAGCGAGGCCTCCCGCCACCACGGCGGGCGTCGTGCACGAGGAGAACGACCATCGCGATGACGATCGGTGACGCGCGAAAACCGGAGGCGGAAGGCCTGCCTCATTTCATTCTCATCGGGGCGCCGAAGTGCGGGACGACCTCCGTTCACGCGATGTTGGCCGAGCACTCCGATGTGTTCATGCCGGAAAAAGAGATATTCTTTTTCGACGTCGACGACATAATCACACATCCCGACTTCTTCGTGCACCGAGACCGGTTGAGCTTCCACGACTACGAAGGCGATTTCGACAGCTACCTGGCATGGTATCGATCTCTGTTTTCGCGAGCGAAACCAGGGCAGCTCATCGGGGAAGACACGACTACCTATCTCTTTTCCCCGGACGCACCCCGGCGTATCGCCGATCTCTTGCCGGACGTGCGGCTCGTGGCCCTTCTGCGCGATCCGGTGGATCGTGCTTACTCTCAGTACTGGCACAACGTCCGTGCTGGGCGACACACGGTCAGCTTCGAGCGCGTCCTTCGAACCAATCCGACGGCGTTGTTGGCGCATGGATTTTATGCCGAGCAGCTCGAGCGCTATCGGGGATTCTTGAGCAAGGGGCAGATGCACGTGTCGTTCTTCGAAGACCTCAGGGATGACCCACCTACCGAGATGGGCCGCATCTGTGATTTCCTTGGTCTAGACGAGCTGCCTCCCATCGATACCGCGTCCCAGCATCACAACCGGGCGCGACCCCCGCTCCACCTGGGGGCGCGCCTTCTCCTGAATCAGTGGATCGGTCACCGTTTCTCGTTTCCGAGGCCGCGACCCAACATACCGGGCTACCGGTCGACCGAGGTGGAGGACGGCCTCGCCCGGGAGCTTCGCTGGTACGAGAAAGGGCTGCTGGCGCTCGACGAGAACGTCCCGAGGAAGCGTCAGGCGCCCATGCGCGAGGACACCCGAATTCATCTGCAGAAGCTCTTCGCCAAGCGAAACCGCGATTTGGGCGCGATCCTCGGGGCTGACGTCTCGGCCCGCTGGCCGTACATGAAGGACGCTTAGAAGGCTTCTGCGAATGCGAGGGAGGCCGTGGGAGAGCCCACAACCTGACCTAGTCGAAGAAGCACCCGCCCCCGGGTGTGAGGGCGACGTCATAGGAGCCGCTGCAGGCCCCTTGGAGCGCTAGAACGCCGGACAGCTGGTCTTGGTTGAAGTCCGCCGCAGCGCTGTAGGTCAATACATTGCCCTCCGTCTGAATCCCGACTTCTTCGGCTGAGTCCTCTGCGTACGTGCACAGTCCCCCATCCTCCACGGGTAGCCACCATCCACCGCGAAGGTAAAGCTGGTCGCCGCAAAGCCGACCTTCGAGCCGATACTCGTTGTCGACCACTATTGTCACGTCGTTCCCGGTCTGCGTGAAGAACCAACTCAGAGCGCAGGATTGAAACGTGTCATCGGGCTCCGTGTTCGAACACCCAACCGATCCAATGGTAACGACGCCTGTGTCGAACCAACAGCTACCATCCAAATTCGTGGCCGGTGCCTCCGTGCAATCGGGCAGCGTTCCCGTGCCCGGGATGAAATAGGTCTCTCCTTTGCTGCAGGCGCCGAGCACGAAACTCATGCCAACGCAGACGAACCAACGCATGGGTCACCAATAGCACATTAAAGCAGATCCCGCGCGCCTTGCAGAAGCCTGCGGGCCTCGGTCGCGACCTCTTCGATGGGTGCGTCGGGGGCAAGCTCGAACATCGCTTTCGGGTCGGCGAAAGACACCAATGCGCCTCCGTCTGCTTCTTGAACGACGACGTTGCAGGGCAGCAGCAGCCCAATCGACGAATCCCCCTGGAGTGCCTTGTGCGCGAGCTTGGGATTGCAGGCTCCGAGGATCACGTATGGACGGAAGTCGACGTCGAGCTTCTTCTTCAGCGTTTCCTTCACGTCGATTTTCGTCAGTACTCCGAAGCCGTTCGCTTTCAGTGCCTCGGTGACTTTGTCGAGAGCCTCATCGACGGAGATTCCATCGAGTTGTTTCGAAAATGCATAACTTGGGTCCTTCATGGAGCGCCTCCTGTGGCACCTATAAATCGCCTCGTCGGGTCGTGCACGTGTGGCGGGCGCTTCCTTGTGCGATACTCCGCCGGTAGTGGCGACGACGAGTCATTGGTACGGGCGTTGGTGGGCCGTTGCGCTGATCATCGCATCGGTGATCGGGCTCACCGGTGTCGTGACGGTTCGTGCCTTGGGGCTTCGGTCGCTCTCGGTAGGCGCCGAACCGATGCCATTTCCGCAGGAGGGGTTCGACTACAGTTGGTGGAACGGCGCACTCGGCCGATGGGTCGATGGGGGTCGGGTCGACTACGACGCGGTCCTCTCCGAAGAAGACGACCTCCGGCACTTCGTCGCCACGTTGGGCGTTGCTGGGCCGCTCTCTACGCCGGAGCGTTTCCAGACCGAGCCCGAGCGGCTCGCGTACTACCTCAACGCGTACAACGCGCTCGTTCTTTTTGCGGTGATCGACAACTGGCCGATCGAGAGCGTGCACGACGTTCATGGCTGGCTCGATCCGCGGAAGGGCTTTGGTTTCTTCTATGGGCTTCAGATGCCGCTCGATGGCGAAGCGACCAATCTGTACGATCTCGAGAACGAGGTCATCCGCGGCTTCAAGGACGCGCGCATTCATGCTGCCATCAACTGCGCGTCCAAGTCCTGCCCGCCATTGGCCGCGTTCGCCTTCGAGCCCGCAACGCTCGACGCGCAGCTCGACCAAGTGACGCAGGCGTTTTGTTCCACGGCGCCTCATGTGAGCATCGACAAACCGAGCAAAGAGATCCGGCTATCGGCGATCTTCGACTGGTACCGGGTCGATTTCGAGGAGCACGCGCGACGTCTGGGAAAGCCAGCCACCACGCTCGATTTCATCGAGGCATTCGCGACGCCCGAAATGACCGCAGCGCTCGCGGAGGCCCAGGGCGCAGATTTTGAAGTCGTATTTCAGCCGTACGACTGGATGCTCAACCGCTAGAACCGGCTACTGCACGACGACCTGACAGCTCTCGCTGCAAGTCGAGCCCGGTTGGCCGTTTTGCTCGCCTGCGTCGCAGGATTCGCCGAGGTCCGGTTGGCGGATACCGTCGCCGCAGAACGGTCCTGTCGTGCAGTCCGAGTTGCATCCGTTCAAGCCGCCCAGGTTCTCTCCGTCGTCGCAGTCCTCGAACTCCTCTTGGACTTCGCCGTCGCCGCAGTGCGGGCCAAGCGCGGTGCACGAGTCGTTGCAGCGGCCGTACTCGCCGGTGTTTTGCGCGGCGCCGTCGTCGCAGAATTCGAAGCGCGTTCGAATCCCGTCGCCACAGGTGTCACTGCATTCCGAGCGCTCGGTGACGAAACCGTCGAGTGTCAGCCGGAAATTCGATTGGGTCACGTGGCGCTCGGCGTGGAAGATCGAGACCTCGTAGACCTTGCCTACCTCGAGTCCGAGGTCCGCGATGCACGCGTCGACGATCGCTTGGCGCGCGCTGTTACCATCGGTGACGCCCGGGTCGAAGCTCATCACGCCAGTGATCGCCGAATGAATCCCGCCGATGTCCATGCACAAGCGGCCGTCGACGAAGACCCACAGGTCATCATCTCCGCGGAAGGTCAAGACCTCGTCACCCTGGTAGACGAAGAAATAATGTACCTCGGTCGTGAAGCCGAAGTTGTGCCCGTTGTCGAGCGGCAGCTCCTGAAGTGGCGGGGCCTGCAGCTCCCAGCCGATGCCGTCGAGCGGGAAGAAGCTGCTGCTTTCGAACTCGTACCGGTTCGGGAAGACCCCCGGATTCGGTCGGGTGAGCGTCAGCTCGCCCACCACCTCGATGTTTCCGTCGGCCACCAGTGTGGGGCTCGTTCGGTACCACGCGGCAAACGAGCCGCTGCTCGCGGGATAGCCCCCTCCGCTGCCCGGGTTCCAAACGGGCTTACCCTCTCCGTCCAGGTAGTCCGTCGTGATGCCGAGGTGCGTGCCTGTCGGGACCGGGTTGAAATCCGGGTTGAAGGTCTGCTCGATTCCGGCGCGCGTATCCCGGCTTCGGAAATCACGGTAGATCACCGGTGCAACGAGCTCGTCGGGGAGCTCCGACGCCACCGTCGTGCAGCTGAAGCCGCGCTCGATCTCGCAGACGCTCGAGCAACCATCGCCGTCGACCGTGTTGCCGTCGTCGCAGGCCTCGCTCGTGCCGGGAAGGATCACCCCGTCGCCGCAGACAGACTGGCACGTCCCACCTGCGCAATCAGGCTCGTTGTTGCAGTGGAGATCGCAGCCGTCGAACGGTGTGAGGTTGCCGTCGTCGCACTGCTCGGTGCCTTCTCTCTGTCCGTCGCCACACGTCGTCGGTTCACAGGCTGCCCCAGGCGTTTCGCATTTGAAACCGTCTTCGAGTTGGCAGCTAGTCGAACAGCCGTCGTCAGGGTCGGTGCCGCCGTCATCGCACTGCTCGAAGCCCGCGACGATCCCATCGCCGCACCGCGCGGCGCTGCAGGCAACACCGGGTTGCAAACAGACCCATCCCGGCTCGAGCATGCAGCTCGCGCTGCAACCATCTGAGTCAGTGTTGTTGTTGTCGTCGCACTGCTCCGGTGGGTCGACGCGCGAGTCGCCGCAGACGAGCGCAATACAAGACGCGCCTGGCGTCGGGCATCGGTAGCCCTCTTCCACCATCATGCAATCGCCAGCGCAGCCGTCGTCGTCTCGGCGGTTCCCATCGTCGCAAGCTTCGGTCGGCTGGCGCTCCCCGTCGCCGCAATCATCGTTCGGATCGAGGCCGCCGGTCCCGCCGATCCCGCTGAAGCCGCCGTTGCCCGCTCCACCCCCAGCGCCTGCGGCACCGCCGAACCCGCCATCGCCTCCGGTGCCGGTTCGGCTGCCCCCGCCCGTGGCGCCTCCATCGCCGGAACAAGCGGCAACGCCACCGAGGCCGATCAACAAAGCCAAGATACCCATAAAAATATGATAAGAACGCATTTTTGCAATATAAGTGAGGCCAAGGCGATGATCCAACAGAGCCAGCAGCCCGTTGTTTTTGCTTGGTTTCCTCCCTACCTTCGCGCCATGTTGGGAAGCCGCGTCCGCCTTCGGATTATTGCTGGCATCGTCTGCCTTTTCGGGAGCGCCGGATGCAGGCCGAGCCCGCCGCCAGCCCGGACCACCGTTTCGCAGGCCTGGCGTAACCCCGACTTCGCCGGAGAGGCGTTTAGCGAGCTCTTCGTCATCGGGGTGGGCCGCAACGATGACTACCGGCGACTCTACGAGGACAGCATGGTCCATGCACTGCAAGAAGAAGGGGTCATGGCGCAGGCTAGTTGGACCCTGTTTCCGGAGACCGGGAAGCTCGACCGCGCGAGAGTGCTCGTTGCTGTCGAGCGCGCGGGTTTCGATGCGGTGGTGATCGCACGCCTGCGCGAGGTACGCGAACAGGAGGAGCTGGTGCCCGCGAGGCCAGCGACTTCGAGCGATCTCTACATGGCGGGCTACGACCAAGCGTATGCCGTCAACAGTGCCCCGGCGTACTACCGGACGAACAGGAACTACCGCGTAGAGACCTCGATCTACGACCTTCGCCACGGCATCTTGGCGCGTGTCTACTTGTCGGACACACTGAACCCCGATTCGGTCGACGAGCTGATCCATTCGGTGAGCGCGCGCATCGTAGAGCAAATGAAAACCGAGGGCTTGATCCAGTGAGCACCGCGAACAACTCAGCGACTTCCTCAGCGATTCCCAGGACGGGTCCGTGGAGCGAGAAGCAGGTTCGGGACTTTCTCGCCGAGACATGTATTCCGATGCGACTCGCTGCCAACACCTCCTCCGGCTATCCCGTTGTCCTGTCTCTTTGGTTTCTCCCGGAGCAGGACGACCTTCTCGCTGCCGTCCACCAGAACGCGCGTATCGTGAAACGTCTGCAGGATGACCCGCGCTGCGCGTTCGAGATCGCGCCGAACCAGCCCCCGTACCGGGGTGTTCGTGGGCAGGCGGACGCCATCTTGGAGCCCAACGGCGCGAGAGCGCTGCTCGAACGCCTGCTCAAACGCTACCTCGGCTCCACCGACTCCAGCCTCGGCCGCTTCCTCCTCGGGCGCGCCGACGAGGAGCTCGTGGTCCGTCTACGACCCATCCGAATTGCCTCGTGGGACTACACCGAGCGCATGGAGGACGCATAGCGGGGTTGTCGTCTTCGCGATCGAGATCTTCAGCTCGCCGCTAACGCGTCCATCTCCGCGGCGAGCTTCATGTCGAGCTCGGTCAGGCCTCCGGCGTCATGCGTGCTGAGCTCGACGTCGACGGTCGCCCACACGTTTCGCCATTCTGGATGGTGGTTCATCCGTTCGGCGACGAGCGCGACGCTGCTCATCCAGCCGAAGGCTGCGACGAAGTCCTTGAACCGAAACGTGCGCTTGATCCGATCTTCAGCGAGCTCCCACTCGGGAAGGGCTTTCATGTGCTCGGCGATTTCAGCGTCTGAGAGCTTGTTCATCGAATCACTCTAGGGCCGACCCCAAGAACCTCAAGCGAACGCCACAGTATTTCGGCAGCCGGCGGCGGCGTTCGGGCAGCGCAACGTGCTCCAGGAACGTGATACTTCTAGGACGACGATGGAGCGTCAGAAAGAAATCGAGTTGTTGTCACAGTGCCTCGAGCTCGCTCGGGACGGCCGCCCGTTCATGACGGAAGACGAAGTGTTCGTGCCAGTGGCCCATTACGTGGATGAGGCACGCTTCGAGCAGGAACGCGCGCTCTTTTTCAGATCGATGAACATCGTGGCCCATGGCAGCCAGATCCCTTCACCCGGCGATTTCATTACACGCGACGTCGTCGGGACACCAACCATCCTCGTTCGCGACAAGGACGGCAGCGCCAAGGCCTTCGTCAACGTGTGCAGGCATCGCGGTGCGACCGTCGAGCTCCGCGACCAGGGTCGCTGCAAACGCTTCGTGTGCCCCTATCACGCCTGGACCTACGAAACCGATGGCTCCTTGGCTGCCGTCCGCCAAAAAGAGGGCTTTTCAAGCCTCGATATCGACAACACATCCCTCGTCGAGCTGACCTGTGTCGAAGCGGCAGGCCTCCTCTGGGTCTGTCCCGACCCGCGCGTACGCGAATGGAACCCCGACGACGCGACTCGCGCGGTCGTCGCCGAGCTCGAGGGGCTTCTTGGCGCCGACTCCACCGTCTTCGCATCACATGCGAGGCTTTGGGCCGCGAACTGGAAGTTGATCGTCGACGGGGGCCTCGAGTCGTACCACTTCAAGATCGCCCACCGGAACACGATCGCAGGCTTCTTCACCGACAACACGTCGACCTACGAGTTCCTGGGCGACCACATTCGGTCGGTGCTGCCCCGCACCTCGATTCTCACGCTCGCCGATCGTCCCGTTTCGGATTGGGACATTCGCAGTCACACGCATCTCCTCTACGCGCTTGCGCCGAACGCCTCGCTGCTGATTCAAGAGCGGCATTTCGAGCTCATCCTCACGACCCCGATCTCCATCGATCAGTGCCGTATCGAAATCATGAGCGTCGCGCCGAAACCAGGTCCGGAGGGATACAGCGGCAAGGCCAAGAGCTTCCTTGCAGCCAATCATGCGTTCACGAAGAAGACCCTCGAGGAAGACTTCGAGATCGCCGAGCAAATCCAACGCGGTTTGCACACCGGCGCCAATGAGCACTTCCGTTTCGCCAGGTTCGAGGGCGCGCTCACCGAGTGGCACCGCCGGCTCGACGAGAAGTTAGGATGCCCAGTCGATGAGGCGCTTCGGTAGCTCTTCGAACCGGCGCGAAAAGGGCTTCTCGAATCGCCCAAACCCCGCCGCCAAGCTCTTTCTTCCTCGACGGCCTCGGTCTTTGGTACTCTCGGCGTGCTGCACTCAGTCGCGAAGGGAGTCGGGCCGTGGATGGAGACCAAAGCTTCTTCATGTTGATCATCCAACTTGCAATCGTCGCGTTCTTCCTCGCGGTGATGTGGAAGATCTTCGAGAAAGCAGGCAAGCCGGGGTGGGCGGCCATCATCCCCATCTACAACATCATCGTCCTGCTGCAGATCGTCGGGCGACCGATTTGGTGGATCCTCCTCCTGCTGATTCCAGTCGTGAACGTCGTCGTTGGCTTCTTGCTCGCCCTCGACCTTTCGAGATCGTTCGGCCACGATTTGGCCTTCGCGCTCGGTCTGTTCTTTCTGGGGTTTATCTTCTATCCAGTCCTCGCGTTCGGGAGCGACACCTATCGAGGGCCGGCAGCCGCCGCATAGCTGGAGCACGCGATCGAGCTCCACCAGCAGGAAGAGCACCAAGCATGCCGCTGGCAGTTTCGTCGTTCTGCCCTCGTGCTGCTATCCTGAGCGCGGGGGATGAGCGTACGCTTGTTGGCAGCCGTGCTCGCGGGAGGCAGCTTTTTGCTGTCCGCTGCTCCGGTGCGCGCGCAGCAGCCGAAGATCGTGGTGCTGGACTTCGTTGGAAAGGGCGGTGACAAGGCGCGGATCCAGGTCATCCGCGCTCTTCGTGATCGGGCGGACTTCGAAACGCAGAGCGCAGCGCGCCGGGTGCTCGCCTCCGAAGGCTTGAAGGCTTCGAGCGTGGAAGGCCGCGCCGCCATCGCCGCAGAGCTCGGGCTCGACTACGTGGTTTGGGGAAGCGTTCGCGGAAAGGGTTCGGCCGCCCGGGCCAAGATCCGGATCGCCGGGCCGAAGGGCAGGGAGGTCGGAGCCAAAGAGGCCGGGCCCCCAGGCATGAGCAAGGGGAACGCCCGAATTCAAAAGGCGGCGCTCGCCCTCTTGGCCAAGGCGCTCAGGGTCGCGCCGCCGGAAGCGAGGCGGAGCAGGAAAAAGGAGCCGGTCGAGGCTCCACCCGTTGCTGCCGCGCCCGCCCCGGCGCCTGCGCCCGTCGCCGCGCCCGCCGCCGCTCCCGCGCCCGCCGCCGCTCCCAGACCCACCACGGAGCTCGAGCCTGTCGCCATTCAGGTGAACGTGCGCCCGGGCACCGCGAAGGACGCGCCCCACGTGATGCTGCTCGCGGGTGCCGGCGGTCGCACACGCAAGATCGAAGTGAACATCGATGACGGCTCGACGCGCACCTACGAGTCAGGGGTCTTCCTCGACATCGTGTTTCGACTCGAAGTGCGTCCGCTCGCCAAGCACCTCACGGCAGGCCTCCGCGGAATCGCGATCGAAGCCGACGGTGATTTCGGTGTCGGACTGACGACGCAGCCACCCGGATCGACCATGAAGCTCGACACGAAGACATGGCGTGTGCTCGGCCAGATCGGCTACTTCCATCGATTCGAAAAAGGCGAGCTCGGCGGCCTCATCGGTATCGGCTTCGATCGCCTCGAGCTCCAAACCAACGGCACTCTCCCCTCGGTCGACTACCTGTTCTTGCGCCTCGGTCCGGCGTACCGGCACTTCTTCATCGATCGCGCCCTCTACCTCCGCGTCGACGGCGGCTTCCGCTATCCGTTCTCTTACGGGGATCTCGAGGACACGTTCGGCCCGGCAAAGGGCTTTGGATTCGATGCGGCGCTGATCCTCGGCGGCAATCTCGATGTTGGCTTTTCGTACGCGGCCCGGCTCTCGTTCGAATACTTCAAGCCGCAGTTCGCCGGCTTCCCCCCGGGCATGCTGCCACCTGTCCCGGGCGCTGCGAACGGCCGCGACGCCACCGACTTCGCCATCAACTTCCATGCGATGGTCGGCTGGGCGTTTTAAAAAAGCAGCCTTTAGTGTGTTTTCCAATGCGGCGAAGATAGCGTTTTTGCTTACACTTTCCTTTATGAAAGGAATATTACATAACCCACTAGGGTGACATTCCATTCTCGCCGGCTAAGCTGAGTGGGTGTTTGTTCGCGCCCGATACGCGCCTGGGCTGATGGTCTTGGGCTTGCTGGGCTGCGGTGAGTCGCAGCTCTCCGACAGCTACGCCGGCGTGGCAACCTCGGTCACCGCCGACGCGCACTGCCAGCTCCTCGCCGAAAGCGAAGCGTTGGTGGGCGTAAGCCCCGAGGGCGAGGCCTGGGTCGAGGGTGACGACGGCGTACGCCACGTGCTTCCGGACGGCAGCTCCACTGCGGTGGACGCCTCGTTCACCCGAGCCGATTCGCTCGTCGCGTGGGACGCGGCGGCGGCGTTCGTCGTGGGCGACAACTCGCTCTGGAGCGCTTCCGTCGAAGGCGCGGAGCCGCTCACGCTTCCACCGGAGCTCGGTAAGCCTCGGTTCGTATGCGGGGATCCCGAGCGCGCGAGCGGCGCCTTCGTGATCACGACTCGCGGCCTCTTCGAGCGCCACGACGATCTCTGGCTTCGTTGGTCGTTTCCCGTCGAGCTTCTCGAGTCGATGAAGATCCAAGATCTCGAGGGTGCGTGCGCGGGACAAGACTCGCTCATGTACCTCGAGGCGGGTGAGTCTCTTTGGGAGGTTCGCTCGGGCGATATCGCCTCGCTTCGCGAGGCGGCCGATCTCGGCGGGATGATCGCGGTCGGTCCCGACATCCGAGTCGGTTTCATCGCATTGCGCGATGGCGAGCTCCTTCGCTTCGATGGTTCTGACTGGGTGAGCATACCTTTCGACGAAGGAAGTGTGTCCGTCGCGGGCGTCGCCGACGGTGTCCTCTGGGCGGCGGTCGACGGGTTGATCTACCGACGCAACCGATTCGACGAGTGGGAGTACCTCGATGCGCCGATGCTTCCGAGCGTGATCGAAGAGATTCGAAGCTACGCGGCCGGCGGCGCCTGGCTCGTTCGCGAGAACCAGCTTTGTCACGTGGAGCCTCACGGGACGCTTCGCGTTCGAGGCGTCCGTCCGTACGGCAGACTCGCCGAGGGCAGCCGGTTCTCGGTGGCGGTGTCCGGAGACCCCGCGATGGGCGGCTCTCTCAGCGCGCGGCTCGACGGCCAGGGCGTCGGCGTCAGCGGCGCTGCGGGCGCCTGGTCGCTCAGCGGCCCCGAGACCTTGAGTCCCGGGTGGCACACGCTGTCCCTCGTGCTCGACTCGCCGGTCGACTCGGTGCAACGCACGCTGGAGTTCTGGGTCGAGGGAGGCGAAACCGACGAGCACTCGCCGCCGCCCGGCGAGCCGACCGTCTTCTGGGAGGCGGACATTGCCCCGATCTACGAGCGGAGCTGCGCGCCCTGCCACGCCGAGGGTGCCAACCAAACGTTCATGGGGAGCTTCGAAGCGTTCAGCGCGCTCGGCGCTCTCGCCTTGGAGCGCGTGTCGAGCGGCGAGATGCCGCCTCCCGGCGCGAGCGCGTCGGCCCCGCCACTGAGCGCGGAAGAGCTGCAACTGCTTCAAACCTGGGTGCAGGAAGGGATGAATCCATGAGTTCGATGAAGAGCATGGCCGCGGGCCTCGGCCTGGTCGTCATGTCGTCGGTTGGCGCAGTGGGCTGTAGCAACGACTCGTCGCCGTACACCGACCCGAGGAGCATCGTTGCTCCCGAAGAGGTGCCGGAGACCAAGCGCATTCGGCGCCTCACCGCGGATCAGTTCTTCGCGTCGTTATTCGTCGCGACGGGTCAACGTTGGGATGACGAGCAGCAGTTTGCCGCGACACTCGGTCGGCCCGACTTCGCAGAGGTCACCGCTGAGGGTCGTGAGATGTCGGTTGGCTTTGCGAAGCTTGCCGGAGACGCGGCGCGCCAAACCTGCCGCCGGGCTGTCCAGCAAGACCGCGAGACCGCCGATGCGGACTCGCGCGTGATCCTCCGCAAGATCGACGAGGTCGGGCAGCTCGACCCCTTCGATTCGAACGTGGGTGAGAACCTCCGGTACCTCGCGCTTCGGTTCCTCGGTGTCTACGCCGTCGACGACGAAGACCGGCGTCTTCAGCCCTGGTTCTCGGTCTTGCAAGAGGGCCTCGACCCCAGCGACGAGGCTCGCTTCGGCGAGGCCGAAGACCGATGGATCGCGGTCTGCACCGGCTTGGCCCTTCACCCTGACTTCCTGACGTACTGAGGCACGGACATGAGCAAGAAATATCACTGCCCACATCTCAGTCGCCGCGCGCTGCTCCAAGGCGCTCTCGGCGGCGCGGCCACGTACGCGCTCTGGCCGATTCGGCCTGTCTTGGCGCAAGGCGCAGCCGGTCATCGTTTCGTCGCCTGCTTCCTCGATGGCGGTTGGGACGTCCTTCTTGCGGGGGATCCGCGCGACCCCGCCGGCAGCTACGAGGGAATCGATCTGGACATCAACCGCCTCGCTCCCGAGTTCCAGGATCCGTTCCCAGTCTCGATGGGGGGTACGGAGCAGCTCTGGGGCCCGACGATGCAGGCGCTCGCGCCGCACGCCGATCTCGCGACGTTCTTTCGCGGCATCAACATGAACACCGTCTCGCACGAGACTGCAAAGTCCTACAGTCACACCGGTCGGCAGCCCGCCGGAGCGGTGGCCAAGGGCGACTCCATCGGAACCGTCGCCGCGTCGCTGCATGATCAGGGCGCGCTTCTTCCCAACACGGCGATTTCGATCCCGAGCTACAACCGCGCCTTCGACAATCGTTTCTCCGCGATTCGAATGAACGACCCGCGCGAGATCCGTGACCTGATCGGGGCGACCCAAGGCGCGCTACCCGAGGGCGTCGAGGGGCTGCTCAACCAGGCGCTTGCCGACGCCTATTCGTGCATATCGCCTGCGTATTCGGGACGGCTCCCCGAGGATGAGCTCTCGATCAGCCGGGATCGAATTCTGCGACTCCAGGAACAAGACGTCGTCGCGCGATTCGATTTCAACGCCGAAACGCCGGAGATGGAGCAGCTTCGAGCCCTCTACCCGCTCGGGAACGGCGCAGGTCGGGCAACCGCCACGGCGGCCCAACTCTTGCGCACCGACCTCAGCACCGCCGTCACCACGCGTGTCCGCGGTGGGTTCGACACGCATCGCGGTGAGTGGGCCACGGACCAACCACTTCGACTGGTCGAGGCCTTCGAGGCGATCGGCGCAATGCTCACGCACCTCAGAGACGACGATCCGAGCTTCGATCGTACCACCGTGCTCGTGTACTCCGAGTTCGCGCGCACGCCCAAGATCAACGGGGACGGCGGCCGCGACCATTGGTTCGCCGACACGGTCATGGTCTTTGGCAGCACGCTCAAGAAGGGCGTGTTCGGCGCCAGCAACGAACAGGACCTCGGCCTCCTCGCGGTCGATCCGACGACGGGCCTTCCCGAGGAGGGCGGTATTCAGCTGACGCCAGAACACGTGATGGCCACGCTGGTGCAGAGCCTAGGCGGAGACCCCTCTCCCTATCGCGAGGATCCTCTCAATGCCTGGATTGCAAAGGAGCTCACGCCATGAGAGCCGCCACGCTGGGATTGTTCGCGCTCGTCATCGCGGGCACGCTTGCGCCGAGCCTCACCCGGGCGCAGTCACCTGAAATCTGCGCGCCGGTGGAGCAGCTCGACAAGTACCGCTACCTCCGCCAGCTCACGCTCGACCTCTACGGCCGCATTCCGAGCGTCGAGGAGTACGAGCGGCTTCACACACTCGAGGATGTGAGCGAGGAGATCATCGACGAGATGATCGGATCGCCCGAGTTCTACGCGCAGCTCCGCTCCTATCACCGCAACCTCCTCTGGGCGAATCTA
Source organism: Myxococcales bacterium (assembly GCA_024640845.1). Classification (GTDB taxonomy): domain Bacteria; phylum Myxococcota_A; class Polyangia; order Polyangiales; family Houyiibacteriaceae; genus SG8-38. The sequence continues at coordinate 8,948 of JAHEEE010000049.1, read as the reverse complement.
GGCGAGCGAAACCTAATCGGGCCGACCATCCGAGAGGTGGGTGACGACACGTTTCGCGTTTGGTTGGATCGCAATAAACGCGACGACTACCGCGGGCGCGACGTCAGTTGCCTCGACATGGAGCACACCAACTTCGACACCGACGGTCGCGCGCTTCCGATGATCGAGAACTACCTCGAGGGCGATTGCGCCGGCGGTGAGGGCTGCACGATGGACGGGTGGGTGGAGGTCGAGCCTTACTGGGCGCCGGGAACGACCATTCGCGTCTGCGCCTTCGATACCCAACCCCACACCGATGCCACGCCGCGGGACGACGGCGAACCGCGCACCTGTGATCAGGTGGGTGACAGCGACCCGTTGTGCGGCTGCGGCTCGGACCTCCGCTATTGCGCCGCAGAAGGGGAGGACGGCAACTACGATGCCGTCCTCGAGGCCCTCCTCGAGGAGCCGATGCGTATCTTCGAGCAGGTCATCGCCTCGGGGGAGCCTTACATGAACGCGCTCTCGACCCGGACCACCGCCATGAACGGCGCGCTCGCGCACTACTATCGCCATCTCGCGCGCGACAACGACTCCGAGCTGAAGAATGCGCCAGATCTTCCGTACAACGCCGATTGGCAGCGGGTCGAGCGGGAGCCGTATCACAGCGGGATCCTGACCACCCTCGGATTTTTGCGGCGTTTCGCGTCGCACAGGGCGCGCGTCAATCGACTTTACACGGCGTTCTTGTGTACGCCTTTCCAAGCCCCGTCCGGTGGCCTTCCACCGGCGACGGACGATTGTTCGCAGAACCCGGATCTCTCTTCGCGATGCGGCTGTGCCGCGTGCCACGAGACGATCGAGCCGGCCACCACACACTGGGGCCGCTGGGAAGAGGGGGACGACTTCGTCTACCTGGAAGACATCTCCACCTTCAACGACAACTGCGCGAACTGCGAGAAGGGAAACTGCTCCAACTTCTGCAGGACTTTCTACATCACGCGAGAGCTCGAGACGACACCGGGATCGGTGGACGACGAGCTCGGCAAGCTGAAGACGATTGCCTGGCGCACCGAGGAAGAGGCAGCCGCGCTCGACGTGGGTCCTAGTGCGCTCGTGAACCGCCTAGAGTACCAACAGCAGATCGCGAGCTGCGCCGTGCAGAGCTTCGCCGAGCAGGTCTTCGGTCGAGAGCTCAGCGCCGAGGAACGCACGAGCTGGCTGGTCGAGAAGACCAGCAACTTCGCCGCCAATGGGCAGGACTTCCTCGGCATGGTCAAGGACATCGTAACCGACGAGCGGTACCGCCGGATCGAGTGAGGATGCAGTAGCGCCGAGTGCGCTCGGGCCGCCCTTTCGTGATGCCCGACAATGGTGCATAACGCGGCCATGGGCGACGAATCCAGCGCCGAGCCGCGGGCCCCGCGGTTCGCGGAGCGGATGGAAGCCCGCGTCGCCAGACTGCAAGCATGGGGGCAAGAGGTCTTCGAACGGGTCTCCCCTCGTGCCCGTCGGAACACGCGCCGCGCCTTTTCGCTCGCGTTCATCGTAGTCATCGGAACGGTTCTCTACCGCCAACTCTCCGGCACCGATTGGCGCGCGGTCCTCCGTTCGCTACCCGCTTCACCTTGGTTCTACCTGCTGTTTGTCGCCAGGTTTTTCCTTCAGCCGGCGGTGGAAGCCCTCTGCTACACGGCGGTGTGGGGCATCAACCTGTTCCGCCACTTCGGCGTGTTCCTAGTGAAGCTCGTGCTGAACACCTCCGTCGTCGGCATGAGCGGGGACATGTATTTCCTGCTGTGGGCCGTTCGAACCCTTCGCATCAGCTATCGTAGAGCCTTCTCCGGCGTGAAAGACGTCACGCTCCTTTCCGCTGCAGCAGCCAACACGGTCGCGGTCCTCGTCTTGGGCGGCTATCTGGGATTCGGCGACCTCAGCTTGATGCAGAAGGTGCGCCCCCAGGTCCTCGGAATCATCATTGGTGTGACACTCGCAGCGGCGGTCCTGAGCCTTCTCATCATCGCCTTTCGCGGCAGGGTGCTGGGGGTCCGAACCGGGACCATGTGGCGCGTCATCGAGTATCACGTCGTCCGGAGCGGAGGGGATCTCGTGCTGCTCGGCTTTCAGTGGACGGTAGGGCTACCGGGTTCGCAATTCTCCGCGTGGATCAGCCTCTTGGTCGTGGGCTTGTTGACCTCGCGGACACCCTTCATCCCGGCGCGCGAGTTTCTGTTCCTCTCGTTCGCATTGGCGATGGCGGACACCATCGATGCTCCGCAGGCACAGGTCACGGCCATGTTTCTCACCGACACGGCGATGCGCCAGGCCTTCGTGATCCCTTCGTTGATCGCGGGATTCATCTGGCGGTCGCGGCCGCACCCTCTTCCACTCGACCCAGACGGGCCATCCCAAGAAGCGTAGTCCCATCGGCTTTGCCAACGAGGCTCAGGGCCCCGAGCAGCGGCGCGCGCAGAATCAGGCCCACGAGCCCGTGATCGTTGCGGACGCCCGTCGTCGGGATCGGAAGCGTCGCAAAGCGATCCGGAACGAAGCCCGCCTTGCTGAGGGCGACCGTCATGCTTTGCCTCCTGAAGAAGTTGATGTGGAGCGGCGGAAGGTTCACCGGGATCGTTTGGCGCAAGGTATAGGGGTCGTCGAGGTTCGGCACGCTGAACACGAAGACTCCGTCCGGCTTCAAGACGGAGCGGATGGCGGCCAGCATGCCCAGCACGTCCGGTACGTGTTCGATGACCTCGAACGAGGTCACCACGTCGAACTTCTGGTCGTGCGTCGCAGCGAAATCCTCGATCGTTCCGTTGTAGCTGTTCACACCCAAGCTCTGGGCTCGATCTGCCGCGAGCTTGGTGGGCTCCACACCGGTGACGTCCCATCCACGACGCTGAGCGACCAGTAGAAACGTCCCCGGTCCCGAACCCACCTCCAGTAGGCGACCTCGGGGACGCTCGTTCTCGATCCACCGAAGTGCTTTTTTCTTGAACCAACGAAGGTCCCGAAACCCCTGCTTTCTGGCCGCTGTCCGTTCGGCGATGGCCACCATCTTCAGATAGTCCGGCTCCTGCGAGTAGACCTCCTCATACTGGCTCGCGGGGATTCTCCGAAGACGCGTATATACGAAAGAGCAGTCCGAGCACTCGGCCATCTCATAGCCGTTGAACGGCTGGCGCGGCCGCTGTGAGCCGGCTCCGCAAAGCGGACAGCGTATCGCCCGCCCTTCGTCGTCCAAGTCCATCTCCGCGATCGCACTCATTTCACCCCCGTTTCCGATTCTTCGATGACACTACGCACAAGCTCGACGTATTGAGCAGCGATCACCTTCGGCTCGAACTGCTTAAGCCACTCGGCGCGCGCGGCCCGCTTGGCGTCTGGCTCGTACGGTGTGTCGAGCTCGGCCTCGATCGCCCCGGCGAGCGCAGCGGCATCACCGGTCGGTACGATGCGACCAAAGCGTCCGTGGTCGAGCATCTCGTCGGGCCCGTGCCGGCAGTTCGTCGATACGATCGGCACTCCCGAATGCATCGCCTCGATGAGCACCATCGGAAAGCCTTCGTTTCGTGACGACAAAGCGAAGACCCTGGCGCGTTTCATGTAGGCCAGCGGGTTTTCGACGAAGCCGAGAAGGAACACGCGGTCTGAGATACCGAGGCGGACCGCTTCGGCCTCTAGAGCCTCGCGATCGGGACCCGTTCCGAGGATGAGCAGATTGGCCTCTCTTCGCGCGGCGATCTCGGCGAAGGCTCGCAACATCAACTCGAAGTTCTTTTGCGGGGAGAGCCGTCCGACCCCGAGGACCACCGGCTTTTCGAAGAGCGCCTCGTGTTCGGGCGCGATGTCGCCCGAGGGGTCGCTCCGCTCACTAGGATTATAGATGGTCGCGACTTTCGAAGGCGGAAGCTCGAAGCTTGCCGCCGCTTCCTCGGTCAATGCCTTGGACACCCCGATGACTCTGGCAGCCCGTCGATACGCAAGGCGTTCGGGGCGCAAGCCAAACCAAGCACGAAACCACCACTGATTTTCCGGTTCGCAATGCAATGCGTAGTGCAGGCTCACGATCACCGGGACTTCGGGCCAAAGCCACGCACCCATCCCGGACGCCAAGTTCGCGGTATGCACCATTGAAAGCGCGCAGCGGGGTCGTGCTCTTCGAAGGTAGCGAAGCCATGCCGGCAGAACGACGAACTCGGTGAGCGCGCCGAGATGCACCCTCTGGATGCCCGGCAGCGGCGCCTCGCGCAGTGGGCCCTTCGCGCAGGCGACGACGAAATCGACCTGCATTCCCGCCTGAGCGAGCGCTCTGGCGACGAAGATGGCCACGCGTTCGGCACCCCCGCCGGCATAAGAGGGCACGAGCAGAGCGACGTCGGTGCGGACAGGTTGGGCTGAGCGGAGCTCGGACATGAGGCTCGGGGGCTTTTTCGCAGCGCGACGATACGCGATGGGCCTGCGCGCAGCAAACGAGGGGGCCGGGTCATTCGTGCCGTAAGCACAGCCGTTTCGGATGGGACGTGGAGGTGCACCGCCCGAACACAGCAGTTATGCTATTCGCCGAGGCTCCACTCATCTCATGAAGGTCATAGTCACGGGCGGCGCGGGGTTCATCGGCGCCAACTTTCTCAACCAGTTGGTGCCGGCGCTCCCGGAGCACCACTTCGTCAACGTCGACAAGCTCACCTATGCGGCGAACCTGGGTAGCCTGCAGGCGATCGACTCGCTCCCGAACTACGATCTTCGTCGCGTGGACATCACCGACAGGGACGCCGTCGATGCCGTGTTCGAGGAATTCGACCCGGATCTCGTCGTGCACTTCGCCGCCGAAAGTCACGTCGACCGGAGCATCCTCGGACCGCGGGAGTTCATTCGAACCAATATCGAAGGGACCTTCAATCTTCTCGAAGCTTGCCGCAGCCGATGGTCGCGCGATGACAGCCGCCTCTTCCATCACGTCAGCACCGACGAGGTCTATGGTTCACTCGGCGACACCGGCCTTTTCGAGGAGACGACCGCCTACGACCCTTCGAGCCCTTACTCGGCCTCGAAAGCCGCCAGCGACCACATCGTGCGCGCCTACCATCGGACTTATGGGCTCCCGATCAAGATCACGAACTGCTCGAACAACTACGGGCCGATGCAGTTCCCCGAGAAGCTCATCCCCTTGATGATCCTCAACGCGCTCGAACGCAAGGCGCTTCCGATCTACGGCCAAGGACTGAACGTGCGCGACTGGCTCTATGTCACCGACCACTGCGACGCGATTTGGACTGTCATTCAAAAGGGCAGCGTCGGCCGCACCTACAATATCGGAGGCAACAACGAAATGCGGAACATCGACGTCGTCGACACGCTGTGCAAGATCGTCGCCGAAGAGACCGGCGTCGATCCGGGCGAGCTTCTCGGGCTCAAGCAATTCGTCACCGACCGTCCGGGGCACGACCTTCGATACGCAATCGATGCCACGCGCATCAAAGAGGAATGTGGCTGGGAACCGAAAGAAACCTTTGACACGGGAATCCGCAAGACGGTCCAATGGTATCTGTCGAACCAGGACTGGGTCAGCGATGTGCGCTCCGGTGACTACCGCAAGTGGATGGACCTCAACTACGGCGATCGAACGGGGTAGAGGACAGCGATGATCAAGAAGGGCATCATCTTGGCCGGCGGGACGGGCACGCGCCTTCACCCGCTCACGAAGGGCTTGAGTAAGCAGCTCATGCCCGTCTACGACAAGCCGATGATCTACTATCCGCTCTCGACGCTGATGCTCGCAGGCATCCGGGAGGTCCTGATCATCACGACCCCGCATGAGCAGGCACTCTTCCAGGGTTTGCTCGGCGACGGGCAGAGCTGGGGACTTCGCCTCGAGTACGCCGTGCAGCCGAGCCCCGATGGGCTTGCGCAGGCGTTTCTGATCGGCGAGGAGTTCATCGACGGCGACGCCTGTGCGCTCGTGTTGGGTGACAACATCTTCTACGGGCACGGATTGCAGGGGTTGCTCGAGGAGAGCGCGCAGCAGACCGACGGAGCCACCGTGTTCGGCTACTACGTAAACGATCCGACCGCCTACGGTGTGGCAGAGTTCAATGACGACGGCGTGGTCGTCGGCCTCGAAGAGAAGCCGAAGAAGCCAAAGTCGCATTACGCCGTCGCGGGGCTCTACTTCTACGACGAGAAGGTCGTTGCGCATGCCAAGGCGTTGAAGCCATCCGCGCGAGGAGAGCTGGAGATCACCGACCTCAATCGCCGATATCTCGATGAGAGCAAGCTCCGGCTGCAGAAGTTCGGCCGCGGGGTCGCGTGGCTAGACACGGGAACACCGGTTGCTTTGTTGCAGGCGGCGAACTTCGTTCAGACGATTCAGCAGCGACAAGGCTTGCGCGCGTCCTGTCCTGAAGAGATCTCCTTTCGCAAGGGCTGGATCGACGCCGAGCAGCTCGGGCGTCTTGCCGAACCGCTCGAAAAGACCGAGTACGGGCAGTACCTTCGGGCGCTGGCCGACGGATTGGACGTCTGATGAAGTCGACGCCGGCGAGCATCGAGGGATTGTTGATCATCGAGCCCACGGTTTTCGGTGACGAGCGCGGCTTCTTCATGGAGGCCTACTCGCGCGATCGCTACGCCGAAATGGGCCTGCCGCGAGAGTTCGTACAGGACAACGTGTCACTCTCGGCCCACGGGATTCTCCGCGGTCTCCATCTTCAGCACCCAAACGGGCAGGGAAAGCTTTGCCAGGTGCTCGAAGGAGAGGTGTTCGACGTGGCGGTCGACGTACGGTTCGGGTCGCCGACCTTCGGCAGCTGGGAGGGCGTGAGGCTCTCCTCAAAGAACAAGCGGCAGCTCTACGTTCCGCCGGGGTTTGCGCATGGCTTCTGCGTTCTCAGCGAGCGGGCGCTCTTCTCCTACAAGTGCACCGATTTCTACTCGGCTGCGACCGAGCTCGGCGTCGCCTGGAACGATCCCGACATCGGCATCGACTGGCCGATCGACGCGCCCCGGCTCTCCGCCAAGGACGCGAAGAACCCACCCCTGAAGGACATTCCCCAAGGAAGGCTCCCGAGCTATGGCTGAGTGGGTCCTGATCGGTGCCGATGGAATGCTCGGGCGCTCTTGGCAGGAGTTGCTCGAAGCCCGCGGTGTCGAGCACATCGCCACGACGATCGAGGATCTCGATATCAGCGACGCGAGCGCCGTCGCGAAGGTCGTGACGCCTGGCGTGAAGTGGGTCGTGAATTGCGCGGCCTACACGCTCGTCGATGCTGCCGAGGAGCACGAAGCGCTCGCCAACGAAGTGAACGGGTACGCCGTCGGCCGCATGGCCGAGCGCTGCAAAGAGGTCGGCGCCAAGCTCCTCCACTACAGCACCGACTACGTCTTCGACGGCACGGCGACGAAGCCGTATCGAACCGACCATCCCCGAAGCCCGGTCAACGCCTATGGCCGAAGCAAGGCGCTTGGCGAGGAGCTCCTCGAGAAGTCCGGCGTCGAGCACCTCTTGGTACGCGGCAGCTGGCTCTACGCGCCCTGGGGTCAGAACTTCGTCCTCACGATCCGAAAGCTCGCGAAGAGCCGAGACAGCCTCCGGGTGGTCGACGATCAGCGGGGAAGACCAACCGACAGCCGCCGCCTTGCCGAAGTGAGCTTGGAGCTCGCCGAGGCCGGACATCTGGGCACCTTTCACGTCACCGACGGCGGCGAGTGCACCTGGTTCGAGCTGGCGTCATTGGTGGCAAAGATCGTGAACCCGGATTGTGTCGTCGAGCCGTGCACGAGCGTGGAGTTCCCGAGACCGGCGGCCAGGCCGGCGTACAGCGTGCTGGACGTCTCGACGACGGAGGAGGCGGTGGGGTCGCTCATTCCTTGGGAGGAGAGCATCCAAGCCCTACTCCCTAGTGTCGAGGACTAGTTAGAGGGTTCGGTAGAGACCCGGCACAGCCGCGATTCGCCTAGAATCGCAGGGCGCCCGTGTCGCAAACCATCCGGCGGATGACCTGTCGCCGAACGCATATCTACTCCTAAGAGGTGTACTAAGTTGTAATGAAGCGTAGAGATAGCTCCTCTGCATCACCCTCATGGCCTACAAAGATAGGAGCGAGGGGTATTCATGTTTCAGCGAAAGTTTGTCGCTTTGGCCATCGTGCTGGCCTGGGTCAACGGGTGCACTGGAGAGATCGGGGGAGCGCCGGACGGGGCGCGCAGCCTCGAGCCCGGGCCGGACTTGAACGCGACAATGAGCGTGAGCAACGGATGGCGCAGTGTCAAAGCCTCGACGCCGGCATTGGAGACGCTCGAGTTCGACGTCATGGCCAGGACGGAGATCGCAAACATCGACGCTTTGGTGGCGATCGGGTCGAAGGATATCGACCAGGTCTCGGATGCGTTGATCGAGGTTCGCTTTGCGGAGAATGGCTTCATGGAAGTCCGAGATGGCTCGGCCTACGACAGCGAGACGATTTTTCCCTATGCACCTGGGGTTTGGTACAGAATTCGCGTCACGGCCGACGTAGCGAACCGAAGCTACGACGTCGAAGTGGGAGAAGATGGCGAGCCCCTACAGATTCTCATCGAGGGAGCGGAGTTCAACGAGCAGGCTGATGTGGACGGCGGTCTGACGACCTGGGCGATGTGGTCGTCTCAAGACGCCACGCTCGACGTCGCACTCCAGTCTTGGGTGGTGTCGGGGAGTTGCTCATCGGAAAACTGCCTCTCTTTGGGCGTCGAATGTGGACAGCCGAGTGATGGCTGTGGAGGTAACCTCTCGTGCGGCGCATGCGCCGGTGGTGAAGCCTGTGACAGCGGCGTGTGTGTGGAGGCGTCGTCTCCGCCAGCGAGCTGCGTGCCCGAAACCTGTGACAGTTTGTACCGCGACTGTGGCTCGGCAAACGACGGCTGCGGGGGGATCCTGAGCTGCGGCGAGTGCGTCGCGGGGGAAACCTGCACGAGTTGGGGCGCCTGTGTGG
>JAHEEE010000109.1 GCA_024640845.1 Myxococcales bacterium | reverse complement strand
CGGTCGATGTCGCTTTGGCTCACCTCGGGCGCGGGCGCCGAGCCCACGACCTCGAAGCGCTCGGAAGCCCGGTCGGCACGCCAGACGTCCTTGCCGCGCACCGAGAGCTCGTAGCGCAATGATTCGGCTTCCATGTGCAGTGCCTCGATGCTCACCCGATTCTCGGCGCCGGCGTCCGCACCGCGAACGGGAAGCACGAGCCAGCGCTGCCCCCCGGCGGGTGCACTCGCCCCGCTACCTTGCGCCTCCGCCGACGGCTCGAAAGACAGCGCAAGCGCTGCGGCAACGACGAACCCGACCCACCGCATGAAGCTCCCTAGAAGCACCCCATGAAGGTAAGGGCGCTGCCGCCGTTCTGCGCGGTTTGGAGGATCGCCGCGGTTCCCCCGCTGACGACCACGTCGATACGCGTCGGCGGCTCCTCGCCGACGCTGCTGACCAAGCTCTGTTTGACCACTGGACCGCTCTCGCCACGCCCGACGACCACTAGTTGCTCACCGGCTCCAACCACCCAGCTATCGGTCGCCTCGTGATGGGCCAGGCCCATGGCCGTCGTCGACGTCTCCTCGATGGGCTCGATGTCGACCCTTGCATCACAGAACCGCCCCTCGGCGCATTGGAGGGTCACGCCGAGGAGCTCGCTCAGAAGGAGATCCCCGTCTCGCAGGTACGCGACGCCGGGACCATCGTTTCCGAGTGCAATCGCTGGCTTGGAACCGCGCCCGACATCGATCTCGAACAGAAAGTCACCGCGGTCCAATAACCACCCCGCCCGCACGTTGTCGAATTGCTCCCATACCGCGAAGGCGCCCGCTGTATTGAAATACGCGTTGTAGGGGACGCCCCTGACCTCGGTTGGTGGCGCCACCAAGTCGCGAAGCCCTTCGTAGCCGAAGGGGCTCACTGCAAACGTGATGAGGTCGCGATGCCCGACGACCCTAGGCGGCAAGGCCGAGACTCGCGGGTGGAAGGGTGGGTAGTAGATCCCCCAGTCGATGCCTTGGTCCCAGTCCTCGTGAAGCTCCTGGGCGCCGGCGATGATCGGGACGAGCTCGGCATCGACGTGCGCCTCGACGACCTGGAACTGGTATTTCCCCAATGCGACGAGCACGCGGCCGCTCGCCGCGTCCGAGACGAGGAACGCGTGATCACGACTTGGGTTGTGAATGTCGTCGTGATGCCCTGTCCTCGTGGCATCGGTGCGGTACGTCTCGATGCGGAGCATCTCGGCGATGATCCGCGTAACCACGAACCCGCCATCGACCGCGGTGACCGTCGCGCGTTTGGGGAACTGCTCTTGCTTCACCGACAAGACGCCCTCGTCGATCAGACCGTTGCAGTCGTTGTCTTTGCCGTCGCAAAGCTCCGGGGTTGGTCCGACCGCGCCTTCACACACGACGCCGCGCCCATCGGCGGCGCAGACGTACAGGCCCCTGGCGCACTCTCCGCGAAGCTCACCCTCGCCACAGGGCTCGCCGAGGGTGGGCCACGCTTCATCGACCGCGTCGTCGCCATCGTTATCGATGCCGTCGCAAACCTCTTCGAGGAGTGGCGGCTCCGCCATGCCTGCATCGGGCTCACTCGGCTCGCTCGGCTCCGAGGGATCGGCCGCGACGCACATCCCATCTAAATCATCGTAGCCGGCAGGGCAGGGGATGCCGCCACAGCCGGAGGCCGCCGCTAGGCAGCCGAGCGCGGCCAGCGCGGCGAGGAGAGAAAGGGGAAGGCGCAATCGGCGCCGCGGATGCAATTGCAGGAGGCGTGACATGTCGATGAACTGGTTATCGACACTTCCGAGCGGAAGTTGCGTCGTTTATGCGAACCGCGAGCGTACCCGGATCGCTTACGTTTTTGGTGTGAGTCCAATTACCGCTCGGAGAGAAAGTCGACGTGGGCGAAGCGACTCGGTCCTGCTCTTCCGTGCTCTCGACCGGTGCGTTGCCTAGCTCTCGATGAACGCGGCTTCGATTTTGTGTCCGTCGGGGTCGCGCACGAACGCGCCATAGTAGCCCGGGCTGTAGTGCGGGCGCGGTCCTGGCGGACCCTCGTCGCTTGCGCCGGCGGCCAAGGCGGCTTCGTGGAAGGCCTGTACCGCCTCTTTGCTGGTCGCGATGATGCAGAAGTGTGTGCCGTTGCCGACGGTCGCGGGCTGGCCGTCGAGAGGTCTTTGCACCCAGAGCTCCGGGAACTGCTTACCGTAAGCGACGGCGCCGAACTCGAGATGCTCGGCGATCTTTTTGCAGCCTAGGGTGGGGAGAACGGCGTCGTAAAACGCAACCGAGCGGCTCAAGTCGTTGGTTCCAATCGACACATGCGAAAGGATGCTGGGGTTCTCGTCTTCCATGTGTCCAGCTATGGCTCAGCTTCTAGGATTGGCAACGGCCCGATCCGCGCGACGATCGGCTCGATGCCGCCGCGATTGCCCACGCTTGCCGCCCTCGTGAAGAGCGGTCACTAGCAGCACTTGGCCGTCGCCCGATTGGGCCGCATATTGAGGGGATGGGGATAGCAAGCTTGCTTGACTGGGGAACGGCCCGAGGGCCAGCGATGACTGTGATGGTGGCTCTCATGGCCACTGCGAGCGGCTGTGGCGATGATTCCGTGCCGGCGGCGCCGGAGGTAGCGCCGGAGGACTTGGTCCGCTGCGACATTACCACCGGCGGTTGCCAGCGCGGCATCTACAACTCGGTCGCTGCATCACTCGACGCAAGCGGATACAGCATGCCAAACATCCGGACGATTTCGGTCGATCAACACGCCGATGAAGTTCGAAGCGGCCTCGATCTCAACGACCTCACCGGGGAAGACGCCGAGACGCGTGGGCTTCGCTTGATGGGGTTCATTCCGCCCGCGTCCGAGAGCCTCTCGGGTACACAAGCGGAATACTGGATCACGCAGATCGCCGCTTACTACAGCCGCAGCAACAACTCGATCACCGTCGTCGATCGCGAGTACGAGCCGGGCGTCGCGCAGCTCATTCTTGCGCATGAGTTCGTTCACTCGATCCAAGACAGCCAGTTCAACCTCAACACCGTCGGAAGCGGCGCCAACACCGAAGACCGTGTCCTCGGTGTGCGTAGCGTCATCGAAGGAGACGCGAACTACAGCTCTTATGCTTGGTTCTTCGAGACCCGAGGGGACCGACCCGAGGATATCGATTGGACGGCAATTCACGAGGAAGGGACGACGCGCTTGCAGGAGCGTGCGGCCGACCCGGAGGTCGCGCTCCTCGACACGGCATCGAGCTTTCCTTATTCGTACGGCTTTCAGTTCATGACCGACACGGTGTTGACCGAGGGCTTGGCCGGCCGTGCTGCCGCCTTTGGAGCGCCTCCCGAGACGACCGCGGAAGTGATGCGTGGCTACGGCATGGGTGCACCACTGGTTGATTTCCCCGACGTCGCGCACCCGGCTCCGGTCGAAGGTAACGAGGTGGCATTCGAGAACCGATTTGGCGCTTGGTACGTATACGGCGCTCTCCGACGGCAAGGCCTCGAGCACGACGACGCCTGGGACATCGCGCTCAGCTGGGTGGGGGATGAGCTCGCCATCTACGACGATGGGGACGAGGTCACGGCTGTGTGGCGCGTTCGATTCGAAGACGAAGCTACCGCCGAGCTCCTCAGTGATGGAATCAACGAGGGGGGCAGCGAAGGGGCGAGGTCGGCCGTGGCCTTCGGCGAGGACACGTTCGTGTTCGCGGCCGAGAGCTTGGACACGCTCATTGCATGGGCTTCGCAGCCGCTCGATTCGATGACCGCCTCGATCATCCCGAAGTCGGAGCGTAGGATGGGCGGGGCCGTGTCGGTGGGTACATGCCTGCAAACACTCGATTTTTCGGTTCCTAGCCCCTCGCTCCTCTTGCGCTAGCAAGATTTCAGGTATATTATTGCAATTGAAAGGAGCCGAGATGCCGGTTGCCGCCTCGATCGCCGTCGATGGAGCCGCTGTCGTGACCAAGGCATTGCTGCGCGCCGCCGAAGCGCTCGGTCTCTCGTCCGCCGAGCTCGCGGAAATCGTAGGCGCGAGCGAGTCGACGCTGTCGCGCATTCGCAACCACAAACGCGGGCCGATACCGCTAGAGAGCAAAGAGGGCGAGCTCGCCTTGCTGTTCCTCCGCGTCTTTCGGAGCCTCGACGCGCTCGTCGGCGGCAACGAGGCGCAGGCGCGCGCATGGATCACTGCCGACAACCACCACCTGGGCGGTGCGCCGCTTCAGCGCATGAAGAAAATCGAAGGCCTGGTCGATGTCGCCGAGTATCTGGACGCAATGCGCGGCACGATTTGAGCTCACCCGGCTTGCCGGAGCCGCGTGGCGCGCGGTCGAGTCGCAGCATGTGACGTCAACGCGGAAGCTCGTCGACTCAGACGACGAGCAGCAAGTGCTCGAGGCGTTGATCGACACGGCGAAGCCTCCGTGGCCGTTGGGGCGGCGGTTCGTGGGGCTTCACTACTTGCTCGCGACGCCGTTTCGACATCCCCCGCTTCGATACGGTTCGCGCTTTGGCACCCGCCGTGAGCGCGGGATCTTCTATTGCGCTGAGGCGCAGCTCACTGTGCTCGCCGAGAAAGCCTACTACGTGCTCCTCTTCTTGGAGGGCACCGAAGCCGACATCTCGCCGCTCATGCGGCCGCTCACGTTGTTCCAGGTTCGCTTCTCGACGAAGAAGGGCGCTGACCTCCTCGCGCCACCTTTCCATCGATTTGTCGATGAGATTTCTTCTCCGACCACATATCGTGCTTCGCAGCCGCTTGGCGCCGCGATGCGAGAGGCCGGGATCGCCGCGTTTCGATTCCAGTCGGCGCGCGATCCGGGGAAGGGGGCCAATCTCGGCCTTTTCGAGCCGGTCTTCACCACGAAAAAGCCGCTGCATGCGGAGCAGTGGATCTGCACTGCGAGCCGTGAGCGTGTCGAGCTTCAACCCGGCCCCGCGGTCATGCGCGCGCGAACGAGCTTCGAGCGTGAGACATTCGAAGTCGAGGGCAGGTTTCCTGCGCCGGGCGCGGTGACTCGAGCGCTTTCATAACCACACCGACAACGAGCGCGGCGCCAAAACGCCTCCACTCGGTCATGCGGGCCGGAGGCTCCGCCCTTGACGGTCGGCTTGCAGCAGCGTACCAATCGCCGCTGCCAAATTGACCGATGCGGCAATCAAGGAGTTTGATGATGCGGATAAGTGGCTTGGCTTTGTTGTTGGGTGCTGTGGTCGCGCTCGTAGGTTGTGGGAGTGACGGCGATTCTTCGGGGACCGCGGGCGCTGGCGGTGGCGGCGGCGCCGGGGCCCCAAGCTTCCAGGAGCTCTATGATCAAGGGCTCACGAAGTACGTCGGCATGTTCGAGCCTGAACCAGGCGCGCAGCAGGATGGCGATCTCACGACGTATCAGTTCGCGGTTCCGGACGAGCCGTTGGCGGAGCCCCGCGGTCCGCTTTGTCTTCGTGGGACGGAGTACACCGTCGACACTCGCCAAGGGAGCTCGGATGCGCTCGTGATCTACTTGCAGGGCGGTGGCGCATGCTGGGACACCTTCTGCTCCGCCTTCGAGGTCACCAACTCGCTTCCGCCGAGCGGGATCTTGAACCCCGACCTCGACGGAAACCCCGTCGCGGACTGGGACGTCCTCTATCTGCCGTATTGCGACGGCGCGCTCTTTGCCGGTGACGTCGATCGTATGCTTCCGAACAGCGTGATCGGCGATGGCGATCCCGGCGAGAGCCAGGCATATCAGCGAGGTCTTCAGAATCTCAGCGCGGCGCTCGACATCGGCCTCGCGGAGTTCCCGAACCCGAGTCGCATCTTGTTGACCGGGATTAGCGGTGGCGGGTTCGGCACGATCGCGGCGTTGCCTTTGGTGCGCTACTACTATCCGGAAACCGAGATCGTGGTCTTCAACGATTCGGGCATCGGAGTCGCCAAGGAAGGTGACGCCGATTTCCTGAACGAAACGCTGCTCGCAGGCTGGAACGCCTCTTCGCTCGTCCCGGAGTCTTGTCCTGACTGTACGAGCAGTGGTCACATCACCCGGCTCATCGAGTGGCAGCTCGCCGCAGATGACAACTTCACGATGAGCGCGCTCAGCTTTAGTGCTGACTCAGTCATCAGCACCTTCTTCCTGATGATCCCCGCGGCGCAGTTTACCGAGTCACTGCTCGCCGAGACCGGCCGAACCACGATGCTCTACGAGGATCGGTACAAGCGGGCCATCGCGGAGGGCACCGGCCACACCTTCGTGCTTACGGAGATGGCAAGTGAGGACGGCGGCGGCTTGGACACCGAGATTGCCGGCACGACGGTCTTCGAGTGGTTCAGGGCGCATATCGAGGGCAGCGAGGCCTGGGTCGACTTGGTCGACGAGGGCCTCGAATAGGGGTTGACCCTCGGCCCAGCTTCACTCAAAATAGAACACGTTCTATTTTGCGGGTGTATGCATGAAGACTGAGATTTGTGAGCGGTTGGGGATCGAGTTTCCGATCTTTGCGTTTAGTCATTGCCGAGACGTCGTCGCGGCCGTGAGCCGCGCCGGCGGGCTCGGGGTGTTGGGCGCCGTGGCGTACAGCCCGGAGCAGCTCGAGCTCGAGCTCAAATGGATCGACGAGCATGTCGACGGCAAGCCGTACGGCGTCGATACCGTCATTCCCGCCAAGTATATCGGCAAGGACCAAGGCGACGTCAGCAAAGAGCAGCTCGAGCAGATGATCACGCCGGCGCACCGGAAGTGGATCAACGACCTGCTCGATCGGCATGGTGTCCCGCCGCTTCCAGACGACGTCGAGGAGATCGAGGGGCTGCTCGGCTGGTCGGCTTCGGGTGGCCGCGCGCACTTCGAGGTCGCGATGAAGCACCCGATCGCGTTGATCGCCAACGCCCTCGGTCCACCTCCCGAGGACATCATCAGCCAAGCGCACGACAAAGGCGTCATGGTCGCGGCGCTTTGTGGCACCGTGCGACAAGCGATCAAACAGAAGAACGCGGGCGTCGACATCGTCATCGCGTCCGGGTACGAGGCGGGCGGTCACACCGGAGAGATCGGTACCATGGTGTTGTTGCCGCAGGTCGTGGACGCAGTCGCGCCCACGCCGGTGCTTGGCGCAGGTGGGATCGGCTCCGGCCGCCAAATGGCAGCTGCCATGGCGATGGGTGCGGCTGGCGTGTGGACGGGCTCGATCTGGCTCACCACCGAGGAGTCCGATTCGATTCCTTCGCTCGTCGACAAGCTGCTCGTCGCCGATTCGACCGAGACCATTCGCTCGCGTGCGATCAGCGGCAAGCCCGCGCGTCAGCTCAAGACCGACTACACCCGCGCGTGGGAAGAGGATCCGGAGTGCCCGGGTTTTCTTCCGATGCCTCTTCAGTTCATGGCAACCGCGGAAGCAACCCAGCGGATCACCCGCTTCGCGCAGACTGGCGCCGAAGGCTCGGCCGCGCTGCTCGGTACACCGGTCGGGCAGGTCGTCGGCCAGATGAACACGCGCAAGCCCGCGCGTCAGGTCGTCGAGGAAATGGTCAGCGAGTACATCGACGCCGTCGAGCGTGTGTCGAGCCTGCTCGCCGACGCGGACTGAGCTCGGCCTACTTCTGCTGGCAGGCGCGGCTCACGTCGCGCGCTCGTCGCGCCTCTTTGCCGTTGCGGTTGGCGCGGAGGTATTCCGCGGCAAAGGCGCACCCTTCTTCCGTTGGCCCGAGCAACACGGCGAGGCGTCCAGCGGCGAGCGGCATCGGTACGGGCGCAGACACGGCGCCTCGGAGCGAATCCTCGGGCGATCGCTCGCGATCCTCTTCGATGTCGGCTTGAAGAAGGTGTACATCGGCATCGTCCGGTCGAATGGCCGCCGCTTCTCTCGCATACCGAACTGCCAAGCCGCGTTTCTCGTCTGCGAGCGCGAAACGGGCTTTGACGACGAGCTCCCAGACCTGTACCTCCGGGCTCGCTTCGAGCGGGTTGCCGGCTTCATCGACCGCCTCGACTGCACGCTCGAGGCTGTTCTCGGCGCCGAGCTTTCTTCTGCCGTAGACCTGTGCGAGAGCCAGACCGGTGTCTGCGAGGCGCGCGTTGGCCCCGTAGCGCTTGGCCTGTTGGAAGTAGGTCCCCGCGCGGGGGTAGTCCTCCGCCTGTAGGCAGACGCGCGCACCCGCAAGTAGCAAGGGCGCGTTCTTGCGGTGGCGACTGACGGCCTTGCGCATCGTCGTCATGCCACTTTGGCCGGCGCCGGTGCGAACCAAGTACCGAATGCGTTGCTCGTCGGCGCGGAGATCGCCCACCCGCGCCTCGTCCATCTGCTTGATGATCTCCTCGGCGCG
>JAHEEE010000048.1 GCA_024640845.1 Myxococcales bacterium | reverse complement strand
GCTCGCAGATGTACGACACCACCTTGCGAGAGGCGATCGCGCAGACCCTAGGCCCGAGACGGCTCTGGGTTCCGCCTTGGGTACGCGCGACCCCGGTGGATCCGGATTCGTTGCAACCGGTCGAAGGAGAGGCGGTCGGGCTCCTGCGAGTCGACGATTGCGCCAATCTCGATTCGGTGTGCTGCATCCAAACCGCCGACCTGGCTCGTCGCGTTGAGGATGGCATCGTCGTGCTCGGCCGGGCCAAAGGAGCCACCCCGCGTGGGTGCTCGATGGCCGCCGACCAGGCCTTGGGTACGAGATGACGGGCGAAGCTCTTCGAGCGGCATCGAACCAGGCGCGCGTGGCGTGGCTCGCCGCCTCGGCAAAACGGCTTCTGCGCGAAGTGGTCGAGGCGCAAGAAGCGCTTGCTGAATCCACGGGGCTGAGCACCCCGATGGTCACGTGGGGGGCGCGCACCACGCTCCAGACGATCGAACCAACGGCCCTTCGATCACTCGCGAAGAGAGCCCTCATGGCAGGGGGCGCGCCGATTTCTTCGCTGTCAATCGTGCTCGCAGGAAACCTCTTCACCGCTGCAGTGCGGGCAGTCGTGGTTCCGCTGCTCCTCGGTATCCCAGTCACCGTGAAAGCGTCGTCCCGCGAGACGCTGTTCCCTACGATGTTGCGCGATGCTCTTCGAGGCTGCGATCCCGAGCTGGGGGACGCGATGAACCTGCTGAGCTTTCCCGGGGGCGAAGTCGAGCGCGAGACCGCCTTGATCGCGGCCGCGGATGCGACGGCCGTATACGGCGCTGACGCGACGATCGATGCGATCGAACGCCGTCACCCCACGGCGAGTCTCATCGCGCATGGGCACGGCGTGAGCGCGGCGTACTGCGGTCCCGAGGCCCTCGGTCAAGACAACATCCGGGAAACGATCAGGAATCTCGCGTTGGACGTCTGCGCGTACGACCAACGCGGATGCCTCTCCCCGCAGATCGTCTACGTCGCGGCCGATTCCGAGGCTTCAGTGCGGGCATTTGCCGAGCTTTTCGCGACGGACGGATTGGCTGCCCTCGCACACGAGCTTCCGCGCGGTCCTCTACCGTTCGAAGTCGGCGCCGCCCAGGCGCAATGGCGCGGCACCGCCGAAGTGGAGGGGTCGCTGATCGTCGGCGACACGTTCGCCGTCGCCACCCTGGCTCCGGAACCGGTGCGATGGAGCCCGGGCTACCGCAACGTGACGATCACGCGGGTGCGCAACGCCACCGAGGCAGTTCGAGCGATCGAGCCCTTTGGCGCGAGCGTAAAGTGCATCGGCACCGACCCGATCTCGTCCGCGCTCCTCCGAGCGGAGCTCGATCGAAGCAATGCCTCGTGCGCCTACGTGTGCCCACTCGGTACGATGCAGACCCCTCCGCTCGACGCACCGGCGGACGGCAACCCCATCTGGCACGGCCTCCTCCGCTAGACGCCGATGAAGAGACGCTGACCAAAGTTGCGCTCGAGCCTGGCATTGAAGATCTTCGACGCCGCACTTTCGATGTCGTACTCGATTCGCTTGAACTCGAACGAGCGCGTATCGCTGTCGAACACGGTGTAGCTGGCGCGATTGTCGTAGTCGCGAGGCTGACCGACCGACCCCACACTCACGATGTATTTGGTCCCATCTTCGAGCACGAAATCCTCCGCCGGTAGCTCTTCGACCTCGCCCGGCCGCAGACCAAATACTTTGCAGAGATGCGAATGGCCGATCAGCGTGATGTGGCCGAGGTCCTTCAAGATCGGCAGGCACTCGGCGGCCTGGTCCGGCGCGAAAATGTACTCGAACTCCTCCAGGCGGACGGGAGAGCCGTGGCACAGATCGACGCCGATCGACTCCAAGCAGTGTTTGTAAGGCAGCTGCCTGAGCCAGGCCATGTTCTCGGCCGTTAGCTCGCGCGCGTGAAGGTCGAGCGCATCACGCGCCGCCTCGTAGTAGTAGGAGTAGTCCATCCGCCCGGCGACCGCGGCATCGTGGTTGCCGAGAATGGTCACCTCGGCCACGTCGCGCACGATGTCAGCGCACTCGTTCGGGCTGCCACCGTATCCAACCACGTCGCCAAGACAGTAGTAGACGTCGATGTCTTCTCTGGAGTAGGCGTCCATCACGGCGGACATGGCCTCCAAATTGGCGTGGACGTCGCTGAATATACCGATCCGCATGATTGGTTTCGCCGGTTACCCCGAATGGTCCATGGTACACGAAAGGTCGCGCGCGGTCGAAGTCCCGTGCAAAGCCTCGAGCCTCTCCAAAGCGGCTAGATTGGTCTGAACTTGGGCCTCGCTCAACCCGTGTTCAGACGCAGAGGGCACGATTTCGGCGAACCGCTGCCGGAGCGACGCGACCAGAGAGGCGGAGTCGGCTCCGAGGCCGAAACGCACGGCCTGAAGCACCAGCGCATCTGACATGGCGAGGCCGAATGCAAGTGCATCCGCCACGATTTGCCTCCGCGAAAGCTCGAAGGCTGTCCTCGGCACGCTGCGCACGAGCAAGGCTTCTTCGATACGGTCCGGGGCGCTCCACTGCTCGAGATGACGTAGGCGCCGAAGTGCGTCGGCAGCGTCGGCAGCGTTCGCTTGCATGACGAAGGGGTGCCCCACGGGCTCTAGGGGCAGCGGCATGTCGCGGCATACGTCCGCGGCTCGTTCCCAGCGCTCCGTGGAGGAAGAAGGAGCGCGATCGGCACGCTCCAGGATCATCTCGGCATTCGCGGCCCGGGGTGCCTCGATGTGAAACGCGCGCACGAATCGCGGCTGGCCATCGAGGACGATGACGGTCGCACGAAACTCGCGGCGCAGGCACTCCAAGATCGGCCCGTCGGCGGACCGGGCGGGATTTAGATATGCCCGGCGAACGGCGCCCTGCCGTGAGTCGACGAGACTGAGGATGCAAACGGGAAGCTGCTCGATGGTCTTGAGCTGGACGAGCAGATCGGTGCTCGACTCCGCGAACGCGTCCGCCTCCCCGCTCCCGAGCGAAACGAACAGCCAGAGGGTGTCTTCCTCGATGAACGGCGCGAGCTCGCTCGAAGCGCGCTCAGAGAAACCCGCTCGGGGAAGCAGCCCCGCGAGGCGCGGGTAGAAGCTTGCAACGGGCGCCGGCGCATCGACAGGCGCGAGCTCGCTGACATCGACCTCCATCGCCTCGGCGTCGCCGACGTAGCGGCGGAGCTCCTCGGGCCCGTATACGATCGCGAAGTGCCGCACGTAGTCCGGCACCTCGATCTCTTGCTCGCTCATCAGCAGGTCGAGGAGCCTAGTCCGCTCGGAGAGCTCCCGGTTGCGCGCGCCGTCCGGAATCACCAGCGCGAATAGACGGGCGGTAGGGTCGTGAAAGACATAGGGGATCGCGACGGCCTCCCCGTCATCGAGCCTGTGGAGCTCGCCGCTGAGCGCTGGCTCTCGGAGATCCGGGTGCTCGAGCACGTTCAGGACACGGAACACCTCGACCTCCAGTGTTTCGCGGCCTGAACGAAAGACCCGCACCAGCTCCGTCCGAGTGCGACCGGAAGGCCCGGTATATGGCCCATCGGACCCTCTATGTTGCTGCCCGGTCAACGTGGCGCCCGTCTCCCGGACTAGCCGATCGCCCGAGTGATGGCCAGTTCGGCGAAGCACGCTATCGTCCTCCGCAGATGGAAACCAACGATGCGGTGATCGACCTCACTGTGGCTTGCGTCACGTCCGTGAAGAACGCGACCGGGCTCGAGCTGGATCTGACCCAGGATACACTGCCGATCCTGGACCACTACGCTGAGCTCGCGGAGTCGCCGCGAGGCGAAGTGGTATCCTTGCTCGCGCCGATGTGCGGAGCGTACTTTGGCGAGCTCATCCGACGCGAGCTCGACGACGGCGTGTGGCACGTAGACCCCGAGAAGCACTCGGAATGGCGGCTCGCCTTCGAGCGTTCCTCGCTCCGTTTCAACCCGCTTGGAATCGCGCTCGAGGTGCTCCTGCGCCAAGACGTCCCCGATTGGGGCGCACACCTCCAGACCCCGGTCGAGGACCAGCTCCGCGTGAAAAAGGCGCTCGACGTCTACGGCGACGTCCGAGACCAGGACTACTATCGGTTTAGTGTTCGCTTCGAAGCCATCGAGCAGGCCTACCTCGCTTTGCTAAATAATCCCGCGGGCATGCGCCCAAAGGGTTGACATGCATCGCCCCGCCTCCATATTTGGCCAAGCTCCTGGAAACACTAGCGTTTTCAGCGCTTCGATGTGACGGATTCAGAACTACCTGCGGTCGGCCAACCCGGTTATGGCGACCTGCTCACCACCGGTGACATGGCGAGGCTCAGCGAGAGCACGTTGCGGACGGTCCGGTTCTACGAGCAAGAGGGCCTGATCGAGCCCGCCCGCCGAAGCTCGTGTGGACACCGATTGTTCACCGGGCGCGAGTTGATGAAACTGCAGCTGGCCCTAGACCTCCGCGAGGCCGGACTCTCTGTACAAAACATCAAAGATCTGTTTTGTCTGAAGGCCGATTGCGCCTGTCCTGAAGAAGCCAGCAAACGGATGTCCAACGTGTTGAACGAGCAAATCGACACCATGCAACAAAAGATTGCAAAGCTCCGGAAGCTGCGAGAGGAGCTGACCGCCATGGTGTCCGTCCTGACCGAGTGCCAGTCGTGCGACGAGGGCAACTTTCCCCTCACCTGCGAAAACTGCGACGTGATGGGAAGCCCACAGCTGCCACGAGCGCTCCAAGTGCTCTGGCACGAGTGTGAATAGGAGCTCCCGTGGAGTGGCAACCGAGCACGCCTTTGTCGGCCGACGAGCTGGCAACGCTTCCCGTATTCCCGCTTCCGCGCGTCGTGTTCTTCCCTGGAACGGCGCTGCCGCTTCATTTGTTCGAGCCGCGCTACACCCGAATGATGGAGGAGTGTCTCGAAAGCGGCTGCACCGCGATGGCAGTCGCGTTGCTCGCGCCTGGCTGGGAAGACAACTACGAAGGCAACCCGGAGATCCACGAGATCGCGGGCGCCGGCCGTATCGTTGCCCACCAGGAGCGGATGGACGGTACGTACGACATCATTCTGCACGGACTCAATCGCGTTCGCTTGCACGAGCTTCCAAGCGAAGGGCGACCCTATCGATGCGCGCGCGCGGAGCCGGTTCGCGACTTCGGCAGTGCGAGCTCGTCAGACGTGATGGCGATGATGGCCTGCGCGACTCGGGTCGCAACCAAGGTGCGCGAGCGACAACCCGATTTCGCGCTGCAGGTTTCCGCGGAGCTTTCGCCTGCCCGCGCCGCGGATGTCATCGCAGACCAACTCGTCGTCAGCCCGGACGAGCGTCAACGCATCCTAGAGACAATCGACATCGGTCGGCGCGTAAGTCTCGTGACCGAGGCGGTCGCTTCGCTCTTGGCGCAGCTCTCGGACGCCCACGCGCCTTCCTAGGTGGAAAGCATGCAGTCGCGAGGTGCAGCGATGCTGGGTCGCATGGAACGGGGACCCCGCGTGTGGTAGCGAGGGTGTTCCTATGAGCGGATCGGCCAAACAAAAGCTCAGCATCGAACGGTACGCGGAAGCCGAGCTACCGACGCGCTCCGGTCCGTTTCGCGTGCTCGTGTATCGCGAGCTCGGCGGCGACAAGGAGCACCTCGCGGTGATCGCCGGGGATGTCCAAGGCGCCGAGGATTTGCTCGTGCGGGTGCACAGCGAGTGCCTGACGGGCGAGGTATTGCATTCGCTCAAGTGCGACTGCCGCGATCAGCTCGACCTCGCGCTCGAACGCATCCAAGCGGCCGGCAAAGGGGCCGTGCTCTATTTGCGACAGGAAGGCCGTGGCATCGGTCTCGGAAACAAAATCCGCGCGTACGCCAAACAGGACGAGGGTCTAGATACAGTGGACGCGAACCTCGCGCTCGGCTTCGAAGATGACCAACGCGGCTATCAAATGGCGGCGGACATGCTGCGCGACCTGGGAGTCGAGTCGGTCGCACTGATGACGAACAACCCTCGAAAGGTGGAAGGCTTGGAAAGCGGCGGCGTCAAAGTAACCCGCAGAGAGCCCCACGAAGTCGAAGCCCATGAACACAACCGAGAGTACTTGAAGACCAAGCAAGATCGCTTGGGACATCTTGGGACCAAAGGGGACTGACACTTGAAGCGCGCCAGCCAAGCCCTCCTGGTCTTTTTCGCGCTCGCCGCTCTGTCGGCCTGCAACAAGACCACCACCTCGATTCCGCTCAGCTGGAAGAACCCCAACTACCAGAACGGGGGCTTCGAGAAGATCTTCGTCATCGGTATCGGGGAAAACGAAGGTACGCGCCGGTCGTTCGAAGACGCGTTCGCCAAAGCAATCGCGCGCGAGGGCGCGGCGGCTCAGGCTAGCTGGGGCTTTCTGCCACAGAGCGAGGCGCTCACCGAAGAGCAGATTCGGCACGCCATCGAGGGCGGCGACTTCGATGGTGTCGTGATCACGCGCCCCATGGGTGTCGATCAAACGCAGGAGTATGTTCGGCCATCGACCCGCACCGTTCCGTCAGCACGCTACGGGTACTACGGCTACTACGGGACCAGCTACACGATGGTCCACGAGCCGGGCTACTTCAAAACCAACACGAGGTTCCGCCTCGAAACCAATCTTTACTCGGTCGCGACCGGCGACCTGGTGTGGTCGGGCCAATCCGCCACCCTCAACCCCGAATCCATCAACGAAGTCATCGCCTCGATGACTGCAGCGGTCGCGAAGAAGCTCAAGGCCGAGAAACTGATTCCATGAAGACCAAGATCCACTTCGGCGCCCTCTGCGTCTGTCTGCTCGCGCTCGGCGGGTGCAAAACCACCACAGTCACGAGCTTTTCCCAAAGCTATCAAAACCCGGGCTACGGCGACACCGTGTTCAAGAGGGTGCTGGTCATCGGAGTCGCCCAAGACGCCGCGGGCCGAGAGGCCTTCGAAGACGCTCTGGCCTCGGCCATCGCAAGCGAAGGGGGGACCGCCGCGCCGAGCTACACGGTGTTACCCAACGATGAGAAGCTCTCCGAAGATGAGCTCCACGCGGTGATCGAGCGCGACGGCGTCGATGGGGTGCTCGTCACGCGGCTGCTCAGTGTCGACAAGGAGACCGAGAACTACACGCCGCCAACAAAGCACCTCAACGCTCAGACGCGATACTACCCGGGCGGTTGGGGCTACGGGTACGGATACGGCGGCTACTACGGTTTCTATGGGACGACCTTCGCCGAGGTACACTCCCCAGGCTACTTCGATACGAGCACGACGTTGAAGCTGGAGACCAGTCTGTACTCAGTCGCGACGAACGAGCTGGTGTGGACAGGTCAATCGGAAACGATCGACCCCGACTCGATCGATGATGCGAGGGAGTCGATCACGAAGGCCGTCGCGAAGAAGCTGAAGGATCAGGGACTGATTCCGTAGAGAGGGGCGCTGCCGCGCATGTCTTGGGGGTCAGGGGACGACTGAATGCCTGGTTTGGCTTAACAACGTCCGCCCCACCCGGACGCCTTCGGCGTCTGTTTGGTTTAACAACATCCGACCCACCCACCCCCACCGCGTAATCCTCCCTCCGCGGCACTCGCTTCGCTCTGCCTTGGCGGCGCTTCGCGCCGGGCTTCGCCCTTCGGGCTCGCGCTCCCGCGCGTTTCTTCGGGCCGGGCTTCTTGCGTCCACTGATTGTCGCAGCCCTTTTGATGCACAGAGTCGTCCATAAGGGGCTCGGAAAAACGCGACAGGGGGTGGAGCGGGCGTACGAAGTGCCAATCGCAAGACCGCAGCCACCGCGATTGGCGCGCCGTCCGAGGGCGGCGTGCGCGGCCTGACCCAAGCAGTCCTACGAGGCCGCATCTGCAGGCCGCCCGTCCCGTGAAACCCCGTGTCGTGTTTTTCCGAGACCCGCGTGCACCTCGACGCCCGGGCGTCCCGCGTTGCCGCACACGGCTGCTAACCGAGTGCGAATGTCAGCGCGAACGCCCTTCCAGTGTCTCTTTGAGGTTCATCAGCGAGAGCTCGATTTCGCGCTCGTTTCGACGTGCCGTAAGGTGCTCGGCGAGCTTCCCGAGCACGAGGAGCGGGAGCGTGTACTCGACTTCCATGGTCAGCTTGGTCCCGGACTCGTGGGCTTCGACCCTATTCGTCCATAGGCTCTGGATCATGCCGATGCCTTGATGCGTGGCGCACTCATTGTGAATGTAATCGACGACTACATTCTGCCCGCGGAGCTGCAGCCCTACCATCTTGTACGTCCACTCGTACTGGAGCCCTTCACCCGACCCGACGGGATTCCGAGTCTCCACCATGCCGACCAACCACTCCGGCATGGAGTTGGGGTCATTGACGTAGTCGAAGACCTCTTCCACGGGGGCTTCAATGACGATGCTGTGCTCGTGACGGACCATTCGATGGCTGAGATACCTACCCGATTTCGGACGCCCCGCAATTGCTCAGTGTCAGAGTAACGCGAGCCCTCGCCCTCGAACCTCCCCTCGCCCGCCGCATGCTCAGTTGTCGCCCGATTGCTCCTGCATCAGCTCTGCCTGATGGTGGCTTCGTAGTGCTGTGAACAGGTCGCCGAGCTCTCCTTCCATCACGCGGTCGAGGTTGTGTAGCGTGAGCTGGATGCGGTGGTCGGTGATTCGGTTTTGCGGATAATTGTACGTGCGGATCTTCTCGGAACGCTCGCCGGAGCCCACCATACTGCGGCGCTCCGAGCTGATTGCGCTGGCTTGCGCTTCTCGTTCGATCTCGAGGAGCTTCGCCGATAGAATCTGAAGCGCCTTGGCCTTGTTTTGGTGCTGCGAGCGCTGCTGCTCGGACCGGACCATGATGCCGCTCGGGATATGCTTGATCTGCACGGCGGACATCGTCCGGTTCACGTGTTGCCCGCCCGGGCCGCCAGCGGCGGTCGTCATGATTTCGAGGTCGTTCGGGTCGATGTTGACCTCGTCGACGTCATCGACCTCGGGAAGGACTGCCACGGTTGCCGTCGAGGTGTGAATGCGCCCCTGCGACTCGGTCGTCGGGACCCGTTGCACCCGATGCACGCCGCCTTCGAAGCGGAGCCGTGAGTAGACATTGTCGCCCTCGATGGAAGCGATGACCTCCTTGATTCCGCCGGCCGAGGCCTCGCTGAGCGACATCACCTCCACCTTCCAGCCCTGCGCCTCGGCGTATCGCGAATACATGCGAAACAAGTCCCCGGCGAACAGGGCGGCTTCCTCACCCCCGGTGCCGCTGCGGATCTCGAGAATGGTGTTGCGCTCGTCGTTCGGGTCCTTCGGGAGGAGCAAGAGGTTGATCGACGCCACCAGCTGGTCGCGCTCTTCTTCGAGGGCCGGAATCTCTTCGGCGGCGAGATCCTTGAGCTCTGGGTCGGAAAGCGCTGCCTTGTGCCCCGCCAGATCCCGGGTGACCTGCTCATAGCGGTTGTACGCCTCCACGACCTCTTGCAGCTCCGCCCGCTCCTTGGTGAGCCCGGTGTAACGCTTGGAGTCGGACACTACGTTGGGCTGGCAAAGCAGCTCTTCGATCTCGCGATAGCGAGCCGCAAGCGACTCGAGCTTGTCGGCGGGAAGCATAGTTAAGCCGCGCGGGAAGCGCCGATGGAGCCTTCCCCGCTCAATACTTCCCTGAAGCGGGCGAAACTCGCAAAGACAATCGGCTCGTCACCGTGGGGTGCCGCTTCTTGGATGCGCTCCCGCCACGCTGCAGCTTCCATGGCTGCTATCGCGATCTCGACTTGATCATCGTCCGGCTCGCGAGTCGTGATTTTTTGGAAGAGAAAGCCGGGGTACAAGACGACGCGTCGCCAGCCCGTCGTGCAGAAGCGCGCGCTCAGCTTCTGGAGCTCATAGGAAATAGCGGCAATGATCGGCAGTAAGCCGATGCGGATGATCAAGAGAGACACCTGACCGAGCCATCCTTGGACATCGGGCATCAAGAGCGGCGCGACCAATGAGCCGAGGATGATCGAGACCACGATGACCACGACCAAAAACGTGGTGCCGCAACGCGGATGAAGCGTCGTTTGTGACTGCACGTTCTCGATGGTGAGTGGCAGATTCTTCTCGTAGGCGTGGATCGTCTTGTGCTCGGCCCCGTGATACTGGAACAAGCGGCGAACGTCGGGAATACGGCTGATCGCGAAGAGGTATCCGACGAAGATCAGCAGCTTGAAGCCCCCGATCAGCACGTGAAACGCGGTGTCCGTGAGCCCGAGATCCCAGCCCGCGCCCTTGGCCGCGAGGCTCGCCAAGCCCTGCGGCAACGCGACGAACAAGCTCAGCGCAAGCACGGTCGAGATCAGCACCGCGAGCTTGCCGGAGCCCTGATCCTGCGCGAGCTCTTCCTCGGTCATCTGCTGCTCGGCGGAAAACTGGAGCGCCGAAAAGCCCATGGTCATCGACTCGACCAGCATCGCCACACCTCGAAAGCCCGGCAGCTTCCAAAGCTTGCGCGACCAAGTCGAGCGATACGGCCCCTCGCGAAGCGCAATCGTGCCGTCGGGTCGGCGCACGGCAACGGTCAAGCAAGCCGGGGCGCGCATCATCACGCCCTCGATGACCGCCTGACCGCCGATGTACGGCTGGGCCATCGTGGCGACAATCGTCCCCTTGCGGGGCATACCCATCAGTTGTCGGCGGGCGCTTCGGGCGCCGCCTTGGCCGTCTTGCCCTTGTTCTTCGCGTACTTCTTACGGAAGCGCTCGACACGACCCGCGGTGTCCACCAGCTTCTGCTTGCCCGTGTAGAACGGATGGCACTCCGAGCAGATGTCGACCTGCTCGATGGCTCGCGTCGAACGCATCTGAAACGATGCGCCGCACGCGCAGTGCACGGTGACCTCGTTGTATTCGGGATGGATATCGGGTTTCATGGTTGTGATGCTCCGTCGCTAAGCGAGGCCGCCGTATGTAGCCTACGTGACCCGCGTCGGCAAATCATCGGGCCCCCACCTTCAAGCGGCAACCCTAATGTCGATAAAGCATCATAATTTCATAGACTTGGTTCGTCGCTAGCCTCCGCTCTGACCTCGGTCGTTTCCTCCGGAAGCGCGGCTTCTCCGAGCGCGATGCGCACGCGTGGCCCTGCCTCGTCAAAGAGCTCCCGGAAGACGTAGTGGATCTCCCCGTCGTCGGTGACGCGCATCGACACCCGGACTTCGTCGACGAGATGGTCGAGGAGCTCCTCCGCCTCCGAGTCCATCAATCGCAGATCGCGTGCAACATCGACGACGCGAACGACGCCCCCATAGGTCTCCGCGAGCGTGTAGAGTCGCTGCTCAGAAACGGCGTGCTCAAGCCGCTCCGCGCGGCGGCGAAACCGCCGGCTCTCCCAGAGGCCGAGCCCACCGGTTCCAACGCCGGTGGCGCCGATGATCGCCGCGACGCCGAGCCCGGCTGCCGAGCCCGTTGCCGCTGCGACGATCCCGCCGACGAGCAGACCCGCGCCCAGGGCCGCGATCCCTGCGATGTAGAACCCGAGGGACCAACCACGCGCGACTCGTGCTCGGGCTTGAATGCTGCGAAGGGGCCGGGCCATGGTGAAGGATAGCGCCGGATCCGTTCGGCGCCTAGCGGTTGGGCCGGGGCCACGTTAGGGTTGGGCTCGTGACCGAGACCACGACGGGAACGCCGCACTGGGTCCTTGCTTTCTCGCTTGCCGTAGCCGTCGCGAGTGCCTGCGCAACGACCCCACCGCAGACCACGGTGACCGCGGACGAAATCCCGCCAGCGGTCGTCGAGCCTCCATCGCAGGCAACAGTGGCCCCGAAGCTCGTCGTGCTGATCGTGCTCGATCAGTTCGGCTCCTGGGTGCTGAATGAACACCTTCCCTTGTTGCCGAGTGACAGCGTGATTCGACGCGCCTACGAGGACGGCGCATTTCACACCACGGAGTTCCCCTACGCATCGACACAGACAGCCCCAGGGCACGCGTCGCTCGTCACGGGCGTCACTCCGGCACAGCACGGAATTGTCGCGAACGCGATCTACGACCCTGCAACGGGCTCGAGACGCACGGTCGACGACAAGAAGCACGCGGTGCTCGGTAACCCCGAACGTTTTGTGAGCCCGACGCAGCTTCACGCACAAACCGTGGCCGACGTCTTGTCCGAGAGCACCGGGGGAGCGGCGCGCATCGTCGGAATCTCGATGAAGGGGCGCTCGGCAGTATTGCCAGTGGGTCAGAAGCCAGACACAGCCGTCTTCTACGACGCCGTAGCCCGCGGCATGACCACTTCGACATTCTACGCGCCCAAGGGGCGCCTGCCCGAGTGGCTGCACGACTTCAACAAGGCCAATCCGGTGGAGCCTTTGCTACAAACCTGGCAGCCGGAAGACCCGGCCCGCTGGGAGCAGCATTTCGGCCAAGACGACCGCCCCGGCGAGATGTATCCAGCGTTTCCTCACGACCCACGCGAAGCGGCCGACCCCTGGTATGCGTTCTCGGGAACACCCGAATCGAGTGAGTACCTGATCGCCGCAACCTACGCAGCGATCAAGGCCGAGCGCATGGGCCTGGACGATGTGCCCGACTTCCTCGCGCTCAGCATTTCGGGAACCGACATCGTAGGCCACATCTGGGGCGCGCGCTCTTGGGAATACGCGGACAACCTGGCGCGCATCGACCGCGCTCTCACGCGGTTCGTTCGTCTGCTCGAGGCGCGGGGGCCCGTTGCGTTCGTCCTGACCGCCGACCATGGCGTGGCCGACCTACCGGAACGGGCGGAGGCCGAAGGCGTTTCCGGCGGCCGGCTACAAGCCCAAACACTGCTCGACGCCGCGGAGCGGGCCGCCGACGAAGCGCTTGGCGAAGGCGACTGGATCGCCGGCTACGTCTCGCCTCTGCTGACCTACACCACGGCCGGAAAAGCGCGCCACGAGGATCTTACTCGCGCGCTAGAGCAGGCGATGCCGTCGGTGCAGGGCGTGCGGGCGGTGTATGATGCGCACGACGGAGCGGCACTTCGGGCAAGCAACCGGCAAATCGAGCGTCTGGTCGGCGAGAACCTGCCCGACGGTCCTCCGGGCGATCTCTACCTCGTTCCAAAGCCCGGATGGTTCGACGCGCTTTCCGAGAACGGCGGCACGAACCACGGAACACCGTGGGACTACGATCGGCAGGTGCCGGTCTTGATGTGGGGTACGGCGATCGAGCGACGCACCAGTAGCGACGTACTGAACGTGTTGCGTGTGGCGACGACGCTGGCAGCCCTGCTCGACATCCCACCCCCTGCAGACGCTCCGAAATCCCCTCTGCCGGGTGTCATGCGGCTCCCCGATTGAGTATGCTGCGCGCATGAAGCTCGTAGTTGCGATTGGGAAGGTCGTCGTGTTGGCCACGTGGATGTGGGGCCTGCTCTCCTTCATCGTGCCGACCACCATTCCCGAACCCGAGATCGGCCGGATGGTCTTCCTTGGGCTGCTCGCGGTGCACGTCGCCGAGGCGTTCATCTTCGCGAAGCCGCTCTCCTCCGAGGATGGCGGCCGGGTGGGCGGTCACGTAGGCAAGCTCCTCGTCTTTGGCTACCTCCACGTGATGGGCGTTCGGTACGGCTGATGGGGCAGAAACGAATCCACCTCCTGGTGCGGGGACGCGTTCAGGGCGTCTATTTTCGGGCGACCGCACAACGCGAAGCGCGCCAACACGGCCTGAGCGGCTGGGTCAAGAACCGCCCTGACGGCTCCGTCGAGATTGTCGCCGAGGGTGAGGAAGACGACGTCAAAGACTTCCTCTCCTGGGCGCATGCTGGGCCATCGACGGCGAGGGTCGACGATGTCGAAGTTCGGTGGCGAAGCTATACCGGCGAATACACCGACTTCCGCATCACCAGGTGATGCTCTACTCCGCGGGCTGCGCACCGCCTGAGGCTAGCGCAGACGGTGCGGTCGAGCGCGGCTGGGCGCCGTGCGGCCGATAAATGATGCCCGGAGGCACGTCTTCGTAGTCGATCGCGGGCGAGCGGTACGTGCCGACCAGACGATCCCAGAACGTGAAATACTGGCCGAGATTGAAGTCGCTGTACCAGTGATGCAGCGTGTGATGGTCCGTGTAGTTGAGCCACGGCCATCGGACGAAGCTCACGCGGTCATGAATGCAGACGGCCCAAAGCGTCACGAAAGTGACCGAAGCCACGTAAATGCCAGCGTGAACTGGAAAGAAGAACGCCGCGATGTGGTGGGGGACCGCCTGAAGAAAGGAGTCCATCGGGTTGAATGACAGCGCGGAGTACGGCTGCGGCACCCTGTATTTGTGGTGCCGCTCGTGGACGTACTTCCACAGGAACGGGGACTTGTGAAACGCCCAATGGGTCCAGTAGATGAGGGTCTCGGTGAAAACCAGCAGCACCGCCACTTGGCCGAACATCCATGCCCAGCCATGGTCCGCGACGTCGTAGTACATCTTCGAGTAATTCTTCGCGATGAGCAGGTGGATCGGAAGCATGAGCAAGCCGTTGCCAACGATGCCGATGATCACCCACTTGATCGCCGATTTCATTTCGGTCCGATCGAGCTCGTAGGTCGGGTGGAACCGACTCTTGAACTTCTTGAAGTAGAGAAAGTACGAGATGCTCGCGAGGGAGAAAAAGTACAGCATCCCGCCGCCGGCGAAGACCAGAAACATCACAGCCGGTGTGTCCGGCAGGCCCAACAAGCGCGCGATCACAGGTGGGTTAATATCCGGAACACGCCCCTTGTAAAGAGATCGGCGCGCGACCGAGAATGCTGGAGCTCCCCGAAAATACGAGCGTTTTTAGTCCGCGAGGGCCCACTGGCACCGTTCACGGTCGTTCTCGGACCGTTCACCGGCGGTCGATGACCGTTCAGCCGGTTTTTCGGATCAATCAAGCCGATGAACCTACATTTGCGGCCTGAGAGGGCGTGAAGTCGCCCTCTGTAGGAGACAACCTTGGGCGAGAGCTTCCGTTTTCCGGGAATCCCCGTCGGCTGGTACGTGGTCGCAACCTCAGACGAGGTCAGGGCAGGCCAGTTGCACACTGTGAAGTACTTCGGCGAAGAGCTGATCCTGTACCGTACCGAGTCGGGTCAGGTGCATCTGACCGAGGCGTATTGCCCACATTTGGGCGCCCACCTCGGCTCAGGCACAGTGCAGGGCGAAAACCTGCGCTGCTCGTTTCATGGCTTCGAGTTCGGTGGGGACGGGCGATGCGTGCGCACCGCGTACGGCAAGGGTGTGCCCCGCAAAGCCAAGCTGACGACCTGGGAGATTCGAGAACACAATGGCTACGTCTTCGCGTGGTACCACCCGGAGGGAAAGCAGCCGGAGTGGGAAGTTCCCGTGCTTCCCGGCCCGTCGGAGGGATGGACTGCGTTCCGGACTCGCGCGATATCCGTCAAGAGCCATCCCCAGGAAACCAGTGAGAACAGCGTCGACACAGGCCACTTCATCCAGGTTCATGGGTTCGGAGACGCGTGGACCGAGGGCGACCTCGAGATCGACGGACATGTGCTGAAGGGCGCCTACGGGATTCAGTACCCACTGGGCGACAAGATCAAGTTCGTCGCGAAGTTCAATGTGGAGGTTCACGGCCTGGGTTATTCGCTCGTCCGCGTGCGGGTCGAACGATTCGGCATCCAGATCAATTTGCTCGTTCTCTCGAGCCCGGTGGACCACGACAACATCATCTTGCGCACTGCCGCCTCGGCGAAGCGCTGGGGCGCGCTGCCGATCACGAATCTCCTGCGAGAGGCTGCCTCCTGGGGCCTCAACCGGGAGGTCGGCCAAGACGCGCCCATCTGGGAAACCAAGCGCTACCTCGACAGGCCGATGCTCGCCGAGGGCGACGGCCCGATCGGCGAGTACCGGCGCTACTGCAAACAGTTCTACCCGCAGCAGGCCGAGGCCAAGACGACGAAGCTCCCCGTCGTCGCCGCCTAAGCCAAGGCCAAGGCCGGGTAGCGGCAAAGCCGCGTCACGAGGTCATTTGCTGATGATCTGTGCCCACTTTGCCATCCTACCTTGAAGCTGACCTTCGAGGTGGGCGCTGCAGAGGCCGAAGTTCTCGCATTGATGCGTCGCCAGCATCATCATTTCGATGAAGCGATCCTGGCGCCTGAGCGCATCGAGCTGATCTGCGCTTCCGCGAATCAGAATGAACCCGTTGAGGTCGCCTCCATTCGGGTCCAAGAGCACCGGCTCGTAGCTCTCGATCGCACCCTCCTTTTGCAAGGTGCCATAGTATTCGAGGGTCTGCCCGAAGAGTGACAGAGCTTGTTGTTCGCGACCCGGGACCACTCGGTCCCACGTAAGTACGAGTGCTGCATCGGCCATGGTGTTCCTCCTTTGTGATGGCAGGCGCCCACCGCCCACCAAAGGATCTCGCACCCTACGCCCCGAACACGTTTCTCGATATACGCAATTGTTCTCGTCGGAGTCCACGAACGGGGGTCCGCGAGCAGCGTCAGCGTCAGCCCGAAAAGTCGATGCTGCGCATCGTCCAGGAGCCTCCGGTCTTTGCGCGAAGCCCTGTGGTGACGGAGTCGCTCTACGGGGTCAGCGAAACGCGGCGTTGCGCACTTGGGTCAGCAAGTAGTTGAAACTGCTGATTGTTTGGAGGGGGATCCTGTCCCCTAGTCTAGGAACTCGATCAACGACATCGGGGCGTTGTCGCCGCGGCGGTGGTTGACCTTGATGACGCGGGTGTAGCCGCCGCCCTTGTTCTCTTTGGCGCGCTCGAGATAGCGGGGCGCAATGTCGGTGAAGAGCTTGTGGATCAAGTCGACCTCTTCCACCGTGCCGTCCGCGTTGGTCTTGACCAGCTGCTTCGGGAGGAAACGGGCAACCTGACGTCGCGCGTGGAGACGGCGCGACAATACGCGCTCCCGCTCGGCCTCGTCCTTGATCTTCGCGACGTCGACTGTGAGGTCGTCCCCCAAACGAAGGGCCTTGGTGACAAGTCGCTCTGCGATGCGTCGCAGCTCTTTCGCCTTCGCGTCCGTCGTCTTGATCTGCTCGTGCAAGACCAGATTGCCCGCCATGTTCCTGAACATGGCCCGGCGATGACTGGTGTTGCGACCGAACTTTCTGCCTGCCTTTTGATGCCTCATGACGACTTACCCGCGACCCATCTCTCGATACGTTATTGGCTAGCCTGCTGCGTCTTCCATCGCTCGAGCATCTGCGACCAGTTGTCGATCTGCATGCCGAGGGAAAGACCCATGTCAGCCAGGATTTCCTTGATCTCTTTGAGCGACTTTCGCCCAAAGTTCTTCGTCTTGAGCATCTCGCCTTCGCTCTTCTGCACGAGCTCGCCAATCAACTTGATGTTGGCGTTCTGCAGGCAGTTGGCGGAGCGAACAGAGAGCTCGAGCTCGTCGACCGAGCGGAACAGATTTTCGTTGAGCGGCTCCTCCGAGCTCGATTCCTCGACCGGCTCGTCGTGCTCTTCGAAGTTGATGAAGATCGTGAGCTGGTCCTTCAGGATCTTGGCCGCGTATGCGACGGCATCGGCCGGCTTCACTGCGCCATTCGTCCAGACTTCGAGGGTCAGCTTGTCGTAGTCGGTGATCTGACCGACACGAGCGTTGGTGACCGTGTAGTTCACCTTGCGAATCGGCGAGAACAAAGAGTCGATAGCGATGGTGCCAATCGGGATCCCTGCGGTCTTGTTGCGGTCCGCCGGAACGTAGCCATGGCCGACGTTGATCGTGAGCTCCGCGGCAAAACGGCCGTCCTTGGAGATCGTGCAGATCTTGTGCTCCGGGTTGAGGATCTCGACCTGGTCGCTCACCTGGATGTCACCTGCGGTGACGACGCCAGGGCCTTCCTTCTCGATCCGAACGGTTTGCGTCCGGGCCGTGTGGGAGCGAACGACGACCTCTTTGAAGTTGAGCACCATCTCGGTCACGTCTTCCACGACGTCGGGAACGGAGGTGAACTCGTGCAGAGCACCGTCGATCTTGACCGCGGTGATTGCAGCTCCCTGAAGCGAGGACAGCAGCACGCGGCGAAGCGAGTTGCCTAGGGTGATACCAAAGCCACGCTCGAGCGGCTCTACGACGAACTTGCCGTAGGTGTCGCTCAGTGACTCCTGGTCAACTGGAACGTTCCTGGGGCGAATGAGCTCTCGCCAATTGCGCGCGACTAGGGTCGGACTCGTCATCAATTGCCTCCGCAGCCTTTAGACACGCCGCCGCTTCGGCGGGCGGCAACCATTATGGGGAATCGGGGTCACGTCGCGAAGCAGGGTCACCCGCATCCCGACGTTCTGAAATGCGCGAAGCGCGGACTCGCGGCCCGCACCCGGGCCCTTCACGAAAATTGCGATCGTCTTCATACCGACGTCCTGCGCTTTACGAGCAGCGTCTTCGGCAGCGAGCTGAGCGGCAAACGGGGTGCTCTTGCGCGAGCCCTTGAACCCACGTGCGCCCGCCGTCGACCACGACACCACATCGCCTTCGAGATCGGTGATCGTGACGATCGTATTGTTGAAGGTCGACTGGATGTGAGCGATGCCACTCGTCACGACCTTCTTTGCCTTCTTCTTCTTGCCCTTGGTGGGCTTTGCTTTCGCCTTCGCCATGATTCTTTAGCGCTTTCTAGCCATTGCACCGCGCTTCGGGCCCTTGCGGGTGCGCGCGTTGGTGTGAGTTCGCTGGCCTCGAACAGGAAGGCCGCGGCGGTGGCGGAGCCCACGATAGCAACCGAGGTCCATGAGCCGCTTGATGTGCATGTTGACCTCACGACGAAGGTCACCCTCGACCTTGAAGTTCTGGTCGATGCACTCACGGATCTTCTTGACGTCGGTGTCGTCGAGGTCCTCGGCGCGCTTGCTCTCGGGAATCCCCGCAACCTCGCAGATGTGCTTCGCGTGATGCGGACCGATCCCGTAGATGTATTGCAGCGCAATCACCGTATGTTTGCGACCCGGAAGGTCGATACCTGCGATACGAGCCATGTACTCTTATCCTTGCCGTTGCTTGTGGCGGGGGTTTTCACACAAGACGCGCACGACACCCTTGCGGCGCACGATCTTGCACTTCTCACAAATTTTTCTGACGCTTGGTCGAACCTTCATGTCTGCCTCTCTCTGATTCGTCCTCTCGTCGGGTCGTAGGGGGATATCTCAACCGTCACGCCATCTCCGGGGAGCAGCTTCACCGTGACCTGCCTGGCCTTGTTTGAAACCGACGCGGTGATCTCTTCTCCGCCGTCCAGCCTCACTCGGTAAAGCGCCCTCGGTAGCACCGCTTCGATGGTGCCGCGGGCGGTTTTCGATTCAGTCATCCCTCGTTACTCAACCCCAATCGCTTCCTTAATCCGTTCCGTGATTTCTTCTAACGTTCCGACGCCTTGCACGCTCTCCACGACGCCCTTGGCTTCGTAGTGGGCCAGCACCGGTTCGGTCTTGGCTTTGTATTCCTCGAACCGCTTCCGAACGACCTCCTCGGTGTCGTCCGATCGCTGAACAATCTTCGTCCCCCCACAGGAGATACACTCTCCGTTTTGGGGCGGCGGAGTATAGCGGACGTGATAGGTCTGTCCACAGTCCAAACAGACCCTCCGACCAGTCACTCGATCGACGATATCCTGCAGGGGGACGTCGAGAGAAACCACGTGGTCGATACGTCGGCTGAGCTTCTCGAGCAGGGCGTCGAGGGCCTCTGCCTGGGCCACCGTCCGTGGGTAACCATCGAAGATCGCACCGTTTTTGGCATCATCCTGGGTGAGGCGCTGATTGATGAGGTCGAGGACCAAGCTGTCAGGGACCAACTTTCCAGCGGACATGTACTCGTCAAACTGCTTGCCGAGCGCCGAGCCCGACTTCCGCTCGGCGCGCATCATGTCGCCGGTCGAGATCTGGGGGATGCCCAAGAGGTCGATCAAGAACTTCGCCTGGGTGCCCTTACCTGCGCCGGGCGGTCCGAAAAGCAGAAGATCCATTACGCGTTCCTCGCTCGGATGCGGGAGCCCTTGCTCCCGGTGAGGCCTTCGTAGTGACGGGTGATGAGGTGGCTCTCGACCTGCTGTGCGAAGTCCAGCGCAACGCCGACGACGATCATCAACGAGGTGCCACCGAGGTAGAACGGCACGTTCCAGCGCGCCTGAAGCAAGGTCGGCAGGGTTACGACGGCGGCGACATAAAGCGCGCCACCGACCGTGATGCGCGTGAGCACCGCGTCGATGTACTCTGCCGTCGCCTTGCCAGGACGCACGCCGGGAATGAACGCGCTTTGCTTCTTGAGGTTCTCAGCGACATCGACCGGTTGAAAGGTGATCGCTGTGTAGAAGAAACAGAAAAAGATCGTCATCGCCGCGAAGACGACGATGTAGACCCAACCACCTGGAACGAGGTTGTTGCTGATCCATCGCATCGCGTCCGACACGAAGGGTATGTTGGTACCAGCCAAGGTGACCGGGAACATCATCAAGGACGAGGTGAAGATCGGAGGAATGACTCCAGCCATGTTGACGCGCAGAGGCAGATGCGACTGCTGCCCACCATACATCTTTCGCCCGATCATCCGTTTCGCATAGGTGATGGGCAATCGACGCTGAGCACGCTCGAAGAACACGATGAAGGCCGTGGTCCCGATTGCGATGACCAAGAGGAGCATCAGGTCGATCGGCTGGAGCTCACCGAGCTTGAATTGCTCGATGGTCATGAAGAGCGCATCGGGCAGGTTGGCGACGATACCCGCGAAAATGATGAGCGAAATGCCGTTGCCAAGGCCGCGTTCGGTGATCTGTTCACCAAGCCACATCAGGAACGAAGTGCCCGTCGTCAGAGCGAGAACGGTCATCAATCGAAACGCCCAACCGGGGTTGTGAACGATGTCGCCCGACGTGGAGCTTTCGTTCCACCCTTCCCACAGCATGGCGAGCCCCATGCTCTGGAAAACGCTGAGCCCTACGGTACCGTATCGCGTGTACTGATTGATTTTCCGCTGCCCGGCTTCGCCCTCTTTGCGAAGCTCCATGAGCGAGGGCACCACCACCGTCATCAGCGACAAGATGATGCTCGCGGAAACGTAAGGCATGATGTTGAGCGCGAAAATCGACGCCTGCTCGAGCGCACCACCTGAGAACAGGTTGAACATGCTCAAGAAGCCGCCCGACTGCCCGGCCACGTACTTGCGCATCGCCATACGGTCGACACCGGGGGTCGTGACGAAGATCCCGATGCGATAGATCGCAATCATCCCCAGCGTGAAGAGGATGCGGCGACGAAGCTCGGGGATTCGAAAGATGTTCGCGACGGTGCTCATGGGGTGTCCGGGTTTTCCTTAGGAAGCGGGGGTTCCGACTAGCTCGACGGTGCCGCCCGCACTTTCAATCTTTTGCGTGGCGGTCGCGCTAGCGGCGTGAACCTTGACGGTGAGAGCCCGATCGAGCTCGCCATCGCCGAGGACCTTAATCATGTCCACTTTCCGCTTGATGAGGCCAGCTTCTCGCAGCGCGGCCTCGTCCACCGTTGTACCCGCGTCAAAGCGTTTGAGGTCCTTCACGTTGATCGTGCCCACATTCTTGCTGAAGGGATTGTGGAAGCCACGCTTGGGGATTCGCCGATAGAGCGGCATCTGCCCGCCCTCGAACCCGAGCTTGCTGAAGTTGCCGGGATGACGGGCTTTTTGGCCCTTCTGGCCGTGGCCAGCCGTCTTGCCGAGGCCGGAGCCGGGGCCGCGGCCCTTGCGTCGCTTACCGCGGACGGCGCCCTCCGAGGGGCGAAGTCGCGAAAGGATCGGGGTTTCGTTTTGCTCACTCATTGATTTCCTCAACTTCGACGAGGTGGAGGACCTTCTTGACCATGCCGCGGAACGACGGGGTGTTGTCGACGACGACCTCCGAATGGGGGCCGCGCAGACCGAGACCCTTGAGGACCCGCCGCTGGCTCTCCATGCGGCCGATTTCACTCCTGATTTGGGTCACTTTGAGTTTACTCGCGCTCATGACTGCCTCTCTTACGACGCGCTGGCCTCTGCCGGGGTGTCTGCCGGTGCCTCCGCCGGCGCCTCGGCTGCACGCTCGGACTTGGGAGCGTGCTCGTACTGTTGAACGTCGCCCTTACGACGGCTGCGGCGGCGAGCAACCTCGGCGGGCGACTCGAGCTCCTTGAGCGCCGCGACGGTGGCATTCACCACGTTGTGAGCGTTCGTCGTGCCCAGAATCTTTGCCAACACGTCTTTTACGCCCGCTGCTTCGAGCACGGGGCGCATCGCACCACCAGCGATGACACCGGTACCCTCGGAAGCCGGACGCAAGACGATGCGGCCTGCACCCGAGCGTCCGACGATCTTGTGAGGAATGGTACGACCGCTCAGTGGGACCCGGAACAGGTTCCGCTTTGCGGCGTCCGTGCCTTTGCGAATTGACTCCGGCACCTCGTTCGCCTTGCCCATGCCGACGCCGACATGACCGTTTCCATCCCCTACCACGACGAGCGCGCTGAAGCTGAATCGTCGGCCGCCCTTCACGACCTTCGCGACGCGGTTG
This sequence comes from Myxococcales bacterium, assembly GCA_024640845.1. Taxonomy (GTDB): domain Bacteria; phylum Myxococcota_A; class Polyangia; order Polyangiales; family Houyiibacteriaceae; genus SG8-38. Next base: position 7,328 of record JAHEEE010000048.1, on the reverse strand, counting down.
ATGAAAATCACTCGATCAGTGAGATCGTCGAGCGAATTCGGATCGATGATTTCGTCCTTGTATGCCATCTGTGCCTCAGAACTTCAGACCCGCTTCGCGCGCCGACTCGGCCAATGCGCGAACGCGTCCGTGATAACGGTAACCGCCCCGATCGAACACGACCTGCTCGACCCCTTTGTCGATGCAAGCCTTGGCGACGGCGTTGCCCACCGATTTCGCCGACTCGACCTTGCTGGCGCCGGGCCCGGTGACACTCGAAGCGTGGGCAATCGTCTTGCCCTCCGAGTCGTCGATGACCTGCGCGTAGATGTGCTTCGAGCTTCGGAATACAGCGAGCCGGGGCCGCGCGGAGGTGCCATGCACCTTCTTGCGAATCCGAAGCTTGCGCCGAGCGCGACCTGTGACCTTCTTCTGCATCATGCACCAGCCTTTCCGGCCTTGCCTGCCTTCTCGCGAATGCGCTCGCCGGTGTACCGGACACCCTTGCCGTTGTAGGGCTCGGGCGGGCGTACCTGGCGAATCCTCGCTGCGATTCGGCCGACGAGCTGCTTGTCCGGCGACTCGAGGTGAACGCGGGGGAACTTGGTACCGGCCTCGTCGATCGTCTCGACCTTGACCGACACCGCCTTGGGAATGTCGAGAATAGGCTGATGCGAGAGACCAACCGTCATCTTGAGCTGGTCGTCCTTGAACTCCGCACGGTAGCCGACACCTCGAAAGTCGAGTGACTTCTTGTAGCCATTCGCGACACCCTCGACGAGGTTGCGCAACAGCGAGCGCGTCAGTCCCTGGTACTGAAGCCCGGCTTTGCCCGCGCCCGGCGCCGGCGCAACGATGAGCTTGCCGTCATCCTCGGTCACGACGACCTCGGGACGAAGGTTGTGAGTGAGCTCGCCCTTTGGACCTTTGACGGTCACGTCCCGTCCGCTGATCGAGACTTGCACGCCTTTGGCGATCTCGACTGGCTTCTTGCCGTTCCGGGACTGCTTTCCTGTTTGCGTTTCAGTCATCACCAAACCTCGCACAAGACCTCGCCGCCCACGCGCTTGTCGCGCGCGTCGCGGTCAGTCATGACGCCGGCGGACGTGGACAGAATGGCAACGCCCATGCCGTTTTGAACGCGGGGGATGTCGTGGTGTCCGACGTAGAAGCGTCGTCCCGGACGACTCGCCCGGCGCATGCCGACGAACGCGCTTTGGCGATCGCGGCTGTACTTGAGGAAGATCGTCAGAGTGTTCTGCACCCCGTCGTCCACCCGGTAGTCATCGATGAAACCCTCTTGCTTGAGGATCTCGGCCACCCGCACCTTCAGCTTCGAGGAAGGAAGCGCCGTGTGCTCGTGGTGAGCCTGAGCGGCGTTCCGGATGCGCGTCAACATGTCAGCGATTGGATCGGTCATCATGACGGTACCCTCCTCACCAGCTCGACTTCGTGAGCCCCGGGATGTCACCCGAGAGCCCATACTTGCGAAGACAGATGCGGCACATCTCGAACTTGCGGTAGTAGCCACGCGGACGTCCGCAGACCTTGCAACGATTGCGCTGTCGCACCGAGAACTTCGGCGTCTTTTCCATCTTGGCAAATGCTCGCTTACTAGCCATCTGCGTCCTCTAGTTCCTGAACGGCATGCCGAGCGATTTCAGCAGGGCGCGCCCTTGTTCATCGGTTTTTGCGGTGGTCACGAACGTGATGTTCATGCCCTTGATTTTGTCGATCTTGTCGTAGTTGATCTCTGGAAAGATGATCTGCTCCCGGACGCCGAGCGTGTAGTTGCCGCGGCCGTCGAACGCCTTTGGGCTGATGCCCTTGAAGTCACGCGTACGCGGCAGCGCCACCGAGATCAGTCGGTCGAGGAAGTCGTACATCTGCTCGCCGCGAAGCGTCACCATGACGCCAATCGGCATGCCCTCGCGGAGCTTGAAGCTCGCGATCGACTTCTTGGCACGGGTCACGACCGGCTTGCGGCCCGTGATCGCGGTGAGCTCCTCGACGGCGGACTCCACGATCTTGGCGTTCTGCACGGCCTCGCCGAGACCCATGTTGATGACGATGCGGTCGAGCTTCGGCGCCTCCATGATGTTCTTGAGGCCGAAGTCCTTCATCAGCTGAGGAAGGACCTCGTCTTTGTATTTCTTGATGAGTCGGGGTTCGTAGTTGCTCATGTTGAACCTCAATCCAGGACCGAGCCGCTCTTCACGGCCACGCGAACGCGCTTGTCAGGGTCCTTCTTGTCTGCCTCGATCCGAACGCGAGTCGGCTCTTCGGTCTTCGGATCGACGATCATCACGTTCGAGGCATGAATTGGCATCTCTTTCTCGACGATGCCGGCTTCCTTGAAACGGCGGGGGCTCTGGTGCCGCTTCACCCGATTCACACCTTCCACGAGGAGGAGATCAGCGCGGACCACCTGCAGGACTCGGCCCTTTTCGCCTTTGTCCTTGCCAGCGATGACCTGAACCAGGTCACCCTTCTTGATTCGCGCAGCCATCACACGACCTCCGGTGCGAGAGAAACGATCTTCATGAAGCGCTTGGCACGAAGCTCGCGTGCCACCGGCCCGAAGATACGAGTCCCAATGGGCTCGTTGTCCTTCGTGATCAGCACCGCGCTGTTGGTGTCGAACTTGATGTAGGTGCCGTCCGGCCGCTGGTACTCACGCTTCGTTCGAACCACGACGGCGCGGGCTACCTCGCCCTTTTTCACGCGGGCGGTGGGCAGAGCCTCCTTCACAGAGACGACGATCACATCACCAAGACCGGCGTATCGTCGACGCGAACCACCGAGGACCTTGATGCAGGACACTCGCTTCGCTCCGCTGTTGTCGGCGACATCCAGTTGTGTTTCGGTCTGGATCATCGTTATACCTCCGGCGGCCTTTCGATCAGGCGCACCACCTCCCAGCGCTTCGTTTTGCTGCGCGGGCGGCATGCTCGGATCTCCACCATGTCGTTCGTACGATATTGGTTGGATTCATCGTGGGCGTGGAACTTCTTCTTGTGCTTCACGTACTTCCCGTAGAACGGATCTCGCTGGCGGCGAATGACCTCCACGACGATGGTTTGTTGGGCACGGCCGTCCGTCCTCGTTTCATTGACGACGCGTCCGACCAAACGGCGGCGGCGGCCGCGGTCTTTTTCCGCTTTCGGAGTCGGTTGTCGTGGCTCTGCAGCACTCATGGCCGATTACTCCTTGTTCGCCGCTTCCGCGCGGCGCTCGGTGAGAATGGTTTTCACGCGGGCCAGATCCCGGCGAAGCTTTTGAATCGAGCTCGTGTCGTCGAGCTGGTTCGTGTGGTTGTCGAAGCGGGCCTTCCAAAGCTGGCGGCGAAGGTCGCCCTCGATGACCGAGAGCTCTTCGAGCGTGTTGGTGCGAATGTCTTCGGGCTTCATAGCTCAGCCTCCCTGCTGCGGAACGCGACCTTGAGTGGGAGCTTGTGCGCGGCTAGCTGGAAGGCTTCGCGCGCGAGCTCCTCGGGCACGCCCTGGATCTCGTAGAGCATCCGGCCCGGCCTGATGACGCAAACCCAGCCTTCGACGCTGCCCTTACCCTTACCCATACGAGTTTCGAGCGGCTTTTTGGTAATCGGCTTGTCCGGGAAGATGCGAATGAAAAGCTGCCCCTGACGCTTCACTTTTCGCTGAATCGTCATACGGGCTGCTTCGATTTGCCGCTGGCTGATCCGACCCGGCTCGAGCGCCTGGAGTCCGAAGTCGCCGAACGAGACTTTGGAGCCTCGGTAGGCTTTGCCGCGCATGCGGCCCTTCATCATCTTGCGGAACTTGGTTTTCTTTGGTTGAAGCATGGCTCGTCCCTAGACTCTCGCTCCGACTGCCCCTGCGCCTGGACGATGGGGAAGCTGCTCACCTTTGAAGATCCAGCACTTGATGCCGACGGTCCCGGCCTTCGTGTGTGCGGTGACCTCGCCATAGTCGATGTCGGCCCGAAGCGTGTGAAGCGGTACGCGACCCTCGCGGTACCACTCGGTCCTGGCGATCTCGGCGCCGCCCAAGCGGCCGCCGGCCGTCACTCGGATGCCCTTTACGCCGAACTTCATCGCCGTCTGAACGGCCTTCTTCATGGCGCGGCGGAACGCAACGCGGCGCTCGAGCTGCGTCGCGATGTTCTCGGCGACGAGCTGCGCGTTCGTCTCGGCCTTGCGGACCTCCTGAATGTCGAGGAACAGCTCATTCTGAGTCAGCTTCTGAAGCTCCCCTTTGAGCTGCTCGACGCCGGCGCCGCGCTTACCGATGATGATACCGGGACGCGAGGTGTAGATGACCACCTTCGCCTTGTTGGCCGCGCGCTCGATCTCGATGTCGGCGATGCCCGCATGAGCGAACTTCTTTCGAATCGCGGCCTTGAGCTTCAGGTCTTCATGAAGCCATTTCGCGTAGTTCTTGTCCTCGTACCACTTCGACTTCCACGTCTTCACGACGCCGAGGCGGAACCCATACGGATGTACTTTCTGACCCACGGTTAGCTCTCTTCCCCATCGCTCACGACGACGGTGATGTGACTCATTCCCTTGACGATGCGCGTCGCGCGGCCCTGCGCGCGCGGGCGCCAGCGCCGCATGTGCTGGTTCGGCGCCATGTCCGCGAAGGCCGTCTTCACGACCAAGTCGTCGAGGTTGATCTCTTCGTTCTTCTGTTTCGCATTCGCGATGGCGCTTCCGATGCACTTCGCGACGATCGGCGCCGCCGATTTGGTGGTGAATCGGAGCTCGTTGAGCGCCTCGGCGACGCTCTTGCCGCGCACCATGTTGAGCACGACCCGCGCCTTACGAGGCGAAATCCGCTGAAAACGCGCTTTTGCAACCGCTTCCATGATCACCTCTTCCCCGTCGCGGGATTGATCTTGCGGCCGCCCTTCCTGTCGGAAGCATGACCACCGAACGTCCGGGTGGGCGCGAACTCGCCGAGCTTGTGCCCGACCATGTTCTCGGTGACGAAGACCGTGACGAACTTCCGGCCGTTGTGAACCGCGAAGGTGTGCCCGACGAAATCGGGAGTCACCGTCGATCGCCGCGACCAAGTGCGAATCATCTTCTTGTCGCCCGACTTGTTCGCGCTCTCGACCTTCTTTTCCAGATGGTCGTCGATGAACGGACCTTTTTTGATTGAACGCGCCATTACTTCTTCTTCCGCCCGCGAACGATGTACTTGTCGGTCGCCTTGTTCTTTCGTGTCTTGAGGCCCTTGGCGAGCTGGCCCCACGGCGAGCAGGGATGACGCCCGCCAGCGGTGCGACCCTCACCACCACCCATCGGGTGGTCGACCGGGTTCATGGTGGTGCCGCGGTTGTGCGGGCGCTTGCCCATCCAGCGGCTGCGCCCTGCCTTGCCTAGGGTCACTCGCGCGTGCTGTGAGTTGCTGACCTGCCCGACCGAAGCGCGGCAGTTCAGATGCACCATCCGAACTTCACCAGAAGGCAGACGAATCTGCGCGTAGTCACCGTCCTTCGCCATGAGCTGGGCAGCGGTGCCCGCAGAACGGACGAGCTGTGCGCCCTTGCCGATCTTGAGCTCGATGTTGTGAATCATCGTGCCGAGCGGCATGTCTCGTAGCCGCAGGGAGTTGCCGGGCTTCACGTCTGCATTCCTCGACGAGAGCACCTCCGTGCCGACCTGAAGACCGTCCGGCGCGAGGATGTAGGCCTTCTCGCCGTCCGCATAGTGAAGGAGCGCAATGCGAGCCGAGCGGTTCGGATCGTACTCGATCGCCTTCACGGTGGCAGGCACGCCGACCTTGTTTCGCTTGAAGTCGATCTTGCGGTAGCGCTGCTTGTGGCCGCCCCCACGAAAGCGCGAAGTAATGCGCCCCTGGTTGTTGCGCCCGGCAGTCTGCTTCTTGGCGTCGAGGAGCTTCTTCTCGGGCGTCCCGCGCGTGATCATCTCGAAATCTGGCGCCTCGTAGAAGCGGCGCGATGGAGACGTAGGTTTGAACTTGCGGATAGCCATGATCAGACACCCTCGAAGAAGTCGATTGAATCGCCGTCACGGACGGTGACGATCGCCTTCTTCCAGTTGCGGGTTTTGGCGAAGGTTCGGCCCATGCGGCGCATGTGACCTCGCATCACCAGTGTGTTGACTTCGTCGACCGTGACCTTGAACAAGGTCTCGACGGCTTCCTTGATTTGGAGCTTGTTCGCCTCGAGGTCGACCTCGAATACGTACTTGTTCTCCTCTTCGCGGAGCTTGGAGCCCTTCTCCGTGAGGTAGAGAGGCCGCTTGATTACGTCTTCGACGTGCATCACTGACACCTCGCTTCCAGGGCTTCGACCGCACCCTTGGTGAGCACCACGTGCTCGTGCCGGAGCAGGTCGTAGAGGTTCACGCCCTCGGGGGGCAGAACCGAGTGGTTCTGGAGATTGCGCGCGCTCATTCGGAGCTTGTCGTTGTCCTTGCCATCGACGATCAGGGCGCCGCCATTGACCTCCAGCTTGCCGAGCACCTCGACCAGCTTCTTGGTCTTGACCTCGGCGAGCTCGAAGTCCTCGACGATCCGAAGCTGGCCCTCGCGAAGCTTCAGGCTCAACGCGCCCTTGAGCGCCCCGAGCCGCATCTTGCGCGGCGGTCGGTAGCCGAAATCACGAGGCTTCGGGCCATGGACCGTACCGCCGCCGACGAAAATCGGAGCGCGTCGGGAGCCATGACGGGCGTTGCCCGTGCCCTTCTGCTTGTACATCTTGCGCTTGGTTGCGGTGACCTCCGCCCGTGTCTGGGCCGAAGCCGCGCCCTTGCGCTTGCTGGCGAGCTGCGCCCTGAGAACGTCGTACAGGACGCTCTCGTTGACGGTCGCATCGAAGACCGCGTCAGAGAGATCAATCTCTCCGACACCCTTCCCGCTCAAGTTGTAGACCTTTACCTTGGGCATGAAGTTACCGCCTTACGATTTGATCTCCACGTCGACGCCCGCCGAAAGATCCAGCTTCATGAGAGCGTCGAGTGTCTGCTGTGTGGGGTCCAAGATGTCGAGAAGCCGCTTATGGGTTCGAATCTCGAACTGTTCGCGTGACTTCTTGTCGATGTGGGGCCCACGCAGCACGGTGTACTTGTTGATGCGTGTCGGCAGCGGAATCGGACCCGCGACCCGCGCACCGGTGCGCTTCGCCGTGTCGACGATTTCCGTCGCCGATTGGTCCAACAACCGGTGATCGTATGCCTTGAGCCGAATTCGGATCTTGTTCGCTGCCATTGGATTACTCGATGATCTTGGAAATGACGCCCGCACCGATGGTTCGGCCGCCCTCGCGAATCGCGAAGCGCTGCTTCTCTTCCATGGCCGCCGGCGTGATGAGTGTGACCTTCATCTTCACGTTGTCGCCCG
>JAHEEE010000010.1 GCA_024640845.1 Myxococcales bacterium | reverse complement strand
CGCCTTGGTCTTGCGCGACCTGCGAAATGATCGGCGCAGCTCCAGTCCCGGTGCCGCCGCCCATCCCGGCCGTGACGAACACCATGTCGGCGCCTTCGAGCGCTTCGCTCAGACGCTGCACATCTTCGAGCGCCGCCTTGCGGCCGACGTCTGGATTTCCTCCTGCGCCGAGCCCACGCGTGAGCTGCGGACCCAGCTGGATCTTCACCGGCGCCAGACTGCGGTCAAGCGCCTGCGCGTCTGTGTTGGCCGCAATGAACTCGACGCCTTCGAGTCCGTTTTGAATCATCGTATTGAGGGCGTTGCCGCCGCTGCCACCTACACCGACGACTTTGATGCGTGCTTGAAGCTCAGCGTCGTCTGCAAACTCGATCGAGATACCCATCGATTCCTCCTAGAAAACCTCTTTGAACCACGCGCCGAGTCTGCGACCGAAGCCTCCGCTCGTGGCAACTTCTACTGTGCGCTCGGGCGCGGAGCTCCCCATGAGTTGTTCCGCACCGTGTTTCACCAATCCAACGCCCGTCGCATATGCAGGGCTCTTCACGACGTCGATCAATCCGCCGATTCCAGTCGGCGCGCCGCGACGCACCGGCAGGCCCAGCACTTCTTCCGCAAGCTCTGGCAAGCCATCGAGCAGCGTCGTCCCACCCGTGACAATCGCGCCCGAAGCCAACATGTCCGTGTAACCGGTCTCTGCGATCACGTGACGACATGCAGCGAAGATCTCTTCTACGCGAGGCTCGATGATGTCGCAGAGGACGCGGCGCGGCAGCGATCGCGGCGCCCTACCGCCGACCGACGGCACCTCGATGGTCTCTTCGTCGTCGACCATCCTCGACGCAGCGCAGCCGTACTTGATCTTGATGCGCTCGGCTTCCGCCATCGGTGTGCGGAGCCCCGTCGCGATGTCGCTCGTGAGATTGATGCCGCCAATGGGAATCGAGCTCGTGTGCACGACTGCGCCGTCCACGTAGATGATGATGTCGGACGTGCCGCCCCCGATGTCGATCAGCACGCCGCCGATCTCGCGTTCATCGCTGCTCAAGACGGCATGTGCGCTCGCAAGCGGCTGCAGAACGACTTCTTCGACGAACAACCCGCAACGCTCGGCGCACTTCGTGACGTTCGCGACGCAGGTCGAAGCCGCGGTGACCATATGCACCCGCGCTTCCAGACGTACGCCCGCCATCCCGATGGGCTCCTTGATGCCGTCTTGCTCGTCGACGATGTACTCCTGCGGCAGAACGTGCAGCACCTGCCGGTCGCCGGGAAGCGGAACGGCCTTGGCTTGCTCCAGAACCCGCACGACGTCTTCGGGTGCGACCTCTCGGTTCGCAATCGCGGCGACGCCATCCTGGTTCATCCCGCGGACGTGACTCCCAGCGATACCCGCGTAGACCGTGTTGATCTCCACGCCGGCCATCGTTTCGGCTTGTTCAACCGCCGCGCGAATCGCCTGGACGGTCGACTCGATGTTGACCACGACGCCTTTCTTCAAACCCTTTGAAGGAACGGAGCCTATGCCGATGATGTCTAGGCCTTCTTCCGACAGCTCGGCCACGATCGCACAGACCTTTGTCGTACCCAGATCCAACCCTGCAATGATCTCGTTTTGCGCCATCCCTCGCCTCTCTCTGACCCATACCGAAACGGGTTTTCGCAGGACAACTTTTGTGCAGAAAAAAATGGGGTGAAACGCGCTTTTTCTGCCGCGGGAATTAACCCCTCGCCAAAGCCGAAAACGCCTATCTCAGATCACGGGAGGCGGACGGTGACGCGCTCAGGACTTCGGACGTTGTCGAGGTATACGTAGGAAGGTCGCGTTTTCTCTCGCTCTAGACGTTCGAGTACTCCTCGGAGGCGCCGCAGCTTTTGACGGTGCTGCGCGTTGCCGAGGCGAACGTTCATGCCGTCGTCACCGATGAAGAGCTCGATGCCATTGGCGCCGTCGAAATGAATTTCCGAAACGGGCTCTCGCTCCGCGAGGCCAGCGCCCTCGTAGTCTTGGAGAAGCGCCATCGAACCGAGCAGGACCTCGGTTCGGTAGTCGAGATCATCGTAGAAACGCTCCGAGGCGATACCCGTGATGACCGGTAGATCGACAGGATCGTCGACGCCCAAGCGCTTGAAGACCGCGCCCTCGTCGCTGACGAGGTAGAGCTGGTCGAGGGCGACCAACGCCACCGGCTTGCGCTCGGTGACTTGAATGCGAATGCGGCCCGGAAGCCTGCGGACCACTTTCGCATCCTCAACCCAAGGGTGCTGAAGCAAGTGATTACGAGCTTCTTCCGCTGAAACCTCGAAGACATTTGAACCTATTTGCAGCCGGGCGGCGCGGCGGACGTCGATGTCCTTGAGCTGGGCGTTGCCTTCGATGTCGATCTCGCTGATCGCAAACGCGTCCGACGAGCGTGCGTAGCGAGCGGTCTCCGCACCGACCCAAACGACCGCGGCGGAAGCGCCGACGAGCAACAGCCCCTGTCCCACGCGCCGAAGCCCCAATCGATAGCGGACCGCCCATCCGCCTATGCTTTGCCGAGCCGCTGCGAACCGCTCTCGAAAGCTTTTCTTGGGTCCACTCTTCCGCGGCGCCTTCGGCTTCGGCCGCCTGCGGTTCTGGGCACGGCTGACCGACTCCTTCTTGCGCGCCACCTTCTTGGCCGGCATGCGCTTTAGCGCGATTCGCCTGGCGGCCTTCTGACCCTGAACCTTCTTGGCCGGCGCGTTCTTGCGAGCCAGCCGCTTTGGGGCGTCCTTCTTCTTCGCCGGCTTCGTCGCGATCGGCTTCTTTCGCCCCGGCTTTTTCCGGGCTGCCGATGGGGCCCGCCGGCGGTTCATCGGCGAAGCACCTCGAGCAGCTCGGGGCCGGTCTTCGTAATATCACCAGCACCGAGCGTGATTACCGCGTCACCCGGCTGCACTCGCTCGCCGATCGCCTCTGCCAGCTTGCTGCGGTCTTCCACCAACGTGACGTCCCTATGCCCGTGCGCTCGAATCGCGTCAGCGAGTCGCCGCGCGTCGGCCCCCTCGATTGGTTTTTCGCCCGCCGCATAGACCTCGGTCAAGAATAGGACATCGGCCCTGTTGAACGCTCGCGTGAGCTCGTCGAACAGGTCGCGGGTCCTCGTATAGCGATGCGGCTGGAAGGCAACCACGATGCGTTCGCCATAGGCCCGCTGCGCTGCCTCGAGCGTCACCTCGACCTCCGCAGGGTGATGACCGTAATCGTCGATGATCGTGACGCCGGCTTCTTCCCCCACGATGGAGAACCGCCGCTGAACACCTTCGAAGCTCCGCAGCGCCGAGCGAACCTGATCGTGGTCGACGCGAAGCTCGTCGGCGACCGCAATGGTGGCGAGCGCGTTCAGGACATTGTGAACCCCCGGCATGCGCACCTCGAATTGCCCGAGGCTCTTGCCGTGGTGCTCGACGTCGAAGCCGACCGAAAGCCCGGAGAAGACCGGGTTGCGTGCCCGATAGTCGGCGTGGGCCGAAAACCCGTAAGTCACGATTCGTTTGTCGAGCTTCGGAAGAATGTCCTGCACGTTCGGGTGGTCGAGGCAGGCGACGACCAGGCCGTAAAACGGTACGCGGTTGGCGAACCCGACGAACGCATCCTTCACACCCTCGAGGCTCCCGTAGTGGTCGAGGTGCTCAGGATCGATGTTGGTGATCACTGCGACCGAAGGGATCAGATGCAGAAAGGATCCGTCCGACTCGTCCGCCTCGGCAACCAACAGGTCGCCTGCGCCAGTCGCCGCCCCCGAGCCAAGCGCGTTGAGCTTGCCCCCGATGATCACCGTCGGATCCAGTCCCGCGCCACGAAGCACCGTCGCCACCAAAGACGTGGTCGTGGTCTTTCCGTGGGAGCCAGCAATGGCGATGCCGTCCTTGAGTCGCATGAGCTCGCCGAGCATTTCGGCGCGCGGAATGACTGGAACCCCTGCGCGGCGCGCTTCGCGAAGCTCGGGGTTGGTTGCTGGTACCGCAGAAGAGAACACCACGACGTCCGCATCGCTCACATTCTCGGATTCATGGCCGATGTAGATCGTGGCGCCCTTTTCAGCGAGGCGCCGCGTGTAATCGTTCTCGCGCAGGTCCGACCCCGTAATGTCGAAACCCGAATCGAGGAGCACCTCCGCGATGCCGCTCATCCCGACACCCCCTACGCCAACGAAGTGTATCGACCGAATGCGTCCGCGAAACATGGTCGCTTATTCCCACACCGCCCCATCGACGACAACCGGGCGGCGAGGGCGGTGGGTGACAGGTCGCATGGCAACGTCGACGGCACCGAAATGGAATGCTGGGGCAACCGCGAGGCCGGCGTACTGGTGGCCGCGCGGCGGCTCGCTTGCTCCGGTAGCGACAGACAACTCGTGTGACTCGCCACCGCCGATCCAGCCCAAGATGTCGTCGACGATCGCCGCGGCGGCGTCGGGCTTTCCATGCGCGCGGGCGGCCTCGGCCATGGTTCGCCGGCGTATGGGATCATCGAGGAGCCCCCGCACCGCATCGCCTAGGTCTTCCACCTGGAGCTCGGACTCCCGGATACAGATCGCGGCGCCTTGCTCTTCGAGTGCTTTCGCGTTCTTTGCCTGATGATCGTCAGCGGCGAAAGGGAACGGAACTAGGATCGAGGGTCGACCAATCGCACAGAGCTCCGCCAAGGTGGTCGCACCGGCGCGCGCCACGACCAGCGCAGCGTTGGAGTACGCCCGAGCCATGTCGTCGATGAAGGTCACCACCTTCGCATTCACGCCGAGGTCCCGATAAGTGGCCTCCACCTCGTCACGCATCGACTCACCGGTCTGATGAACGACCTGAACACCGCCCGCCGACAACCCAGCATGCGCCAACGCCCGGGGCACGTCCTCATTGAGCTTACGGGCGCCCTGCGAGCCGCCGAGGATCAACACCGTTCGCGCGCGCGATTCGAAGCCCTCGGGGTCCGCGAGCGCAAGTCGGGCATGCTCGACGAAGTCGTGACGGACGGGGTTGCCGGTGAGTCGCGACTTGACCTTCCCGAACACCGACTCCGTCTGTTCGAAGGAGATGTATGCGCGATCGACGAAGCGCGACAGAATTCGGTTGGTCATCCCGACGTGCGCGTTCTGCTCGAGCACCGCGGTCGGGCGTCCGGAGAGGGAAGCGGCGAGCAGGACGGGGCCAGAGGCATAGCCACCAACACCCAACACAAGATCGGGCTCGAACGCGCGCATGATCGAGGATGCCTCTTTCATCGCAGCGGGAATGCGAGCGAAGCTCTTGAAGCGCGCGCTGACACCTTGCCCTTTGAGCGGCGTCACCTCCAAAAGGTCGAGCGCCTCGCCGCGCTCGGGAAGGATGCGGGCCTCGATTCCGCGCGCGGTGCCAACGAACCGCACGTCGAGGCGCGGCACACGCCGGCGAAGCTCGTCGACCACCGCCAACCCTGGGAATAGGTGCCCACCCGTTCCGCCGCCGGCGACCATGATGCGCTCGATCATCCTGCACCTCCCCCGGCCGTTCGAAGACGAGGTTTCAGCGGCGTGCGCTTCTCGGCCGCCTGCGCCTCCTTCGGCGTCGACACACCAAACCGCGACACGTTCAGAATGATCCCAGCAGCAGCGGCATTGACGATCAGCGAGGAGCCGCCGTAGCTCACGAACGGGAGCGCCAGGCCTTTGGTGGGTAGCAACCCCATTGCGACCGCGAGATTGGTGAAGGCCTGGAGACCGATGAACAACGTCATCCCAGCGGCCAAATAACCCGCGTACTCGTCTTGTACGCGCCATGCCGAGCGGAACCCACGAAACACGATCCATGCAAACGCCGAACACAGAAGGACGACTCCGATGAAACCAAGCTCTTCGCCGATGATCGCGCTGATGAAGTCCGTGTGGGCCTCTGGAAGGAACAGGAGCTTTTGCCGCCCGTCTCCGAGCCCGACACCGGTCCATCCGCCCGATCCGAAGCCCATGAGCGACTCGGTGATCTGGTAGCCGGCGCCCTGCCGGTGCTCGAAGGGCTCGAGGAAAGCCTGAATGCGGCGCATTCGGTACGGAGACGAAGCGATTGCGGCATATCCGATGGGCAGCGTCAGCAACACTCCGCCCAGCAAATAGCCGGCGCGTGCGCCGGCCGCGAACAAGACGACGGCGGTGAGCAACGCGATCATCACCGCGCTTCCGAAATCCGGCTGAGCCAGACACAACAGCATTAGAAGACCCGCGACGATGACATGCGGAAGGAAACCGATGGAGAAGGTTCGGACGCGGTGCGTCTTCTTGGCCAAGGAATGAGCCAGCCACATGATCATCGCGAGCTTCGCGAGCTCTGCAGGTTGCACGTTGACCGGACCCACGGCGAGCCAACGGGTCGCGCCGCCAGCACTGCGCCCCAGTCCGATCGCAACGGCAAGCATGAGCAGCACGGCAAGCAGCAACACGAGATACGTCGACTTCCGCAGCCACTCGATCTTGAAGTGGGCAAACACGGCCAGGACGACGAACGCGAGAGAGGCGAATACCGTCTGGCGGACCAGGAAGTGGTATCCATTGCCATACATGTTGCTCGCGTAGACGGCGCTAGCGCTGTAGACCATCACCACGCCGAACGCGATGAGTCCCACGACAGTAGCCGCCAGACTGACGTCGACTGGACCGGGATCGATCGGAGGCGCGGGTTTCGAGGAACGTGTCATGACTTCCCTCCAAGGGTTCGTACGGCTTGCTGAAATACGTCACCGCGCTCGGCGTAGGAACGAAACATGTCGAAGCTCGAGCACGCAGGCGCGAGAAGCACAGTGTCGCCAGGCTGCGCCAGCGAGGAAGCCTTGATGACCGCGTCTTCCATCGACTCGGATCGCCGGAGCTCGATCGCTGAGCCCGCGAACGCGCGCTCCAGTAGGGGGGCTGCCTCGCCGAGGACTACGACCGCGCGCCCAGCTTCGATCATCCGGTCGCGAAGCGGTTGGTAGCTCCCACCCTTGTCGACGCCGCCGGCGATCAAGACGATCTTCCCGTCGGATCCGGCGAGTCCCTCAATCGAGGCAACCGCGGCCCCCACGTTCGTGGCCTTCGAATCATCGATGTATTCCACGCCTTCGACGGTCCGCAGGTACTGCATCCGGTGGGGGAGGCCATCGAACTCACGGAGTACGGCTGCGATGTCCTCTGCATGCACACCCATCAACCGGGCGCCGAGCGCGGCGGCGCAGGCATTCGACACATTGTGGGTACCTCGGAGGCGAAGCTCGCTGGTGGGAAGGCGAAGTGCACCGCCCGAATCGACCAAGGCGCCGTCCAACACGCGAACCTCGCCGTTGATGCCTCCGAAGAGCACGATCTTGCCTCCGTCCTGTGCCAGCTCGCGAAGGTTGGGCGCATCTGCAGGTAGGACGGCGAAGTCGTCGGCTTCCTGCCTTTCGAAGATCCGAGCCTTGGCTTTGGCATACGCTTCGAATGACGGGTAGCGATCGAGGTGGTCCGGCGTGACGTTCAGAAGCACCGCTACGTGCGCTTTCATCTCGGAGACCCGTTCGAGTTGAAAGCTCGAAAGCTCGACGACGACGATGCCCCTCTCGCTGGCGGCGTCGGTGCCGATCGCTTCGATCATCGGCTGTCCCAAGTTTCCGCCGATGAACACCGGCCGATCTAAGCGACGGCACATCTGTCCTATGAGCGTCGTGACGGTGCTCTTTCCGTTCGTGCCAGTGATCGCAACGATCGGTGCTTCGATGAAGCGCGCGGCAAGCTCGATCTCGCTCACGACCTCGACGCCGCGCGCCTCAGCCGCCGCTAGCTGAGGCAGAGGCGGCACCCCCGGTGACACCACGATCAAGTCGAGCCCCTCGAACGCATCGTCCGGATGACCTCCCAACACCATCTCGGCCCCGAGGGCAGCGGCATCCGAAGCAAATGCACCCAACGCCGCAGCGTCGCGCTTGTCGTTCACGCGAACGTGCGCGCCTCGATCCACTAGAAACCGAACGACTGCAAGGCCGCTCAGCCCGAGTCCGATCACCATCGCGTTCTTGCCCGACAGATCCACGGCTACCTCAACTTCAGCGTTGCAAGGCTGAACACGGCCAGCATGATTGCGATGATCCAAAACCGGACGATGACTCGCGGCTCCGGCCACCCCTTTTTCTCGAAGTGGTGGTGGATCGGCGCCATGAGGAAGATCCTTCGGCCGGTCAGCTTGAAGTATCCCACCTGCAAGATGACGCTCACGGCCTCGACGACGAAGATCCCGCCGAGAATCACCGAAAGCAGCTCGTTCTTGGTGAGCACGGCGAGAGCGCCAAGCCCGCCGCCGAGCGCGAGCGAACCCACGTCCCCCATGAACACCTGGGCCGGGTACGTGTTGTACCAAAGGAAACCGAATCCGACCCCCACCATGGACGCGGCGAAGATACTGAGCTCGCCGGCGCTCTCGATGTGCGGGATGTCGAGGTAGCTCGCGACCACGTTGCCGAACAACGTCAGCCCCGCAAGGTACGCAAGCATGGCATACGTACCCGCCGAAATCATGACCGGTCCGATGGCGAGCCCGTCCAGGCCATCGGTGAGGTTGACTGCGTTCGAGGTGCCCACGATGACGAACGACGCGAAAACGACGTAGAGGGAGGGCGGCAGCTCGATCGGATACTTGGAGAACGCGAGAAAGGGCGCCGACAGGCGATAGCGAATCCCGAGCCAGTCGCTTGGCAGACCCGCTTCCCCGTAGAACAGCCACGCACACAAGAGGAGCGCCGTCGAGAACTGCAACAGCAGCTTGTAGCGTCCGGACAAGCCCCCGGTCGAACGGGTGCGAATCTTCGAGGTGTCGTCGATGTAGCCGACCACGCCGTACGCGACGGTAATCAAAGTGACCACCCAGACCATCGAATTCGAAGGGTCCGCCCAGAGGACGGTCGACAATACCAGCGCAAGCAACATCAGAGCGCCGCCCATCGTCGGGGTGCCTGCCTTCGAAAGGTGTGTCTCTGGGCCGTCGCTTCTCACGACCTGGCCGATTTGCTTGCTCTGTAGGCGACGAATGAACCAGGGATACAACCCGAACGAGAGGAGGAGCGCCGTGATCGTCGCCATCAAGAGGCGAAACGGGACGTAGCGAAGTACGTTTAGAAACGACAGCGACTCGTGGGTGTGCAGCGGGTAGAGCAAGTAGTAGATCACGGCTGCCCTACCTCACGAAGCGGGGCGACCACCCGTTCCATCTCCATCGACCGAGACCCTTTCACCAAGACCACGGCGTTTAGTGGAAGACGATCGCCGATCTCACCGCAGCTAGCTGCGTCCTCGAACCACAACGTGTCGACGCCACGGGCGTTGGCCGTATCGACCGCGATGTGCATCTCCTCACCACAGCCGATGAAGAGCAGCGGATCGGACTCCGCCACGAGCTCCCCAACACCGCGGTGCGCCGTCTCGCTGTGAACGCCCAGCTCCTTCATGTCGCCGAGCACGACGACGAGCGGTGCACCACGCTGCTCGGCAACCGCGCGAGCCGTCGTTAGCGCAACTTCCACCGAAGCGGGGCTCGAGTTGTAGGTGTCGTCGATGATCAGGCGTCCGCTCACTCCGGCGAGGGGCTGCATGCGCCCAGGCACCGGGTCGACGTTCGCGATCCCTTGCGCAGCCTCCTCCAAGGAAACCCCGAGTCCGAAGCAAACAGCCAGTGCCCCTGCGGCATTCAGGACGGCGCCCTCCCCGATGAGTCCCATCTCTATCTCGATGCCCCGCCCTCGTACCTGGAGCTCCACCCTCGTGCCTTTGGCGCCAGCCTCCCAGCCGAGTACCCGAACGTCGTTGCTCGCCCCGCGCCCGTAGAAGAGCTTACGAGTCACCGGAGCGATCGACGCTCGCTTCTTGACCGGAGCGTCGTCGCCGTACGCGACCAAGAGTCCGTCTTGCGGCAGTGCGTGCAGCAGCGACACCTTCTCGTCGGCCACCGCCTCCACCGAGCCGAGTCCTTCAGTGTGAGCGAGACTCGCTCGGGTGACGATGGCAGCGTCGGGTTTTGCGATCTCCGCCAGACGCGCGATCTCGCCGGCTTCGCTGGTTCCCATCTCGATGACGGCGGTGTCGACCGTGTCATCCAGCTGGAACAAGGTCATCGGAACGCCAATGCGGTTGTTGAGATTCCCCGTGGTGGCGAGGACACGGCGGCCTGCGGACCGGAGCGCACTTGCCAAGAGGGCCCTTGTCGTGGTCTTGCCAACCGAGCCCGTGATCCCGATCACTTCTCCACCCCACGACTCGCGATGGAAGCGAGCCAAGTTCCCGAGCGCAACCAGGGTGTCCTGCACCTCGACCGCGCTGACATCCGAGGGAAGCGAGGTCCCGGGCTCGACCACCACCGCTGCGGCCCCAAGCTCTGCAGCCTGCGCCGCGAACGCGTTCGCGTCGAAACGATCGCCCCGAAGCGCGACGAACAGATTACCGGGCTCAACCGCGCGGGAGTCGGTCACCACCCCGCACGCGGTCTCCCATTTCGGTCCGACCGCCGTCCCGAAGGTCGCCGATAAGACGTCCGCGAAGCGGAGCTCTGCGCGGTTCGGCGGAATCTGCGTAGCCATCAAGCCCCTCCCCTTGTGGCCGCGATGGCGGCGCGCGCTTCCTCCCGATCATCGAAGTGGGCCCGGTCAGCGCCGATGAGTTGATAGGTCTCGTGCCCCTTGCCGGCGATCAGAACGGTGTCGCCGGGCTTGGCCGCTCCGATCGCGGCTCGAATGGCGGCCCGTCGGTCGAGGATGGCGCAGTAGCCCGCACCTGTATTCTGCAGCGCGTCGACTCGAACGGCCTCCGCACCCGCCCGCCGCGCCCCAGCTTCGACCTCATCGAGGATCTGCCGTGGGTCCTCGCTTCTCGGGTTGTCGCTCGTCAAGATGCAGAGATCCGCCAGCTCCGCACCCACCTGCCCCATCTCAGGGCGTTTCCCTTTGTCCCGGTCGCCGCCGGCCCCAAACACGACGATCAAGCGGTTCGGGGTCACTGCCCGCATCGTGTCGAGCACGCGACGAAGGGCATCAGGCGTATGGGCGTAGTCGACGAGCACCGCGATGTCCCCGTCATGAGGAACCCGCTCCAGTCGGCCGGGGCTGCCGCCGGCGACTCGAAAGGCGGCGGCGACGCGTTCGAGGTCCAAGCCGAGCGCATACGCGCAACCGAGCGCCACCAAGAGGTTTTCGAGGTTGTGCTCGCCGAGCATCGGGCTCTCGATCTCGATTACCCCAGCAGGTGTATGAACCAACGCGCGAATCCCGGCCCGGCTCAACGACCATTCTGTCGCGACGACCTCCGCGCCGGTTTCCGGTCGTCGTGAACAGCGAATCACGGAGCCAGAGATGCGGGCGGCGAGTGCTTTGCCGAACGCATCGTCGACATGCACGACAGCGTGCCTAGGGGAGAGCTCGGTGAACAGCCTCGCCTTCGCCTTGCCATACGCTTCGAAGCTGCCGTGGAAATCCAAGTGGTCTCGCGAGAGGTTGGTGAATGCTGCGACCTCGAAGTCGAGCGCGTCCACCCGCTTCAACGCCAGCCCGTGGCTTGACACCTCCAGCACCAAATGTGTCGCACCTTCTGCGAGGGACTCTTTCGCAAAGCGCGAGATGTCGTCCCCTTCGGGGGTCGTGTGGAGTGATGGCCGCTGCTTGGGCCCGATGAAGAGCCCCGTGGTGCCGACGAGCGCCACCTTGCCGTGGATGGCCTCGATAGCGTGCTTGACGAGATACGCGGTCGTCGTCTTGCCGTTCGTTCCGGTGATGCCCACCGTGCGCAGCTTGCTAGTCGCCGAACCGTAGACCAGCTCCGCGGCGCGACTGAGGGCCATGCGGGCATCGGGAACCGTCAGCTGAGGCACATGCTGCTCGAGCGGGTGCTCCGCGATGACCGCAACGGCTCCTCTTCGAAGGGCGTCATCCACGAAAGCGCTCCCGTCGTGTGTGGCGCCGGGCACGGCGACGAACAAATCACCCGGCGTGACGCGGCGTGAATCATGCTGCACGCCAGTGACGACCTGCGTCGGCGAACCGCTCAGCCGCCCGTCGACTCCAGCTTCGCGAAGCGCGGCGAGCGTCATGCCATCCCTCGCGTCACGGGGCATGCGGCCTCCGACTAACCGCGGCAGTAAGGGTCTTGCCGCCAACTTCCGGCGCTCCACTCTCCTGGTCGAAACTGCGCTTCCTAAGCTCGATCTGCACCACTGCGCCGTGCGAAACGGCTTTCCCGGGAGGCGGTTCTTGCGACACGACCACGCCCGAGCCACGCACCTCCGGAACCAGAGATTGCGCGTGCAGCGCGATGACAGCTTGGCGCAAGGGAAGCGACCGCACATCCGGGACCGCGCTCTGACCCTTCTCGACATCTTCCTTTTCGACGGGCTCCGGGTCTGCAGCACCCACCGCTTTTCGTTGCTCTTTCTTCTTTTCGAGAATCGCTTGGCGACCTTCCGGGGCGATACCCATGTGGCGCAAGGTGACCTCGGCGATTCGGCGAAACACTGGCCCCGCGACCGTGCCGCCGTAGTGCGCAATCACAGGCTCATCGATGACCACGGAGATCACGACAGCCGGACGTTCTGCGGGGAGGAACCCAATGAACGAAGCGAGCCACTTGTCCTTCGCGTAGCCCCCCTTCACGTAGTCGGCTTTCTGCGCGGTACCGGTCTTGCCCGCAACGAGGTAGCCATCCACACCCGCCTCGACCGCGGTGCCACCTGGCTCGGTGACGGCCGTCAGCATCTGACCGACGAGCTTGGCGATTCGGCGAGGCACAACCTGCCGCCGAACTCTTGGCTTATTCTCCTCGATCGTCGCGCCGTGCCCGTCGGTCATGCGGCGCACCAACATCGGCTGCATGAGCTGACCGCCGTTGGCAATGGCGCCCATCGCCGTCGCGAGTTGCACGTTGGTTACGCTCATACCCTGGCCGAAAGAAATGTTCGCCGTGTCGATCTCGTACCAGCGCCGGTAGTGCCGAAGTATGCCGGCGGTTTCACCTGGCACGCCGATCCCGGTCGGCTCCCCGAAACCGAACCTTCGAAAAGCCCGGTAGAGGTCCTTCTTTCCGAGATCCAGTGCGATTTTCGCCGTTCCAATGTTGCTCGAATGCGCCAGGATCTGAGTCGGCGTGAGCCACTCGTACGGATGCGCGTCGTGGAGGCGACGACCGCCGATGCGAGCAACACCGTTCTCACAATTGATCGACTGATTCGGTTTCACCGCGCCTGCCGCCAGCGCGGCGGCCATCGTGAACGGCTTGACCGTCGAACCCGGTTCGAAGCGGTCGACCAGCGCGCGGTTTCGTCGGTGCGCCGTCGGATGTTTGGAGGGCTCGTTGGGGTTGAAGGGCGGGTAGTTCGCGAGCGCTAGAATCTCGCCGGTCGACGGATCCATCACGACGACACTGCCGCCGCGCGCCTCGAACGTTCGCACACCTAGCGCAAGCTCTCGTTCGGCCACGTGCTGGATGGTCTTATCGATCGTGAGCACTACGTTCTGTCCCTGCATCGTGCGGTCATCTTCCATGTCGTCGGCAAAGACGACCTGGCCGCGTCGATCGCGGATGGCGTCGACACGACGGTCGAAGCCCCGCAGCTGGTCTTCATATGCGAGCTCGATGCCTTCGATCCCGCGACCATCGATGTCGGCGAACCCGATTAGATGCGCCCCGAGGTGTCGATTGGGATAGTAGCGGCGTGATTCGGTGGTCAGCTCGACGCCGGGGATGTCGAGCTCCCGGACCCGGCTCGCCTCGTGCGGCGTGACACGGCGCTCGATCCAAACGAAGTAGCGGTCCGATGAGAGCCGCTTTTCGAGCACTGCCGCGTCGACATCCAGCGCTTGCGACAGCCTGCGCGCGACGAGCTTCGGATTCTGCTCCATGGCCTTCAGGCGACGTGGATTGGCGTAGACGCTATCGACGTCTGCACTTACCGCGAGCTCTGCACCGTGACGGTCGTAGATCGCGCCGCGGCGCGGCGAGACTCGGAGCTTGCGAAGATGTTGGTCTTCGGCCATCTCGCGAAGGCGATCGCCCGAAGCGACCTGCAGGTGAAACGCTCGAACCACCACGAGCGTCGCCATGCCCATTAGACAAAGTCCGAGGAACGCGACCCGCGCTCGAAACCACCGCTGGCGCCGATTGGATCGCCCCTTCACCGCACTCTCCCCGCGGCGGTGCGCTTCCGACCTTCCTTCATCGTGATGATGCGCGTGGGCTTTGGCACCTCCATACCCAAGCTGCCACGGGCAATCGTCTCGATGCGCCCACTTTGGCGTAGCGTCGCGGCCTCGATCGACAAGAGCCGCCGATCCTGCAGCAGCTCGCTTTGTCTCTGACGTTCTTCGCTGACTTCATAGCCGAGCCGCACCGTCTCGAAGCGAATCGACAAGTGCACGACGAACGCCGCCGCTGTCGCGAAAACGGCTACACACCATAGGGGCAGAAAGCGATTCCTCACGCGAGCACCTCCACTCGCCGTGCCGCTCGCAACTTCGCGCTGCGCGACCGCGGGTTGCGATCGCGCTCGGCGTCGGTGGCGACCACGGGTCGCTTGGTGAGCGGGTCGAGGCTCTCGGTGTTTCGGAAGGTGTGTTTGACGATTCGGTCCTCGAGTGAGTGAAAACTGATCACTGCGACTACGCCGCCGATCTTGAGAACGCTCGGCATTAGGTCGAGGAACGCTTCGAGGTCGGCAAGCTCTTCGTTGACGGCGATCCGAAGCGCCTGGAAGGTCTTCGTGGAGGGATCGATTCGTCCCCTCTTCGGCCCCGTGGCTCGGTGGACGGCGCGGCGAAGATCTCCCGTGGTCTGCAGCTCGCCTTCTTCGTAGGCGCGCTTCAGCGATCGCGCGATACGTCGGGATCGGTGCTCTTCGCCATATCGATAAATGACGTTCGCCAAGGCTTCCGCGTCGCTTCGACCGATGAGCTCCAGAGCTGTCTCTCCCTCGGTCGGGTCCATGCGCATGTCGATCGGGCCGTCGTTGGCGAGGGAAAACCCCCGATCGGATTGATCGACCTGCGCAGAGCTGACTCCGAGATCTGCAAGCACCCCATCGATGCGCCCGACGTCCAGCGCGTCGAGCACATCCCGAAGATCGCGAATGCGAGCTTTTCGCAAAGTCACTCGGTCCCCGAACGCTCGAAGCGCAGCGCCTGCTGCTTCCAAGGCAGCCGGATCGCGGTCGGTCCCGATGAGCGTTCCATCGGGCGCGCTCCGCTCGAGGATCGCGCGCGCATGCCCTCCCCCTCCGAGCGTCACGTCCGCGTAGATCCCACCGGGTGCTGGCGCGATGTGCTCCATCACTTCGTCCAGCATCACCGGGATGTGCTCGAAGGCGCTCACAAGCCCAACTCCGCTAGCCGTTTGGCGATCCCCAAACGGCGGTCTTCGTCGGCAAGCACGTCACTGCGGAGTCCCTCGAAGCTCTCCTTTGCCCAAAGCTCGACGTAGCTCCCCATACCGGCCCACAAGGCGTCGCGGCTGAAGCCCGCGTGTTTGCGAAGCGACGCAGGGATCAGAATCCGGCCCACCTTGTCGAACTCGCACTCGATCGCGCCTGATACGTAGATCCGCTTGAGAGTCACCACGTCGGCGTCGAACTGCGGTAGCGCCGAGAGCCGCTTCTCGAAAGCGAGCCACTCGCTCATCGGATACGCGACCAAGCAAGTGTCGAGGCCCGTCGTTACGACGAGTGTCGAATCGCCCTGCGCCACCATCACCTCGCGGAACCGCGACGGCACCGATGTGCGGCCCTTGGCATCGATGCTGTGCTCGTAGCGTCCTCGGAACAACCTAACCCTCTCGTCCTAATGGCGTGTGGGTTGGCACTTGATCCCACTACTTCCCACTAAGCCCGGAAACTACGGCCGGAGGTCCTCCTCTGTCAACTTCTTTCTGGACTCCAAGTGGCAGAATTAAAACGGCTTTTTCGGATGATGTAGGTGCCTATGGGATGTGGGAAAGATCCATACAAGGGAGGCTCTCCAAGGGTTCAACGGCCGGACCCGGGGGTGTTGTTCCCACGATACCAACCATGTGCGCCCTTGGCGTCAATCTAAATGAAAAGCGCCAATTATGTCACTTGCATGCCGTGCTACTCTGCTCTCCGGTGGATCCAATCGACGAAGCCTGGGCACGGGTGGAGGCTGACTGGGGGGACGAGGAGGCGCATCGTCGGTTCGTAGGGGTCTGCGTCGCGCTTCAACGGCTTCCCGAGGCAGGAAAACGCTACCGGCACGTCCGTGAAACCGACGCGTCGCGAAGCGAGGACGCCGCCCGTCAGATCGATAGGCTCATCGTGTTGGCCACTCAGCAGCTCGAGGACACCAAAGTCGTCCGAGGGACCACGGAACACAAAAGAACGCTGACATGGGCCGCATTCTTTATCATGTTGATGTTGATGGGGGCGGGGGCATGGCTCCTGCTGCGGGTGTAGGCTCGCAGCCGTTGGGCGTGCTTCCCGGAGGGGATGCAAGTCGATTTCGCCGCAAAAGAGCTGAGCGTGAAGCTCGTCTACTACGGGCCAGCGCTCAGCGGAAAGACGAGCAACCTGCGCGCGATTCATTGGCTGGGAACGTCGAACGCATGCGGCGAGCTCATGACACTCGAGACACAGAACGACCGCACCCTCTTCTTCGACATGCTACCGATCTCGATCGACGCGCGGAGTGGGTTGAAGATCCGACTGAAGCTCTTCACCGTTCCTGGCCAGGTGATGCACGACGCCACACGGAGGCTGGTGCTGCAAGCGGCCGATGGAGTCGCGTTCATCGCCGACTCGCAGCGAAGCGAAGCAGGCGCCAACCGCGAGTCTTTCCTCAACTTGAAGAAGAACCTCGAGGACAACGGAATCGATCCGGAGAGAATTCCCATCATCATTCAGTTCAACAAGCGTGACTTGGAAGACATCCGCACGGATGACGAGCTCGCCGCACTCGCGAAGCAGAGCCGCGAAACGATCTACAAGGCGATTGCGACTCGCGGCTATGGGGTGATGCAGACGCTCACCGGCTTGATCCGCGAGACCTGGGCGAAGCTCGAAGAGGAGCATCAACTCGAGGACAAGTTCGACATCAGCCCATCGCGGCTCATGAACGAAATCGAATCGCAGCTTAAACATGACGTGAGGCGCGCAGAGCGATGATCCAGGACGAAACCAGCGCCGCAGACATCTTGATGGGCGACGTCGTCCGTCTCGAAGACGTGCTCAGCCGAGACTCGGTCACATCCGTTTCGAAGTCGTTTTTCAGCCTTTTTGGGCTGCCGGTCCGCGTGATCTCGCACGAAGGAGACCTGCTCGCAGACGTCCACCGCGACCAACCTCTCTGCAACTACCTGAACACGCTCGTGGACGGCGCGCAGCAGTGCGCCGCCACGGTATCGACCGTGAGAGATATCGAGCCCCGAGGCGAAGCGATCGTGCACCCCTGCTTCACCGGCGCGGCCTATCGCATCGTGCCCCTGGTCTATCAGGGCCGGCCGATTGGTCGCTTCATCGTGGGTCCGTATGTTCCCGCGGAAGCCAACGGCCCTCCCGCTTCCCTCACATCGGTGGACGGCGCGGTCGACCCAAACACAGCGCGCGGTCACTACGATCGCATGCCACGCGTGCGCGAAGAGATCGCAGATCAGCTCTGCAACCATCTCAAAGGTGTCATCGAGCTGCTCGTATTCTCCGGTCATCGAGCACAGCTCGCCTCGACGATGCAAGTTGCGAGCGTCCGCGAGAACTACCGGGAGCTCGCGGAAAAGAACGAGGCGCTGAAGCAATCGTACGAAGAGCTGAAGCAACTCGACAAGCTCAAGTCGACATTCCTCGCCACGGTAAGCCACGAGCTCAGGACTCCACTTACCTCGATCATTGGCTATACGGAGATGCTCGAGAGCGGAGCAGCCGGAGCGCTGAACGGTGGGCAAACCGAGTTCTTGCAGACGATTCGCGGCAAAGCGGACGAGCTGCTCGGGCTGATCAGCAGCCTTCTCGATTTGGGGCGCCTCGAGGCCAAGACCCTGGAGCTCGACCACGAGGCTGTCGACGCCCGGGCCCTGCTCTCCGCGATCGGCTCGACGATCGTGCCCGCGGCAAATCGCCGCAACGTCACACTCGACATCGAAGTCGCAGAAGGCACCCCGAAAATCTGGGGCGACGCGGTCCGCTTGCGGCAGATCCTGCTCAACCTCGCCGACAACGCAGTGAAGTTCACCGATGCTGGCGGAACGGTGACCCTGTCCGCGATGGCAGGCGAGCTCCAAACCGGCGGACCAGCCGGCCTCGGCACCGCCTTGTTTGCAACCACCAGGCCCGCGGTCGTGCTCACGGTGCAGGACAACGGCATCGGCATCGACGAAGGCAAGCTCGCTCGTATTTTCGACGCCTTCTACCAGGTCGACGGAGGAACGACGCGCGCACATGGCGGCGCAGGACTCGGGCTGTCCATCGTCAAGCAGCTCGTCGACGGGCACGAGGGCAAGATCGAAGTGACCAGCACACTCGGCCAGGGCACACTCTTCACAGTGACGCTCCCTGCGACCGATGACGATGCGTGACGAGTTCGACAAGATCGAGTGGCTGAAGAGCCGATTCGAGCTCGGCGCCGAGCCCGACGGGGTGGTCGTGGGCATCGGGGACGACGCGGCTGTGTTCGATTTCGGCAGCCGCCCGACGATCATCACGGTCGACACGCAGGTCGAGCGCGTCCACTTCCGTCGGGACCTCATCTCTTTCGTAGACGTCGGCCGACGCGCCATGGTCGCTGCAGCAAGCGACGTGTGGGCGATGGCTGCGATGCCAAGCGCGTCGACCGTCGCCCTCACGCTGCCGGCCGACCTGTCTGAGCAGCATTTTCAGGAGCTCATCGAGGGGCTGGCGGGCGCGGCCAGCGCAACCGGAGCTCGCGTCATTGGTGGCAACTTGAGTCGAGGAGAAGCGTTGTCGGTCACGACGACGGTGTTCGGACTGCCGATCGAGCGACCCGTCACGCGCAACGGCGCCCGGGTGGGCGACGCTGTGTACGTGACCGGGACCCTAGGTGCAGCGGCGCTCGGCTTCGCGATCCTCGACGCCAAGCGAACCGACCTCGAGCACGCCGAGCATTTCATCGAGCGGTGGCGGCGTCCACCAATCAACGGCTGGGCCGCAAAGACGCTCGCCACGCTTGCGACCGCCGCAGTCGACGTGTCCGACGGCTGTCTTCAGGACCTCGAGCACGTTTGCGCTGCGTCCGGGGTCGGCGCCATGCTCCATGCGGACACGCTGCCCACCGCGCCTGGACATGCGATCGCGTCGAGATCTCTCGGGCTGGATCCTCGCGAGCTGGCGCTTGCGGGCGGCGAAGACTACGAGCTCCTTTTCACCGCTCCGACGTCGTCTGATGCAGAAGCCATTGCCACGAAGATTGGCGAGATCAACGCCAGCGGCACCGTCAATGTCGTCGACGCGGGCGGCCGACCGGTCGCAGTGAGCCGGTCCGGATTCCGTCACTTCTCGTAGAGCCAAGCGGCACGTCGCTGCCCGTCGAACTCGGCAGCGCCTCGCGCTTCGTGCGCCAACACCGCATCGAGCGAAGTACCATCGTCGACCGCGGCGCGAAGCTCAGGGCCCCCCGTGAGGAGATCGATGGCGGGTCGGTCGGATACGAACTCGTACTCCTCCGTCCTCCATCGCGCGTCGGGCGGAAGCGACGGGAGCACGGCGGCGAGCATTCGAATGTAGCTTTCGTACGGCCTAAAGACCCAAGGGTCCGTGACGTGCACTTGCACACCGGTGCAGGCCGCCCCCGCATGCTTCTGAAACGTGGGAACGAACTCGAGCGGTCGCAGGGTGACGCCATGCAGATCGAGCTCGAGCAGAGCCGCGACGTCGAGGCCTGGACCACCCCAGATCTCGAAAGGCCGAGTCGTGCCCCGACCCTCTGAGAGGGTCGTCCCCTCGATGAGACATCCACCTGGATAGACGATCGCGGTGTCGAGCGTGGGCATGTTGGGCGATGGCATGACCCAGGGAAGCCCTGTCTCCGCAAACGTCATTCCGCGCTGCCAGCCATCCAACGGCACGATGTGCAGCGCTTCGCGATCGAGTTGCTCGTGGTCACACACCCATTGGAGGAGCTCGGCGATCGTCAGCCCGTGTCGAACCGCGATCGGATACAGCCCCACGAAAGACAGATAGCCAGCGCGCTGCGGCGCGCCTTCGACGCGCACGCCTCCGAGTGGATTGGGCCGATCGAGCACGACGACATCAGTGCCCACCGAGGCGGCGACCTTCATGGTGAGCGCCGCCGTCCAAACGTAGGTGTAGTACCGGGTACCGACATCCTGAAGATCGATGACGATTGCGTCGAGGCCGCGGAGCCAGTCCGGGTCCGGGCTCAAGTCGGCCGCATCGTCCCCGTAGAGCGAATACACGGGCACCTCTGATCCATCGACGTTGCCAACGCCGACCATGTCCTGCGCGGCGCCAGCAAAGCCATGCTCGGGCCCGAACAGGGCGGCGATGTGCGCACCGGCCTCCCGAAGCACGCTGACCGCAGGCCGCAACGCACGGTCAACACTGGCTGCGTGCGCCAAGAGACCGATGTTTCTCCCCGCAATCAAGCGCGCCGCCTTCGAATCGCCATCGGCAACACGATCGAGCCCTGTCCGCACGCGCGTCAATCCGCCTCGCCGACCGCGGGAGGCTCTGCGCCCTCGCCTGCGAACAGATAGAGGAGCGCCATTCGGACGGCGAGGCCGGCTTCCACTTGCTCGAGCACGACGCTTCGCTCGCCGTCCGCGACGAGACTCTCGATTTCGACGCCACGGTTCATGGGGCCGGGGTGCATGACGATCGCATCGGGTTTGGCATACGCGATCGTGCGCGGGCCGATGCCAAAGGTGCGCGCATACTCTCGCATGCTCGGCAAGAGAGCCCCTTCGAGCCTCTCGCTTTGAATGCGCAGGACCATCACGACATCTGCCCCGTCGAGCGCGGTTTTGAGGTCGTCGAAAACGCGAACCCCGAGTGAGTCGGCCGCAGCCGGAAGCAATGTCCGGGGCCCAACGACCCGAACCTCGCAGTCGAAGAGCTTCAGCAGGTGCGCGTTCGAGCGCGCCACGCGTGAATGCGCGATATCTCCTACGATCGTGACGACCAGATTGTCGAGCGTCCCCTTGTCGCGCCGGATCGTGAAGGCGTCGAGCAAAGCCTGGGTTGGATGCGCGTGCATACCGTCGCCGGCGTTGATGACGCTACAGTCGATCTTGGAGGCTACGTAGTTCGGAGCGCCCGAGGCACCATGGCGAATCACGATGACGTCGGGATGCATGGCTTGAAGCGTCCTGCATGTATCCTGCAGTGTTTCGCCCTTCTTCACGCTCGACGCCGACACGTTCATGTTGATGACGTCCGCACTCAATCGCTTTCCCGCGAGCTCGAACGAGGTTCGGGTCCGTGTGGATGCTTCGTAGAAGAGGTTGATGATGGTCTTGCCGCGAAGCGTTGGCACCTTGCGAACGGGACGGCGCGAGACTTGAAGAAACGCTTCGGCGGTGTCGAGGATCCGCTCGACGTCGGCTCTGGTCAGACCCTCGATGTCGAGAAGGCTGCGGTTGGCGAAGCCGGGCATCACTCCCCCTCCGTCAGCACCACGCGGTCCGGTCCCGCGGCGTCGATCCAAACATCCAACCGACCCGTGTCGACCTCGATCGTGCGTCCCACGAAGTCCGGCGCGATCGGAAGCTCTCGCCCGCCGCGATCACAGAGAGCCGCCAGCCAGATGCGCGCCGGCCGGCCGTGGTCCTGCAAGCACTCGATGGCAGCTCGAACCGTTCGCCCCGTGTGCAGGACGTCGTCGACCAGCACGACATGCCGGCCACGGACATCGAACGGTATGTCGCTCGGGCCGATCTTCGGGTTCGGTAGCGCAGTCGCGGCATCATCCCGGTAGAGCGAGATATCGACGGTGCCGACCGGCGGTGATCGCCCTTCCACTGCCGCGATCTCTTCGGCGATCCGCGCGGCCAAGGCCACGCCCCCACGGCGGATGCCAACCAGCGTGAGATCCTCGATCCCCGAGGTGGATTCTAGGATCTCCACGGACATACGCCGAACGCTGCGTTGAATAGCATCGGCATCGAGGACGACCTTCTGGGTTCGAGCCACGTTCGGCGGAGTGTGTGTGAAAACGCTGAGGGCTTCAAGCCTACGAAAGCGAGAGGCCTCCATCGACGGTGATGAGGCTGCCCGTTTGCCACGGCTGGTCGAGAGCGGCCACGATCACGCTCGCGACTTCGGACGGAACACCGAGGCGCCCGAGAGGGTGCAAGGCGGCAAGCGCACCGAGTTGCGATTCGACACGCTCCTGGAGCTCGACTTCGTCGAGCGATTCTCCCGGGCGAAGACGCGGCGTACGGAGCATGTCGGTATCGACACCACCCGGAAGCACCGCATTCACGCGGATGCCGTAGGGCGCGAGCTCGAGCGCAAGGCTCTTCGTGAGGGTGTTGAGCGCAGCCTTTGTTGCCGCATAGACCGCAGTTTGCGGAGCAACCCGCTCCGACAGGGTGCTCGAGACGTTCACGATCGCGCCCCCCCGCTCCCGCATGTGATCCGCCACGGCCTGCGAGAGCAGCAGTGGCGCAACCAGATTCACCCGGAGCTGGGCATCGATCGAATCGGGCCGTATCGCCCCGACGGCCTCGTAGAGCGCGATACCGGCGCAGTTGACGAGACCGTCAATCGTCCCAAGCGCCTCCCGCGCACGATCGACGACCGCATGCAGCTGGTCGAAGTCCTCGAGGCGAGCCGCCACTCCACGGAAACGATTCGGATGCAGCGCTTCGAGCGCCGCGAGTGCGTCGACGTTGCGGGCGATACCGAAGACTCGCCCGCCGCGCTCGAGGATCGCTTCGACCGTCGCCCGCCCGATCCCGCGAGTCGCTCCGGTGACGATCACGTTTCCCGCCGAGACGCGCATATCAGCCGAACCCCGCGATCGGGCCCCAAGGCGGCTCTGCCGGTACGTCGGCGGGCTCGCCGGTGACCTCGATCTCGTCCTCCGGAATGAAACGCGGGGAGTCGACGCAGAGGATCGTTTGATGCCGATCGGTGGGGTTTTCATAGGTGTGCGCGGCGCCTCGGGGCCAGCGATGCACAGTGCCCGGTGGGCAAGGCTCGCCCTGGCACAGGAATCCGTCGCCGAGGACCATCTCCGACTCGCGCATCTGCTGATGGACGTGCAGCGGGATCCGCTTGCCGGGAGCGACGTTCAAACGGTAGATGCCCGCCCCCTTGGTTTCGTAGATCACGTCGACGGTTCCAAAGGGTTTGTCCTCGACTTCGAACGAGCACCACGATGCGTCACGCTCGATCTCCAGTGACGGGACTGCGAACCCGCGAAGCGCGCCGGGCTTGGTGAGGCGGATGACCGCGGACTCTACTTGGGCGCGTCGTTCCCCGGGAGCAGGCGGTGCGAGGACGTATCGCGCGAGGACGTGCGCCGCCGTCTCGAGAAGCCGGAAGCGGCAGCTCCGAAGCAAGAACACCAACTGAGATGCGGTAGCCGCATAGTCGACCGTTGAACGGAGGCTCTCCCTAACCGCGGAGCCCTCGGTCGACAACCGCATCTCGACATCGACGCGCAGCGGTTGCGACGCATTGCGCTCGTGCGGGTAGACCCCGACGACGCAGTCCACCATCAGCTCCTCGATTCGCAGCACGTCCATTGGCGGAAGGCTATCGCATTTCGCGACTTCTGCTAGAGTGCCGCTGCCGATGGACCAGTCGAAGGACAACCCCGTCAACGACGTCGCGGAGCTCGCAGCCTTTCGTCCAGTCCCGCGAACAGGCGTGATCTACGTGACGGTCGAGGCGCAAAAACGCGGTTTCAGCCTCGATGCGCCTGAATGGTGCAATCTCGGTCAAGGGCAACCGGATACGGGAAGCCTCCCGGGCGCTCCAAAGCGTGTGACGAGCATCGATGTCCGAAAGAGCGATCTCGACTACGCACCAGTCGCCGGCGTGTGGGAGCTCCGTGAGGCTGTCGCAAGCCTCTACAACGGTCTCTTTCGCCGCGGCATGGGATCACAGTATTCGGCGGAGAATGTCGCTATCGCAGGAGGCGGGCGCGTCGCGGTCATGCGCGCGTGTGCCGCCATCGCACCGATTCACCTCGGGCACTTCTTGCCCGATTACACTGCATACGAGGAGCTACTCGACGTCTTCCGCCGGTTCTTGCCCATTCCAATCCTACTCGACCCGAAGCAGGGCTACGAGTTCAGTAGCGAAGACCTCGAAAACGAGATCCTCGGTCGCGGCTTGAGCGCGATCCTTGCAAGCAACCCGTGCAACCCAACCGGCAAGGTCGTGCAAGGAGATACGCTCGCAGGATGGGTCGAGACGGCACGGAGCTCGAGCTGTGCGCTACTTCTGGACGAGTTCTACTCACACTACGTATGGAGCGGCGATCAATCGATCATCAGCGCAGCGCAGTACGTCGAAAACGTCGACGAGGATCCAATCGTGTTGTTCGATGGTCTCACGAAGAACTGGCGCTATCCCGGGTTTCGCGTGAGCTGGATCGTGGGTCCCACACGCGTGATCGAATCGGCCGCGAGCGCAGGCTCTTTCTTAGACGGCGGCGGGGTCGCTCCCATGCAGCGCGCGGCGATCGACCTGGTACAAGAGGAACCGACGCTCGCTGAAACGGGCGCTCTGAAAACCGAGTTTCGAAAGAAGCGCGACTTCCTCGTCGAGGGCCTGAAGGAGATCGGGGTACGGTTCGACGTGGAACCACAAGGGACGTTCTACGCATGGGGTGATCTCAGCGAGCTACCTCCCTCTCTTCGCAACAGCGATGACTTCTTCCGGGCCGCCCTCGACCGGCAGGTGATCTGCGTACCCGGCCACTTCTTCGATGTGAATCCCGGGAAGCGACGCACAGGCCGGCCCTCTCGATTCGTGCAGCACGTGCGCTTCTCGTTCGGGCCACCGATGGCGGTGCTGGAGGAGGCCCTCGATCGCCTTCAAAGCATGGTGTCGGAGGCCTCGTAGCCCCACCCCAACCGCACGAAACCAGCTAAGAATCGGCGGAACGAGCGCCGTTTTCTTCCGGATTCTCGATTGTGTAGGTGATCATACTACACATGACGACATCCGCAGCGGTCGCAGCCAGGATCGAGCAACAGCCGAGGGAGGCAGCCCCCTTCCTGAAGTGGGCCGGGGGCAAGGGCCGATTGCTCTCCCAGCTGCGACCGTTGCTTCCCTCAGGTGCCTCGCGGATGCGTCACGTCGAGCCTTTCGTGGGCGGAGGCGCCCTCTTCTTTTCGAGGCTACCGAAGCGAGCTTTGCTCACGGACATCAACCCGGCGTTGATCGGGACGTACACAGCGATCCGAGACGACGTCAGCGGTGTGATCCAAGCGCTCCGCGGGTTGGCAGCGCGCCATTCGAAGGATTGCTACTACGAGGTGCGCGAGCGCTACAATCGAAGCCCTCGAATCACGACTGCAAAGCGTGCGGCGATGTTCATCTATCTCAACAAGACATGCTTCAACGGTCTTCATCGAGTCAACCGCAAGGGGGAGTTCAACGTGCCGATTGGGTCGTACAAGAACCCGCGCATCTTGAACGAAGACGCTCTAGACGCGGCGAGCCAGGCGCTACAGGCCGCACATCTTCGATGCGCATCGTTCGAAGCGCTGCTCGAAAACGCCAAACCGGGTGACTTCGTTTATTTCGATCCCCCGTACGAGCCGGTATCCGAGACGGCGAGCTTCACATCCTACACGCGCGACGGATTCAGCCGCGAAGACCAGACCCGCCTGCGCGACGTGTACAGCGCGCTCGACCGAAGGGGCTGCAAGCTGATGCTCTCGAACAGCGACGTACCTTTCATCCGCGAGCTCTACGAGGGTTTCCACATCGACGCCGTTGCGGCGCCGCGCGCGATCAACTGCAACGCGAGCAAGCGGGGCAAAGTGAGCGAAGTAGTCGTTCGCAACTACAGCTAGCGCTGGACCGGCGGCCTCGCGATGTTCGTATGCAGGACGCGCGAGCGTCGAGGTGCACACGGGTCTCGAAAAAACACGATGGAGGTTTCACGGGACGGCTCGGCTTGCAAAGGTGGCCGGGGATGGCGATTGACGGCCCGGAGAATCGGTCGCGACGCACGTGCTCGGGAGCGGGTCCCGCTCGGCCGTCTCGATACGCCGATGTACGACTCGCCTCCCGCCCACTCCCTGTGCCGCGCATCCCGACCGATTCTCCTAAGTAAGCGCGAGCGGTCACAAGCCATGCGCGGCAGCGCGAGCCGGAACGGCGAAGCCCGGCGCGAATGCGCCGCCAAGCGCGAGCGAAGCAAGCGCGCGGAGGGAGGATTACGGGCGGGGGTGGGCGGGTGGATGTTACTAAACCAAACCAGCCCCCCAACCCACCGACCACTCTGCCACCCCCAAGCCCACTCGCCAGCACTGACACGGGCTGTTCCACATGGGGCGACCATCACGGTCGAATGATCGGTCGCCCAGCTGCTCTTTGCTGCTCGGCGTCGTAGGGGCAGTGACGGCAGCCGGAGCCGCAGCACCTGCCACGCGCCGCTAGCGCCGCGGAAGTCATGACGAGGAGACCGGTGTCCGGATCGGAATAGCCTTCATCCCCGCGGGCGACGGCGGCATCGTGCGCAGCGAGCACATGGGGCGGCAAGGGATCCGACACGGCGCGTACTCTGCGGCCCAAGAGCACGTTGGCAAGCGCGGGCGCGGGCGGTCCTAGCGATTCAAATACACCCGTGGAACACGGCGGGAAACATTCGTCAGCACCTCGTATGGGATCGTCCCCGCCGCAGCGGCGAGATCCACCGCGTCGAGCACGGCGCCCTCCTGCTCTCCGAGGAGCAACACCTCGTCCCCGAGCGCAACACCCGCAACCTCCGACACGTCGACTGTGGTGAGATCCATCGCGATGTTGCCCACGATCGGGCATCTGGACCCGCGAATCAGTACGTGGCCGCGGTTCGACGCCGAGCGGAAGAGGCCGTCGCCATAACCGATCGGGATCGTCGCCAACCGGGTCTCTCGCGTCGCGCGAAACGAACGTCCGTAGCCGGCAGACTCGCCAGGCCGCAACGTTCGAATGCGCAGGACCTCCGTCCGCCAGCGCATTGCCGGCCGGAGCGGCACGTCGATCGAGCTCGAACCGGGATAACCGTAGAGCGAGATTCCAGGCCGCACCCAATCGAAATGGGTCTCGGGATGACGGAAAAGCGCGGCGCTATTTGCGGCGTGAAGGACCGAGGGCTCGTGCCCGAAACGCCGAACGAGACCCTCAGCGTATTTGAAGCCTCGAAGCTGCTCGGCGACGTAGTCAGGATCGCTGTCGGCCGTCGATAGGTGCGTCATGAGCCCAGCGATACGAATCGAGGGAAAGCGCCGCAAGTCGCGAAGGAAGTCCGGAAGCTCGCCGAGCGGTACGCCCAAACGCCCCATTCCGGTATCGACCTTCAAGTGTACGTCGATCGGGCGACTTCTCGAGACGGCCTCGAAGGCGCTAGCTTCGGCGATGTCGTAGAGGACCGGTGTGAGTCCTGCGGCGATGATGTCTCGGTGGGCGCCGCCGTTGATCCCGTTGAGCACGAGAATCGCCCGATCGATGCCCGCCTCGCGGAGCTCGATGCCTTCTTCCGCGAGCGCGACCCCGAACCCGTCGACGCCCTCGGTCTGCAAGCGCTGCGCGACAGGGACGACACCGTGGCCATACGCGTCCGCTTTCACCACCGCGAGGACCTTTCGGCCGTTCGCTGCCTGTCGCACGACCTGGAAGTTGTGTGCGATTGTGTCGAGCAGCACCTCGGCACGCGTCGGGCGCATCGATGCTTCGGCGTTGTGCGCGCGCGGCCGCAGAGGTCTCGGGAAACCGGATTGCACGGTCTGTGGCTAACGGCTGGCCTCTCCCCCGTCAAGCATTGGCGTCGGAAGCGGAGGCGACTACGCTCCAGCTGGATGAGGACGCCCCCACAATACGCGCACATATGCGCACTGCTGACGATCCCGCTCCTCTTCGGGCCGGGGTGCGACGAACCGGTCGAGGAGACCGTCACGCCGGTCGAGCTCACGCCGGGCGACAGGTCGCCATCCCCCCCGGCATCCTCGATCGAGCGCCTCCGCGTGCAGGTCGTCGCCAAGTACCCGCACGCCCCCGACGCATTCACACAAGGCCTGCTCTGGCACGACGGCGTGCTCTACGAGAGCACCGGCCGCTACGGGCGATCGTCGTTGCGTCGTGTCCGGCTCGAGGACGGAAAGGTGCTGGCCGAGCGCAGCCTCGACCCGAGCTTCTTCGGCGAAGGCTTAGCGCTGGTCGACGACCGATTGGTGCAGCTCACTTGGCGATCCGGCATCGCCGTAGTGTCCGATCTCGAGTCGCTCGAACGACAGGAGCTCTTGCGGTACCCGGGCGAAGGTTGGGGACTGTGTTTCGATGGGACGGCCCTGGTCATGAGCGATGGCTCGTCGATCCTGGAGCGCCGCGATCCGCAGTCCATGGACCTCCTCGAGGAGATGACGGTCTGGCGAGGCGAGCGCCCGGTTCGAAAGCTCAACGAGCTCGAATGCGTTGGCGATGACGTCTACGCGAACATCTGGCAGAGCAACGAGATCGTGCGCATCGATGCGAAGACCGGGCGGGTGACCGCGGTCATCGACGCGAGCGGGCTACTCACCCCCTCGGAGGCTCTGCGCGCCGACGTCCTCAACGGAATTGCGTACAAGGCAGACACCGACACCTTCCTGCTGACCGGAAAGCTCTGGCCTCACGTGTTCGAGGTGGAGCTGGTCGCACGCTAACCGACGGCCGATGTTTCTACTTCGGGGTCCCAACGTGCGAGCCGTCGCTGCATCGTGGCGATGGCGTCCGGGTGATCATCGATCAATACGAAGCCTCGATCGTTCCGTGCCGCGGCTTCGCCGCTCGTTCCGCTTCCCGCGAAGAAGTCGAGCACGACATCGCCCGCTTCGGAGTGCACCTTGACGATGCGTTCGAGCACACCGAGTGGTTTTTGCGTCGGGTACCCCGTCTTTTCCTTGCCGTTCGTCGGCACGATCGTGTGCCACCAGACGTCCGTCGGGGTTTTGCCTCTGGCGGCCTTCTCCTTGCCGACCAGGCCGGGCGCCATGTAGGGGATGCGGTCCATCTCGTCGAACTGGAAGACGTACTGCTTGGGATCCACGACGTACCAGAGGATCGTGTCGTGCTTGGCAGGCCATCGTCGTTTCGGGCGGCCGCCGAAGTCGTACGCCCAGATGATTTCGTTGCGAAAACACTCCCTTCCGAGCAGGCGGTCCAGGGCGACTTTGGCGTAGTGCACCTCGCGATAGTCCAGGTGGACGAAAAGCGAGCCGTCCGAGGTGAGACACGGTAGCGCCGCTTCGATGCGGCTCATCAAGAACCCTTCGAAGTCGTCGAACGCGTCGTCATATGATGGGCTGTTGACGCGCTCCACGTCGTAGCGACGGCCGCCAAACCCGGTGCGCTCGCCGGTAGCCGACGCCTTGACCTGCATCCTGTCGCGCGATTGCTCGCGCCCGGTGTTGAACGGAGGGTCGATATAGATCAGTCGCGCGAAGCCCCGAGGCAGCGTTGGCAGCACCTTCAGGTTGTCGCCCTGCACGATTCGCTTCACGCGCCCGAGCGTAACATCCGCCGCCGACGGCGCCCACCGTTGCAACCCGCTTGCAGGGGATACGGCCCCGCCCTACGCTCCGTGCCGATGCGACTGGTGGTCAACGGCGAAGAGCAACAGGTGGATTCAAGTACGACGGTGAAGCAGTTGCTCGTTTCACTCGGGCTCGGCGACACGTTGGTGGCGGTCGAACGCAACCAAGAGGTCGTGCCGCGCGCCGAACACGAGAGCACAGAGCTCGAAGAAGGTGATCGTGTGGAAGTGGTTCATTTCGTAGGAGGCGGTTGAGTGTCGGAAGACATCTTGAAGATCGGCGAGTTCGAGTTCCGCTCGCGCTTGTTCACCGGGACGGGCAAGTATCCGGACCTCGAGACCGCAAGAGGCGCGCTCGACGCGTCCGGGTGCGAGGTTGTCACGGTGGCCGTGAGGCGGGTCGATCTACGGGCCACTGGATCGGAGTCGATCATGACCGTGCTCCGGGAAGGCAACTACACGCTTCTACCGAACACGGCGGGCTGTTACACGGCCGAGGACGCGGTGCGCACTGCGCGCCTCGCGCGCGAGCTGCTCGACACCCCGTTGCTCAAGCTCGAGGTGATCGGCGATGAAAAGACCCTCTTTCCGGACGTGCCGGCGACGCTGGAAGCCGCCAAGACCTTGGTCGCCGATGGCTTCACCGTGCTTCCCTACTTCAACGACGACCCTGTCGCGGCCCGGCGGCTCGAAGACCTCGGCTGCGCTGCCGTGATGCCCTTGGCGGCGCCGATCGGGAGCGGCCTCGGTGTCCGCAACCCCTTCAACATCGAAATCATCGTGAAGCACGCAAACATCCCCGTCATCGTGGACGCAGGAGTCGGGACGGCGTCCGATGCGGCCATTGCAATGGAGCTCGGCATCGATGGGGTGTTGATGAACACCGCGATCGCAGGCGCGAAGGATCCGGTCCGTATGGCGCGCGCGATGAAGGCTGCAGTCGAGGCCGGGCGAGATGCGTTCCTCGCAGGCCGTATCGACCGCAAGCTCTACGCCACGGCGTCGAGCCCCCTTCAGGGCGTGATCGGATCCGATCAAGACGGCCGAACCTAGGCTTGCCAAGATGCGAACGGCGCTCCCGCGGCTTTGGATCATCACCAACCCGGAGCACCCAGAGGGCCCAATAGCCCCGGTGATTCGCGCACTCGACCGCTGCCCGCGCGGCGCAGTCGGGGTCCAGCTTCGGGCGACGGAAGCAGCCGATCGCGATCTCGTTGCCTGGGGACGCGCACTGCGCGCCGCAACCGCTGAGCGAGACTCCCCGTTGACGATCAGTCGACGGCCCGACGTCATGAAGATCGTGGGCGCAGATGGCGTTCATCTTCCCGAGGCGGGGCTGAGCGTAGAGCAGGTTCGGAGCGAATGGCCGGATATCCCTCTGATTGGCGTATCTCGCCACGACCGCAGCGGCCTCCTCCGCGCTGCCCGGGATGGGGCGACGTTCGCCTTTCTAAGCCCGGTCTTCCGGGTGCCAGGCAAGTCGGAACCGATGGGCATCGATCGCTTTGCGACCGAGATCACGAGTGTCGGGTTGCCGACATACGCGCTCGGCGGGGTTGGTGTGCGCCACGTCAGGTCGCTGATCGGCGCCGGCGCGCACGGGGTCGCGGTCCGGCGCGCGATCTACGACGCGCCGGACCCGAGGGCGGTGCTGCAGGCCCTCCTCGGCGAGCTTGACAAGACGGCTCCGAACGGCGAATAGCCGAACTGTCGTGGGTGCGGTTCGAAGCGGGCTTGGATGTCTTTCATGGGTGGGGGCGGGAATCATCGTCATCGCACTCGTCCTCAAGTTCATCTGGTTCGATGTGGCCTCGGTCGCCCACAACGGGATGGCGCCTACCCTGATTCGCGGAGAGCGGGTGCTGATCAACAAGCGCGGCAAACCCAATCTTGGCTCGATCGCGGTCTGTCGACACCCGACGGAGGACGGTTGGGTCGTCGGCCGTGTCGCTGCCACCCCAGGGATGACAATCGACTCCTACGGAAGCGAGCTCCTCATCGACGGCGAGCCGGTCGAGTTCGACCACCAAGGCTTGATGACCTTCCACAATCTCGACAACGACCGGAAGCGGCCTTTGGTATGGGGCCGGGAGTATTTCGGCGGGAATGCTCACCTGATCTTCCTCGAGGAGGGGGGCCGACATCTCGTCCGCAAGACGACGGTTCCCGAGAGCAAGCTCTACCTGCTCGGCGACTTTCGCTCCTACATGGGCCAAGACAGCCGCGCGTATGGCGTGGTGGACGCGTCGACATGCCGCGGGACGATCGTATTTCGCCTGACCCCGGTGGAGGGCCTCGATAGCGACATCGCCCACCACTATTTCGAGCCAGTACGATAGCTCGAGTTCCGCGTTGCCCCGGGCGCGGTCCGATCTATGCTCCGCCCGCCGAGGACGCCAACCACCCCGATGAAAGTCGCTGTCGTACAATTTCCAGGCTCGAACGCCGATTGGGACGCTCTGCACACGGTGCGCGACGTCGTGGGGGCGCACGCTTGGTACGCTTTCCACAAGAACACCTCCCTCGGGGATGCCGATGCGGTCGTGATCCCCGGCGGCTTCTCGTATGGGGACTATCTGCGCGCCGGTGCGATCGCCGGGTTCAGTCCCATCGTGAGCTCGATTCGCGAGTTCGCCGGCCGGGGCGGGCCTGTGCTGGGGATCTGCAACGGCTTCCAAATCTTGACGGAGATGGGCCTTCTGCCCGGCGCCCTCACCCGCAACGCCCACCTTCGCTTCGAGTGCCGTGACATTCATCTTCGTGTCGAGAGCGATGGCCCGTTCACCGACATGGGCCAGGGCACCGTGTTGAAGCTGCCCATTGCGCACGCCGATGGGCGCTACCACACCACTGACGCAGGCCTCGCGGAGCTCGAGCGCCACGGCCAGGTCGCGTTTCGCTACTGCACACGGCGCGGTGACGCCCCCAATGGGACGGACGCGAACCCGAACGGCTCGGTGAGCGACATCGCGGGCGTCTACAACCGCGACAAAAACGTTCTGGGCATGATGCCTCACCCTGAACGCGCGAGTGAGCCTCTCCTCGGCAATGACGACGGGCTCACGCTCTTTCAGTCGCTTCAGCGTCATTTGGGGTTGCAATGAGCACACCAGCGAACTTCCCCGGAGAGCCAGAAAGCTCCCCAAAGATCGCCCGCGAGTTCGGGCTCTCAGAGGAAGAGTGGGAGCGCGTCCTCAGCACACTCGCGCGTCAACCAAGCTACGCGGAGCTCGGGGTGATCAGCGTGATGTGGTCCGAGCACTGCTCCTATAAATCGTCGCGCGTGCATCTCGGCCGCCTACCCACGACCGGGCCACAAGTCGTTCAGGGCCCTGGAGAGAACGCAGGCGCAGTCGACATCGGTGACGGCTTCTGCGCAGTGTTCAAGATGGAGTCGCACAATCATCCGTCATACATCGAGCCGTATCAGGGTGCCGCGACAGGCGTGGGCGGTATTCTTCGGGACGTCTTCACGATGGGCGCCCGCCCGGTAGCATCACTCAACTCGCTCCGCTTCGGCCGACCCGATCACCCAAAGACGCCCCACCTTCTGAAGGGAGTCGTCGCCGGCATCGGCGGCTATGGGAACTGCATCGGTGTTCCGACGGTGGGTGGTGAGGTGCAGTTCGATCCGAGCTACGATGGAAACATCCTCGTCAACGCTTTCACCGTTGGCATCGCCAAAACCGACGACCTGTTCTTCGGCGTCGCGGAAGGCGTCGGCAATCCAATCATCTACGTGGGGGCGAAGACCGGTCGTGACGGGATCCACGGCGCCACGATGGCGAGCGCCGAGTTCGGCGAAGAAACCGACAGCAAGCTCCCGACCGTCCAGGTCGGGGACCCTTTCATGGAAAAGCTCCTGCTCGAGGCATGTCTCGAGATCTTCGCCACGGACTGCCTTTCGGGCGTGCAGGACATGGGCGCAGCCGGCCTGACCTCGTCTTCGGTCGAGATGGCCGATCGCGCAGGCAACGGCATCGAGCTCGACCTGGACGCGATCCCCCGCCGCACCAAAGCGCTGAGTCCCTACGAAATGCTCCTCAGTGAATCGCAGGAACGCATGCTGATGGTTGCCAAGGAGGGGCGCGAGCAGGAGGTGTTCGACATTTGCGCGAAGTGGGACCTCGACGCGTCGATTGTCGGCCGCGTGACCGATACCGGACGCTTCGTCTGCAAAGCGACCCCCGGCTACGATCCCTTCGACGGAACCGGAGCGCCCGACCCCATCGTCGTCGTGGACCTGCCCGTCGACCTGCTCACCAATGCGGCGCCGAAGTACGACCGCCCTCAGCAGTCTCGCGCGGAACATGCGTCAATCGTTACGATGATCGGCGACGCGCCGGATGACCTCGGCGCCGAGCTCCTGCAGTTGATTGGGTCTCCGAACATAGGGAGCCGCGCTTGGATTTGGCGCCAGTACGACCACATCGTTCGCGATGGGACGGTGATTCGCCCCGGAGAAGGGGATGCTGCCGTGATTCGCGTCTTCTGCGAGGACGAATCGGGCATGCGCGAGAAGTACCTAGCCGTGTCATCCGACTGCAACGGCCGGCATGTGGAGCTCGATCCCTTTGGTGGCGCGGCGATGGCGGTCGCCGAATGCACGCGTAACATCGTGTGCGTCGGCGGGAAGCCCCTAGGCCTCACCGACTGCCTCAACTTCGGCAATCCCGAGGTGCCGGAGCAGATGTGGCGTTTTGCTCAGGCCATCGATGGTCTCGCTGCTGCATGCAGCGCCCTCGACACGCCGGTGGTGTCGGGAAACGTGAGCCTCTACAACGAGACCGATGGCAACGCGATCCTGCCAACACCCACGGTCGCGGTCGTGGGGCAGTTGGAGGACCCTGAGCACCGTCTGGGTCTCGGCTTCGTGCGCGAGGGCGACGTCATCGCGCATCTCGGACGTCCCTCGCGGGGCGTGCTCGGTGGCTCCGAGTGGCTTGTGCAACGGGCGGGGCGAGTAACGGGTGCACCGGTCGGAATCGACCTCGAGGCCGAGGCAGCGCTCCAACATGCGGTGCTCGAGATCGCACGCGCCAAGCTCCTTCATAGCGCGCATGACATCAGCGACGGCGGCTTTGCCGTGTGTCTGGCCGAGGCATGCATCGCTCACGGGCACGGAGCGAGTGTCTCACTGCCGGCCGACGAGGACGCTCCGGCTCATGCCCTGTTGTTCAGCGAGGAGCCTTCACGCATCATCGTGAGCCTACCCGCAAGCAACGTCGGCGCGGTCGGTGAAATCTGCGCGCGCTATGGTGTCCCGTTCGCAAAGATCGGCATCGTGACGGGCGATACACTCGCGATCGACGGAGCCTGCGAAGTGCCGGTCGAGGAGCTCGCAGAACGGCACGGTCGCGCCCTCGACGGCATCGTCACCTGAGTCGGCTTTGGGCCAATCCGTAGGCGACCATCGCCACCGCAGCGGCCACGGCGACCCATGGGAGGAGACCTGTCTGGTTCTCGAAAGCGCTGAACAGCAGCCATACGCATGACGCAGCATAGATCGCGGCGGCGACCAATGCGGTACGACGAGGTGCCGGAAGATCGGGCCGCCGGCGCTTCAGCCGGAACAGACCGACGGCAACCAGCCCCGAGAACAAGATGAGAATGCCGGCGACGTTGCTGAGCAGCTCGCCGATCGTGTGAGTGTACAGCAGCGCGATCGCGAACAGCGCTTGAAGCGCAATTGCTGCCCGCGGCGGCGCGCCTGGAGTTCCCTGCAACCAACGGGGCAAGAACCCATCGCCTGCCATTTCGGCGCAGACACGAGGCCCGAGCAGCGCCATCGCGCTGGTGCTCGAGATCAGCATGACTGCGATGCCAAGCGAAACCGCGGCGGACCCTGCGTCCCCCAGGAAGTCCCCCGCAACGACATGGGCAAGCGTCACTCTCGACTCCTCGTACTCGAAAACGATTTTGGCGCGCTCGGGCGCGAGGTTTGCAACGAGGACCCAATTCACCAAGAGGTAAGCGGCGCCCACGACTGCACATCCAATCAACATCGCGCGCGGCACGTCGCGACGCGGCGTCTCGAACTCCTCGGCGGCGTACGCAGCGGCGTTCCATCCAGAAAACGCGTAGGCGACGAACAGCAGGCTCGTCGCGAAAGGCAGTACCACGCCCTCGTCACTCGAGGCCGGTTGCCAAATCGGCCACCGATTGTCACCGAGCGACAACCCGAGGCCAACGAACGCGAGAATCAGCGATCCCTTCAGGATCACCAGAGTGTTCTGCACCCATTGGGAAGTGCGGAGGCCCATCGCGTGGAAGAGTCCCAGTGCGAGGAGGAGCGCAGTTGCGCCGATGCGCGCATCACCACCGCCCGACACCGTGAAGAAGAAGGCCGCCGCAGCATAGGCGCTGATCGCGATCGGCGCCGAGAAGCCCACGAGGA
The DNA here is from genome assembly GCA_024640845.1 of Myxococcales bacterium. Lineage (GTDB taxonomy): Bacteria > Myxococcota_A > Polyangia > Polyangiales > Houyiibacteriaceae > SG8-38. The sequence continues at coordinate 42,032 of JAHEEE010000010.1, read as the reverse complement.
GCGACGCCCAGCCCGCAAGATAGCCAAGCGCAGGGTGGAAGAGCTCCGACAAGTAGCGGTACTCGCCGCCCGAACGAGGGATGAGGAAAGCGACCTCCGCATAGGCTCGCGCGCCGGCCATCGCGAGAAGCGCGCCGACGCACCATGCAAGCAGGATCCAGCCGGCGCTGAGCTGCTGCGCCATGAACCCCGCGCTAAGGAAGACGCCAGCTCCAACCATGTTGGCGATGACGAGGCCGATGCCGGACCCGAGGCCGAGGAAGGCTGTGCTACGCTGCCCGCCGACGGGATGGGATGAACCCATGGCAGAGAGCGTCCCTTACTCGGCGGCTTCGACTGCGGCGCTTACCGGGCGTTTCTCTCCGCGGAGCTCGACGGAGACCAGCTTGGACACGCCGGGCTGCTCCATTGTGACGCCGTAGAGCACGTCGGCGTATTCCATCGTCCGCTTGCTGTGCGTGATGATGATGAACTGCGAGCGGTCGGTCATTTGCTGAATCGCCTCCGCAAAACGGCCGATGTTGGCTTCATCGAGCGGCGCATCGACCTCGTCGAGCAGGCAAAACGGGCTCGGCTTGTATTGGAAGATGGCAAAAATGAGCGCCACGGCCGTCAAGGCCTTCTCGCCACCGCTCATTAGCTCGAGAGAGCCGAGCCGCTTGCCGGGTGGCTGCGCGATGATGTCGATGCCGGTTTCGAGCATGTCTTGCGGGTCGGTCAAACGGAGCTCCGCTTTTCCTCCTCGGAAGAGGAGCGGATAGATGCGCTTGAAACGCTCGTTGATCGCCGCGAACGCTTCTCGGAACATCGCGCGGCTCTCGCGATTCATCTGGCGAATCGCTTTGTCGAGCTTGGTGAGTGCCTCCTCGAGATCTCGGCGCTGACTCGTCAGGTACTCGTAGCGCGCCGCGTTTTCCTCGTACTCCTCGATCGCGGTGAGGTTGATCTCGCCCATGCGGTCGATCAGACGCTGAAGCTCCTCGGCGCGGGCGGTGTCCTCTGGGCCCGGTATCGGCCGCGAGTGGTAGTCTCCGATCACGTACGCCAGCTCGACACGGTGCTTGTCCGATACTTGCTCTTCGAGGTGCTCGAGCGAAAGCGCCAGCTCGCGTTCCCGGACCGTGAGCGCGTTGAGGGCGGTCGATCGTTCGTCGATGACCGAGCGGAGCTCTTTGAGCACGGCCTCCGCTTCGCCGAGGTGTGTCTGCGCCTCATCATAGCGGCTACGGAGCGCGGACAGGGCTTCTCTCGCGGTCGCAGCTTGGTGGGCGGTTTCGCTGAGTCGGCCCTGGTGCAATAAGATGCGTCCGTCGGCCTGACCCCGGTCGCGATCGGCAAGTGCAACGTCCTCGCGTAGCCGATCCTCGCGGGCATTGAGCTCGGCGATCGAACGGTCTAGCTGACCGAGAACCGACCTTTCGCGATCGGCCCGTTCACGCGACTGCGTCGCTTCGACTTTGACCTCGGTCGCCCGCGTCGCTTGCTCCTCGACTACGCGGCGCCGCTCTCCGAGCACGCTCTCCGCCACGCCGGCGGCCTGCTCGGCATCGGCGACGCGGCGTTGCGCGTCACGAAGCTCCCGCTCGGTGCTGGCTTCGTCGACCTCGATCTGCGAGAGACTCGCGCGCGCCTCGGCTTCGGCTCGCGCAATCTCGGCGCGGCGCTCCTCGATGCGCTGGAGCTCCATTTCGACGACGTGGAGGTCCCGCTCGGCGCCGAGGATTTCGAGCTCCGCGTCGTGGGCCTGTACCCTCGTGGAATCGATGGCAGCCTGGCGCTCGGCGATCGAGGCGCGCAGCCGGCCCTGCTCGGCTGTGACCCGATCGAGCTCCGCGCCTTCAACTGCCGCGGCCTCTTCGAGCTCGCGGATCTCCCGTTGGAGTCGTAGCAGGTGAGCCGCGGACTCGTCATCGGCGCCGCCGACGACCGCACCATCGGCCAGGAGCGCTTGCCCATCGAGTGTGACGAGCTTCCCCTGAAAGCCTTCGCTGTGAAGGCGCGCCGCCGCATCCAGCGACTCGACGACGAGAACGTCGAAGAGCAAGTAGCGTACCCAGTCCGAATCGCCGTGGGAGTGACGAACGAGCGTCAGCAAGGGCCCAACGATGCCGGCGCCCGAGGGAAACGGAGGAACCACCCGTGTCGCGCCGGACGGCGAACGCGGAAGGAACGTGGCGCGGCCCTTTTGTTCTTGGGCGAGGTAGCTGGCGGCACGCAACGCGGCGCCAGTGTCGTCGACGAGCAGGTACTCGAGCGCCCCACCGAGGGCGGCGCCCAACGCGCGAGTATGCTCTGGGGCACACTCGAGCCGATCTGCAACCAAACCCACCAAGCCCGAACCTGGGCTCGCATGTGCGTACTCCGTCATTACCGCTTGAGCACCAGCCCCAAGGCCCTCGAAGCGTTCGTGGATTTCGTTGAGTGAGCTGAGACGCGAACGGGTGACCGCAAGCTTCTCGCGCAGCGCCTCCACCTCGGAGTCCACCTGACTCAAGGCGCCCTTTTGCGACGCGAGCACCGTTTCGATTTCGGATTGGCGCTCCGCGGTTTCGACTTTGCCACTACGAAGCCCCAGCATGCGGGCGTCGTGCTCGCCCCGCTGCTGATGGAATTCGACTTCACGCGTTCCGAGCGCCTCGGTCTCCTGCTGGAAACGCTGCAAGCGCGCGCGGATCTCTTGGCGCCTCACCTCGTAGCTGTTCAGGACGGCTTGTGCGCCGGCAACGTGCGTCTGCGCCTCGCTCAACCGCGCGCGGGCGTTCGCCAAGGCCATCTCGGCCTCTTCCGCCGTGTTTTTTCGTGTCTGGAGCTCGGCTTCGACCCCTTCGAGGAGTCTGCCGGCTTGAGTCTCCAACGCTTCGAGCTCGCCGAGGGAGAGCCGAACACCGGACACTTCTTGTTGCAGCCCTTGGCGCTGCTGCTCGAGCTCGTGAAGCTCTCGCGTCGCCAGCTCCTTTCGTTCGACCAACGCGGCCTGCCGATCCTGTTGCTGACGGATGAGCCCCTCGAGGCGGCGCACGGCGTTGTCGAGCTCGTACGCATGCGTCTGTCCGCGCTCCACTTCGGCACCGAGTCGTTGCAACGAGACGCGCTCCGCCTCGACCGACGCCTCCTTGGCGACGAGATCGTTGCGACTCGACTGCACGTCCTCGGTCGCTTGCGAAAGCGACGCCGACACCGAGCCGACCTTCCCACGAAGCTCGAGGAAGCGATGCGACGCTACCCAGAGATCGAGGTCGCGCATCTCTTTCTTGTAACGCTTGTACCGCTCCGCTTTTTGCGCCTGCCGCTTGAGGGACGCGAGACTGCGCTCGAGCTCGCCGATGATGTCAGTGACACGCAGGAGGTTCTGTCGTGTCTGATCCATCTTGCGTTCGGCGGCGCGTTTGCTGAGCTTGAACTTGCTGATGCCTGCCGCCTCTTCGATCATCGAGCGGCGGTCCTCCGGTTTGGACGTCACGATGAATCCGATACGGCCCTGCTCGATGATCGAGTACGCGCGCTTTCCGACGCCGGTACCGAGGAACAAGTTGGTGATGTCCAACAGCCGGACCGGGGTGCGATTGATCAGGTAGTCACTCCGCCCCTGCCGATCGAGACGCCGAGTCACCTGGATGTTCTCGTAATCGGCGTATTCTGCGGGCGCGAGGCCGTCCGTATTGTCGAAGGTCAGGGTCACCTCGGCGAAGCCGTGGGGGCCGCGGCCCTCCGCCCCGCTGAAAATGACGTCCTCCATATGCTTGCCGCGGAGCCGCGAGGGGGACTGCTCCCCCATGCACCACTTGATGGCGTCGACGATGTTGGACTTCCCGCACCCATTGGGCCCGACGACACATGTGATGTCGTGGTCGAAGTGGACGGTCGTCTGGTCCACAAAGGACTTGAAGCCAACGATTTGGAGCTTCTTGATCTTCACGTTGCCCCCCAAAGGAGTATCTGGACGTGGCTATCACCGAACATACGGGATTGCAATGAATTACGCGACCAGAAGCGCGGGTCAGACTATGACCCCCACAACATATTGTGGTCTAACTGTGGCTGGCGGACTAGGCGCGCGACGGTGTGTGGCTACTTACCTTCCGCCGCTCGGGGGATGCTCGGGCTCGGCGCCGCCGCGGACGGCGCCGCTCGGGGCTTGGTCACACGCGGCTTCGCCACCCGACGCCGCTCGCCGAGGAACTCCAGGAACGCGGCCGCCGTCTCCACCTCGGCAGACGGCAGGGCATCGACCAGCGCGTGAAGCCGCTGTCGGTCCCCCTCCACGGGGGCCGCAACGCTTGGCGCATCGACGCTCTCCGGTGCGGCCTTGGCCTCCGGCTTGGCCGGCGTTTCCGCCTCGACCGTCAACTCGTCCGCCGATGGCACATGCCACGTAGGTCGCTCGACAGCCTTGATGCCATGCGCCAACAGCCAAGCCTCCATGCACGCGCGTAGGCGCTCAGAGCGAAAGGCGAACCAGCGCTCTCGGTCGACAGGGTGGCTCATCAACGCGTCTTTGAAGCGCCGAAAGGCACCCTTGCCGTCAATCGCGATATTCAATCGTCGCCGCAGATCTTCGTCTTCAACGGTCGCAATGAACCGTTCCATCCACCGGTACTGTTCGCGCGAAGACACGGGGTCGATACGCAAGTATCGGCTGTCGTTCATGATGCGCGTGTGCATCGCAGGATCCGCGACACCATCCACGATGCGAATCACTTCTCCAGTATCGAAATGCAGATAGCTATGCACCTCCGGTGCGTTGTTCTCGAAGCCGTCTTCTAGCGCCTCCCAAGCTACCGGTACCTCTGTGATTTCTTTCGTTTGCCCGACATCATTCTCGCTCATGTTATTCTCGTTTCACTTCGCGCCCGCCGTACCGCGTCACGCCAACGCTTCAAGTGACCATCTCTCTCGCCCTGGGTCACCTGAGGCTCAAAGCTACGTTCGATACGGTAAGCATCCACGACAGAATCAAGACCGTCGAATACCCCGACGGCCATGCCAGCTAAGTAAGCAGCACCTAAGGCAGTGGTTTCGACATTCTCCGGGCGATCGATCGTCACCCCGAGCATGTCAGCCTGAAATTGCATCAAGAGGTCATTGCGGGCCGCACCACCGTCGACCCTCAAGCGTGTTATAGGACGGCCCGCATCCGCCTGCATCGCGTCCACCAAGTCGACGATCTGGAACGCGATGCCTTCGAGGGTTGCGCGAGCCAAATGCGCGGCGGTCGTATCCCTCGTCAGCCCGTAAATTAGGCCCCTCGCATGAGGGTCCCAATGTGGCGCACCGAGGCCCGCAAGGGCTGGGACGAAGACCACGTCGCCGCTTTCGTCGACCTCCATCGCCTTGGCTTCTATTTCGCTCGACGAGGAGATGAGCCCCAAACCGTCTCGAAGCCATTGCACCGCGGCCCCGGCGATGAACGCACTTCCCTCGAGCGCATACACCGTCTCGTCACCGATGCGCCAGGCAATCGTGGTCAGCAATCCGTTGTTCGAATGGACGACTTCAGCTCCGGTGTTCGTCAAGAGGAATGCACCTGTGCCGTAGGTGCATTTGGCGTCGCCGACGTTGAAACAAGTCTGGCCGAACAAGGCGGCTTGTTGATCGCCGGCCATTCCTGCGATCGGAATGCCATCCGGAACGCCAGGAACGCCCGACGTGTGCGCATACACCTCGGAGCAACTCCGCACTTCCGGCAAGAGACCCATCGGCACTCGGAGCACCGCCGCGAGCTCTTCGTCCCAGCGCTGGTCGGAGATGTCGTAGAGAAGCGTGCGCGATGCGTTGCTGGCGTCGGTGACGTGGACCTTGCCGCCGGACAATCGGTACACCAGCCATGAATCGATGGTGCCGAATGCGAGCTCGCCCTTCTCCGCCCTCTTACGGGCCCCGTCCACGTGATCGAGAAGCCACTCGAGCTTCGTTCCGGCAAGATAGGGGTCGAGCACCAGGCCCGTCCGCTCGCGAAACAGCGGCTCCTTGCCCTCGTCCTTGAGCTCCTGGCAGCGGTCCGCGGTTCGGCGGTCCTGCCACACGATCGCCCTGTGGACCGCTCGGCCGGTCTTTCGATCCCAGAGCACGGTGGTCTCGCGCTGGTTGGTGATTCCGATCCCGAGGCACTGGCTCGGGTTGACCCCGGCTTCCTCGATCGCGCGGCCGACGGCCTCTCCGACGCTCTGCCAAATCTCGTCCAGATCGTGCTCGACCCAGCCAGGCTTCGGAAAATGCTGGGGAAATTCCCGATTGGCGCGGCCGAGGATCCGCCCGTCCGGCGATAAGAGCAAGGCAGTGGAACCAGTGGTTCCCTGATCGATCGACAAAAGAAAGCCCGGCATGCGAATGGCTACGGTACGAAGCCTGGCAGCCAAAGTAAAGCGACTACTCTGCGTCGTTCATCCAGGCCTCGAAGCGCGACCATGCGTCACCGAACCGGGCCTGCAAATCGGGCCCGAGCGCCCCAAGGTCCTCGGCGTCGGCTCCGAGCTCGCGGGCCCGGTCGAGGCAAACCACGGCCGCCAGAGCCTGGTCGCGGGCGGCCAGCGATTGCGCCAAGAGCGGCATCGCGATCTCCTCGTCGGCGCCAAGCCGTATCGCTCGGCGCAAGAGGCCGATCGCCTCGCCATGCTTCTGCGCTGCAACAGACGCCCGACCCAGCGCGAGAAAGAGATCGGCGGCTTTACCGGACTCGCCCGCCCACTGGACGCCGAGCCGCAACACCTCGTTGGCCGCATCTAGGTCGCCCATGTTGGCGTAGGCGGTGCCCAGTAGATCGAGGCCATCGGACAGCCGACCATGCACCTCTTCGCTCAGCTCGTCGGCCTCGCCGGTGCGAAGGAGCATCGAGATCGGCGTGAGCCATGGGGTCAACATCGCAACCGTGGCGCTCCAGTTCTCCGCTGCGTTGGCTTGCTCGGCTTTGTCGACCAGGGCCAAGTCGATTGCCATCCCATCGTCTTGTCGACCGAGGCCAAGCTCGGCGCGGACGCGCTCGTCGATGACCTCGCGAAAATCCTCGAGAGTCAACACGTGGCGAAGGCCGTTGAACTCGACCGTGACCTCCGACAGTCCAAGATCGTGCCGAAGCTCGGTCGGACGCACTGCGAAGAGCGCAGCTTCGAGCATGTATCGACCCCCGACGTGCGCTTGCAGCGCCTCCATGTCCGGATCGTTGCCGAGGGGGGTGTTTTCGAGCGGGGCAAGGAGGTAGCGCGCGATGGTCTCTCTGAACTCGGGCAGCGCGACACTACGCGCCGCCGGGTCGGCACCGATCGAGAATTCGATCGTGGTCAGGTTCTGCGATTGCTGGCTCGGGGTGATGCTCGCGATTCGCGCGCCGGCAATCAGCGCGAGGCCGAGGGTCGAGCGACCGATGATCTGGCAGGCTCGCTCGAAGTCGGGCGACTGCTTCAGCACTTCGTCGAACCAGCCGTCTGGACGCGCAGCGCTGAGATCGTAAACCAGGGGACCGACGCCGGTCACGTCACCCCTCGCCGGCGAGCTTGCGACGGTACCACTCGATGGTGTCGCCCAGCCCTTGTTCGAGCTCCACGTGCGCACGGAATCCAAGGAGTTGCTCGGCCTTCTTCACATCAGGGATGCGAAGCTCGACGTCGGGGAAGTCCCATCCGACGAACTCGATGGGGGATTTGCTCTCCGTCAGCCGCACGATGAGCTGCGCGAGCTGATAGATCGTGATCGTGCTTCGAGGGTTGCCGATGTTGAAGCTCTCGCCGATAGCCTCGTCGCGTGTCATGGCTAGGAGAATCGCATCGACGATGTCGTCGATGTAGCACCAAGAGCGAATCTGATCGCCTTCGTTGTGGATGAGAATCTTCTCACCTTTCAGCGCTCGGACGACGAAAGCGTGCACGGCGCCCTCTCCAACTTGGCCGGGACCGTAGATGTTGAAAGGACGAATTGCGCACGTCGGCAGCTTGAACTGTTTCCAGTAGTTGTGCGCTAGGTGCTCGGTCGCAAGCTTACTGACCGCATAGGTCCATCGCGCCTCACCGACTGCGCCGAGACTCGTGACGTCGGCCTCGCGCACTCGGAAGGCATAGGAACCGAAGACCTCACTCGTCGAGAAGTCGATGACGCGCTTGATAGCCGTGCAGTCATTCGCTGCGCGCAGCACATTCATGGTTCCCTCGAGCGATATCTCCATCGTGAGGACCGGATTCTTGAGGACCGTGTCGACGCCGGCGATGGAGGCCATGTGGATGACGTAGTCGCAGCCGGTGACTGCGCGGCGCACGGCCGTCATGTCCCGCACGTCGCCGACGATGAGCTCGACATTCGGATGCCTATCGAGGCCCGCCTTGGACAGCGCGTTCCGCCTCAGGATGTCGAGCACCCGAACGTGGTTGTCCTCCGCAAGACGCGCGGTCAGCGCAGTCCCGATGAAACCCGCCCCCCCTGTAATCAGGACGTGTGCCCCCTTCATCATGACCCCCGGGCTAGCATACTGAGAGCTTGGAAGTCGAGAAACCTCAGTCCCTTTACAGGGGGCTTCGGGCGTGGGATCTTGGAGTCGAGAGGGGGACGATGGCTATCTTCAGTCGGCTGAACAGGGTGATCAAGTCCAACCTGAACGCGCTCATCGACCAAGCGGAGGATCCGGACAAGCTGATCGGACAGACGGTGACCGACATGAAATCGGCCCTCGGGCGCGCGCGCAAGGAGCTCATCGAGGCGATGGGAAGCGCCAAGCGCCTCGACAAGAAGGAAAAAGAGCTCGGTGCCGAAGCCGCGGAGTGGGAGCGCAAGGCGGTCCTCGCCCTGGAACAAGACGACGAGGAGTTGGCTCGTGAGGCGCTACGGCGAAAAGCGCGCGCCTTGAAGGAGGCCCAAAGCGTCCGTGCCCGCGCTGCCGATCAGGCTACGGCCGCCGACGCGATGAAAGCGCAGCTTGAACGCATCGAGGAGAAGCTCGATGATCTGAAGGCGCGCCAGAAGACGCTGGCCGCCCAAGTGCGTCGAGCGCGCACTGAGCCGACGGCGCCCGATCGCCCAGCGGGCGAAAGACTCGGCGGCGGCGCATTCTCGGACCTCGAGCGAATGGCGGATCACATCGACCGGCTGGACTCCGAGGTCGAGGCCCACGAGCTGCTGGAGGATCCCAGAAGAGCCGAGCTCGACGCCAAGTTCCGTGCCCTCGAGTCTGAACAGGGCGAGAGCGGCATCGACGACGAGCTCGCGGCCCTCAAGGCGAAGCTCGGCGGCTAGACGGTCCGATGGAACGCTTCGTCCTCTGGCATCGCATCCTGCCCCCCGCATTCGAGGAGGAGGAGACGACCGCGGCAGCCGGTCAGTGGGCACGCTACGTCACCAACGAGATCGAGAACACGGGTGGCGAGGTCATTTCCTCGCTGGCGGGAACCGTCGTCGCCAATTTCACGCTTCACGAGCTCAAGGCCGCGATCAACCTCGCGCTTCGCCTGCTCGCCGAAGCCGAGTCACAGCCCGTGCCCGCCGGCGGGCTGCCGATCGCGTTCGGGATCGCAACCGGCGACGTGCAGCGTCAGGAGGACCCCGCAGGACAGGTCACCAGCAGCGGCAGCGCAATCGACCGGGCCCAGCTCTTGGCCAACCAGGCACGGGCCGGCGAAGTCGTGCTCGACGTCGAATCCCGGGAGGCGGCCTCCCGGACATATCTGTTCGGCAGAACCGTCAGTACGAGCTCGTTCGCGTTGAGCGGTGAGGCGATCGACCGAAGCCGCCCGTTGCTCGAACAGTGCAGGAGCGCGGTCGGCCTCCTCCAACCCGCGCCGATACCGGCGAGCATTCGTCACGCGCTCGAGCCGCTCAAGAAGGCCGCGGCGGGGTCGGAGACGCATGCGTTTTATCTTCAAGGGCCGCTTGGTGTCGGTGCACGTTCCGCCGTGTTCGCCCTACGCGACGAGCTTCGCCCCAGCGCCTTTCTCGAGATTGGAGCCGTCCCCGGCGGACTGGAACCGCTTGGGGGGCTCCGTCTCGCGCTCCTCAAAGCTTGGCGAAACCTCGAGCCGACGCGACAGCTCCTCAAACAGACCGAGCCGGGAGTTGCAGACGCGCTGAAAGCGATCGCTTGCGCGACGCCGCCGAGGCGCGATGCGGTCGTCCACGCGCTCAAGGTGACCTTGGGCGCGCTCGGGAACGGACGAGGCGTTCCGTGGATCTACGTCGATAGGATATCAGCGGTCGATCCCGCCACGCTGGATGTCCTCGGGGCTGCGCTGACCGCGGAGGGAGTCGTCGGGCTCCTCTGCATCCGCACGACCGAATCGACGGCGCCAGCCGCACTGCGCCCAATCAGACGATCGGTGCTCATCGAGCTACCCGCGCTCGACCCCAACGAAGCGTTGCTGGTCGCCACGGGAATTCTCGGCCCTGAACCCGACATCGAGATCGCGAAGCAGCTCGTGATCACCGGCGGAACGACGGTCCTCGGCATCGTCGAGGCCGCGCGGACCATGATTGCGACCGGCGACATCATTCACGACGGACATCGGTTCTACTGGAGAGAAGAGTCGAGCGAGCGGCGCCAACACTTGGGTCCCCGAGCGCTGCTCGAAGAGCGTTTCGCGACGCTCGACACTTCGTCCATGCGCGTCCTCGAGGTCGCATGCTCGGCCCTTCCCGCTTCCTCGCAGCAGGTCATCGACGCGGCTGTCGAGCTAGACGGCATCCCAGCAGACATCCGGCAGCGTGCATTCGAGGCGTTGGTCAACGACGGGCTCCTCAACATGCACGGCAAGCCCGAGTCCGAGCTTCTGCGAAGAGCCGTGGTGCAACGCATGCCGCCGGCGCGACGCACGGAGGTGTATCGATTCGTGGCTCAAGCCATTCACAGCGCCGAGCCGCTGCTTGGCCCCTCGATGGCAGCCACGGTGGGCGCGTACCTCTGCGAAGGCGGCGACCTCGAGCGCGGCGCGCACGCAATCCTCACGGCGGGCTCCTTGGCCGCCGAACAGGGGTACAAGAGCGCGGCCGTACGCTTGGCCGCTGCGGCCGTGCAGTACCAACCCGACCGCGACACGCGATCCGTCGCATCCGAGATCAGCAAATCGGTCCATTTGCCCTCCGGCCCGCCTGAGGAAGAGGATGAAGAGAGACCCACGAACCCAGTCCCGCCCCCCGAGCGACCGGGTCTCGACGTGGTGCGCGCGCTGAAGGCGCAGGACCACATGACCTTCGACGACTTGATCGACGAATCGATTGCCGCGGGGGGCGATCTCACGGGTGCGCATTGCCTTCGGGTCTTGTCCTACGTGGTCCGCGAGGACCTGGACGCCGCGAAGGCTGCCCTCATCGCAGCAAAGCGGGCACCCGGGCAGGCGCCAAGCGCGCAGATTCGCGTCTCGATCGCGTCCGCGTGCTTGCACTTGGCTCAGGGACGTGGGCGCGACGCGATGATCGACGCACTCGAAGCGCTGTCGGCGGCGAGGTCTGCGCAAGATGGCGGAGGGGAAGCCGCCGCGTTGAAGATGGTATCCGCCACGTGCCTGGCGGCCGGATTGGAAACCGACGCAGACCGCTTGGCGCACGTTGCCGAGGCGGTGGCTAGCTGACGCGCGGTCGCCCGATCGGGTACGATCCCAGGACGATCAGAAACGTCGTCACTTCCTCTAGATCGTCGAGAGCAGCCTGCGTCATCTCGCGGTCGATATTGCCTTCGAAGTCCATGTAGAAGATGTACTCGAATGGCGTGTCGGGTTTGGGACGCGATTCGATTTTGGTGAGGTTCAAACCGCGCTCGGCAAAAATTCCGATGCACCGCGCAAGCGCCCCTTTTTCGTGAGTCGTCGAGAAGATGAGCGAGGTCTTGCACGGCACGCCGCGATCGTAGTGGGCTGCCTCAGGCGCGACGATGACCATCCGCGTGTAGTTCTCGGGATGGTCGGCGATGTGCCGGCGCAAGATCGGCAGACCGTGGAGCGCCGCCGCTTGCTCGCTCGCGATGGCTGCCTGCGTGGGGTCGCCATCCTGTTTGACCTTCTCGACCGCCGCCGCGGTGTCGACGAACGCCTCCACGTGACAGTCCTCGAGCGTTTCGAGGAACTCGCCACACTGCGCCAGCGCGACCGGGTGCGAGTAGACGCGGCGAATGTCGGACACGGGCACATCGGCTGCGCCGATGAGACAGTGGGCGATCGGCTGAAATTCCTCGCCTACGAGGAACAAACCCATCTTGGCTAGCAAGTCGTAGCTTTCGTTGATCGATCCGGCGATGGAATTTTCGATCGGAAGCACCGCGTAGTCCACGGAGCCGGCCCTCAGAGCCTCGAGCATCTCGGTGAAGCTATGGTAGCCGACGCAACGAACCGGCCTACCGGCATCTGCGAAATGACGCTTTGCAGCGAGCTCGCTGTACGCGCCCTCGGTGCCCTGGTAGCCGACGAGCAGCTCTTGGTTCGACCCGGTCAATGTGCGCCGCCTCAGTCCCGGAAGTTCACGAATTGCAAAGGCAGATCGAAATCCCTTTCCTTCAGGAAGGAAATCGTCTCTTGTAGATCATCGCGCTTCTTGCCGGACACGCGCACCGCGTCTCCCTGAATGGAGGCCTGCACCTTGATCTTGGTGTCCTTGACGGCTTTCACAATCTCCTTGGCCTTCTCCTTGGAGACGCCTTCCTTGAGCTTGATCAGCTGACGCCACGTGCTGCCGCCCGCTTGATGCGGCTCCTGCGGATCGAGAGACTTCAACGACACCTGGCGACGGACCATTTTGCTCTCGAGCACGTCACGAGCAGCGTCGAGTCGCCCCTCGCTGTTGGAGCGAATGACGATTCCCTCGTCGGTCTGCTCGATGGTGGTCTCTGTGCCCTTGAAATCGAAGCGCTGCGCGATCTCTTTACTGGCTTGGTTGCGGGCGTTGTCGACCTCGTGGGAGTCGACCTTGGAAACGACATCGAACGACGGCATTCTCTTCCTCCAGGCAGGGGACCATATCACGCCGTTGGTTTGCGGCGAGCCGACTTGGGAGCGTCGGCGTCGGCGTCAGCTCGGACCAGCGGCGAGAAAAAATTGTCCTTCTTGGTGTATTCGTCGACGCGAAACGCGAACTTGTAGCTCGGCGCCGAACGCATGTTGCAATCGGTCCGCTCGCAGAAGCGGCAAGTCGTGCCAACCGGAACCGCCATCTTCTTCGGGTCGGCGAACGGGATGTCGTCGGCGTAGGCGAAGTGTTTGGCGTTATCGGCGTGGGTACCGAGGCCGATGCTGTAGGTCGTCCCTTTGACCAATGAGCCTTGTTGCGGCTCACTGACCACCTTTGCGAAGCAGAAGTAAGTCGAGCCATCGGGAAAGGCCGAATACTGCTTTGTGATCACGTTCGGCGTGAGGAACGCCAGGTGGACCGACATCTTGGGACACGACCCCCCTTGATGAGGGAAGTGGATCCCGTCGCCGGAGTAGCGCTTGGAGATGTTGCCCGCGACGTCGACGCGCAGGAAGTGCATCGGCACACCGCGCCTCCGCGGATCCGACAGGTTGCACATACGGTGCGCCACGGTCTCGTAGGAGGATTCGAAGAGTTGAGCCAAGAGCTCGACATCGTGACGCGTGCTGGTCACCTCGCGATAGAACTCGGGGTACGGGAGCAGCAACGCGCCGGCGAAGTAGTTTGCGAGATGGATTTTGATGAGGGTTTGCGTCTCTGCATGCTGCCCGCTGTACCCCTCCAGGATCGGCTCATGAAGCTTCTCCTCGTCGAACAGGGCCAACGCTACCGTGTGGGCGAGCTGGAACTTCGCCCGTTGTTCGAAGAGATCATTCGAGATCGTGAGGATTCGGTCTTCCGCATTCCAGGCACGAATGACGGAGCTCTCCGCGCGCTCCAGGATGCGTCGAACGCGCACGTCTGCTTGCTCGAGCAAGCCGCGCTCGAGATCTTCGCTCGTCACCCGGCGGCCGAAGGCGCAGTCCCGTCGGAATTGCTGCGCGCGTTCTTCGAGGGAGCCGAACCAGTTGTCGTGCTGCTCGAGAAAGTCGGTCACCTCATCGTAGGGGTTGTAGTCGAATCGGACCGACTCATCCTCGTCCTCGCGTAGCTCGCGCTGCGCGATGCTCGTCATGACGTGGTCGAGCTGGCTTCGAGTGTTCTTGTAGAGATTGAAGAGCGCAGTGATCGTCGTCACCATGCGCGGCTCGGCGCTGATGCTCGCGAGGTCCTCCTCGCTGAGATTGAGCGACCGGAGGAGCGGTTCGTCGAGCAATCGGGCGAGCCCGTCGTCGACGTGACGCTCGCCGAGGCTTTGCATGAAGTCCTCGACCGCGATGCCGTAGAGCTCGAGCGCTTGAAAGAGCAACGGGAGCTGGACGACCCGCTTGCCCTTCTCGATCAGGCTGAGATACGCGGGCGAGATCTTGAGGCGGCGTGCCACCTCGCTCTGCTGGAGCCCGCGCCGAAGGCGAAGCTCCCGCAGACGTCGTCCCATCGCGGCGTTGGTCTCGGCCATCGGGGTCGTTTACCGCAACTTTACAAGATCTACCAGTGCCTCCGATCCTGCAAAAGCCCTGGTGCGAGGGCGCTTGACCCCCAACCGCCGTATGATAATCAAAAAGCCATCGGGCTTGGCCGTGTGAAGCTGTAAAGAGCACCGCAACGGTCGCTGGGGTCCGGGACGCAGGCAGAGCCAAAGAAGAGTAGGCTTCTCGGCCCCTTCGGGCGGAGCACAGAGGAAAGGACCGGCGGATGGCGCAGGACGGCAAGCGGGAGCGTGACAGACCGTGGATCATGCGGACCTACTCGGGTCACAGCACGGCCGCCGCATCGAACGAGCTCTATCGTACCAACCTCGCGAAGGGCCAAACTGGTCTCAGCGTCGCCTTCGATTTGCCGACCCAGACCGGATACGACGCAGACGACCCACTCGCGCGCGGCGAGGTCGGCAAAGTCGGGGTCCCCATATCGCATATCGGGGACATGCGCGCGCTGTTCGACGGGATTCCGCTCGATCAAATGAACACCTCGATGACGATCAACGCGACGGCGGTCTGGCTTCTCTCACTCTATATCGCGACCGCTGAAGATCAGGGGGTCGACCCGCGCGTGCTCCGCGGCACGACGCAAAACGACATCATCAAGGAGTACCTTTCGCGCGGCACCCACATCTTCCCGCCGGCAGCGTCGATGCGGCTCATCACCGACTTGATCACGTATACGGTCGACGAGGTTCCGAAGTGGAACCCGATCAACATCTGCAGCTATCACTTGCAGGAAGCAGGAGCGACGCCGACTCAAGAGCTCGCCTACGCTTTGGTCACTGCGATCGGCGTCCTCGACGCCGTGAAAGCAACCGGGCGCATCCCCGAAGCCGAGTTCGGGAAGGTCGTCGGGCGTATCAGCTTCTTCGTCAACGCCGGCATCCGCTTCGTCGAAGAGCTCTGCAAGATGCGCGCGTTCGTCGAGCTCTGGGATCGAGTTACCCAGGAGCGCTACGGCGTCACCGACCCGAAGCAACGGCGGTTCCGCTACGGGGTTCAGGTGAACTCGCTCGGCCTCACCGAACAGCAGCCCGAAAACAACGTCATTCGAATCGTGCTGGAGATGCTCGCGGTCACGCTCAGCAAGGACGCGCGCGCCCGCGCGATTCAGCTTCCGGCCTGGAACGAGGCCCTCGGCCTTCCGCGGCCTTGGGACCAGCAGTGGTCGCTGCGAACGCAGCAAATCCTCGCCTACGAAACGGACCTGCTCGAGTACGACGACCTCTTCACAGGCAGCGAGGTCGTGAAAGCGCATACGCAGGATCTCGTCGAGTCCGCATGGGCGGAGGTGCAGGAAGTTCTGAAAAGAGGTGGCGCTGTCGAAGCGGTGGAGAGCGGCTACATCAAGCAGAGGCTCGTCGAGTCCAACGCCGCGCGGCTACGCGCTATCGAGGCTGGCGAGCAAATTGTCGTCGGCGTCAACAAGTTCGTCGAGAGCGAACCCTCTCCCCTCACCGAGAATCTCGACGAAGCGATCCTCACGGTGGACCCGAAAGTGGATGCGGATCAGCGGGCGGCCTTGGCCCGGTGGAAAGAGACGCGCGACAACGACGCCGTCGACAAGGCGCTCGCGGAGCTTCAGCGCGTCGCAAAGAGTGATGAGAACATGATGGTCCCTTCGATCGCCGCCGCGCACGCGGGCGTCACGACCGGAGAGTGGGCCAACTTGCTGCGGGAGGTCTGGGGGGAGTATCGCGCGCCAACGGGCGTTTCCGGCGCCAGCGTGAAGACGGCCGCAACCGGAGCAAACGCCGAGACCGTCGCGCGCCTGCGCGACCGAATCCACGCACTCGAGGCGAGCATGGGTCGTCGCCCGAAGATGCTCGTGGGCAAGCCCGGGCTCGACGGTCATTCGAACGGCGCCGAACAGATCGCAATCAAGGCTCGAGATGTCGGCTTCGACGTGGTCTACGAAGGGATTCGGGTGTCGCCCGAGCAGATCGTGGCTTCCGCTCTCGAAGAAGGCGTCCATCTCATCGGCCTCAGCATTCTCAGCGGCTCGCACCTAGCGCTGGTCCCCGAAGTGATGAAACGGCTTCGGGCCGCCGGCCTGGGCGATGTGCCCGTGGTCGCGGGCGGCATCATCCCGGAAGCCGACGCCGAACGGCTTCGGCAAGAGGGAGTTGCCGCCGTCTATACGCCCAAGGACTTCGAGCTCGACAACATCATGAGCGACCTGATCGACCTGGTCGACCGCCAGCATGCCGCTGAGTGACATCGCCGAGGACGCGCAGCAGGTGATGTCGGCGAACAAGGCAGCCGTCTCCCGCGCACTGAATCTCGTCGAGGACCGGCGGGCCGAATCACACGCTCGCGTCGCCGAGCTGTTGGCTGCGCTCAAGGACGCGCCCAAGGCAGCGGGCGGCCACCGCGTGGGTCTCACCGGTCCTCCCGGCGTCGGAAAGAGCACGCTCACCTCGGTGCTTGCGCGGGGGCTTCGCCTTCGAGATCGCACCGTGGGGGTGGTCGCGGTCGATCCGTCGAGCATGCGCTCTGGCGGCTCGCTCCTTGGTGACCGTGCGCGCATGAGCTTCGACCCGACGGACAACGGGCTCTTCGTTCGATCCCTC
Organism: Myxococcales bacterium; assembly: GCA_024640845.1. GTDB lineage: Bacteria > Myxococcota_A > Polyangia > Polyangiales > Houyiibacteriaceae > SG8-38. Next base: position 25,009 of record JAHEEE010000010.1, on the reverse strand, counting down.
GCAACGGCCGGCGAAGTCGGCGGGCTTGCCTACGCGGCCAACTCGTCGGTGCGAGTACTCGGGGCCGCGTATGACACGGTGATCATCGAGACGACGGGTGTCGGCCAGTCCGAGATCGACATCGTGCACGTGGCGGACACCGTCGTCCTGGTCATTCAGCCTGGAAGCGGCGATGTGCTCCAATTTCTGAAAGCCGGAATCATGGAGATTCCCGACATTCTGGTCGTCAACAAGGCCGACCAGGACGAGCTTGCGCGGCGCGCCGTTGCGGATCTCCGCGGCGCGCTTCGAACCGCACATGCGGTCGGGGCCGGGGGCGCGCAGGACGGGGCGTGGGAGACCCCGATCGTCGCGACCAGCGCGACGAAGGGCAGCGGAATTGACGAGCTGATCGCTCAGCTCGACGCACACCGGAAGCACGTGGAGACCGCGCTGCTGGCGCGCCGTCGACGAGGCGAGGTCCAATGGACCCTCGACCTTTTCATCCGGAAGCATGGCGAGCACGGCGTTTCGACCCTAGGTGGGAGGCGTTTGTTGAAGGCTCGCGCCGAACGAGAGCTCGATGGCGGTGAAACGCCTTTGAGCCTTTGCGAACAGTTGAGCCGGGAGTATGTAGCAGCGCTCGGCCAAACAGCATGAGGAAGACATGAGTGAACGTCCAGAGATTGTACCCGTAGGCCAGATCCCAGAGCTCGGTGTGGTGCCCGAGAAGATGCATGCCTGGGTCATTCGTCCAGAGCGCTTCGGCGAGCCCACGAAGTCGTTCCAAACCGAAGAGATGCCCGTATGGGAACTCGCTCCCGGCGAGGTGTTGGTCCAGGTGATGGCGGCCGGAATCAACTTCAACGCAATCTGGGCGGGACTAGGCGAACCGGTGAACATACTCAAGGGGCACGGCCTCGACTTCCATATCGCCGGCTCGGACGCGTCGGGCGTCGTTTGGGCGGTCGGGCCTGGGGTTACCGACCACAAGGTCGGCGACGAGGTCGTGCTGCATTGCAACCATCTTCTCTATCCAGGCACCAACGACCTCCAGACGATTTGGGGCTACGAGACGCCCGACGGATCGTTCGCGCAGTTCACGAAGGTTCAAGGCCAACAGGTGCTTCCGAAGCCGCCGCAGCTCAACTGGGAGGAAGCGGCGAGTTACGGTCTCACGTACTACACCGCGCATCGCATGCTGGTCGACCGCGCAAAGGTGCAACCAGGCGAGGATGTTCTCATCTGGGGTGCAGGCGGCGGGCTCGGCGTGTTCGCGGTTCAACTCTGCGCCCTCATGGGTGCGCGTGCGATCGCGGTCGTGTCGAGTGACGACAAGGCCGAGCTCTGCATGCAACTCGGGGCGCACGGGGTGATCAACCGCAAGGAGTTCCCCGGCGTTCAGTACAAAGACGACATGACGAAAGAGGAGGAGCAAAGGCACAAGGCCGACCTAAAGGGATTCGGCAAGCGCATTTGGGACATCCTCGGCGAGCGCAAAGGGCCGGACGTAGTCTTCGAGCACGTCGGCAAGGCCACCTTCCCCGCCAGCGTCTTCCTGGCCGCGAAGTACGGACGCATCGTGATTTGTGGCGCGACCACCGGTTACAACCTGAACTTCGACGTGCGGCACCTCTGGATGCGCCAAAAGCAAATCATCGGCTCGCACTTCGCCGACGCAGACTCGGCGGGCCGCGCAAATCGACTGATGATTCAGGGCAAGGTAAAGCCGGTGATGACCCGCCTCTTCACGTGGGACGAAATCGCCAACGCTCACCAATTGATGTACGAGAACAAGATCTACGGGACCGTGTCCGCCCTCGTGGGCGCCCCCCGCCCCGGCTTGAAGAACCTCGAGGAAACCCGCGCGGCCATTGCCAACGGTTAGGAGCAGACATGCAGCGAGTCATCGAAGCCATCGAGCGCTTGTACCAGCGCGCCCACGACAACGTGAAAGCGACCGTGATGGAGGGCGATCGTATCAGCGCCAAGAAGCTGAACGAGAACCAACTCCCGGCGCACGCCGTCGCATACCTCGCGACCGAGCTCGAGGCCTGCCGGCAAATGGCGGGCTGGGCGGAGCGCGTAGGCGGTGAGTACGAGGCCAAGGTGGCACGCGCGTACATCGGCGAGGTGGCACGCTCCGTCGTGGGCGGAGTTGATCTAGGCCCCTGCGAGAGCGTCAGCCTAGCGGACCTCGGCATCACCGAGGGCGACCTTCGTGAAACCGTCCTACTTCCGGAAGTCGCGGCATTTTCCGCCGAGCACGCCAACGGACAAGTGTACCTCGAGATCGCGGCCCACGCGCGCGACCACGGCATGCCCAACCCGGGTTTCGACGACGAGATGCTCGACGAGATCCGTTCACAGTTCTCGAAGTTCGTCGACGCAGAGGTGATCCCGCAAGCTCAAGAAATCCATCGGAACGACGTTCTGATACCGATGAGCATCCTCGATCAAATGAGCGAGCTCGGCGTGTTTGGGCTCACGATTCCCGAGGAGTACGGCGGGCTCGGCATGAGCAAGGTCGCGATGTGCGTCGTCACCGAGGAGCTCTCGCGCGGCTACATCGGCGTCGGATCGCTCGGAACGCGCTCGGAAATCGCCGCCGAGCTCATCATGGGCGGCGGCACCGAAGAGCAGAAGCAGAGGTGGCTCCCGGCGATCGCGGCCGGCGAAGTGCTCTCAACCGCGGTGTTCACGGAGCCGAACACCGGGTCCGACCTCGCGCATCTCGGTACGCGAGCGACGAAGCAAAACGACGGCAGCTACGTAATCAACGGGCAGAAGACCTGGATCACGCATGCCGTGCGAGCGGACTTGATGACCGTGCTCGCACGAACCGACGCCAACGAGCCCGGTTATCGCGGCCTCTCTATGTTTCTCGCCGAGAAGACGCGGCGAACCGGTGAGGACGGCGAAGAGGAGTTCGTCGACGAGGGTCTCACGGGCACCGAGATCGTCGTTCTCGGCTACCGCGGCATGAAGGAATACGAGCTCAGCTTCGAGGACTTCCAGGTTCCAGCAGAAGCGCTGCTCGGCGGCGAGGAAGGCGCTGGGTTCAAGCAACTGATGCGCACCTTCGAGAGCGCCCGCATCCAGACCGCCGCGCGCGGCGTTGGCGTCGCGCAAGCGGCCCTCGAGGACGCGATCCTCTACGCGACCGAGCGAGAGCAGTTCGGCGGACCGATCTTCCAGTTCCCCCGGGTGGCACGAAAGATCGGACGCATGGTCTGCCGCGTTCAGGCGGGTCGGCAGCTCACTTACTTCAGCGCGCGCGAGAAGGACCAGGAGAAGCGTTGCGACCTCGAGGCCGGGATGGCCAAGCTCTTGGCCACCCGCGCCGCGTGGGAGGCCGCCGACGCCAACGTACAGATCCATGGCGGCAACGGTTACGCCGAGGAGTACACCGCATCGCGCCTCTTGGTCGACGCGCGCGTGCTGAGCATCTTCGAGGGTGCGAACGAGATCCAGGCCCACGTGGTTGCGCGCAGGCTTCTCGAAAGCTGACGTAGTCGGTCCGAGCGGCCATACTCGGCGGTCATGAGCCTTGCTCGCGTCAGCGACAGGCGAAGGCCGGTGCGCGTCGCCTTCGCGATCGTGCTCGCGCTCCAGGTCTTCTTGGCGGTGTGGGGGATCGCCGACCAGTGGACCCGCGGCCACAACGGCTGGAATGGCGCGGCCTACCAGAACGCAGCGCGCAACACCCTTCGGTGGGATGTGCTGTTCCCGTTGCAGTACGAAACCGCCAACACACCGCCGAAGAAGGAGCAACTGTACACTCACGCACCTCTGGCCCTGCACGTACACAACGTCGCCAGCATGGCGCTCTTCGGCGATCGAGAAGTGTCGATTCGATTGGTCGCCGCCTTCTGGAACGTGGCCGCGCTGTGCATGTTGTTCGCGGTGGTTCGCCGCCTCTGGGATGACGGACACGCGCTGGTCGCATGCGCCGTGTACGTCGCGCTCCCGATCAACGCCATCTACACCAACATGGCAAGCCACTCCGCCGGCTTCATCTTCTGGTCGCTACTCACTTTGCTTCTCTATCTTCGGGCGCCTCGCGGCTCCCCTTGGTCGGCTGGCGCGTTTCTCCTGTTCCTCGCCGCGTTCACGATCTCAGCCACCTGGGACTGGCCCGCCTACTACGTGGCCGCCTGCATCGCCCTGCACTGGGCCTGGACGCTGAGGCGTTCGGAGTCCGCGGGAACGCTCGGGCAGCTCGCGGTGTTTTGTTTCTGGGTGGGGCTGTTGTTCGTGGGGCATTTCGTCCTTGTCGAGGTGCTGACCGGGAACCTCGACGAGCTGACGGGGACCTTCAATGCGCGACGCGCGCTCTCGTGGGCGCGGTTCAGAACGCACCTCCTCGTGGTGCCTGAGTTGATGTTCACCGCGCCCGTGCTGGCGCTCTGTGCTGTTTGGCTGGGGGCGTTGGCGGCTAGAACGGCCAAGGGTCTCGGCCGAGGGCGAGACTTGGTTCCGTTCGCGTTCTTGGCCGCTGGACTGATTCACTATTGGACATTCCGTTGGAGCGCGATCGTGCATTCCTACTGGGCATGGCCGATGCTGCCCGCAGTCGCGATCATCGTAGCCGTCTCACTGTTTGCCGGAGGTCGATGGCTGCGTGCGCGGGTGGGCGTTGCTGCAAGCTTCAGCGTGCTTTTGCTCTTGGTGCCCCTCGGCATCCGCGTGGCGGAGATCGTTCCCGAGGGCCGCTACGTCGGCGGATCGATGTGGTTCTTTACCCCGGTCCGCGGCGCGATGGATACCTACGACTCGGGCCGTCCCGAGCTTCGACTCGCCAGGCGAATCAAAGCATGGACCGATCGCGAGACCGGCGTTCAGCTTCACACGAGCTTGAAGCCCCGCCGACTGGAACCGCGCTTCGACATCACCCTGGATCGCGTGACGCATCGATGGGTACAGAACCCGCGTCCCGAGATCCCCAACGACAAAGGCGTGAGCGGGTGGGTTTTCGTCGCTGCGCTCGACGCGTTCCCTGAAGAAGCGCGCGCGGCATTCGCGGCGCGCTACCCATATCGACAGTACGGGGACTACTTCATGGTGGATCTCCGACGAGAAGAGACCTCGGTGGAGGCTTGGTCGCTCACTCCGGTCGCCCCTGGGCTACGCTGGTGGCTTTTTCACAGCGCGTTCGAGCCGCCGGTGCGCGCAACGCGGCTAGTCGCCGCGGAGCACGCACTCCGTAGGAAGGCAGCCAAGCTCGATGCCCCCTAGCGTGCTCGCTCCTCTACTGAGACTCTGGTCGTCTGCATACCTCGGCTGCGCTGCGTTCCTGCTGATCGGCCTGTTCCCGAGCGCACTGCTCTCGGCGGAGTTGTTCGCCGAGCTCGCGTGGCTCGCTTTGCTCGGCTCCATCCCAACGACACTCGTGCTCGGGTCCGCACTTCGCGCCTCACAGGCGCCGCGGCTCATCGTGGTGGCGGTCGGGGCTGCGATCGCAGGCTTGGGGCTGGCCGTGGGCTGGGAGCACGCGGACTTCCTGCTCTCGGGACCTCGCTGGGCCGTCCACCCGCAGCGGGCGTTGCTTCAGATCGCGATCACCGCTCTGCTCAGCCTTCTCGGCGCAGGAGGTTGGCTGTGGCTCGTCGTGGGAGCGCAAACCCACGGTCGCATCAAGCGAGCCGTCTGGTTGTTCGCCAGCTCCGCGGGAGCCGTTTTGTTATCGGTCGCCATTGGGCGCTTCCGGGCCTACGACTACACACTTGCACAGGCGGTGTTCCCGGGGGGAGTGCTCTGCGCCGGCTCGATTCACGTGTTCTGTCGCTCTTCTGATCGATACGGATGGGCTGCGCCTGGTCTCGCTCTTTTCTTCGCGCTCTTCGGAGCGGGCTCGCGATTGAGCCCCGACTGGGTCTCCACCGGCGAGAGGCAAGTCATCGAAGAGAGCCGCGCCGGGGCATTGGCGACGCTTTACGTGCTCCCTCACGCGCAAGACGAGGAGCAGTGGAACGACGGCGATCTCGATTGCCCTCCCGCGGGCCGTGTCCTCGAGCAGTCACCGATCAGGATGCCCGCCAATGAGCGGCGCAACGTGCTCGTCATCAGTGTCGACGCTCTTCGAAAGGACGCCGTGGGCGCGGAGAAGTCGGGGAAGCCGGTCACGCCCGAGCTTGCGCGCCTGCAGGAGCGCGGCGTTTCGTTTGAGAACGCCACCACTACCTACCCGGCGACGTTTTTCGCCGTTGGGAGCGCCTTTACGGGGCTCAGTCCGGCCGAGATCTACCTCTCACCAACGATCCCCGAGACGATTTTTACGTGGGCCCGAACGTACGTCGACCGTGAGCTAGTCATCCTGCCCGACGATTATTGGTTTCGGATTCCCATCGTTCATGACTTCCTCGCTCCCGAAGCCGACACCAGCTTCGTCCGGTCCGACGCCGAAGCGACACGCGCGCTCGTGCGGGAATTGAAAGCTTCCAGGGCGAACGGCGAATCCGTCATGGCCTGGGTCCACTACTATTCACCGCATTCTCCCTATCGATCGCACCCCTCGTTTTCGTTCGGCAGGGGACGGAAGAACGCGTACCTCAGCGAGGTCGCCTTCTTCGATCGGCAACTCGGGCGCTTGATGGAATACCTCGAGCGCGACGGTTGGCTCGACGACACGCTCGTGGTCTTCTTTTCCGACCACGGCGAAGCGCTCGGAGAGAAATCATACTTCGGGCACCACGTTTACCTCAACGGGTGGATGGTCGACGTTCCGCTCGTTCTTTGGCATGCGAGTCTCGAGCCCTCCAAGCCGCGGGTCGGCGTCAGCCTCGCCGACGTCGCGCCGACGATACTGCACTTCCTCGGGATCCCGCGACCCGCGGACCTGCCAGCGCGAAGCCTCTTCACGCTCGAGCCGGACGCCAAGGGGCGAGCGTCCTATTCAGAAGCCTTTCCGGTTCGCGGTGACGCGCTCTTCGACAGCTTCCGTCTCACTGCGCGGGAAGCGACAATCCGGGCCCGCCTTCGGGGCATCCGGGTCGCTAGCGAGGGCTACGAACCGAAGGGCGCGATCACGCTCGACGATCAGCGCCTGATTCACCACCGGGGAGCCGGCGCAACCCTGCTCTACGATCGTGCTCGGGACGGAAGCGAGACCCGCGTGGGCGCGATCCAGACGCCAGAGCGCTCCGGGCTCCTACTGAGCGAGCTCGAACGCTGGGAGCATGACCAGCTCGAGCGAATTCAGTGCCGTCTTCGCCTCAACGAAGAGCCGTAGACACCTCGTCGACGAGAACGTTCACCGGTCCGTCAGGCTCAGCACCCTGGCTCATCGACAACTGCGCCGAGTGAAAACGAAGTGTCACGCGCTCTCCGGACACCGTCGTCGCGTAGAGTTGAACCACGAGTTGCGAGGACGGCTCGGGAACGTGGATCAAGTAGCTCAACCGCCATCGCTGCCCCGTACCAATGCGCTTTCCTTTGCGGGCGAAACGCTCGTGCCCGTTCAAGAAGACGTCTTGGTGAAGCTCGACCTCTGCATCGGAGCCTTCGACCTCGATGTCGAAGCTCACCTCGAGGATCGTCCCAGCGGGCACACGGAGGTACTGTCCACCCGTCAGCAGCTTCTTGCCATCGGAAGCCGCAACCGACACCTCGCTGGCGACCAACAACGCCAACGTTTCCGACGCATCCATTTCGGCCCGGCCCGAGCGCGTCAACCGGGCCACTTCGGCTAGGAGCCTCCGCTCGCGAGGCAACGCGGGCTTTCCCTTCCTCTTTGGATTGAACCTGATACTGGGCGTGTCGTAGCGCTTGCAGTCGTCGAACGCTTCATCACATACCACCACTTCCTCGGAGCGCGTCCACATCATCGTTTTACGCGCATAGGTGTTTCCGCCGAACACGTTGCGTGGGCTTTCGTAGTCTCGGAGCCAACTGCGTCCGATGAAGCGCGACGCTTCGCTCTCGAGACCAAGAAGATCGGCGATCGAAAGCGCGGTGTCGACGTGAGCATAGAGCGTGTCCACCTGTTTGGCCTTCGGCTCCGGGAGCATCACGATCACGAAGGACCAGCTCTGGGCGAGCAAGCGCATCGCGGAGACCGACGTCTCGACGAGGCCGGCGGACTCGTCCGACGTGATGATGACTACAGTGTCCTCCAGCACTCCCCGCTCCTGAAGAGCCTCCAGGAAATCGGCGAGAGCATCGTCCGCATATTCGAAGGCTCGTGCGTGGCGACTTTTCCCTTTGTCGTCCGCGTCCCCCGCTGGGAATGTGAAGGGGTGGTGGGTACCCACGGTGAGCAACGTCGCGAAGAACGGCTGCTCCGCATCGTGGAGCTCGGCGACACGGTCTATCGCTTGCTCGAAGAACGCTTTGTCGTCCACGCCCCAGTCGGTCCGCGCGTAACTCTTTTCGAACCATGAATCGCCGACGAGCTCGTCGAACCCGGCCTTCTTCATGAACTGATCCTTCAGCATGAAGCCGAGCGGGGCAGCCTGGAGATAGGTCGTGGCGTAGCCCGCGTCGCGCAGCACGGCAGGCAAGCATCGTCGCCCTTCCCCATACACCTGCTCGCTCATCTTGGACTGATCGGTCAAGAGCTTCGGGTAGTCGCCGCAAAGGATGCCGTATTCGCCCCTGTTGGTCTGTCGCTGGTGGGCGACGACCTGGCTGAACAGGAGGTGGTGCTCGGCAAGCGCGTCGAGCTTCGGCATGTTTGCGCTGCTTTTCAGCTTGGCCTTCTTCGCGACGGACGGCAGCACCGCGCCCGAAGCCCCCTCGACCATGATGAGGATGACGTTGGGCCTGTCGATCAGAGGGCCGAGCCAACGCTCTGCGTTCAAATCGGCGCGGAAGACCTCGCGAACCTCGGCCCCGACCGTGCCGGCCGCACCGAGCTTCGAGGAAGCCGGGAGAAGGGAGGCCTGGGCATGCACCGCGTGGCGCTGTCGCCAGCCATCGTAGACGTGCGACATGGGCATTACCGCGTGCCCGAGGATACAGACCCCAAGCGAGATTGCCCAACCTTGCCACCAGCTCGCCCGGGGAGGGTTGGCCCCAACAATTCCAACGGTGCCGAGGACGAGCATCGAGCCCATGAGAATCGGATGTCGCATGTGCAGCACCGACCCGCCGAAGAACGTCGCATCGCCGAGATAAGCGGCGTGACTGAGCGCGTACAGCGAATCGAAGACGGAGACGAATTCGTAGATCGCGAAGCTCGCCAACACGAAAGCCACCAGCGCCAGCCACCCGAGCGCTCGGCCCCACCATCGCCGTGTGAGGAGCAAGAGGCCTACGAGGCCCATCACGCCAAGCGCGACGGATCCGTCGGCAAACACGCCTCGCAAATCGACCGCGCGTACGGCCAGACGCTTCTCGCCAAGCAGCAGGCCACGGGTGACCCACGGCGCCGCGAGGCACACCGCGACGACGAGCCACCAGGCCCCAGTCCGGCTTTCGTCCTGGTGTTCCGTTTCGATGACGGGCAGTTATGGACTATGCACTGCCCATGGCAAAGGGTTTTGCGCCAGCCGCGGAGCGAAATCGCGAACCGATTCTAGAGGTCCTTCGGCGCGTCTTGCCCGCGAGCGGAACGGTCCTCGAAATCGCCAGTGGCACCGGCCAGCACACGGTGTTCTTCTCGGAGCGCCTCCCACAGCTCCGGTGGCAACCGTCCGATCCTGCTGCCGACGCCCTTCGAAGCATCCGGGCCTGGGTGAGTGAGGAGGCGCGCGAAAACCTTCTCGCGCCGATCGAGCTGGACGTGCGCTCGAAGCCTTGGCCGGTGGCTCGTGCGGACGCGATGCTCTGCATCAACATGATTCACGTCTCACCCTGGGAAGCGAGCGAGGCCTTGTTCGAGGGCGCGCAGAGGCTGCTGAGCGCCGATGCCCCGCTCGTCACCTACGGTCCGTACCGCGTGCACGGCAAACACACTGCGCCGAGCAATGCCGCGTTCGACCAAAGCCTTCGCTCGCGCAATCCGCGTTGGGGGGTTCGCGACATCGACGAGCTCAGCGCGCTTGCAACGCGAACTGGCTTTACCCTCGAAGAGAGCGTCTTGATGCCCGCGAACAACATGACGTTGGTGTGGCGGCGGGCGAGCTAACCTGGCATGCCCGCGAACGACGGGTGCACGAACAACATCACGAAGTACACGATGAAGACCAGCACGAGGGTCGCGCCACGCTTCGGGCCGATCTCGTTCGCCTCGTTGACGGCCATGAAGAGTAGCAAGAGCGTGGCTCCCAGCATGATCGGGAAGTCGCGGAGCACGACCACGTGCGACACCTTGCCTGGTGCGATAATCCCCGGCAGGGCGAGCACGCCGAGCAGGTTGAAGATGTTCGACCCGACGACGTTGCCTACCGCGATGTCTTGCTCGCCGCGCCGAGATGCTGCGACGGAAGCGGCCAGCTCCGGAAGGCTGGTGCCGAGCGCGACGAGCGTGAGGCCCACGACGAGCTCGCTCACCCCGAGCGACAAGGCGAGCTCGACCGCGCCCCACACCAAGATTCGAGAACCGACCAAGAGAAAGACGAGCCCGACTAGGAACAGAGGAACCGCCCTCGCGGTGGGCAGCGAATCGGGGATGTCGTCGTCGAACGACACGCTCGCGGCGTCCGAGCGTTCCTTGGCGCCCTCGACGCTGAGCCACACGATCACGGCAATCAATCCGCCGAAAAGGACGAGGCCTTCGACCCGGCTGAGGTCACCGTCCCAAAGAAACCACCAAGACACCGCCATGGCGAGGAACAAGATCGGAATCTCGCGGACGAGCAATCGCGAGTGGATGCCAAGCGTTCCGACCGCAGCAGAGGCTCCGAGCACGAGGGTGACGTTGGTGATGTTCGAGCCGATGGCGTTGCCGATGCCCATTTCACCACTGCCCGCGACCGCGGCCATGCCTGAGACCAACATCTCGGGTGCCGAGGTCCCGAACGCGACCACGGTCAGACCAATCACGACCCGGCTGACCCCCCAGTTGCTCGCGAGACCAGCGGCTCCGTGGACGAAACGATCTGCGCCCCATACCACGGCGACGAAACCCACGATGATCGCGATAATGGCGTAGAACAGCGGCAGGACGACCTCATCCAGGGCTCAGGCGAAGGCTCAGTGTTGCGCAGGGCCACCCATGCGCAACCACCGTGCAGTTCGCGCTGGCAAAAGCACCCCGCAGGGCGCTATACCCTCTTGGACTCAGGGGAGGAATCAGCATGGGCGAGCGGCTACAGGGCAAGGTGGCGATCATCACGGGCGCGAGCCGGGGTATCGGCGCCGCCATTGCCAACTACATGGCCGAGGAGGGCGCGAAGGTCGTCTTGGTGTCCCGCAAGATCGAGGGCCTCGAGGCCGTCGCGAACGAGATTCGAAAAAACGGCGGCGAAGCGACGCCAATCGCATGCCATGCCGGTCATCGCGACCAGCGCGAAGCCATGCTCGACCGGGCGCTCGAAGCCTATGGGCAGGTCGACATCCTGGTGAACAACGCGGCGACGAATCCTCACTTCGGCCCGATGCTCAGCATCGACGAAGGCGCCTGGGACAAGACCTTCGAGGTCAACGTGAAGGGCTACTTCGGGATGATCCAACTCGTGGCCGGGCATCTTCAGCAGCGCCGAGCGAAGGGCTCCATCGTGAACGTCGCAAGCGTGGTGGGAATGATGGCAGCGCCGATGCAGGGCGTTTACGCGATGACCAAAGCCGCGGTGATCTCGATGACCAAGACGCTCGCGATGGAGCTCGGCGCCTCCGGCATCCGTGTGAACGCGATCGCCCCCGGCCTCGTCGAGACGAAGTTCGCCCAGGTGCTGGTCGACAACGACGAGATCCGCAGCAGCATCGTGAACCGAACCGCGGCGGGCCGCGTGGGGCAGCCCCGCGACATCGCGGGGGGCGCCGTGTTCCTCGCTTCCGATGAATCCGACTACGTGACGGGGGATGTCATGGTGATCGACGGCGGTTGGACACTCGCATAACCGGAGGCGGCGGATGATCGGAAAGCCGCCACCGAGCCCTCCAGGGGGCCCGCGGAAGCTCGACTTGGTCGAGCTACGGATGGATAATCTCCGCCGCGAGCTCGGTGCGGAGACCGATCCCTCCATTCGCGCGGCGATCTTGCACCATCTGGGCTGCCTCTACGAACACGAGCTCGGCCGTTCGTCGGACGCGCGCGACTGCTACGCGAAAGCGCAGGACGAGGCGCCCGGATTTCAACCGGCGGCGATCGCGAGAATGCGCCGAACCGAGCGCTCCACTGGTGCAGATGACGTCGAATCGCTCTGCATGACCCGCCTCGGAGCAGCAAAGGACCCTGCCAGTCGCGCGACGGCGCTTCTCGATTTGGCACTGCGCTCTGGCGATTGGGAGAGGTTTCTGCATGAGGCCGTGGCCGGATCTCCCGAACCCGCGGTCCCCGCGCTGATCCTCGAGTGGCTCGCGGGAGCCCGGAGCGCTCCCGACGCATTGCACGAGGCGCTTCGCGGCCAGGCCGAGCACGCGACCGAGCCGGCTCTCAGCGCTGCCCTGTGGCTCGACGTGGCGCTAGCCAGGATCGACAGCGGGAAGGTCGACGACGCCCTCGATGCTTTGGACCTCGCGTGCGACTCCCCGCAGGTCGCGTGGTCTGCCCGCTTGCTTCAGCGTCGCGCCGCGCGTGAGCATGGGCGTTGGGGTGCGCTCATAGCAGCTTCGGCCTCGATGGCACGACTGCTCGAGGCCGCGCCCCCAGACGACCCCTTGAGTTGCTCGGTACCGGATGAAGAGCGGCTGCCGCTCGCGGCTTTCCTGTGGCAAGAGGCGGCGACCGAGAGCGCCACGAAGCTCGGCGACACCGAGGCGGCGGCAGGCTACTTGGCCTCCGCGCTCCGATTGTGTCCCGAAGACCGAGCGCTTCGGCTTCAAGCACTCCTTCTCGCGGAAGCACGAGGCGACGAGGACGAAGCTCACCGCACCGCTCGGTGGTTCGACGAGAACGCGCCAGACGACCCTGCGTTCGTGACGCACGAGATTCGACGCGCGCTCGAGAGCGATGCACTTGAGTCCTCCCTCGCGTTGCTGCGCGGTGCCGCGGCTCGCTATCCGAGCTCCGAGTATGCCCAGGCTGCGCTCGACGTCGCGCTGCTTCGAGCTGAGGCTCGCTCGGAACGAGTCGAACGCCTCCTGCAGCGAGCGGAGCACGCTGAGGGCGAAGAACGAACCTTAGTCCTGTGGCACGCCGCGAGGCTCGTCGCGGCGTCTGCTCGCGCACCGGAGGACGCGCAAGCGCTCTTCGCGCAAGCCGCCGAAGGGGCGCGCGAACGGAAGCCCGCCATCCTGCGCGATGCTCTCGGGGCGGCTATTCACGAGCGGGACCTCGGGGCGATTTTGCAACGCGCCGGCGACCTACTCGCGTGTGACCTTCCCGCGGACGAGCGTTCGATGCTCATGTTTTCGAGGTACGATGTCACCCAGCACCTGCTTGGCGACACGGAACCCGCCAGGGCGCTCCTGCGCGAGGCGCTTCGCGATGAGAGCTGCTCGGATTGGGCACCTCGTGTGGCGCGCGCGCGTGCCGCGTGCTCGGATGACGGCGAGCTCCTCGCTCTCGCCCACAAATCGCTAGCGCCGCGCGTCGCGCCGCAGCACCGCGTGGGCCACCTGTTCGCGGCCGGCCGGGCGCACGCGCGCCTTGGCGATTGGAACGCCGCAGAACAGGTGCTTCGCGAGGCCCTCGAATACGCGCCTGACGACGAGCATGTCATCGCCTTGCTGGAGAGTGTCCTGCTCGAAGGGGGTCGCCCCGAAGACGTCGTCACGCTCGCGCAGAGGCGATCAGGCAGCTCGGCGGGTACCGCGCTGAGCGAGGCATCGCTCCTGCTTGCCGCGGCGACAGCGGAACGCAGCGGAAACCTCTCCGCCGCACAACACGCATGCGAGCAAGCCCTTCGCCAGTCGCCACAGTCCTCCTCGGCGGCGCTCGCGCTCGCCGACGTCGCCCGGCGTCAGGCAGACCGGGTCGCGAGGCTCCGCGCCTACGAGCAGCTCTCGGGCGCCGAGCTCGGGGGTGGTGTGCCCGAGCTCTTCGCATTGCTCCGAGGAGACGCGCTTGCGTTCGCGAACGGACACTCGGCCAACGCGAGCGCCTCCTACGAGCGCGCGCTCGAGCACGCTGTGACCGCCGTCCCGAGCGCTGTTGCGCTGCTCTCGACGCCTCGGACTGACACCACTGAGGATCAGCGCGCTCTCGCCGAGGAGATACTCGCGGACACTCGCGCTCCCGCTGTCGAAGCCAACGGCTTTTCGTCCGCGTACGCAGCCCTTCGAGGCGCGCTCGACGAGCGGGGCTCTTCGGGGGACGACGCTTGGCTCAAGCTCGCGACGGTTGCACCAAACGACGCCCTTCGCGCGGGCGCCCTGCTTCACGGGCTCCGGGAGATGCGCATCGCGCGCGGCGAGCAAGCCGTCGACGAGCTGTTCATGTTGGCGCACGAATCCGAGGAGCTGGCTGACGACTACCCCGAGGCCGCGATCGCGATCGACGAGACGCTAGCACCGGGCGACGATCCGGAGCTCCGGGCTGCGGCGCTACGGCGAAAGCTACGGCACAGCACAGACCTAGGGCGCAGCGCGCTCGACGCAGCTCATTGCCGCGCGCTAGTCGAAGCTGGTCGCGGGGCCGAGGCCGTCGCCCTGCTGAGCAACGCGGTCGACGAGCGCCCCGACGACCTCGCGCTTTGGGAGACGCTCCGAACCGCAGCACGGCAGGCGGGTCAATGGGCATTGGTCGCGCAGGCCTGCGAACGACTCGCGCTCTTCGTCGAGGGCACACTCAAGGCGGACCTCCTCGAGGAGGCCGGCGCCGTACGCTTGGACTGTCTCCAGCAGCACCAACAAGCCGAGGACGCGTTGCGTGGAGCGCTCGAAGCAGACCCGTCCCGCAACATCGCGTTTCGGCGACTCCACGACCTCCTTGCCGAACGTGAAGACGCAGCGGGGCTCGAGGAGCTCGTGTCGGCGCGCCTCGCCCTTGGCGGTCCCAAAGACCGACCCGACCTCCTCTACGAACGGGCTCGATTGTTGCGCGGTTTCAGCGATCGACCGGGCGCGCTCGAGGTTCTCGAGGAGCTCTTCAGCTCCGAGCCTGACCACTGTGGCGCGCTGGCCCTGGCGGCGGAAGTGCACGTTTCGCTCGAGCAGTGGGCGGAGGCCGTCGACTGCCTTCGGCGGCTCTCGCAGTCTGGGATTCCTGACGAACAGCGTCGTGTCGCGCACCTCGGTGCGGCGGATTTCCTGCAGACTCGACTCGGGCGCAACGATGAAGCCCTCGTGGAGCTCCGCGCCGTCGAGGCGCTCGGGTTGGCGGACGTGCAGACCTGGCTGCGAATCGGGGCACTCGAGGAAGGGTTCAATAACTCCGGAGCCGCCATCGGTGCTTACTCGCGGGCCCTCGACGCAGAGCCGACCGCAGCATTGGCGGCTGCGCGCCTCGCGGATTTGATGGACGGCTCCGAGCGCGACTCGACGCTGCAGCGCTACGAGCGGGCGATTTGGACTCGCATCGACGCAGGCGAGCTCGACGCGGCCTTGCTCGAGGACTTGCGAGAGGCAGCTCACTGGCGGGGCGACCTGGAACGAGGCTCTGCGCTGAGGGCGGTCCAGGCTGCGCTCGACCCTCAGGCGGCACCAGCGCAAGGCGCGACGGATCTCTCGCACATCTCGATGGCAGCGGTCTCGGACCGCGACACAGACGCCTTGATCGAGGATGTCACGCGGCTCGCCGGCCCGGACCTCGGCGCACCACGCGTCCGCGCCAAGAAGCTCGGAGCGAGTGATGGGGTGGTTGGGGAGCTGGAGCAGCTCGTCGAGCGCTTCGGCGCGCGCCTCGGCTCGGTGAGCGCGGCGGAGGACTTGGAGAGTATCGCCGCGTATGCCGGCCGCAACGGGGAGGTTCATTTCGTCGTCCCCCACTCCGCGCGCGAAGGGCTCGATCCGATGGGGCGCTTCCGTGCCGGGCGGCTTGCATGGGCCGTGCCGCGCGGAGGCGGCTCGCTCCTCGACGAATCGCCGGAGAGGGCCGCAGGGACGCTCGCGGCGATCCTGCGCGCGTCCAAATGCCACCTGGCCGAAGGAGGTCCCATCCTTCCAGCCGTGGTCGTCAAGCTCCGCCGGGCGGTCCGAAAAAGCGTCCAAGAGGCGGTCGGAAACGCGCGCGTGGAGCCTTCGGCGTTGCTGTCGGCCGCGAGGAAGCTCCACCGAAGCGCCGACCGAGTCGGCCTCCTTGCCTGCGGGGACATCGGAACGGCGCTGACGACCCTATCCGGCGGTCGTACGTCTATCACAGCGCTCCAAAACTCGGCGCGCAGCCTCGATCTTCTGCGCTTCTGGGCAGCACCGGACTCGCCGCTAGGGGGGGACGATGCCTGACGAGCTCTCCGGAACGGACCGCGGATCGACCCCGCCGTCTTTTGATTTCGACGACGACGCGATCGCGAGCTTGCTCGACACGTTCGTCGAGACTCAGACCGGCCCGCAAGCCAAGCATGTCAGCAAGCCGCCAAACCCCGATGACGTCGGCGCACAAGCGGCTCAGCGTACGGTGTTCCAGCACACCTCTCGCCATGAAGCCTTGCCGCTCGTTGGAGACACCGCCGAAGCCAAGAAGCGCCGGATCGAGCTCCTGGATGCGCTAGCGAAACGCACGGTCGGCTCTTCGCGCGCCCGCCTGCTCACCTCCGCCGCGGAGTTGTGCGAGCAGCTCGGTGATCTCGATTCCGCCACCCGAAACTACGAGCAGGCGCTCGCCGCCGATGCACGGGACGTGGTGGTGCTGAGAGCCCTGAGAAGGCACGCGATGCGGCGCGAGGACTGGGCAGCCGCGGTCGAAGCGCTCGAGAGAGAGGCCGCACTCGACCTGACGGCAGCCGAGCGCGCGGCGGCGCTCGGGCTATTGGCACAAATCCAGCTGACGAAGCTTGGCGATGCCGCCGCCGCAGAGCAGGCGGCTTCACACGCGGCCGAGATCGAACCACAGAGCTTCATCCCCTGGATCGTGGCCGCGGGAGCGCGCCTTGCACGCGGTCAGAAGGGCGACGCGGCACGCGCGTTGTCGGCAGCGGCGGAACGCTGGCCGTCGACCGAGGCCCAAGGTGTCATTCTCGCGCACGCCGCCGAGCTCATGGAAGAAGCCTCGAAGCCAGCTGAGGCGAAGGCTCTCTTCGAGCGGGTGCTCGAGGCGCGCTCAGAGTCGCTTGGGCCGCAACTGGGAATCGTTCGAGCTTCGCGCGCGCTTGGAGAGGAGCCAAGCGCGGTCGCTCGGTTGCTGGCTGCAGCCGAAGGGGCAACGGCGCCAATCGCGGCTGCGCTACGGCGGATGGCTTCGGTCACTGCCGAGGCCGCCGGACAGCCGAGCGAGGCGCGCGCAATGCTCGAAGGGGCAAGCAACGCAGCTTCGTGTTGGACGCTTGCAGAAGCCTGTATGCTGAGAGGCGACCTTCGAGCCGCAGCCGACGCACTCGGTGTGCGCGCCCTCGATGACACGCCCGAGATCGAAGGCGTCAAGGCGGCACGCCGCGCCCGCCTCGAAGTAGAGCTCGGCGAGCTCAGTCCCGCAGAAGCTTCCGCGCACCCGGCATTGAGCGCATATGTGGAGGCGCTCGGAGGGCTACTGCGCACGGCCGAGCAAGGCGAGGACGAGCTCAATCGCCTCCTCGAAACCATGCCCGACCAGATGGGCAAGACTGCTGCCATGGCCCATGCGGACGCAACTGCGCGAAGCGGCGACATGACCGGATTTGCACAGGCGCTCGAACGAGAGCTCGCTGCCATCGAAACGCCGACCGAGGGCGCGACTCTCGCGCTCGCCGAGGTCGCGCCCCCGGACAGGCGCATCAACGCGCTACTGGCCGCCGAAGAACGCCGCCCCGGGAGCGTGTTGGTGCGACGCGCCCTGACGCTGCTCGACGACGACGCGGCTCGGTGCGCGCTCCGATGGCGAGACGAAGCGGATGCTACGGTTGGCGGCCGCAGCGCCTTCGCGCTCGCCATGGCCGCGCGACTCACACGCGGGACGGAAGCCGCGCGACAAGCGTGTGAGGCCGCACTCGAGCGCGAACCGCACTATCCGCCCGCGTTGTGGGCCCTCGAAGAAGCATCTGGTGACTCCGAGTGGCGCGCGCTCGCCGCGTCGCTCCAGGCAGAGATCGATCCGGGCAGTCGGAACGCGCATCAACTGCGTGCTTCGATGTGGACCGAGTCCTCGGAGCGGCGTGGGAGATACGCGGAAACCGCGCTCGATCGAAACAAGCCGGACCCGCTTCTCATCGAGCACCTCTTCGATTCGGCGGGCTTCGACACGAAGGCCGCCGGAGACCTCATGGCCCTCGCGGCAAGCAAGCTCGGTTCCGCGGGCTACCTTCCGCGTGCCGCCGAGTCTTATCGCGCTGCCGGTCTAGCCACTGAAGCAGCGCGATCGCTACGTGAGGCGGCAAAGGACGCGCCGAACAACATCGCCCTTCGCGTTCGCAAGAAGGACGCTGAGCTTCAGGCTTCGGAGTACGCGCGCTTTGCGGAATCGGCGATGCAACGGGCTCGAGAGGCGACGAGCGAGGCAGAAGAGCTGCGCGCTTCGTCAGCGATGGCCGAAGTCGACCGCCTCGTGAGGCGTGACATGCAGAGCGCGAGGCTTTCTCTTCAGTCGATCGCCGAGGCTAGGCCCGACCACATCCCAACGAGCCGCGCTCTCGAGTGGGACGCCCTCCGGGAACGAGATCCCGAGCGCATCCGTTCGAGCACGAAACGACTCATGCTCGCCCTCCCCGAGGGTTCGGCGGATCGGCTCGCCAGGCAGAGGCTGCGAGTCGAGCTCCTCAAAGCGGATCCGGACATCCTTCAGAACCACATCGATCGAGTATTGTGCGGCATCGACGACAACCTGGAGGCCGACCCGGGATTGGCGCGCCAAGTGCTAGGCGCCGCTTACGCGAAGGGGGACACCGAGCTCGCCCTCGGGGCTCTCATCGCGCTTCAGGGTTCGTTGCGCAATGATCTCGAGCGCGCCGCGGTGGCCCTGGAAGCCGCGCACTTGCTTCAGCGGGCGGGCGATCCCGGTCGGGCCCTCGAAGCCCTAAACACGGCGAGCGACCACCCACTCGCGTTGGAGGCCGAGGCTGAGCTGCTCCGCGCGGCCAAGCGGTATGAGGACGCCGCTGCTGGCTATCAAACAGCGGCGACCCACGCGAAAGACAAACAGCGGGCTGCGTCTCTTTGGCGTGAGACAGCCTGCATCTTCGAGCAAGATCTCGGGGACCAGGAGCGCGCGCTGCGAGCCTGGGTGTCGGCGGCGAACAGCGACATCACCTATCTCGACGTCTACCGTCGGCTCGCCGGCGTCTATCGACAGCGGGGTCTCGTCGACGAGCTCGAGGAGCTCACGGACGCACGAATCGACGCAGGGGCCGACACGCCAACGCTCGTGGGCCTGCTACTCGAAAAGGCTGCGCAGCGGCGCGAGCGCGGCGACGTCGCCGGGGTCATCGAGGCCCTCGCAGAATGCCTCGAGCTCGACCCGCACCACTTTGCCGCGCTCCGCGAGCTGGTGGAGACCCATCGCGAACGACAAGATTGGCAGGGAGCGGCCGAGGCGCTGATCCGAATCGCGCGGCTCAAGCGAAGCGTCGACGAGCAGGTCTGGGCGTTCTCGCAGCTCGCGGAGATCTACCACGAGCATCTCGGCGATCTGCCGCGGGCAGAAGCCTCTCTTCGACGCACGCTCGAGCTGGCGCCTGCGCACGTCGAGACGATCGACCGCCTCGCCTCCGTGCTTACGGAGCAAGACAAGCCCCGCGACGCGGCGCGACTTCTCCAAGAGCTCGTTCGGCGCGCGCCGAGTGACACGGAGAGACGCGACTACCGCATACGTTTGGCCGCCACGGTGGAGCTCGCCGGACAAAGCCGCCAAGCCGAAGCAATGCTCGAGCAGCTCAGGTCGGAACAGCCGACGGACCCAGATGTCATCCTTGCCGTCGCGGACTACTACGCGCGACAGGGCACCGGTCCCGCCGAGTCCATGCACCTCAATCGCGCCGCGAACGACCTGCGTGATGCCATCGAGGCGCAACCGGGCGACGAGGCGTTGTGGACGACCTTGGTGCGAGTGCTCAACCGCCGCCACGGGTCCGCAGCCGCGTCCTGTGCTGCAAGCGCAGGGATCGCGATCGGTCACCCCGCCTCGCTCTTCGAGGGAGACGTTGGCGACCGGAACGAGGCATTCGGCGAGCCCGAGACACCGCTCACACCGCGCGTTGACAACCTCGTCGCTCCGAGGAGTCTTCCGCAAACCCTGTGTCGTCTGTTTACGCTGTGCGAGCACGCGTTCGACAAGATGCTCCCGTTCGACGCCAGCGCATGGCGTCTGCGCCGGCCGTCGGGTCCGCACCGGAGTCTCGTCGAAGAAGCTGGCGCGGTCGCGGAGGCGCTCGGGATCAGCGAGCCGAAGCTCAGGGTCACCTACATCGCGCCCGCCTCGTGCATGCCGATAAGCGGCGACCCGCCAACGCTCGTCGTCGGTGGGAACCTCCACGAGATGACCACGCCCGAGCAGCGTGTCTTTCTCTTCGCGCGTGCGCTCAAGGTGGCCGCGAACCACCTCGCCCCCGCCCTTCGCGCGCGCCCCGAAGAGCTCGATGCTGCCTTGCTGGCGCTGCTTCAAGGGCACGACCCCAGCCGACCGAGCGGGGCCGAACCCCAACAGCTTCAAGACCTTCGCAAGAGGCTGATCAAGGCGGTGCCGCGACGCTGGCGCGATGAGGTCGAGAGCTTGGTCCTCGAATTGCGCGGTAATTCGGCGTTTTCGACCAGGCTCGTCCCCTTCGCGGTGAGCGCTCTCGGAGATCGCGCAGCGCTCACGCTCACCGGCGACGTGCCAACCGCCATCGACGCTCTTCTGAAGATCACGGGGCACCCTGTTCCGACCTCGAAAGCGGACCGACTCGAAGCGATCCGCGAAACCCCGGAGGCCTGGGCGCTGATCCGCTTCGCGATCAGTGACGCACATTTTGAAGCGAGGGCCCTAGCTGGTGTAGATCGTTGAGAGCGATGCGACTCGGCCTCATCGGACCCGCGAACACGGACACTGCCGCCCTCGAACGGGCGGCCAAGCTCTTGATCGTCGAATACCAGGTCGACCAAGTCATCTATCTCGGCGAAGACGACGCCCTGCGCGAGTTCGTCATGGCGCACGAGTCGGAGGGGAACGGACATCCCATCGAGCGGCAGGTGGCTCGAGTGGCTGCAACCGGGTCACCATCCGACATCGAAGATGTGCTCGTTCAGCTCCGCGGTGCGCGCTACCTCGAGAAGCTTCGAGTGGCGCCCCGTCCCCCTACCCGCGCGATGGAGATGCTGGACGACCGTATCGTTCTGATCGTGCGCAACAAGACGACCCTCGGAGAAGACGACGTCGTGAACTCGAACGTCGTCATCTTCGGCGACGCTCGTGAGCTGATGTTCAAGCGGTTCGGCCCCCGCTGCTTCTTCTCCCCAGGCCCCCTCACGGGAGGCCGCCTGGGCCTGCTGGACGACCGATCGGAAGCAGGCGGCGTCGAGCTGAGGGCGATCGACATCGGCGGCGAGATCCTGTGGACGGAGCCGATCCAGGGGCGCGGTGCAAAGGTCATGGTGGCGCCGTGACGCGCAGGCGGGTTGCCATCTACGGCGGAAGCTTCGACCCTCCTCACCTAGGGCACGTGCTTTCGGTCGCCTGGGCGTTGTCGGCAGCGCACATCGACGAGGTGTGGGCGATCCCTACTTGGAAGCACGCGTTCGGCAAAGCGCACGGAGCCCCTTTCGATGCCCGCATGGCGATGTGCGAACTTGGCTTCGCTCCATTTCGAGATGTCAGGACGATGGACATCGAGCGTGAGCTCAGGGACGTCAGCCGGACGCTGCACACGCTCGAAACGATTCGGTCACGGCATCCCGACGTAGAGCTTCGACTGCTGATCGGGGGCGATGTTCTGCAGACGGTCGATCGGTGGTACCGATGGAACGACATCGTAGCCCTGGCGCCACCGCTGGTCGTCGGCCGGGAGGGATACCCGGTGCCCGAGGGCTGTCCCATCTCCATTCCCAACGTGAGCTCGACCGATGTGCGCGCCGCGCTCGATGGCGCAGGAGATCTCGACGGTCTCGTCCCGACCGCCGTCATTGCGTACATCCGGGAGCATGACCTTTACGCGAGCAGCGAATGAACGTCCTCATCATCGGACGCGGACGAGTCGGAAACGGGCTTGCTCGAACGCTCCGGAAGAGTGCAGGCATCGAGCTGAGATCGGTCGGTCGAACGATTCCAGCCTCCGCGGTGCGCAGGGCAGATACGATCGTGCTCGCGGTATCCGACGATGCGATCGAAGAGGTTGCCGAATGCATCGCCCCCCACGTGAGCCCCAAGGCGGCCGTGGTGCACTGCGCTGGCGCTCGAAGCGTCGACGAGCTTCGCGCGTGCGCATCTCGCGGCGCGGCGGTCGGCGTCATGCACCCACTCGTTTCGTTTCCAAGCACGCGCACCCATCCAAGCCTTCGGGGCACGTCCTTCACGGTCAGCGGTGATCGGGGCGCGATCGCAGCCAGCCGACGCATCGCGTCCGCATGCGGAGCGCGTGTGGTAGTCGCGCAAACCA
This sequence comes from Myxococcales bacterium, assembly GCA_024640845.1. GTDB lineage: Bacteria > Myxococcota_A > Polyangia > Polyangiales > Houyiibacteriaceae > SG8-38. The sequence continues at coordinate 2,411 of JAHEEE010000010.1, read as the reverse complement.
GCGACCCAGCGTATCACGCTGCGGCCGCGCTGGCGGCCAACGGCGCCGCGGCGCTTGCGTTTTTCTCGGTCTCGATCCTGGCCCGGCTCGGATTCGACCAACGCGCCGCCGAGCGCGCCATCGGTGGGCTACTCCAAAGCGTGGGAGAAAACGTGCAGCGGCTCGGCGTACCGAACGCACTCACGGGTCCAATCGCGCGTGGCGACGCCGCGACCGTTGCAAAACATCGAAGCGCAGTTCGTCGCGTCAACCTTGGCGCGTTGTCCGCTTACGACGCCGTAGCCCCGATCATCGTGCGATGTGCGCGCGCTGCAGGTCTCTCCAAAGCGAAAGCAGCGCAGATCCTTCGCGAGACGGAGCGCTGATCACTCCGCCGCTTCGACCGACCCATCCGCCCTCTCGAAGCGAATGCCGTCGGCGCAGCCGATCGCGACGATTCGATCGCCCTTCTGGAACTCGCCGGCCAGAATCGCGGCCGCAAGCGGCGCCTCGACCTTGCGACCGATAATCCTTCGCATCGGACGCGCCCCGAGGTCGGCATCGTAGCCCCCAAGAGCGAGAAGCGCGTCGATCGCGGTCGGGTCGAATACGAGGTCGACCCCCTGCCGCTCGCGAAGTTGGGCGGCGACCCCGGTCGACATTCGACCTGCGATCTCGGCCACTTCGTCGCGGCTCAACGGACCGAAGTAAAGCGGTTCGTCGATTCGATTCCAGAGCTCTGGCGGAAGCGCTCTTCGGGCCGTGGCAAGAGCGGCGGAGCTTTCATCGCCCTCTCCTTCCGACCCACCGCGAAAACCGATCGAGCTCTGACTTCGCGCGGATCCCTGAGCGCCGAGGTTCGAGGTCATCACGACAATCGTATGTGTGCAGTCGACGGTCCTGCCTTTGCCATCGGTGAGGCGGCCGTCTTCGAGCAAGGGCAGCAGCGACTGCAGCACGTCGAGGTGCGCCTTTTCGACCTCGTCGAGCAGAACCAACTGATATGGGCGGTGACGGATAGCCTCGGTCAGTTGGCCGCCGGTGTCGTGGCCGATGTAGCCCGGGGGCGCGCCGACAAGCTTGGCGACAGCATGCGATTCGCTCAGCTCACTCATGTCGATTCGAGTCATGGGGCATCCCATGAAGAAGAGCTCATTCAACGCGCGGGCCGTTTCGGTCTTTCCGACGCCCGTGGGCCCCAGGAACAAGAATGTCGCGAGCGGTCGACGACCGTGGAATCCGGCCGCACCCTTGCGAAGAGCGTCGGATACGCGAGTCATCACGTCGGCATGTCCGACGACGTGCTCTGCGAGGTGGCGCTCGAGATCCAGCAGCTTCTGAGAGTCGGTCACCAGCAGGCGCTCGACGGGCACGCGAACCTTCTCCGCCACGACCTCGGCGATGGCTTCGTGGTCGACCACGGCGCCCCCGCGGCGCCGGCAGCGAGCGCCGGCTAGATCGAGCAGCCCGATCGCTTTGTCCGGCAAGCTCTGGTCCGGGACGTAGCGGACCGAGAGCTCGACCGCGGACTCGACCGCCAAGGCGTCATACGCGACGCCGTGATGTACCTCGTACCTCGGAGCGATCCCCCGCAAGATCTCGATGGCGTCCTCGGGCGTCGGCTCGGCGACATGAATCGGCGAGAAGCGGCGCGCGAGCGCGGCGTCCTTCTCGACGTACTTCCGGTATTCCACATCGGTAGTCGCGCCGATGCAAGGTAGCTCCCCCCGTGCCAGCGATGCTTTCAGCTCGTGTGCGAGGTCGTCCGGCGAATCGCCGCCGGTGAACAGCGCGTGCACCTCGTCGATGAACAGCACGATCTTGCCCTCGGCGCGTTTCACCTCGAACTGAAGGCGACGCATTCGCTCTGAGAGAGCGCCTCGAACGCCGGTTCCCGAAACCAGGCCGCCCGCGGACAGCTCGACGATGATCGTACCCTCGAGGCCACGTACGCCCTCGCCCCCGAGCGCCAAACGCCGCGCGAGGCCTTCCACGATTGCAGTCTTTCCCACACCAGGCGGGCCTACGAGAATCGGATTGTTCGAACGGCGACGGGCAAGCACGTCGAGCAGTCGCTCGATCTCGCCGTCACGCCCGATCACTTCGTCGATGCGTCCTAGAGATGCCATCTCGGTGAGATTCCGGCCGAGCTTGGCGAGCGTCGGGTACATCCGCGCATCGAGGCTGAACGGCGAGGACGAAGGAACGATCAGGTCGTCCTCCGGCTCCAACGGGCCTCGAAGCTGCGCGTCGATGATGGGCTCTTCGTGTTCTGCGTCGACTTCCTCGACACGAAGCTCGATGAGAGGCGCGGGGTCGGCGCTCCGGCGGGCGGAGGGGCGAGAGGGTTTCGCGCTCGGCGCCGATGAGAGCGATGCGGTAGGTCGAACGTGCGTCGCCGTCGATGGTGCGAGCCTCGCGTCATCCGGATA
>JAHEEE010000047.1 GCA_024640845.1 Myxococcales bacterium | reverse complement strand
ACCGGTTGCAACGAATCCGGATCCACCGGGGTCGCGCGTACCCAAGGCGGAACCCAGAGCCGTCTCGGGCCTAGGGTCTGCGCGATCGCCTCTCGCAAGGTGGTGTCGTACATCTGCGAGCTGAGCTCCGTCGCCCCGAACTCGTTGATGATGAATGGCGCTGGCACACCGTATCGTTCGCTGATGGTCCCGAGCAGCACGTCCTCGTCGACCTCGCGCGACCGCCCCTTGTAGCCGCCGGTCTGCATCACGCGGCTCCCTGACGGAAGCGCGAACCGGTGTCCGCCGAGGCCGTCTTCAGCATGAACGAACGCGAACGAGGTGCCGAGCAAAGCAACTGGCTCACCGATCTCTTCGGCGTTCCGTAGTGCAGCGCGTAACTCTTGCAGATCAAGCGAGCCTTCGCGCCAGACCCAAGTCGAGGTGGAGCCAAACCACTCGGAGAAGCGCGCAAGCATGTAGTCGAGGGACGAGTCGGGCGCGTCGACCTCGCGCGGCGCCAGGATGACCAGTCTCATCGCATCGACGTCGGGAAAGAGCATGTGCCGTGCCGCGGCTCTCGCGGCCAGATCGTAGAGGGACAAGTCCGAGTAAACGTGCACGCTTCGATCCGCCGAGGTGGTTCCCGAGCTCCGAAACACGCGGATGTCATGTTCAGGCGGGCGCGAGGCGATTCGCCGAAATCGGAACACGTCGGTTGGCAAGGCAGGGGGCCATGGGCCGCGACGCTCCAATCGCCCATACTCGGGGATCTGCGACGCCTGCCATGCCGCCAGATCGTCGATCAGGGCGTCGCGATCGCTCGGATCGACCCGTTCCCCTCTTGCAAACGCGGTGATGATTGCTTCGATCCGGGTCGCAAAGGATGCGCGCTCGCTCATGACGCCGCCAATGCGCCCCGAAGAGCAGATACGAACCCCTCCAGCTGATCGTCGCTGATCGTCACCGCGGGCGCGAGCTGGATCACGTCGGCCCGGGCGCCGGCAGGAAGGACGAGGTAGCCGCGTTCGAGCAGAGCTCGCGCGAGTATCAGCGCTTGGCTCTTCCGGTTGAGCTGAAGACCGAGCATCATGCCGGCTTGCCGAACTTCCCCAACGCCGGGAAGGGCTGCGTGGCGGAGCACATCCGCGAATCCCTTTCCTCGGATCGCTGCCGCTTCGATCCAACCGTGCCCTTCGATCACATCGAGAGTGGCGAGTGCAGCGGCGGAGCCGAGCGGATCGCCATAGAACGTTCCGGTGTGAATCGCTTCTTGGTCGGGATCGCCCCACGCTTGCATCACTTCATGTCTGCCGATGCATGCGCTGACGGGTAGACCGCCGCCGAGCGCTTTGCCGACACAGATCAGATCGGGCAACGCGCCGTCGTCGACCGAGCGCCACCAGGCTCCACAACGACCGAGGCCTGTCAGGATCTCGTCTGCGATCAGCAGTGCGCCGCGCTCGCGGCAGAGCCGCGCGAGCCCCCTGAGGAATCCAGGGGGCGGCAGTCGGACACCACCCCGGCCTTGAATCGGTTCGACGATCACCGCGCCAATTGTGCTCCAATCGCTAGGCAGGGCGCAGAGCGCCGCGTCGACGGCGGTCTTCGGCGCCGGCCATGGAGCGAAGCAGACATCGGGCTGGAGTTGCGCTGCGAACGGCGCGCGAAACCGCTCGGCGTAACCCGAGACCGCAAGAGGTCCGTATGTGAGTCCGTGATAGCTTCCCTCGAAGGCCAAGACTCCCGTCTTCCCCGTCGCGAGAACGGCGGTCTTCAATGCGGCGGTGACGGCATCTGCGCCTCCAAGCGAGAGCATCGCCCGCGCGTCGTCCCAGGGGGCGAGCGCGCAGAGTCGCTCGAGAAGCTGGATCTTGACGTCCGATGGGTGCAGATCACCGAGCGCGTGGAGCAAACGTTCGGCCTGGTTCCTCACGGCGGCGACGACCTTCGGGTGACGGTGCCCGATCAGCGCCGCCCCGAATCCCGAAGTGAGGTCGACGTACCGGTTGCCGTCGGCGTCCATGACGTTCGATCCGACCGCCTCCACCCAGACAATCGGGTCGTGGTTGGCGCCGGTCTGCTCTTGGCGACGCCTGCGGCGCGTCGTGAGTGCAGGGCACTCGGCCGCGGCGAGGCGCTCGATCCAAGCGCGGCCAGTGGCCGCGGGGATTGGCTGCTCAACGGCGGGAAGCGCGTCTCCAAGAGTCACGCCCGTGTATTAGCACGGCCCGGACTTGGCGAACCTCAGGCCTTGGGCTTCCACGGATAGAAGACGAACGCTTTCTCGCGCGACTTGCGCAGCAAGTCGTGCCCGTCGATGAGCAAGACGTCGATCTCGACCTCGTGCTTTCGGGCTGCTTCGCAGAGGTCCTTGATGATGGCGGTCACGTTGTCCCGGTAGTTGTCGGCGACCCGGAGCCCCACTGCCGGGCTCGGCTTACCCGAAGGCCGACCCACATGACAATACGAAGCCCACTCGATCTCGAAGTACCCGCGCAACACTGCGGCTAGCGTCTGGAGGAGCTCTTCGTCCGGCGGGTCATAGATCTCCTCCAGCTTGATCCCATCCCCGATCGAGGGCGCGGCGACGCGAGGTGAGCGGTTCGTCGGCGGCATTTCGGTCTCGGGTTCGGTCTCTTTCGGCGTCTCGATTGGGTGGTCGGGCTCGACCCTTCCGGCGCCGATGGGTCCTATCGCCGGCAGCTTCAGCTTTGCCGGTTTCAAGGTTGGCAGCGGTTGGGCGGCAGGTGCCGTGGGTGCGTCCGAGTTCAGCTTGGGTGCCGATGACGACATTGGGTCGACCGATAGCGGTTGCTCGATGGCGCTCTCCGACGGATCCCACGCAGGCGGCTTCGACTCCGGTCGGTCCTCGGATCGTGGGATGACGCTCGCCGCACCGTAAGTGCCTCTGTCCCCGATCGACGATCGAGCAGCAGTCACTTCCTGAATCTTCGGGCCGGGAGGCTCGCTCTTCGGCTTTTGTGCAGGTCGGGAGCTCTTGCGGCGTCGCGTCGGTGCCTCGCGTTCTGGAAGCGCGGCACGCGGCTGCGTTGGTGGTTCGCTGTCATGGAGAACGTCGTGCGGCTTCGTTGGGAGATCGCTTAGACGATCAAGCTTCTCCGAGTGGCTCGGCGCCATGCTGTACATCGTCGAGATGCCTTCGATCGGTTTCTCCTTGGGAGGTGGAAAGGAGCTCGCCGCGGCCTTCTTGAGCGGCGGTGGCGGCGGCCGCGACGTTCGAAATGGTCCGGTACTGTCGAGCTCCTTCAGAATCGCTTTCAGCTCCGCCCGTGCGTACTCGAGCGAGTGCGTCGAGGTGATGTCGATCACCACGAATGCGTACTCTCGCGTCCATGCGTGACGAAGGATGTCACCGCCAATCGCGCGATGCGTTGCAACGGATCCGTCTGCTTCGAGCCAGTCGAATTGAGCGGCTGCGGCTTTGAGCCCCTCCTCCGAGCTGAACACCGCCAAGGCTTCTTCTCCCTGGGCGTTGATGAGCGTTCGATACCCCTCGGCCTTCGGCTCCCACGTGGCGAGCCAGACCGGCCGCAGGGACAATCCCTCGAGCGCGGCGGTCTTGGCCCCAGGGCCCTTGTTGCCCTCTTTCAAGAGCTCGCGAAATGCGTCGACACCACGCTCATCCACTGGGCTTGCCATCCTGAGTCACACCATCCACCCGACATTGTAATCCTGAAGGCCTACAGGAATGCAAGTTTTCTCTGAAGCTTGACAGCCCCCTTTCCGCGGCTAGGCTCCGCGCCTGTTTTCCGGGCCCAGATAGCTCAGTTGGTAGAGCAGTGGACTGAAAATCCTCGTGTCCCTGGTTCGATTCCAGGTCTGGGCACCTAGGCTGGCTGGCGCCGGCGCCTCCTGAAAAGGGCGAAGAGCGCCAGGCTGGCCCAAGTGCCTAAGTGAGCCCGTGGAGACACCACCCCACATCCACATCCGGGCGATGCCACGGTGGCATTGTGCTCCGTGAGCGCCTCGTCGATCGCCTTCGCGTTGTTCGTGACGACGGTGCCCGCCCCGCTGGTGCTGAGTGCGAGGACCCTCGCGTTGGCGGGTAGAGGCTCCTCATCCGTGGTGTCGAACGGCCACGGATCGCCCTGATGCAGTCGGACGACGCGCCCGTCTTCCAGCTCGAAGCGGGTCGGTGCCTCTTCTGGGTAGATGCTGCGATGGCACTCGATCACGCGTCGCGCGGTGTGAAGGTTCGAGACGTTCAGCAGGTCCGGGTTGAAGTCGAAGAGGGGGTCGAGATCCATCTCGGGTGCGGACAGCGTGGTATACAGCCGCGTGACGAAGGGCCGTGAGTCGATCAGCTCTTGTGTGGCGATCATCGGTTCTACGACTTCTTCTTCGAGGTCTTCGATGAACGCGGGGGTATCGATGTTCGCTAGCGCGTCGTCGTAGCAGGATGGACACGACAGGAACGCATCGACGCCGACGCTCTCCGGAATGAATCGCTCCGCCAGCGCCCGATAGCCGTCCCAGCCTGCGAATCGCCAAGCGCTTTCTTTCACGACCTCCACAGGGCTCAGGGCCGATGCACTCATGCGCAACGCCTCCCAGTCGTCCCTCTCGAAGGGAAAGATGATGGAGCTCTCGTAGTCAGAGCTTGGGCCGGCCCGTTCGGTCACGAACCCTTGTCCGCCCGCTTCGTTTGCTGCGGCAATCACCACTTGGTTGTAGTTCTGCGCTCCGTTGAGCCAATTGATCAGAACCAGGTTGAGCTCGAGCGACTTGTAGTTGACCGGGACAGCTCGACTCTCGCCGAGTACCCAGACCATCACGCCCATGTCGTCGTTCGCGGCTACCGCCGTGGGTCGGATCGGGATCATCGGTTGGTCGGATTCGTACGTGATCCAGATCGGACGAATCGTTCCCGTGCTGTTTCCCTTCGTGAGTCGAAAGGCGAGAAGGTTCATCCCGTCGAGCATGTAGCCGCCAAGGAGGTTGGCGATGTCCTCCGGGTCGCCGCCTGGGGGCACGACGTCATACCCCTCCGTGGTCAACCATTCGACGACTGCGTCTCCCACGTTCTCGAAGCTCGTGTCGGGCCGGATGACGACGTAGTCGTACGGGCCGACGTTCCCGGATGCGAGGACGTCGATCCCATCTGCGCCCGCCCCCCCGCTGCCCCCACTACCTCCGGTGCCGGCGGTGGGAGATCCGAAGGAAGCGGAATTGTCGCCGCGACGCTGTTTGCAACGCCCCTCGACCTCCGTCGTGAACGTGTACTGAGGATTGCTCGCCTGCTGGAGCCTCGTGAACGCGAGGTCCGACGAGACGTTGACCACGGGAATCCCAGGCACCGGCAGCACCCAGGCGAACTCCTCGGACGGCCCCTGGTATTGGATCTGAACGACGGCTGTGACGCTTCCATCCTCGTTCTTCGAGAAGATGATCCGTTCAGCGGCTTGGTTGACCGGCGCCGTGGCGGAACAAAACAACCCGCCGCAGGCGTGGGCGGGCTCGGCGTGAACAGCAAGCGCCAACAAGAAGAGCGCACCGGAAGCCATAGCGAGGCGGATTCGCGACATCTTTGTCATCCTTTCCAATACGCGGGCGCACTTTGGCACAACGCACGCGCCTTTCCGAGTTAGCTAGAGCAAGCCGCGTGCCATCTTCGCTTGGCGCGGAGCTCAGTAGCGCCGGCCGAGCGTGGTGGCCGTGTTGGCGGGAGGCACGTCAGCGCCGTGTCGCAGCGCGAGGTAAAGCGCACCGAAGAGAAGGGTGGCGAGCGGAGCGCCAAAGAGGACGCCGATGCCGCAAAGCATCAGAGAGCCCAACAAGATAAACGTTGAAATGACGGCTACGCCGAAGATGCTCAAACGTTTGCCGCGCGCGATTCGCCAAGAGTAAATGATTGCATCGATCGGTCCGGCGTCATCGTTGAAAGCCAGCTCCACCTGCGCAAATAGGAGTCCGAGGATGACATAGATGTAGACCGGGGCCGCTACGAGGGTCGTAATCGCGAGCGGCATGCCGGCGCTCTGCATGATCTCAGACATGGGCGTCGATCGATCGACTGGGCCAACGAAAGCCAAGAAGATGATGAGCAGAATCGGGGCGATGATCAATACCAGCCCGAGCCCGAGGGCTAGCGACTGCAGAATGTATTTCCAGATCTTCGAGAGTTGACTGAACAAGGCGCCGACCCGCGCAGGCTCTCCGTTAAGCCCTCTCAATGCCATCGCCCAGAATCCAAGCGTGAAGATCGCGCTGAGCACAAGCTGGACGATTTGTGACACGCCTTCGACGGCCAGACGGACCCCCGACCAGTGCGAGCTCGAGCCTTGAAACCCGCTGAAGAAGCCGGTGAACAAGCCCAGCATCATGGGGATGCCGACGCCGATCAGGATGTACAGCACCACCGCCAGCACCCATGTTCCGAGGTCACGCGACCACGCCTCCGAGGCGCGTGACAAGAGATCGGCCAGGCTGTAGTCGCTGCGGGTCAGCGGGAAAGCAGGCTCGACCGATCGCGGTTCGATGGGGCCTAGGCTCGGCGGCGGTTCGTAGGGAGGTTCCATCCGTCTCTCAAATTACCATTCCACCGATCGACTGCGGAAGAAACAGGGCTAGATCGCTTGCTAGCTTAGTTCCAGCGGAAGCCTTCCATAGTCTGCTTGGCGGTGTAGCGTGGCTCGAAACCGGTGGCTTCGACGAACGCCGAGTTGTCGATGACGATCGGGTACTTCACGTGGGCGATCGCGCTTGGCGGGAGGTACGGGAAGCCGAAGCGACCGAGTACGCTCGAATAGAGCGGCTCGGGGATTCGTACGGCGGTCTTTCCCGTCGCCTCGCAAACGATCGAAAGCGGCACGGGCGGTGGCCCTGCGACGTTGAAGACGCCGCGGAGCTGCCGTTCGACCGCGAGCGTGATGGCCTCTTCGGCGTCCCACTCGTGCATGAGCTGATAGAGCGGATCGAAACCCAGGACGAGCGGCACTTTGCTCTTCGAAAGAAATCCGGCGAGCGTGCCGCCACGGCTTGGGCCGAGGAAGTAGCAAAGCCGAAGGACCGCGGTGTTCAGCTCCGGCCAACGCCAAAGCGCGCTTCCTGCATAGAGGTCCGCTGCGACGAGGTCGGCGAGCTCTTTGAACGCGGCGCCCGCGAGCGGAGGCTCGTCCTCGGTGTGATAAAGCGGCGAGTCGGGGGTGGCACCGTATACGGTGTGGCGGCCGACGAAAACCGCCTGCTTCACGCCGTACTCGTGGCAATACTCGAAGAGCTTTCGTGTGCCGCCGAGGTTGATGCGGTAGCGCTCCTCCGTTTCGGTCGTGAAGTGCGTGACCGTTGCCATGTGGACCAGCGCATCGGGCCTCGAGGTCCGAAAGACGTCTTCGGCAGGGCGCTTCCGGATGTCGGCCTGGTGCATCTCGACGCCCTCGGGCACGTCCGGCCACGGGCGGCGATCGATGCCGATGACCTTATGTCCGCGGCGCGTGAGCCGGTATGCGACACCCCGCGCGAGAGTTCCGCTGATGCCGGTGATCAAGATCTTCATGGCCTGCGCTCCTTTTCCGGGTCGGGCATGCGCTCGAACATGAAGGCTTGCGGGCGAGCGTCGAGCCCCGTGCTGATGAGGCGCTCCATCGAGTGCCGCACGTCGTCGACGTACTGCTGAATGACGTGGTCGGGTTCCGAACCATCGCCATCGAACTGCATGGGGGGGGCGTAGTAGACTTGGCAGGCGACCGGAAGTGGGAAGTAGATCAACTGCGGCGCGACCGGAACGAAAGGCCCGCCGACGAGCTTCGCGAGCCATTTGATGTGGAAGAGCTGCGGGAAGGACTCTTCGCCGCCGATGAAGGCGCAAGGAATGATCGGGGCGTTCATCTTGAGGGCGAGCCGCATGAAGCCCGTGCCGAAGTGCACGAGCTTGTAGCGGTCCTTATAGAGCTTCCCGGCGCCGCGCGCGCCCTCCGGGAACACGAGTAACAGGCGCTCGTCGTTGAGCAGCTGTTCGCCGTGCTCAGGGAGGCCGGTCAGATGCCCGAGCCTGGTGAGGGCCGGGCGCGCGAACGGGGAACGCGTGAGAAAGTACTCGGCCATTCCTTGGCCGAGCCGCGGCGCTTCGTCGTTGAGCAGCAACGAGGTGAGGATCATCGCCGCATCGGCGCCTAAACCACCCGAGTGGTTCGCGACGACCATGGCGCGCCCCTCGGCTGGGACGTTCTGCAGTCCGAACGCAGTGACTTTGAGATAACGCCGATAGATCAGCGCCATCGGTGAGTACGCGCGAACGAGTGTCTTCTTCGAAAGGCCGAACCGATCAAAACCGTAGTCGTCGAACTCGATGGGAAGGCGGTCTACGTTCCGCCTGACTTGTGGATCATCCAAGAACGACATGTGCCCGCGTCGCCTGACGCTCAATCAAATAGCTCAGCTTGCCTGCCAAAGCGAGCTAGATAGTCGTTCATCCGCAGCTTTCTGAGTGTGTTTGCCGAGCTCATGTAGCGGATCTTCCCGAAGATCGGGCGCTCGGGGCCCCAGGCGCGATCATATCGACCGAGCACCCAGAAGATACCCGAGTAGCTGTTTGGGTCGCGGCCGTCGACAGCGTGCTTGTTGTTCAACTCGATCATCGCGGCGAGCGCGTCGCGGGCCGTGGGGGACCATTCGAGGATTCGCTTGCCCCAGAGCATCCGAAGGTAGTTGTGCATTCGTCCTGTCTGGACGAGCTCGGTTTGGGCGGCATTCCAGACGTGGTCGTGGGTGTCTGCCTGTTCCAGCTCTTCGAGCGTGTACAGGTGGGCGCGGGGATCGGCTTCGTGTTCGGCAAGGCTCTTTTTCGCCCATTCGGGGAGCGATTCGTACCGATCGTAGCCCGGGTTGTGAGAGCACATGTTGAATCCAACCTCGCGCCAGGTCACCAGCTCGTCGAGAAACGCTTCCGCGTTCTCGCTCATCCCCCACCATCCCTCGCGCGCGCCGTTTGGCTTGGCGGCGAGGCGGTCGACGGACCAGCCCTCGTTGGCCGCGATCTCCCGGAAAATCTGGTGCGGCGAGAGGTGGCCGAAGTGAAGCCACGGTGACAGGCCGCTTGCCGCGCCGTCGTCCGGGTGGTTGCGGTCCTCCGCGTAGCGGCTGAAGGCGCCGTCGAGGAAGTCGAACATCTGTTGCTCGCCTGCTTGGAAGCCGCCTTCGAAGTCGACGGGTGGGACGCTGTGGTCGATGGGCAGCGATGCGAGAGTGTCGCCCGCAAGCGCGTCGTCCGACGCCTCCGGCCAGCCGCTCAATCGGGATCTCAGCTTGCTTCCGAAACCTTTCGGAAGCGCCGGAAGATCGGCGAGAGGGTCTTCGAGCGGCTGGTCGTCGAGGTGCGCTGGGAGCGTCTTTTGGAGGAAGCGGCGGAAGTCGAACGCTCGGCTGAAGACCTTGTCCGTGGCGCGCATGGGAAGCAGTCCGTTGCCGTCGACGACCTCGAGCCGCGCATCGATTCGATCGGCCGCGGCGCTTTGCATCCTCGGGATGAAGAAGGCGGGGTAGTCGTCGCTCACCACGAGGCAGGCGTCTTTCGCCAGGGCGGCGAGCAAGCCTCGGCCTGCCCCGTGCTCGGGCTCGACGTAGGGGTAGTAGACCGCATTCCTGTCGCCGAGCCACGCTCGGTTGGCCCGCATGCCGTCGAGAATGAAGCGATGAAGCCGGTCGCTGGCCCAAGGGTAACCGACGCGCAACGCCTCGAGGACGACCAGCGGCTTGTCGAGCTCCGCCGCGCGCGCTGCGGCGTGTTGAAGAGCAAAGCTCCAGCGTGGGCGCCGACATGCGACCATCCAATAGAGAACGTAGTCGCCCTCCCGGACCGGGAGCTCGTTTAGCGCGCGAACGCGAATGGACGGCACCGGGTTCATGGCTCCGTCCTCGGGTTGGTCGCCGAAAGGCCTAGGGCTTCCAGAGCGGTCGCTTGAAGCACCAAAGGGTTTCGCCCTTCGTGCCGGCCGAAGTCACCAGCTCCCAGCCTTGTTCCCCCATCTTGTTGGCCCGCTCGGTGACCTGAGTGACGCCCTCCGCTTGGAAGCATTGGTACTGCCACTGGCTTTTCTTCGGCGGACTGTCTGCGGAGACGGCCCCCGTGCCTGCGATTGCAAGCCCCCCGAGCAATGCTCCCAGGGCAAAAAACGCAATAATTACAGCTTTCATCTGCATACCTCCTCAGCTCCGGACTTATACCATGGGGTGGGGTCGGCATGGCGCGCCGAGGACCGTCGCAAGATCCTTGGCCGGAGCCGCCGGCATTGGCTAAACTAGAAAAATGCAGCTTCAAAAGAATTTGGCTTTCTCGTTGTGTGTCCTCTGTTGTTTGGCTCTCGCTGCTTGTAGTGGCGACTCGGCCGGCGACAACCGTAGCAGCACCGGAGGGACTGGCGCCGCCGGCAACGCCGGCAACACTGGATCGGCCGGCGTCGGTGGCGCGATGACTGGCAGTGGAGGAAGCGTTGGGGCTGGAGGCAGTGCGGGTGCCGGTGGCGCCGTCGCCGGCTGTTTCCCGGTGCTGTGTCCGGATGGCAACTCGTACGGCTGCGGGGACTGCGTCGATAACGATGACGATGGCCTCGTCGACGACAAGGATCCCGAGTGTCTCGGACCCTGCGATGACACCGAAGGGCCGATTCTGCTGACGGGCACACCCGGAGAGACAGGAAACCAGTGCGGAGCCGACTGCTACTTCGACCGTGGCAACGGCTCCGGCTCCGGAGAATGCAAGTGGGATCGCCGTTGTGATCCATTGGAGCCCAAAGACGCTTGTACCTATGACGAGGGACTCATCGGAGCGCCCAACTATTGTCCGGATGTACAACCCGACGGCTGCGCGGACGGGTGTGGCGTGCTCACGCCAAACGGCTGCGACTGCTTTGGGTGCTGCACTTTCCCCGATCTGAACGGCGAGTATGTGTTCCTCGGGTCCTACATCGGGAATGAGGGCAGCTGCACCCTGGACGACCTGCAGGACCCCGAGCTCTGTCGCCCTTGCACGCCCGCGGGCAACTGCTTGAACACCTGCGAGCGCTGCGAGCTCTGCCTGGGCAAGACCGAGATTCCTGCCGACTGCTTCCCAGGTACGGGCGGTAGCGGCGGCATGGCTGGCAGCGGCGGCAGCGGCGGCACGGGCGGAAGCGGCGATCTTCGCTGCAGCCCCGGCGTACAGGCCTGTGGGCTTCCCGGCGATCCACCATGTCCAGCGGGCGGATTCTGCCTGACTGGATGCTGCATCCTGGTGCAGTAAAGGCTAGCCGAGGATGTCGGCGACGCGATGGACGTCGTCGGGGTCCGAGGTCGTCGGCACGAGCAAGACGTCATCCGCGCCTGCGTCCTTGGCCTGCTGCACGGCGGTTTTGAGCGCTTCCGGGGTCGTCGCGATGCAGATCTGCTTCACATTCTCGCGCGCTACTGGCGCCATGAAGTTGAGATAGCGCTCGAGGTAGTCGTCGAGCTGAGCGCGCGCGTTCGGGCCGAGCGCGTACCAGAACCCGGTGCCGAGCCACGGAGCTGGCCGATTGCGCTCTTTCCACGCGCTCCGCGCCGCGTTGAATTGCAGCTCCATCTCTGCGGGCGAGGGACCGAAGCTGAAGCCGCACAATCCGTCCGCCCACTTCGAAGCCGCTTGGATCGACTCCACCATGAGAGAGCCCGCGAGCAGCTTCGGTCCGCCCTCTTGCACGGGCGCCGGACCGACTGGAAACGCGCCCTCGACGACGGGCTCTCCTCGCCAAACGCTGCGCATCGTTTCCACGCTCTTGGCGAGCCGCGTGAGGCGGTGGCCGAGCGGCGCGTCGACCGACTGGTAGTCCTGCTCACGCCCGCCGACGCCAAGCCCGGCGACGAAGCGCCCTGCGGACAACACGTCGATTGTCGCGAGCTGCTTTGCCAGCATCACCGGGTGGTGAAGCATCGGAACGAACACCCCGCTGACGATCTTGACTCGACTGGTGAGCGCCGCTGCCGCGGCGAGGGCGGCAGTCATGTCGGGGTTGTAAAACGAGATCCGCTCGCCTGCCGCCAGGCTCGCAAAGAAGCCGCCATCGATCCGCTCACACCAGTCGAGAAACGTGTCCCGGTCGAGGCCGGGGGCCATCACCGGCAGGTTCATTCCGATTTCCATGTGCTCCTTTCTACGGCCTCCGAGGAGACTTTGCATCTGCCCCAAATGGCGTCTAGGACTAGCGCCCTATGCGAAACCCCAAGGACTTCTTCAAGCCCATGGCCATCGGGGCGCCCGAGCCCGCTCGTGAGATCCCTTTTCGGCCATCGCGAATGATTCACTTCTTCGACCCGAGCAATCCCAAGATGGCGGCCAAGGCGCCGAGCATCGCGGCGAAGTGCGACGTGCTTCTCGGCAACCTCGAGGACGCGGTGCAAGCCGACAACAAGATCGCGGCGCGCGAGGGCTTCATCCAGATCGCGAAGGACAACGACTTCGGCGACTGCCAGCTCTGGACCCGCGTGAACAGCCTCGACAGCCCATGGTTCCTCGACGACGTGACCCAGATCGTCGAGCAGGTGGGGGACAAGGTCGACGTGATCATGATTCCGAAGGTCGAGGGGCCGTGGGACATCCACTTCGTCGATCGACTGCTCGCTCAGCTCGAGGCGCGAGGGGGCGTGAAGCGACCGATCCTCGTCCACGCGATTTTGGAGACGGCGCTTGGTGTCGCGAACGTCGAAGAGATCGCCGGCGCAAGCCCACGCATGCAGGGACTGAGCCTCGGTCCGGCCGACCTCGCGGCATCGCGGCGCATGAAGACAACCCGCGTAGGCGGCGGGCATCCCGGCTACCTCGTTCGCGAGGATCCGAATCCGGACGATGCGGACGCGCCGCGCGCCACCGCGCAGCAGGACCTCTGGCACTACACGATCGCGCGCATGGTCGACGCGTGTGTCGCCAACGGGATCTTCGCGTATTACGGGCCGTTCGGGGATATCCGGGACACCGTCGCCTGCGAAGACCAGTTCAGAAACGCGTTCCTCCTCGGATGCGTCGGTGCATGGTCGCTCCACCCGGTGCAGATCGACATCGCGAAGAAGGTCTTCAGTCCGCCGGTGGACGAGGTCCTCTGGGCCAAACGCGTCATCGAGGAGATGGGCGATGGCACCGGCGCCGTCATGATCGACGGCAAGATGCAGGACGACGCCACCTACAAGCAGTGCCAGGTGATGGTGGACCTCGCGCGAAAGCTTGCCGAAAAGGATGCCGACCTCCGGGCGGCCTACCAGTTCTAGGAGCAGACCCATGACAGCGAAACACCGGCCCCGTCGGAGCGTGTTGTACATGCCCGGCGCAAACGCTCGGGCTCTCGAGAAGAGCCGAACACTGCCCGCCGATGCGTTGATCTTCGACCTCGAGGATGCGGTCGCACCCGAGGCCAAAGAGACTGCCCGCCGCCAGGTCATCGATGCGGTGAAGGCAGGAGGCTACGGAAGCCGCGAAGTCTTTATTCGCACCAATGGGTTGAGCACGCCCTGGGGCTACGACGATCTGGTCGCCGTCGCCAAGGCCGGATCCGATGCGGTTTTGCTACCCAAAGTCGAAAGCGCGGAGATGGTGCGCCAGGCCGAGTCCGTGCTCGAGTCACACGGCGCACCTGCCGACTTGTCGATTTGGTGCATGATGGAAACCCCCCGCGGGGCCCTGCACGCCGAAGAGATCGCCGACGCGAGCCCGCGCTTGGGCGGCCTCGTGATGGGGACCTCGGACCTCGCCAAAGACCTTCAGGCGCAGCACACCGCCATGCGTTTGCCGCTCATCACGTCGCTCGGGCTCTGCATGCTGGCCGCGCGCGCGGCGCGGATCGCGATCCTCGACGGGGTCTATCTGGACCTGAACGACCACGAGGGTTTCGTCGACTCGTGCAGGCAGGGGGCCGAGCTCGGCTTCGACGGCAAGACGCTGATTCACCCCAAGCAGCTCGAGGCCGCCAACGAGATCTTCGGCCCCTCCGAGGAGGAGCTGAGGCTCTCGAAGCGCATCATCGAGGCGTACGCGGCCGCCGAAGCGGAGGGCAAAGGCGTGGTCGTGGTCGACGGCAAGCTCATCGAGAAGCTGCACGTCGACCACGCGAAGCGCGTCGTGGCGCTAGCGGAAGCGATCGCTCTTGCGTAACGCGGACCTGAGCGGCTAGTCTCGCGCTTCCGCTATGCGCTTTTACGAATTTGAAGCCAAACAACTGCTCGCAAAAAGCCGGATTCCACTGGTCCAGAGCGAAGTTGCCAACACCGCCGAGGAGGCGGAGAAGATCGCCTCCACCATCGGCGGGCCCGTCATCCTGAAGGCCCAGGCCATCGCGCCGGGGCTTGCTGCTGCGTCGACGCGCGAGGTGTCCGACCCGGGAGCCGCAAAAGCGGCCGCGACCGAGCTCCTCGGGATCGATGATGGGGGTCGCAAGCCTCGGGGCATCCTCGTCGAGGCGAGGCCGACCGGAGAGGCGGTCTACAGCCTCAGCTTCACCTATGACGGCACCGCCAAGCGCCCCGTCGTCGCGGCGGCCAACATGGCCGGCAAGATCGACGACCTCGCGGATGAGCATCCCGATCGGATCGTGCGTCGGCACTTCTCCGCGCTGTTCCCGTTTTCGGACTACATCGCGAAGGAGCTCGCCAAGTCGCTTTCGCTCGGGGGCAACGACCTCAAGCGCATGACCCGCATCGTATCGGGCCTCGCGCGCCTCTTCCTCAAGTACGACTTGGCGGACCTCGACATCACCTCAATCGTGAAGCTCGGTGACGGAAACTTCGTCGTGCTCGACGTGGAGGCCGACCTCGAGATCGAAGCGCGTCACCGGCAGCGACCCATGCTCGACGAGCTCGGCTTCTCGAAGGACGACCTTCGGCAGGTGCGCGAGCCAACCGAGTTCGAGCTCGAGGGGGCGCGGATCGACGCCGAAGACCCCCGCGGGATCATCAGCCCCATCGCGGAGTTCGACGGCAACATCGGGCTCGTCATCGGAGCAGGCGGCGGATCGCTCACCTTGACCGATGCCGTGCGAAAACATGGGGGCCGTCCGGCCAACTACGCTGCGATCGGCGGCAATCCGAGCGTCGACAAGGCGCGCCGGCTCACGAAGCTGGTGTTGACGAAGCCTGGGGTCGACAAGATCGCTGTGATGTCGAACGTGGTCTCGAACACGCGCGCCGATCTCGTCGCGCGCGGTGTCATCAAGGGCATCACCGAGCTCGGGTTCGAGCCTGCTGACAAGATCCTGATCTTCCGCGTACCTGGCGCCTGGGAGGCAGACGCCGCGAAGATCCTCGAAAAATACGGCGTCGAGTACTGCGATCGCACGGTGTCCATCAGTGAAGCGGCGAGGCGTGCCGTCGAAAAGGTCGGGTAGAGCCATGGCTGTCATCGTTCACGAAGACTTTCAGTTCATCGTTCAAGGCATCACCGGGCGCGAGGCGTTGAACTTCACCCGTGAGTGCTTGCAGTACGGCTCGAAGATCATCGGTGGCGTCACACCCGGGAAGGGGGGCCGCGAGGTCTATGGCGTTCCGGTTTACGACACCGTGCGCGAGATCACCGACAAAGAGCGCGTCGACGGGACGATCATCACGGTGCCCCTCGCGTTTGCGCCCGACGCTGCGTACGAAGCGATCGACGCCGGCATCAAGGAGATCATCATCATCACCGAGGGGATTCCCCGAAAGGACGCCTCCGCGATCGTCGAGTACGCCGATCTTCACGGGGCGCGCCTGATCGGACCCAACTGTCTCGGGATCATCGTTCCCGACGTCTGCCGCTTTGGCAGCCTCGGCGGTCCCGCAGTCGATTGCAGAAAGGCTTTCAAGCCCGGTGTCGTCGGAGTGATGTCGCGGTCGGGCGGAATGACCACCGAGATCTGCAACGCTCTGACTTTGTCGGGCCTCGGTGTGAGCACCGCGATCTCGATTGGCGGCGACCCCGTGATCGGGTCCACCTACGCCGACCTGATTCCGCTTTTCGAGGCGGATGAGGACACGAAGGCCGTCGTCGTCTACTCCGAGCCGGGCGGCACGGCGGAGGCGGAGCTGGCGCGCTGGACGAAGGAAAACGACAGCCGGCTGCCGATCGTTGCGTTCGTCGCGGGGCGATTCATGGATGAGATGCCGGGTATGAGCTTCGGCCACGCCGGCACAGTCGTGAACAAGAAGGTCGATTCTCCAGCCGACAAGATGCGTCGGATGCGGGAGGCTGGCATTTCGGTGGCGGAAGAGATCGGCGACATCCCAGGTCTCGTCCGAGAGCGAATCGGAAACTGAGGGGCAGAGGAACCATCATGGCCATGTTCATACGCGTAGATGTCGACAACAGCGTCATCGAAAAAACGTCGGGCCTCGCCCAGAAGCTCGTCGAGGTCTGCCCCGTCAAGATCTTCAAGCCCGGCTCCGCGCCTAACACCGTCGAAGTCGTCGAAGAGAATGTCGACGAGTGCACCCTTTGTGACTTGTGCATGCAGGCGACCGAGGGTGTGAAGGTCGTCAAGCTCTACGAGTGAATGGGACCAACACCGTTCGGGAGCCGCTTCGCGCGTCATGGGCACCTGAGATGAGCTTCGTTCTTCGGATCTTCCTCTCGGTTCTCGTTTTTTCGGTTGGGTGCAAGCACCCCGGCACGGGAACGCTCGGCTGAGGAGCAAGGTGGAACAACTGAGTTCACGGCGAGGCGCTATCGAACGCTGAGGACCGCTTCCCCTATAGGCTTTCGAGCGCCGGGCTCTAGACTCCCCACATGCGCAAACCAGTATGTGTCGTAGTTGGAATTGGACCGAAGAACGGGCGAGCATTCGCCACTCGTTTCGCGAATGAGGGCTATTCGGTTGCTCTTCTTTCCCGATCGACGGACTATTCGAGCAAGTTGGCGGAGGCGCTCGAAGGCAAAGCCTATGCCTGCGATGTGAGCGATCCCGCTGCAATCAAGCGTGCCTTCGCACAGGTTCGGGAGGATCTCGGCGATGTCGACGTGCTCTTGTACAACGCTGGCTCAGGTCAGTTTGGTCTATTCGAGGAAGTCCCCGATGAGGCCTTCGAAAAAGGCTGGCAGATCAACGTCCGGGGGCTTCTCCAGAGCACGCGGGAAGTGGTTGATCCAATGCGGAAGAAGGGGGCCGGGGCGATCATCGTGACCGGTGCGACCGCTTCTCTTCGGGGCAAGCCGTTCACAGCGGCCTTTGCCCAAGCGAAGGCCGCGCAGCGAAGCCTGGCTCAGTCGTTTGCCCGGCAGCTCGGCCCCGAGGGAATCCATGTGGCCGTCGTCATCGTGGACGGAATGATTGGGACGGACGATCAGAGCGGGGAAGAGGGATCTCTGCGCCCGAGCGACATCGCCGAAACCGTCTACCACCTCGCGACTCAGCCTAAGTCGGCGTGGACCTTCGAGACCGACGTTCGCCCGTTCAAGGAAGACTGGTAAGCGGCGGTGATTTCTGCCGGTTTTTCCCCGAATTCGCCGAGCTTGGCGGCGTGGGCTTGCAAAACCGGGGGTTCGGGGTATCCGGCGCGTGGCCAAAGGGCCTGTAGACGAGCAAAAGAATGAAAGACCTCAGTAAATACCGAAACATCGGCATCTTCGCCCACGTCGACGCCGGCAAGACGACGACCACGGAGCGTATCCTCAAGCTCACCGGCAAGATCCACAAAATCGGCGAGGTTCACGACGGCGCGGCGACTACCGACTTCATGGAGCAGGAGCAAGAGCGCGGCATCACGATTCAGTCCGCAGCGACGACGTGCTTCTGGAAGGACCATCAGCTCAACATCATCGACACGCCTGGCCACGTCGATTTCACCATCGAGGTCTACCGCTCGTTGAAGGTGCTCGACGGCGGCGTTGGCGTCTTTTGCGGTTCGGGCGGCGTCGAGCCGCAGTCAGAGACCAACTGGCGCTACGCGAACGAGTCGAAGGTCGCTCGACTGATCTTCGTCAACAAGCTCGACCGCCTTGGCGCGGACTTCTATCGTGTGCTCGATCAGATCAAGGGGGTGCTGGACGCAAAGCCGTTGGTCATGGTGTTGCCGATCGGGACCGAGGGGGAGTTCGCCGGCGTGGTCGACCTACTCACCCGGAAGGCATACGTCTGGGATGACACCGGCCTCCCCGAGAACTTCGAAATCCAGGAAGTTCCCGAGGACATGAAAGAGCTGGTGGAGAAGTACCGCTTCGAGCTCATCGAGAGCGCCGTCGAGCAGGATGACGATGCGATGGAGCAGTATCTCGATGGCAATGAGCCAGATCTAGACACGATCAAGGAGTGCATCCGCAAGGGCACACGCGACCTCGTCTTCTTCCCGACCTACTGCGGTTCGGCGTTCAAGAACAAGGGCATTCAGCTCGTTCTCGACGCTGTCGTCGACTATCTTCCCGACCCGACCGAGGTTCCGCCGCAGCCCGAGATCGACATCGAGGGGCACGAGACCGGCGAGTTCGCGATCGTCGATGCGAGCAAGCCCGTGCGCGCGCTCGCATTCAAGATCATGGATGACCGTTTTGGTGCGCTGACGTTCGTTCGTGTTTACTCAGGCACGATCAACAAGGGCGATACGCTGGTGAATACCTTCACCGGGAAGAACGAGCGCATCGGCCGCATGGTCGAGATGCATGCCGACGATCGCACGATCGTCGATAGCGTTCAGGCCGGTGACATCGTCGCGATGGTCGGCCTCAAGGACGTTCGCACGGGGCACACTCTCGCGGACGTGAAGCAGCCCGCGACGCTCGAGCCCATGGTCTTCCCGGACCCGGTCATTTCGGTGGCCGTCAGCACCAAGGACAAGGCCAATAGCGAGAAGCTCGGTACGGCGCTCGGCAAGATGATCGCCGAGGATCCTTCCTTCCGGGTCGAGGTCGATCAGGAGTCGGGCGAGACGATCCTCAAGGGCATGGGTGAGCTTCATCTCGACATCAAGGTCGACATCCTTCGCCGAAGCCATGGTGTCGCGGTCGACGTGGGAGCCCCACAGGTCGCCTACCGCGAGACGGTGACCAAGCCCATTTCCGACAGCTACACCCACAAGAAGCAGACCGGCGGCTCGGGCCAGTACGCGAAGATCGATTACACGATCGAGCCGGCCGAGCCGGGCGAAGGATTCGTCTTCGAGTCGAAGATCACGGGTGGCAACATTCCAAAGGAATACATCCCCTCGGTCGAGAAGGGCTTCAAGACCATGATGGAGGAGGGCCCGCTCTGCGGCTTCCCACTCCTCGACTTCAAGCTCACGCTGACAGACGGTGGCTTTCACGCGGTCGACTCTTCGCAGATGGCTTTCGAGACCGCGGCCAGGGCCGCATTCCGCCAGAGTATGCCGAAGGCGGGGCCCCAGCTTCTCGAGCCGATCATGAAGGTCGATGTCTTCGTCCCCGACGCCAACGTCGGCGACGTCATCGGTGACCTCAACCGCCGCCGAGGAATCGTCAACTCGCAAGAGAAGGGTCACACCAACGTCCGCATCAAAGCGGACGTTCCGCTCAGCGAGATGTTCGGCTACATCGGCGACCTTCGTTCGGCAACGTCGGGCCGAGGCCAGTTCTCGATGGAGTTCAAGAACTACGCGCCCGCGCCACGGAACATCGTCGAGAAGGTTCAGGCCGAGGTCGCCGAACGCAAGGCCAACAGGAAGTAGCTAGCTCGCGACCGCGATGTGGGCGGCCTAGTACCGAAACACGTACTCGAGCCAAAGCCAATGTTCCGGGTTGGGCAGCCGCGCAAGGGTGGACTCTCTTCGGTCTAGGTGGGCGCGCACGTCGTAGCGAACGCGAAGCGTGTCGCGCTGACGTGTCGTGAGCGCCGCTTCGACAACGCCCCAGAGAGTCTGCGGAAGCCTGCGGGCGTCGAACAGGTCTTCGAAGTCGTATCGGATCCGAACGCGAAGACGCAGTCGGTCGATCGGACGCGTCGTGAGATTGCAAATCGCTCCGAGATCTCGCTGCCGCCGCCTCGACCCGACCGAAGCATCGAGCCATCGATGCTGGACCTGCCAAGAGAGTGCGACGCGGCGCATCGGCGTGAACCCGACGAGCATCGCCCAGAGCGTCTTCTGTGCCGTGCTCCGATGCTCCGCCCACGAAGCCCAGCTCCACGCCGTCGAGATCCGCACGTCGACTCGAGCGAAGAGCAGGCCGTGGAGCCGACCTGAGGATGGGCTTCGCCAGGCATCGCCGAGTGTTCGAAGACCGAGGCGGGGGCCTAGCTCCGTGGCGGTGCGAACCCTGAGCCCCGCCTCGTCTCTCGCCCTGAGCCCGTCGCGCTCGTCGGGCGAGGAGATGGGCCGGGCGTACGGATTTGCAAAACGGACCCCGTAGTAGCGCGCGGACACGTCGACCTCGCCCGCTGCAAGCGTCGTCACACTCCTCAGGATCGCGCCGTACCCTCCGTTGCCGCCCGCCTCTTGGTCGAAGCTCCGAGTGACCTCTGCCAGGAAGTCTTGACGACGAAACCCCGCTGCCGCGTTCACGCCAACCGCTCCGAAGGCACCACCGAACGGCCTCGACGCGTGCTCCTGGAAGCCGAGCGTTACCCCCTCCACTCGCCACTTCGGCATGGCGCCGTAGCCCGTGACACCGACGTGCGTCCGCGCGTCCCAGAAGTAGCTTGCGTTTGCACCAGCGAGCCCTTCACCCAGGATGGTCGGCAAGCTCGCGTACGAGACCGTTGCCGCCGGTGCATGTCTGTCGCCGCTTCGCACGTAGACCGGGGGCGGAGCGCAGCCCGGGTCGTCGTCCTGTCGTGGATCGGCGCACCTCCCGGCGTGCACCACCTCGTTCCCAGCGACTCGGTGCATTTGGTACGAACCCCAGACGTACGCTTGCAGCCAGCCCTTCCCAAGCGGCACGCGTTTCAGACCGGCCCCTACGCCGGTTAGGCGGTTCGTCCAAGTGAAGTCCGGTGTCACACGCACGACCGGGGCTTCGGGGCAAGGCCCGAGGGGGAGCTCCCCCGCCGCGCGTCGGCATCGAAGCGCGAGCTCGTTGCCTCGGCGAAGCTCATAGTCTCCGAAGAGCCCATTTGGAGTCGCCTGGCCGCTTAGATCGAAGGTCAGGCGCTGCCCGAACCCGATGCGATATGTGCCTACTATGATCTCCCATCGCTCATCTTCCCAGGCGATGTAGGCCTTGGGCACTTCGAAGCGGACACTCTCGGGCTCCACGCTGAATCCGTTTCTCGCCGTGTCCCAACGAGCCCGTCGAACCCGATTTCGAGTCAGAGTGCCAAGGACACCAGCGTCGAGGCTGCGTGGGCCTCGTACGCGCGCCTGGATCGCGGCAGCGGGCGGCAGTCGGTCGTATCGGCCAGTCCAGCGAGCCTGTGTGCGAACGAAACCATCCATGCGGTCTTCGCGAGGGGCGAGCGCGCGAACCGAGACGAAGGCTCGAAGCGAATCGCTCACCTCAGGATCGAGAACGCCGGCAGCGACCAAGTCGCCCAACGCATGGATCGTCTCCGCCTCTTCGCGGTACGCGAGGATCCGATCGACGTCGGCGTAGTCGAGATTCGGGAGTAGATAGAGCCGCTCCCGGCTCGCGCGATTCAGCTCGACCCGAGTTTGGTGAAGGAGCAGCAGCGCGTCGAACGACCGCTCGGAGATCTGGCTGCTGAACAGCAGCTCGTAGAGCTCTTCCTCCGTCTCGACGTCGATGAAAACCTCGTATCGAACGGCCCCGGCGCTTCTCGGCGCGAAGACCGCTACGCACGTGACGAGCAGAGCCCACCCTAGATGCACCACGAATTCGGCGAACCAGGCGTCCCGAGATCGCCGTCCCCGTAGCGAGTCGACGCGGTGCAGACCTTCCCGAGCGGGTCCACTTGAGTCGCTGCTCCCGCCTCCGAGCGCGCATACACGACCGAATCGAGGACCGCGCCGCCAACGCTCAGTGTGATCGTCTCGTTTCGGTTGTTCAGGGAGAGCGAGAGCTCGGCGAAAACGCCCTCGACTCCCCCGTTGACCGACGAATCAAAGGAGCGCGCCCAAACCACATGTGTGCCGGCCGGCACCGCCAGACAGTCGTCGCTCTCCACAGTCGATGCGGAGTCCGTGAGGTCCGCCAAGGTGAGCCCGTTCAAGTCGACAGGGGCATCCAGCCGAACCTCGACCCACTCGCCCAAGCGGTTCTCGACCGCAGCCGGGTCGGCCATCCATTCCGTGATTTGGGCTTGTCCGACCGAGGGGCTGACGATTTTGCGTGGGGCGCCGTCATCGAGGCACATGCCTTCTTCGAGAAGCGGCGGACAAGGGGGGTTCGGCTCTCCGGGCGTGCCGAAGTTGTCTGGGGCGTACTCGTCTGGTGCCCCCGCGAGGCAGAGCCCGCGCTCTTGTCCGACCTGCCATGCCGCGCCTTCGGTCGTTTCGTCGTAGCGCACGAGGTCGAAGACGACGCCGTCCAGGCCGACTGCGATGTTTCGGCTGCCGGAGTTCCCCAAGCTGAAGCCGAGATCCGCGTCGACGCGGGGAGCCGCCGCCGGGCTCGCCCCGAAGACGACCAGAGCCCCCGCGTCGACCCGAAAACAAGCATTTCCGTCTACCACGACCCTCAGATCCTCGGTGGAAGGCCCGAGTTGGAGCCCGTTGAGATCGGCCTCTGCGTCAAAAGCGACCTCGACCCACTCGAAATCGGCATCGAGCCCTGCAGGGTTCGCCATCCACTCGGTGATCCGCACGTCTTCCGCACGAGGAGTCACGATGGCGCGGGCCGAGCCGCCCTCTACGCAGGTCCCCTCCAAGGGCGCGATCGCGCATGAGCTATTGCGCCGCCCCGGCGTGCCGAAGTTCCCATCTCCGAGCCCGGTGACGCCCTCGGGCGTTGCACACCAGGCGTTCGGGTCGTCGTTCGTCTCGTGGTGGGGCGCCAGATCACCGTCGAGCTCTTGCGCCCGACCGTCTTTCGTCCGGGTATACGAGACCCGGTCGACGAGCCGGTCGCCGCACCAGAGCGACACGCTCCCGTCGGAGTTGCGGAGGCTACCGAGGGCGTTGCCGTAGCTGTAGTCGATGTGCTCGACGGGGGTTGCGCCTGCTGCGTTGCCAACGACGAAATAGTCGCCCGCGTCGAGCGCGCCCTCGAGCAGTCGATGACTCTTCGGGCTCCCGCCATCGGCTCGACTCGCCGTCAACGTGATGCCCGCGAGCGAAAGAGATGAGGGGCTCGCGTTGAAAAACTCGATGTACTCGCGGTCGCCATCGGGGCCGTCCGGATTGGCGTGTATCTCGGTCAGCACGAGATCCCCGAGCGCAATGTCACTGCAGCCGTAGTCGACCGTGAGCGCCTCCTGCCCGCACGCGCAAAAAGACACTGAGAGGCACGCGAACCCGCGCGCCCAACTTGGCAATCCCGTCATCTCGACCTCCGGCCGTTTTGGTTTGGCGGGTTATCGGCCGATCACGACGGGAGTTTCGTCAACTCCCGCCGGGAAGCTCGGGGGTGGTCACCTGGGCGGGGTCATCGACTACGATCTGAAGCGTGCTGTAGTTTCCCTTCGTGTACCGCTCGACACGGCCGCGCACCCGAATGGGCTCACCCTCGTAGTCGGCCACCCCGCTCTCGTAGAACGCCGCCCTGTCGAAAAAGATGATCGGAAAGGGGCGCTTGGGCTCCATGTCGAGAGAGACCCGCACCAGCCCCTTGAAGTGTCTGATGCGATCGACGGTCGATAGGACAGTCACCTCCTTTCCGAGATTCGCCTCGAGTCGATTGTGTGCGTCCCAATGGGAAAGCAAGATGAAGTCGCTCCGTCGATTGGCTTCGTGTTCGAAGGCGCGGATGAAGTCGGCCCGCGCATTCCACCACGCCTTGCGCTCCTCATAGTCGCCGTAGGCCTGCGCCTTTGAATTCCAGATGCCGCGTTGGGCTTCCCTCGCCTCGGCTTCGGCGTGTGTGAGTTGATTGTGAAAACGGTGCGAGTAGCCGTACTTGGTGAAGTACGGGCTCATGCCAGCGCGGACGCATTCGACGTTGTAGCTGGTCCAGCGACCGTCCTTCTCGACGAAGGCATAGGCGAGAGGTCGGCCGAAATGGCCGCGAATCTCCTTCGGATCATCGCGCTCGAGCCGGACGGACTCCGCGCCATCGAAGAACGACTTCGCAAACTTGGTTGCCTCTTCTCCCATGGGAGTGCCCGTCTTCCGCGGCCGCTTCGCGTCGTCGCGCCTGGTCTTCAAATAGCCTTCGAAGTCCTTCGTTGCAGCCGCGCGCTCCGCGTTCCCGTGGAAGCGCTCCTCTGTGTCGAGCGATAGGAGGCGAATCGATGTCTCGATGCCCTCGACTCGAATCGTGTCTCCATCGATCACCGGGTTCGGGGCCAGCGAGAACTCGCCGACCAGTAGCCCCTCTTTCTCGACCGCCGCGTTTCGTGATTCGCGAGATGCGGGCTTGTCGACCCGCGCCACTTCTGAAGCTGCCGGCGGCTCCGCCCGCGGCGGCTCGGCGGTGGCGTTGAGGTCGCAGGAAAAGAGCAACGTCACGAGCCAGGCAATCGCCGCCAATTGGAGGCCCCGTTTCCCCATCGCGCGTACCGTATTCAATTCGACGCGCTTCCGCTAGGTTTTCCGGCTGCCCTCGAAGGCCAGCGTGAATCGTTCGACCTCATCCGGTCTACCGTCGATGGAAAGGTCGACTAGTCGTCGTCACGTGGATCGACGCCGGCTAGCTTACGAGCGAGGCTCTTCTTTGCCGGGAGATCCATCTGCCTGCCAATCTGAATCCGCTGGGCCTGGGGAGAGCCTGCGCCATGCAGTGATTCGGTGAGGTAGCCAACGGCGTTTCGGCCCATGGTCATGTTCTCGATCAGCCGAAGGATGCGGATGCGCGCCTCGGTCGGCACATCGGCCCGACCCTTCAAATATTTCTCGAGCAACGCACCGAGCTCCGGGTGGCTCAGCTCTTTTTCCGACGGTGCCGTGCTCACCAATCCGCCTGCCAGGTCTTGCGCCAGGCGCCCGATCTCGAACGGCATCTTCGTCACGTGGTGCTTACACACGTTGGCGAGCATGTCGTCGTTCAAATAGCACCCGGACTTCATCGGCTTCGCCTGATGAGACGACGCGATACCGGCGGCGTACATCGTCTCGTTGAGGTGCGTCATTTGGACGAGCTTGTCTTTCACGTGCGAGGCCTTGTCGGCGCCGTTGTATTCCGCGATCTGCGCCGCGGCGCCGATCAGAACGTCACCGACACCGGTCTTGCAGACGTAACTTCTGCGGTGGTAGCACGTGAAGCGTTCGACGAGCATGGATGCGAACTCGTATTCGCCGTGCATGAATACGTGGCTCCAGGGGACGAAGACCTCGTCGAGGACGACCATGGCTTCCTGACCCGAGAACTCCGCGTTGCCGACGTCGATCGACCCGCCTTCCATGCTCCTCGTATCGCACGATTGTCGGCCGTAAATGTAAGTGATTCCAGGGGCATCGACGGGGAAGGCTGCAACGATCGCGTAGTCTTCGTCCTTCGGGCCGAGGCGCATCGTGGGCATCGCGATGATCCAATGCGAGTTGATGCAGCCCGTCTGATGCGCCTTTGCTCCTTTGAGCCACACACCCTCTTCGTTCTTCTTGGTCACGTGAACGAAGAGGTCCGGATCGGCCTGTTCGTGCGGCGCCTTGCTGCGGTCGCCCTTCACGTCGGTCATCGCGCCGCCGACGACATAGTTGTGCTCCTGCATCTCCGATAGGAATGCTTGAAGGCGCTCGTGATAGCTCGTTCCGTACTTCTCGTCGATCTCGTACGTTACGGAATGGAGCGCATTGAACGCGTCCATGCCTACGCAACGCTGAAAACAGGTGCCCGTCTTCTGGCCGAGCTTTCGCTGCATCATGTTCTGCGCGACGAGATCAGCGGCGCTCTGAGCAACGTGGAGGAAGCGGTTGATTCGCTTCCCGGTCGATGGCGATTCGACGGTCGCGACGTCGGGCTCGCGTAGGGCCAAGTCGTAGGTCGCCGCCACGGCGTTGATCGATGGGCGAATCATCGGGTGGTCCACCGGCTCCTCGACGAGCTCTCCAAAGAGGAACACCCGGAGGTTGCGGCCCCGAAGGCTCGCGATGTAGTCTTCGCCGCTTTCGATTCGCTTCGAGCCGTCACCGTTGTCGAGGGGCATTCCGATACTCTACCACGCGACTCAGAGGGTGGTGCCCGACAGCTCTGCCCATGTCTCTTCGGCGAAAAACCGCCCTTTGTCATCTCGGCCGAGACGACCCAGGGCGACTTCGTGGTCGTGCGTGAAAAACAGCCTCCCTCGTGCTTCGAGCAACCGGGTGAGCAAGTCGGTCTTCTCGTCGATCAAGCGTTCCGGGTAGCGATCGTATCCCATCGTAATGGGCAGATGGACCCATGCGCGCCCGGGAATCAGGTCCGCCGCGAACACGACCGGTCCATCCTTGCCCGGGATTTCGCTGAGCATCAGACCGGGTGTGTGGCCGTCCGAGAGCCAAAGCTTGTAATCGGCGCCGAGCGCGTCCGAGCGATGACCTTTGACGATCTCGAGACGACCGCTTTCCTCCAGAAGCGGTGGTAGCTCGGGGATGAACGACTTTCGATCGCGCGCGTGTGGATGCTTCGCGCGTTGGAACGCGTCCCAGCTCACGATGAAGTTCGCGTTCGGAAACAGGAGCCGCATGGGTTCGTCGGGCTCGTACGCGCTGAGCAATCCTCCCGCATGATCGAAGTGAAGGTGCGACAGAACTACGCAGTCGATGTCTGCGTCGGAGAACCCGGCCTTCTGGAGATTGTCGAGCAAGACGTGCCGCTCCTCCTGCACACCGAACCGGTCGCGCAGCTGTGGTGGGAAGAACGCGCCGATGCCGGTTTCGAATAGAATCTTGCGGTTCCCGTCCTCGATCAGCAGAGCCCGGCATGCGAGGGGGATTCGATTGAGCTCGTCAGGCTCGACCCACTTGCGCCAAAGCGCGCGCGGCGCGTTGCCAAACATCGCGCCGCCGTCGAGGCGCTGTGAATTGCCCAAGATCGACCATGCTCGCCGGTGCCCCATCCGCGCAGCGTATCAGGGTCGGGGACCCGTTTGAAGTCAGCGCCGTACTACGTATACGTTGACGTCTGCATGCCGGACGACGCGCTCGGCAACGCTGCCGATGAGCCAACGCTCCATGCCGCCACGGCCGTGCGAGCCGAGCACGATGAGATCGACGCCATGGTCGCGCGCGTAGTCGCAGATCGCTCGGGCGGGTGCGTGATCCTCGACGACGGCGAGCTCCACCTCGATTCCCCCGAGGTGCGCATCTCGCAGTGACGCGAGCGCGGCCTCATGGGATTGGCGATCGGTTGCCGCCGGGGGCTCGAGCACCGCTTGCGGCGGAATGAAGCTCCGCGGGTCGGCAATGTGGATCAGCGTGACCTTGCTCCCGTTGGCCCTCGCGTACTCGCCGACTTCCGAGAGCGCGACCTTGGACTGCTCGGAGAAATCGATGCACGCCAGAATGTGCTTTGCCGCCACCCCCCAAACCTATCATCATCCTCCGGAAATGCGCGCGATATGGCGACAGCTCTCGGTGATGGCCGTTTCGGGCCTTTGCCTCGCGTTTGTCACAGTGGGTTGCGGCAGACCGCATGGCGACCAGGGGACGACCGCGGCCACTCAGAGCAGCGAGGAGACGGAGCCGCGAAGCTCTCGCCCGTCTCGGGGCGAGATCTCTTGCCACCTGCACTCCTGCGCCCCGCCAAAGTACTGCGATGAGGATAGCGGCGTGTGCGAGCTCCTGGAATGCACGGACAGCAGCGACTGCCCATACGGCTATAAGTGCGACTTCTCGAGGAAGGTCTGCAGGTAGGGCGTCTGCGATCTAAGCGGCGCTAACATCCGGCCCCGACGCGGCGTAAGCGTTGCTAACATATGCTCTGAGTTGGATTAGAGTTGCTGAAGTGAGCGCTGCTTCGATAAGTTAGCGACGCTTAGATCGACATGAACGAAAAGTAAGCAGCGATAACATCTGATGCTACGTTGTGCAGGCAGAGGCGCTGGATTCGGAGAGGGAGTGGGCGAGAAGCGATATCATCATGGGAATCTGCGGGAGGCGCTGCTCGAGGCGGCGTTTCGACTCGTCGACGAAGAGGGACCGGAGGCGATCAGCATGCGCGCGCTCGCCCGGGAGGCGGGCGTGTCCTCAGCGGCGCCTTTTCGGCACTTCCCCGACAAGCAGGTGTTGCTCGACGCCATTGCAGCGAAGGCTGGGGCGGAAATCGATCGCCGGCTCGACGAGGTAGCCGTCGAATGCGGCGATGCGCTCACCCAGTTCCGGGCGATGACGGTTGCTTACGTGCGCTACGCAGCCGAGCACCCCGTGCTTTTTGGGCTGGTCCACAGCCGTTCAGCGATCTCGGGCCGTTTCTTGGGGCAGGTCGACGATGAGCGCCGCCTGAAGTTGATCGCGCTCATCATCGAGGGGCAGAATGCGGGCCTCATCCCTGACGCCGACCCGGAGCTGATCGCGCTCACGAGCGAAGCCCTGACCCACGGCCTGGCCCGCATGATCGCCGACCGGCATCCACGCGTCCGCAACCTCGACTCGGAAGAGGCACGCAAATTGGCTCTGGCAGCGACGCAGTTGCTCCAAACCGGGATTGGGTTGGCTTGAGTGAGGCGGTGGGGAGGGCTGGTTTGGTTTAGTAACATCCGACCCGCCCACCCCCACCGCGTAGTCCTCCCTCCGCGCCCGACGCTTCGCTTGGGCTTGGCGGCGCACTTGCGCCGGGCTTCGCCGTTCCGGCTCGCGCTGCCGCGCGTGTTCTGTGACCCGGGTCTTCTGCGTGCACACATTGTCGCAGTCCTTTTTGATGCCAAGAGTCGTTCATAAGGGGCTCGGAAAAACGGGATAGGGGTTGGAGCGGGCGTGCGAAGTGACAATCGGCATGACGGCAATCAGCCCCGATTGGCGCGCCGCACCGAGGCGAGGCTTGCGTGGCCTGACCCTCCCAGTTCTTCCGGCCACCTATGCAAGCCGAGCCGTCCCGTGAAACCCCTATCGCGTTTTTCCGAGACCCGTGTGCACCTCGACGCCCGGGCGTCCCGCCCGATAGTCGTCTCCGTGAAACGCGCTTTCGGATTGTCGTTGGTAGGGTGGCTCGCCGCGGCCGCGATTACGAGCGCGCAGTCGATCGACGAGCCCCCGATCGCGGTCTCTGTCGTCGAGCTTCTTGCAGGGGAATACCGCTACGTGGGAGATCCCGAAAAGAACCATGCGACGATCCAAAAATCGATCGATGCGGCTGTCACGAGCCTCGGTTGGCTCGGTCGGAAAATCGCTGCGAATCGCCTAGCGAATCACCAGGAGCTCCCTCAGCGGATCGAGATCTCGCGCGTTGGAGACAAGGTCTCGATCGTCATGGGGGAGTACTCGGCAGTAGCGCCCATGGATGGAAGCGAGCGCGAGCTGGTCGGCCCGAACGGACGCGATTCAAAGCTTCACTACGAGCTCGAACCTGAGCAGATCATCCAGTTCTTCGTGTTCGAGCACGCGAAACGAAAGTCGACCTACAGCTTCAACGCATCCGGGCAGCTCGTGATGACGGTCTATATGACGAGCGAAAAGCTGGCGTCGCCGATCGAATACGCACTCCTATATGGTTTGGTTACGCCCGCCCGGACGCCTTAGTTAATGTCCACTAATGTCCACCCGCCCACCCCCACCCGTAGTCCTCCCTCCGCGGCACTCGCTTCGCTCTGCCTTGGCGGCGCTACGCGCCGGGCTTCGCCGTTCCGGCTCGCGGTTGCTGTGGTGAGGCGGTGGGGAGAGATGATGGCGTGGTTTGGTTTGGTTAAGGTCCACCCGCCCACCCCCACCGCGTAATCCTCCCTCCGCGGCCCGGGCTTCGCCGGGCCTTGGCGGCGCCGTTGGCGCCGGGCTTCGCCCTTCGGGCTCGCGCTACCGCGCATGTCTTGGACCCGGGTCTTCTGGGTGCACACATTGTCGCAGCCCTTCTTTCGCAAAGAGTCGTTCATAAGGGGCTCGGAAAAACGCGACAGGGGGTGGAGCGGGCGTACGAAGTGCCAATCGCAAGACCGCAGCCACCGCGATTGGCGCGCCGTCCGAGGGCGGCTTGCGCGGCCT
>JAHEEE010000009.1:4051-78575 GCA_024640845.1 Myxococcales bacterium | reverse complement strand
AGGGAGGGTCGGGCCACGCAAGCCTCGCCTCGGGCGGCGCGCCAATCGGGGGTGGTTGCTGTCGTGCCGATTGTCACTTCGCACGCCCGCTCCAACCCCCATCGCGTTTTTCCGAGACCCTGATGGACGACTCTGTGCATCCAAAGGGTTGCGACGGTGCGTGCACGCAGAAGACCCAGTTCACAAGCCATGCGCGGCAGCGCGAGCCCGAAGGGCGAAGCCCGGCGCAAGTGCGCCGCCAAGGCAGAGCGAAGCGAGTGCCGCGGAGGGAGGATTACGCGGTGGGGGTGGGCGGGTGGAGATAACTAAACCAACCCACGCCACCAGCCCTCCCCACCGCAGAAGACAGCAACCCGCGAGCCGGAACGGCGAAGCCCGGCGCGAACGCGCCGCCAAGCGCGAGCGGAGCAAAGCGCGCGGAGGGAGGATTACGCGGTGGGGGTGGGCGGGTCGGATGATGTTAAACCAAACAGACGCCGAAGGCGTCCGGGCGGGTGGATATTACTCAACCTCCCGCCGCCACTCGCGTTGGCGACCGCTTTCCACCCCTTCAACCAGCAAACGACCCCCACCCCTTCGTATTTACGGCTACGAAACAATTCAGAAATAATCGAGGGGTACATCCTCTTGCATCGGCGGTTCTCGTTGGGCTGCTTGAAGTTTCGGAGGTCCCATGAAGAAGGTGGAAGCCATTATAAAGCCTTTCAAGCTCGATGAGGTGAAGGACGCCCTCAACGAGGTAGGCATCAAAGGCATGACCGTGACGGAGGTCAAAGGATTCGGCCGCACGGGTGGTAAGCGGGAGGTCTATCGGGGGTCCGCGTACGTGGTCGACTTCGTCCCGAAGGTGAAGGTGGAAATCGTCGTTCCCGATTCGCTGGTCGCCCAAGTGATCGAAGCGGTAGAAAACGCCGCGAAGACCGGCCGAATCGGTGACGGTAAGATTTTCGTGTCCGGCATCGAAGAGTCCGTGCGAATTCGTACCGGCGAGCGCGGCGAAGCAGCGGTCTAGTCGACGCTAGTGTTTGGGGGCGCCTCGTCGGGACCAGAGCCCGGCGGGGCGTTCTTGTGTCCGCCGTCCGAAACCTCCAAGATTTCGAAGATTTATTGGATCGCACCTGTTTGACGCGATGTCACCGGGTCAGATACCCTTCGTCGACAGCACGGGTTCATGGGGAGGAGTGCTTCACGACTGGCCGCGCAGATGGTCCGTGTTCTTCCGCGCAAGCGGCTGAGCAGGGCGCTCGGCACGCTTACGTCGGCTCGGGCTCCCAAGCCGATCGTGGACGCCGCCGTACGGGCTTTCGTCCGTATCTACGACGTCGACCTGAGCGAGGTCGAGATGCCTGGGGGCGGGTTTCGAACCTTTGACGACTTCTTCACGCGGAGGCTGGTCGACGGCGCGAGGGTTGTCGATCCCGATCCTCGGGCCATCGCCTCTCCCGCAGATGGGCGCATCGAGGACCTCGGGACCATTTCGACGATGGGCGAGCTCATCGTGAAGGGGCAGCCGTACACGGCAGCCGACTTGCTCGGAGCCGCGAGCGCGGCAGCCAAGTACGAGGGCGGACACTACTTCATCGTCTACCTGTCGCCGCGGGACTACCACCGCGTACACGCGCCGACCTGCGGAAGCGTGCAGTACGTTCGGTACGTTCCCGGCACTTTGTACCCGGTGAATCGCATCGGAACGGATCATATCCCCCAGCTTTTCGCCAGGAACGAACGTCTTGCTATTGTGCAGGAGGGGAATGTTCACGGGACGGTAACGACGATTATGGTGGGGGCGATCGGTGTGGGGCGCATCGGCTTGAGCTTTGACGAACTAGAGACGAACCGCGGGCACGAGCCTGGCGTGCGCAGCTACGCGGATTCACCGATCCCCCGCGATCGTGGAGACGAGCTCGGTGTGTTCCACATGGGCTCGACGGCCATCGTCATGACGCCGCCCGAATGCAAGCTCGAGATTGTGGCGGAGCGCGGCGCCGCGGTCCGCATGGGCGAGTGCATGGCAAGAGGAGGCGTCCGATGAGCGGCGAGTCCGTCGACAAGTCGGAGAGCCTACGTTCTTCACGTCGGCGCCGCGCGCTGCGCGTGCCTATCACGGACATCGGGCACGCGAGTGCGCTCGACGAATCTGTGGAGACGGGCGGTAACGGCGCCGCCGCCGATCTCTCCAACGTGGTCGAGCTCGATGCGGCGAGCAGCGTGACGGCAGCGCTCGACTTCATCCAGGATCGAGATCCGACGGAGCCTACGTTCATGACGGAGCCAGACCCGCTCGGCGCTGAGAGCGATGTCGACATCGAGCCGGACGACCTCTCCGATCCGGGGATCGAGGTCCACTTCAGCGACGCGCCGCCCGAGCACCCGTCGCCGAAGGTGTCTTCGGCGCCAGCAGTCGAGCCGCGGTACAGCGAGCCTCCCGAAGAGCTCTTCCTCGAGGACGCGGACGTACTGTCGCGAAGCGATATCGCGCCCCCGGCCGACCAGGCCGCGGAGATGATGATCCCGATTCCCAAGCCGCCGCCACCCCCGGCCGAATCGACGGAGAGCAGAGTGCCCGAGGTGGAGCAAGACGGCGACGCGCCTTGGTACGAGCACTTCTTCGGTGAAGCGTATCTGCGGACGGTCCGAACCGCGACGCCCAAAGAGGTCGCGGTCGAGTGCGACTTCATCGAGCGAGCGCTTCGCGTGCCGGTGGGAGCTCGTGTCCTTGATGCGGGTTGTGGGCTCGGCGCGCAGACAGTCGAGCTCGCCGCGCGCGGCTACCACATGGTGGGGTTGGACATCTCGGCGACCATGATCTCTCGCGCTTACGACGAAGCCGAGGATCGAGGTCTGCAAATCGATTTCATTCGCGGCGACATGCGCGATATCACGTTCGAGGAGCCATTCGACGCGCTTCTTTGTTGGGGCACCACCTTCGGATACTTCAGCGAAGAGGACAACGAACGAACGATCCGCCAGTTCCACCGTGCGCTGCGGCCGAACGGCATGCTGCTGCTCGAGGTCGTCAACCGCGATTTCCTGATCAGCTCGCAACCGAACCAGGTGTGGTTCGAGGTCGATGGCGCGGTGTGCATGGAAGAAACCGATTTCGACTACGAGGCGTCGCGCCTGCGCGTCAAGCGCCGGGTGGCGAGTCACAGTGGTCAGCAGAACGACCGCTACTATTCCGTCCGGCTGTACGCGCTCCACGAGATCCGCAGCTTGCTCGAGCGGAACGGATTTCGAGTCGACGAGATCAGCGGCCGTGAAGCCACGCTCGGCGTCTTCTTTGGTGTGCACTCACCGAAGATGATCATCCGCGCGGAGCGTTTGCCCGGACCCTTCGCCGATGAGGGCAACACCCCACCGCCCGTCCCATCTACGCCGTCCCTCCCGAAGGGGGCGTTGAGGCCTTCCGAGTTTCCCTCCGACCCGGCAGACGACGAGTAGCAACGGCCTCGATCCTCCACCCTCCATACCCGATCCCCCATCCACAAGCCCGAGCCACGAGTCGCGATTCGTGGACCGAGGAGACGGGATCGAGGCCTGAGGAGGGAGTATGGAGTACTGAGGACTGCGGCTCGAGGTCGTCGCTACTCGGCCGCGATTCCCGAACCCGTCAACACGTACTCCACTCGGCACGGCAAGGATAGAAACGGTCCACCTGCCGCTGCAACGGCGGGCGTGCAGTCGGCTCCACTTAGCGGGATGATCTCCGTCGTCTGCGAGCCGCTCAAGGTCAGGAGCGCTGGTGTTGCCCCAGCGTCTGCGCCGCTTTCCTCTTCTGGTTCTGTTTGTTCTTCTTCGGTCGAATCGAGCTGCTCGACGACGAACGAAAAGGTGTCCCGTTGCGTGACGGAGCAGCCAACGTAGTTGCGACGGCGGTCTGGCTCGATCACCATCCAGCTCTGGCTCACCGTGAACGTGTATTCGTCGCCATCCTGAATACCCGCGAAGGTCGAGCCGCCCTGACGCCTCCAGAATGCGCGCCCCCCTGCCTCGACGCGCAACTCGAAGGCGAGGTCGAGTGGGTCGGCCGCTGGAATCGCTCCGCCGCAGCTCTGCTCGACCATGAGCCCGGTCGCTTCGAACTCGCCGACCGGCTCACCGGGTGGCTCTTCGCCCTGATTCCAACAGGCGGCCGCGAGCAACCCCGGGGCAAGAAGCATCCAACGCATGCACGAGAGGTACAGTTCCCCCGACGTCAGCGTCAAAAAAGGGGTCAGACCCGTTTCGCGAGCGGTTGAGTTGGCCAGGATGCTGGGGGCCGGGCGTCAGTAGCGAATCTCGAAGCCGCATCGGAAGGTGACACGGGTGGTGACCGGCTTGCCGTCCTTGTCGATTGGAGGCTTCCACACCTCACCCTTCAGCGCCTTCTTGCACGCCTCGCCGAACTCGTACCCGGGCGGGTCCTCGGAGAGGATGCGGATCTTCGCAGGCAGTCCGTTGGGGCCGATGTAGAGGCGCGCATCCGCCGTTCCCTCGACGCCCTCTTGGCGTGCCTTTTTGGGGTAGAGCTTTTCTAGCTTTGCTTTCAAAGCCGGCGGAATCGGTTGCCTCGAGAGGTCACCCACGTCGACCACGACGCCGATCCCCGTCCCTCCGATGATCCCGCCAACGACGCCCTCGCGGCTGCGGCCGGTGACCACCGCGTCGGGCCGTCCGATCGGCCCCTCACGGCTCTCTCCCGACCCCGGGTCGACCGCCCAAGACGCGGGCTCGTCGCCCTCGTTGGTCAGGACGATGTTGTCGAAGGCCACCGGCGTTTCTGGGGCTGCTGCCGGAGGCTCCTCGAGGAGCTCCTTGGGAGGATCCTTGGGCGCCTTGAAGGTCTTCGGCCTCGGAGGCGGCTTCACGGGCTCTGGCTCTCGAAGCTCTGCCTCCTCGACGGGCTCTGGCTCCTCTTGCTCTTCGGGCTCTGTCACGAAGTTTTCATCGATTATCGAGACCACCACCGAGTCATCGATGCCGCCGTCACCCCTGGGGATTGGCGGCATTGCAGCGATGAGCCCGGCATGTGTAACAATCGCGAGGACCACCCATGCTGTTTCGAGCGCCCAAGGGGGCAGATTCTCGAGCGGACTCGTCATGGGCTCCGTCGCGGGGTGACTCAGCGTCCGATCTCCTCGGGCCGCACGTTGATCGCGAACTTGGTGATCTGTTCTTGGCGCAAGATATCGATGACCTGGACGACCTTCGCGTGCGCGATGCGGCCGTCGGCAGCGATCACGGCCCGAATGTCCTCGTCCGTCTCGCGGGCCTCGCGAACCTTCAGTCGAAGCTCCTCTGGCGCCATTGGAATCGTATCGAGAAAGATCTGGCCGTTCTGGTCGATCGAAACCGCGAGCGTCGACGGCGTCTGCTCGCCTGTCGCCGCTTTCGGCAATTCCATCGGAATCGTCTTCGACACGATGGCCGTCGCCGTCACCATCAAGATGATCAAGAGCACCAGTACCACATCGACCAACGGCGTTACGTTGATGTCTGTGATCAGATCGTCGTCGTCACCCGATCGAGCGCCGCCAGCCATGGTTACTCCGCTCCGTTACGCTCGGTGCCTTTGAGATAGGCGAGCAGGTCGCGACCGAGTGCGTCCGCCCACGTGAGGCGGTACCGGATCAGTCGTTGGAAGTAGTTGAAGAAGGCGACCGCGGGAAGGGCGACGAGGAGACCGATCGCGGTGGCGACCAAGGCCTCACCTACCTCGGTCATCAGCCCGCTGGTCACTTTACCCGCGCTCTCATCGAGGACGTGGAACGCCTTGATGACGCCGATGACGGTTCCGAGCAGCCCAACGAACGGGGCGTTGTTGCCCACCGTACCGAGGAAACCGAGGTTGCGCTCCATCTGGGTGCGTGCGACCGCGGTCTCGCCTGCGAGGCGCTCCTCCACCGCCTCCGGTCCGTCCGAGACGACCTCGATACCCGAGTAGACGATGCGCGCCTGAAACGACTTCGACTGCGAGAGTCGTTCGCGTGCGCCCGAGATATCGTTCTTCGCGAGCAGGAGCCTCAAGTCCTCTTGAAGCGCTCGGACATCGTCTCGGGACGAGAAGAAGTAATAGACTCGCTCGAAGATGATCGCGACCCCGATGATGGATAGGAAGATGAGTAGCCACATGACCCACGTGGCGCCAAGCATGGCGAAGGCTGTGAGTCTCTCTTGAATGTCGATCATGCTTTTCCTCGGCTGGAAGCGCGCTCTTAGCCGGATTTGACCGCCGGTGCATCCCGCTTGAGAATCTCCCGGACCAGGATGGTTGCGTAGGAGCCCGCAGGAAGGGTGAAATCGAGCGTTACCGTATTGTCACTTACACTAAGGCCGATCTTGCCCACCGGAACCCGGACGAAGCGTCGGGTCCCGGGCGCGACTCGTTTCCACTTCGTAAAATGAGCGGGCGTCAACGCGGCCCCGTCAAGAAGCGCCTCTTCCCGGACCCGGGCCTGGCCCGTCGGCCACCGCATCTTAACGCCGAAGATCGGCCCGGTAGGGCTGACCTCCCATGCGTCCGCCCGAGGCTGGTCCGCCTCCGGAGCCTCGGAAACGAACACCCCACCGGATTCGTGCTTCTTCAACACATCGCCGGAGAAAACCTGTCCCAGCGTCGAGGTTCTCACGCGCTCGGCGACGCATCGATTGAAAAGCTCGGATTGCAGCGCTGACATCTGCAGCTTCCGCTGAAACCCGGCCCGCGGCGCGCGCGACTCGCCGCGGACCCAACGCAAGGCTCGCTCTGCGTTATCTCCCTCCCGGCCGAACCGCTGTTCTCCGTAGAAGTTTGGAAGCCCTCGGGCTTCGATTTCGGACAGCACCTGGCGTAGGTCGTCCATTCTCGCCGTCTCGACCTCTCTCAGCCGCAGCGTGAAGCGATTCGCTCGCAAGTGCCCGGTCCGGAGCTTCTGGGTGTGCGCCGCGGCTTCCAACACTCGAATCCCTTCCACCTCGGCCCGCGCCACCGCCTCGGGCGTCGTCCCCGCTAGGCTGATCCACTGGCGGGTGAGCGCGTTCCGATCCTTGAGCCCGGCCCAACCGGCCGCACGGGCATCGATGTCGAGCGCGTCACAGAGTGCACGAACGGCATCACGTGTCGTCAACATGCGCTTCTCGATGAGCGCGAAGACATGCTCGCCATGACCGCTCGGCGCGTACGCTGGGATTTCCTCGACCTCGAAGTCCTCCGGAGCGCTACGCAGCTCGCCGTCAATAGGGGCGATGTCCGGTGTGAGATACGGGAGCGTCATCGGTGGCGGTTCCTGTAGACCATCGGGAAGCCATTGGGTAGACACCGAGAGTGGGTTCCGAGATTTCGATACGGATCGCGGGCGCGTTGCGGCGCCAGCTCGACGCGGGCTGCACGGGGGGTGTGTTTCCCGGCGCCAGCGCGTGTGCGGCGGTTTGGCAGGGAAGCGCGTGGCGCTACATCGAGGTCTCTGCCGGCGTGCGCGCCGAGGGTGCCGCAAAGGTTTCGTCCGACACCATCTACGACTTGGCTTCGCTGACCAAACCCTGGGTGGGCACCACCGCGCTGCGGCTCTACCAGGCCGGTGTGTTTCCGCTCGACGGGCACGTCGAGGCGCTCGTGCCGGAGGCACGGGGTCTGCCGATTGGGGGGCAGACATGGGAGGCGGTCCTGAGCCACCGATCGGGCCTGCAGGCATGGGAGCCGTTCTACGAGCGACTGGCCGCGAAACCCGGGTCGGACGAGGCTCGCGATTGGATCCTCGGCGACCTCTTGCCGAGATGGGATGCAAGCCGAGCTGGAACCGCGGTGTACAGTGACCTCGGGTACATTTTGGCCGGCACGGCGATGGCCCGCGCCGCCGGAGAGTCGCTCGACGCCCTCGTTGCCGAGCGCGTGGCGATGCCGCTGGGCCTGAGCGATGTCGCGTTCTTCGGCGCCAGTCGGCGAAATGACGATTGGGTTTTGGAATGCGCCCCGACCGGATGGTCCACGTGGCGAGGGCGAGTCCTGTGCGGCGAGGTGCACGACGACAACTGTGCGGCGCTCGGCGGCGTTGCGGGGCACGCCGGGATGTTCGGAACGGCGCGCGGCGTGGCGAGCTTTGGCGCCGCTTGCGTCGGGGCTTGGCACGGACGACGCGGCGCATTGGAAGAGGAGTCGATTCGCTTCGCGACGGCGCGGCGTCCCGGGGGGACACATCGTCTCGGCTGGGATGGCAAGTCCGACGGGTCGAGCGCGGCAGGATCACGAATCGACGCAGACGCCTTCGGTCATCTTGGATTTACAGGAACATCGGTTTGGTGCGACCCGCGTCGACAGCTCGTGATCGTGCTTCTCAGCAATCGCGTCGCCGTGTCCGATGAGAACGCGAAGATCCGGGCGTTTCGTCCGAGGTTTCACGATGCCATCGTCGACGCGTTCGACGGTCGTTAGCGTGCTCCCTCGAGCAAGCGTTCGAGAAGCTTCGAGTTGGTCGCGTACGAGTGCGCGTTGCGCGCGGCGCGCGCCATGGCCTTGGGGTCGCCGACCAACACGACGAGCGACTTGGCGCGTGTCAATGCAGTGTAGAGAAGAGCCCGATTCAGCAACATGAAGTGTGCGTTGTGTAGGACGATCACCGCGGCCGGAAACTCGCTGCCCTGGACCTTGTGGATCGTGCAGGCATAGGCAAGCGAGAGAGCGTCGAGCTCGTCGGCACCATACTGCACCTCACGCCCGTCGAAGCGGACGTAGGTCACGCCGCCTTCGATGCGAGCCACCTCTCCGAGATCTCCGTTATAGACCTCCTTGTCGTAGTCGTTGCGGAGTTGCATGACTTTGTCGCCACGCCGGAACGAAGCTGGCGCCGCGTCTTTGCGCTGGGCGGGGTTGAATTCGTCTTGTAGGGTTTCGTTGAGTCGATGGGTCCCAAGCGGCCCTCTGCGCATTGGCGTCATCACCTGCACGTCGTTCAGAGGATCAAAGCCGTACGCCACCGACATCCGTCGAAGCGCCTGGACGAGACGTTCGACGATCGTCTCCGCGTTGGTTTCCGCGATGATGAAGAGGTCCCCATCTCCTTTCGTGCCCCGGGGAGTAGCTTCGGGCATCGCACCTTCGAGAACAGCGTGCGCGCCTCGCACGATCGCGCTCTGCTGCGCCTGTCGAAACACCTCGTGCAGCCGCACCGTGGTGCAGACGCGCGACGCGATGAGATCTCGAAGTGGTTGACCGGGGCCTACCGGAGGTAGTTGATCGATGTCGCCTACCAGGACCAGCGTCGCGCTCGAGGGGATCGCCGACAGGAGTTGAGATGCGAGGCGGATGTCGAGCATCGATGCTTCGTCGACCAGCACGAGATCGGCTTCGAGCGGAGAGCGAGCGTTTCGATTGAAGTGTCCGGTCGCGGGATTCCATTCGAGGAGCCGATGAATCGTCTTGGCTTCGACGCCAGATGCCTCGGAGAGCCGCTTCGCCGCCCGCCCCGTCGGAGCGCAGAGTGCGACCCGCCGTTCGAGCGCGGCATGGGCGCGTACGATGGCGCGCACGGTCGTGGTCTTCCCAGTGCCGGGGCCGCCGGTGAGCACCAGTAGATGTGTCCCGAGCGAAGCGTCCAC
Organism: Myxococcales bacterium; assembly: GCA_024640845.1. Classification (GTDB taxonomy): domain Bacteria; phylum Myxococcota_A; class Polyangia; order Polyangiales; family Houyiibacteriaceae; genus SG8-38. The sequence continues at coordinate 69,026 of JAHEEE010000009.1, read as the reverse complement.
CGCGCTTCGTTGAGACTCGCTGAGCGTGTGATCGTATGTCTTGGCAGGAAGGCTGACTTTCGGGCGATTCGCAAGCGCGCTCAGCGCATCAGCCACCTGTACCTCCGCGCGATATAGGGGAGGGGGATAGACCGCATCACTCTCGATGGTCACCAGCTCGCGCGCGCGAAGTCGCTCCAGCGCTTGGTCGAGCGAATCAGAGGGCACGTCGAGTTGGTCGAGCCCGGCCGAAAGCTGTTCGCGCGTCGCAAACACGTGTCCTTCGTCGACAGCCCTGCCCACCAGATGTAGGACGCCGCCCTGCACGCGACGCAAATCGTCGCCGGCAATGCCAAGCGCATCCGCCATCCGATCGGCTGTTCGAAAGCCGATGCCGCGAATCTGCTCGGCGACGATGTAGGGGTCATCCCGGACGACACGGGGAGCATCGGGGCCGTACTTGCGAACGATCTCTCGGGCGGTGGCCGGGCCCATGCCGAGTGCGTGCAGGAAGCTCATCGTCTCCGCTTCGATGCGCCGTTGCCGCACCGCCTGGGCGATCGAATCGGCGCGCTGCTTCCCGATGCCCGGCACGTCCCTCAATCGGGCCGACTCGGTCGAGATGACGTCGAGCGTGTCCCGACCGAAGCGTTCGACGAGCCGCGCGGCGAGGGCTGGCCCGATGCCGGGGATCAATCCCGAGCCGAGGTAACGGATCATCCCCTTCTCAGTCGCGGGAATGGTTGGCGTGAACGAGACGACGCGGAAGCGACGCCCGTAGACCGCGTGTTCGGTCCATCGCCCCACGAGGCGTACGTTTTCCCCCGGCGCGATCTGACCGAGGTCGCCCACCGCCGTGTGTTGGCCGAGTGGCCCGGCATCCTCGTCGGTGCCCACGCGGATCACAGTGAACTTCCCGTCATCGCTGCGGAAAAGCACATCCTCGACCACGCCTTCGAGGACTTGTGATGCGTCTCTGGACCCCACGATTCTGGCGGAATCTATCAGTCTTGGGTTCTCAACGCTCAGCACTTGTGCTTTCCTCGGAAACATCCGCTAGGGTTAAAGTCAGCACGGACTGGATCGGAGGGGGATGAGCACGCAGCCCAGGATGAGCGCGCCCATTGGGCGCATGCGAATCAAGACTTCAGAGGCGGGCAGCCGACGCACGTCGGGGACAACAGGCCGATGGAGACCCGCCGAGCCGCCGCTCCTGTCGGAGATGAGCGAGGCAGAGGAATCTCTGCGGGAAAGCACGCATCCGTCGTTCTACCCGTTCCCGCTCCAGGCCCGCGACGACGACGACCAGGGCTGACACTGTTCGAACGCTTCGTTGCGCCCCAAACGAGCGATTGGTAAGAGCGCTCGATGCCCCCGACTACGATCGCGATTCTTGGGGCCAAGGGAGGGGTCGGGACTTCTCTCTTCAGCGCCAACCTGGCGATCTACCTGGCCACCATTGGGAAGCGGGTGCTGGCCGTCGATGCGGACCCTTCCGGAGCGGACCTCCACGCCATGTTGGGCGTCGGTCCGCGCGTCCCGCCTTACGTTGCTCCGACACCGGCTTTTGGCGCGGAGGGAAGCCTCGCGAGTCTTGCGTCGATTCTGGATCACGACACGATCAACACACTGGCCCCGCGCGAGCCGGTCGAAGGGCCGATTCCTCAGTTGCAATGGATGGATGGCGGCCTGAGTGAGCCGCACCGGGGAAGTGCCCGCAGGAGCTCGTTGCGCGAGCTTGGACGGCGCCTCTCCAAACAAGATGCAGACTATGCCGTCGTTGATCTCGGCTCCGCCGCGACGGATGCAGCGATTCAATTTTGGTGCCGAAGCCCGCATCGGCTCGCTCTGACGATTCCGGAGCCGAACGCGGTGAGCGGCCTCTACCGACTGGTTCGCAAAGCGTTCGCAGTCACAGCGCTCGGGGATGCACGCGACGAACGTGAGCAGAGTGCGCTCCATGCCGCGTTCGCCAAGGCGGGACACTCCCCTGCACCGTCTGACATCGCTTCGCTGATGCAGCTCGAGTGGCCGGAGCTCGGTCAAGCGCTTCGGGAACAGATGGCGTCCATGCGCTTTCCCTTCATCGTGAATCAAGCCCGGCTGCGAGCCGACCTCGAGCTTGGTGATCAGGTGACCGTTGCCGTCCGGCGTCGGTATGGCGTGCACTTGAAATATCTCGGCTATGTCGAGCACGACGACGCGGTGCGGTCTTGTTCTCGCAAGCGGCGGCCCCTTCTGCTCGAAAGCCCAGGGTGCCGTGCGAGCCGCAACATCGAAAAGATCGCGCGGCGGCTCTTTGCGTCGCAGGACGCGCGGCGCGATCGAGAGCCATGGCGCGAGGTGCCGAACAGCTCCCATCACGACGTGCTCGAGGTCGAACGGGGCGCGACCGACGAAGAGATTCGCCGCGCGTACAAGCGGATGGGTGCCGTCTTCGACCCGGAGAACCTCGTCATGTTCGGACTCTTCGACGAACAAGGGATCGAGGCAGCTCGCGCGCGTATCGACGAGGCGTACGACGTGCTCTTGGATCCGGCACGGCGCCGACCGTACGAAATCTCCGTGTTCCCCGAGGCACCAGAGGACGCCGTCGAAGCCGAGACGGAGGAAGCCCCCGATGAGGAGCTGCCGCCCGCCCCGAGCATCACGCCCGACACCGAGTTCAGCGGCGAGCTGCTGCGGGCTGTGAGGCAATCGCAGGGAACGAGCCTCGGTCAGATCAGCGAGCGCACCAAGGTCGGGACGAGCTACCTGCGCTGCATCGAGGAAGAGGACTTCGACAAGCTACCCGCGTCGGTCTACGTGCGCGGCTTCGTGACGGAGTTTGCCAAATGTCTCCGGTTGGACCCCGAACAAGTGAGCCAGAGCTACTTGCGCCGGTACAAAGCGCGGATGGAATCGAAGGAGAGCGGCGTATGATCCGTTCCGGGCTTCCGCTGGTGCTCGCGTCTGCCTCGCCGAGACGGCGCGAGATACTCTCCACACTCGGCATCCCCTGCGACGTGCGGCCGAGCCATGCGGACGAAACATCACTCAGCGTCGAGGACGACGTCGACTTCGTTCGAGAAGCGGCGCTGCTCAAGCTTCGGAGCGCTCTCGCGACGATTGAACGGCAAGGCGCGTACGTGCTAGCTGCCGACACCATCGTCTGTGTCGATGGCGCTCGACTGGGCAAGCCCTCCGACGACCTCGACGCGCTCCGGATGCTTCGGGGCCTTGCAGGTCGAGAGCATGTGGTGCGCACGGCCGTTGCCCTCGGCCGCCAAGGGCAGGGCCCCCTCGGAACCCGTGTCGTCGGAACACGCGTTCGGTTTCGAGAGGCTTCGGACGAGGCGCTCCGGCGCTACGTAGCCTCCGGCGAACCTCGCGACAAAGCGGGCGCCTACGGCATCCAAGGTCTCGCGAGCGGTTTCGTGACCCGCCTCGAGGGTTCGTACACCAACGTCGTGGGACTCCCGGCGGCGGAAGTGGTCGCGCTCCTTCTGGAGCACGGTGCACTGGAGCAATGGCCGTGAGTCACGACCTTGCAGCCGCGTTAGCGCGGGTACGCGAACGGATCGAGCGCGCGTGTGCGCGTGCGGGACGCGATTCGGATGAGATCGTACTGGTCGCCGTGTCGAAGGCGCACCCTGTGGAGGCGGTGCGCGCTGCGTACGCCGCCGGGCTCCGCGTGTTCGGCGAGAATTACGCGCAAGAATTGGCTGCCAAGGCGGCGGCGCTCGAAGATCTCAGCGAGATTCGATGGCGCTTCATTGGTCATCTTCAGCGCAACAAGATCAAGCTCGTCGAGCGCTCGCGCGCAACCGTCGACACGGTGGACACAGTGCGGCTCGCCGAAGCGATCTCTTCGAGGGCGGCCGCGAGGAACGTGACTGTCGAGCTGTTGTTGCAGGTGAACGTCGCAGGTGAGGCGCAGAAATCAGGATGCGCCCCCGAGGAGCTATCGACCCTCGTCGAGGCTGTGCGAGCTTTGCCGAGCGTCGACCTGCGCGGCTTGATGACCGTCGCCCCACACACCGCCGACCCAGACGACGCGAGACCGACCTTCGCGAAGCTCCGAGAGCTGGCCGCGGCTCACGCTCTTCCCGAGCTCTCGATGGGAATGACGCACGATCTCGAGGCTGCCGTCCAAGAAGGCTCGACGATGCTTCGCATCGGCACGGCGCTGTTCGGACCGCGCCCGGATGTCACCCGCTAGCTGATCTGGCTCTCCGCGATTTCGCGGAGCTCGTTCGAGCGGCGTGTCGCGGCGCGGACCGCGCCAGCAAGTGTCGTTGCGAAGCCGGCTGCCTCGAGCGCGTCGAGGCCGGCTCGTGTGGTTCCACCGGGGCTGGTGACGCGATCGCGCAGCGTCTCGGGCGACTCACCCTCCTCGAAGAGAAGTCGGGCTGCGCCAAGCACAGTCTGCGCGGCCAGCTCGAGGGAGACCTCCTCGGAGAGCCCCTCGCTTGCGCCGGCGTCTCGAAGCGCCTCGATCATGGCAAACACGTAGGCCGGTCCCGAGCCGCTGAGTCCCGTGACGGCGTCGATTTGCGCTTCGGGGACGGTGACGCAGATCCCGACGCTCTGGAAGAGGGTCTCGGCCAGCGTGAGGTCGGCGTCGGTTGCCTTGGCGCCTCCTGCGATCGCGGTCGCCCCTTCACCAACCAGGGCCGGCGTGTTCGGCATGGTGCGAACGACGCGGGTACCCGCGGGCAGTGCGCGTTCGATGATTTTGGTCGAGATACCTGCGGCGATCGACACGACCAGCGTCTCGGGATGCAGGGCCGCACCCAGGCTCGGCAAAACCTGAGGAAAAACCTGCGGCTTGATCGCCAACACGACGACGGTTGCTCCGGCGACTGCCTCGTCGTTCTCCTCAGCCGCGCGAATGCCTAGCTCGGAGCGCAAGGCGTCCAGCCTCGCCTGGTCGGGGTCTGCTGCGATGATGCGGTCCGCGGGCACGGTGCCCGTGCTGATTAGTCCGCGAATGAGCGCGCCGGCCATGTTGCCCGCGCCGATGAAGGCGACTGTCTGATCAACTGACATGCCGGCGGGCATACCACACGGCAAGGCGCGCCACACGCTTGGCCCACTATCGGCAGGCCGCTTCGACGTCGGCGATGGTCTTGGGCACTCCGGCCGTGAGCACCTCTGCACCGCTTCGGGTGACGACGACGTCGTCCTCGATACGCACGCCGATTCCACGCCATCGTTCGTCGACGTCTTCTGCATCAGTGGCGATGTAGATCCCCGGCTCGACCGTCAGCACGAAATCCTGCTCGAGGGGCCGATGCTTTCCCCCTAGATAGTAGCGGCCGACGTCGTGGACATCCATCCCGAGCCAGTGGGAGGTCCGGTGCATGTAGAACGGCTCATACTTCTTCTCCTCGATCAGCGTGTCGAGATCGCCGGACAACAAGCCGATGTCGACCAGGCCTTCGGTGATGGTGCGGACGGCCTGTGCGTGGATCTCCTCGAGCGTCGCCTTGGGCTTGACCGCCGCGATCGCGGAATCCTGGGCACGGAGGACCAGTTCATAGATGGCGCGCTGAGCGTCCGAGAACCTCCCGTTCACCGGGAAGGTGCGCGTCACATCGCTCGCGTAGTACTCGTGCTCGCAACCTGCGTCGATCAACACGAGCTCGCCGTCGTTCATGATTCGGTTGCCGGCGCGATAGTGAAGAATCGTCGCATTCGGTCCCGACCCGACGATACTTTCGTACGCAGGGCGTTCACACCCGTGTTGTCGATAGATGTGGATGAGCTCGGCATCGATCTCGTACTCGCGCATGCCGGGCTTGGTGAGCCTCATCGCGCGAAGGTGTGCCTCCTCGGTGATGGCCGCGGCCTCGCGCATCGTCGCGAGCTCGGCGGGGCTCTTGCGGAGCCGCATCTCGTGAAGGTGCACGGACGAGTCGATGATCACTTCGGGCGCTGTCACACCGCGGCGGCTGCCGCGACGCAGCTGGTTCAAACAATCGAAAAGGATGGAATCGGTGTCGCTATCCTTGGCGATTCGGTAGTGCAGTCGGTCGACGTTGCCGAGGTAGTCTGGTAGGCGCTTTCGGAGCTCGTCGATCGGAAATGCGGCGTCCGCCCCGAAGCGCTCGACCGCGCCCTCGACACCGGCGCGTGGACCGTCCCAGATTTCGCGCTCTCGCTTCTTCGGGCGAACGAACAGCACGGCGCTGTGCTCTTCGTGCTGGTTGGTCAACAGCAGTACGCTCTCCGGCTCGTCGAAACCAGTCAGGTAATAGAGGTCGCTGTCTTGCCGATACGGATGCTCCACATCCTGGTTGCGCAGCGCGAGTGGCGCGGACGGGAAAAGGGCGACGCCGTCCCCCATGGCATCAAGAAGCCGCTTACGGCGTGCTGCGAACTCCGACATGGATGGCGAGCCTAGCAGCTACCTTCTCGGCTGCATCTCGCCGCTCTTGTAACGGCGCCAGTAGTCTTTCAGCGCGCGGCTGACTTTCCCGCTGAGCAGTACCGCCCCGAGGATGTTCGGGAACGACATGCCGAGGATCATCAGGTCGGAGAAGTCGATCACGTTGCCAAGCTCGAGGACCGATCCGAACACCACGAACCCGAGGAACATGACTTTGTAGACCATCGAGAGCTCGGGCCCGAAGAGGAAGGTCCAGCATCGTTCCCCGTAGTAGCTCCAGGAGATCATCGTGGAGAACGCAAACAAGAACACCGCCAGGCTCAGCACGTTCGGGAACCAGGGGAGGACGGTCGCGAATGCGTTCGAGGTCATCAGCACGCCGCCTTCGGCGTCCCCCTCGTAGGCACCCGTGATGACGACGACGAGCCCCGTCATACTGCAAACGACGATGGTATCGATGAATGGCTCGAGCAGCGCGACGATGCCTTCGCGAACCGGTTCATCGGTAGCGGCGGCCGAGTGTGCGATCGACGCTGAGCCGACCCCGGCCTCGTTCGAAAACGCAGCACGCCGAAATCCTGTGATGAGAACGCCGAGCAAGCCTCCGAAGCCCGCCTTGGGCGTGAACGCCTCGGAGACGATCTTCTCGAATGCAGGGCCGACTTGGTCGACGTTGGTGAAGATGATGAAGAAGCCCGCGAGCAGGTAGATCCCGCACATGATCGGAACGATGAAACCTGCAACCTGCCCAATGCGCCGAATTCCCCCGATGATCACGATGCCAACCAAGAAGGCGAGGATCACACCGTAGGCTAGGGAGCCCCAGCCGCCGGCGAAGAATGGCAAGACGTCGGCGACCTGAGCGTAGCTCTGGTTGGCCTGGAACATGTTACCGCCACCGAAGCTTCCTCCGATGCACATCACGGCGAAGAGAACGGCGAGGAAGCGCCCGAGTCTCGGCATTCCGCGTTCGCCGAGGCCCACACCCAGGTAGCGCATGGGCCCACCGAGGATGTGTCCGTCCTTGCCCACTTCGCGATACATCTGGCCGAGCGTGCACTCGGTGAACTTCGAGGACATGCCGAGAAAGCCGGCGACGATCATCCAGAAGATCGCGCCCGGACCGCCCATGGCGACCGCGACCGCGACACCGGCGATGTTCCCGAGACCGACGGTCGCCGAAAGAGCGGAGGAGAGCGCTTGGAAGTGCGTAACCTCCCCGGGATCATCCGGGTCGTCGTAATGTCCGGTCGTGACGATCCAGGCGTGACGAAACGCGCGCAGGTTGATGAAGCCGAAGCGGAGCGTGAAGAAGGTCGCGCCCGCGATGAGCCACACGACGATGAAGGGCAGCTTGATCTCGCCCGGCAGACCGTTGTCCCAGAACGCGAGATCGAAGAAGAGGACCGAAGCGATCGGGCCGACTACGTTCGCACCGAACCAAGCGTCGAGCGACTTCAGGACGGCCCCTATCCCTCCTTCGTCCGCATTCCCAGCTTGGGCGAACGCGCCACCCGGCCACGAGCTCGCCCACAAGGCGACAACCATCGTCCAGCGTGTCCCCATCCCCGCGCCAACCATCGCACAACGGGGGCGATCTCTCCACTTTGCCGCGGACATAATATTCGAGTGTTTGCGGATCTCCGCGCACTCTTGCGCAGCCAGGCCGTACCCTCATTGACACCCCATGGGGGTGATACTAAGCACTTCCACACCGGTCGATAGAGACCAGTCTCGGAGTCCGCCCCTCGATGTTTTCGGCCTATTTACCCGTCTTCCTGATGCTCGGCATCGCAGCGCTGGTTGCCTTCGGGGTTTTCGGCCTCACTTCTGTCCTCGGACCGAAGAATATGACGGCCGAAAAGGCCATTCCGTACGAATCGGGGTCGGAGACCACGGGCGCTCGGCACATACGTCTCAGCATCAAGTTCTACCTCACGGCGATCCTCTTCGTCGTCTTCGATATCGAGGCCGTTTTTCTCTACCCATGGGCGAGCTTATTCGCTGAGCTCGGTTGGTTGGGCTTCTTCGAGATGATGCTGTTCCTCGTCGTTCTCGGCGTGACGCTCGTCTACGCCTGGAGAAAGGGTGCGCTCGAATGGGACAACTGAAAGTCATCGAGGGTGGCGGCGAGGTTGCGGTCACGACGCGCCTCAGCGACCTGCTTCAGTGGGCACGAAAGTGGTCGCTTTTCCAGTATCCGTTCGTCACCGCCTGCTGTGGCATGGAGTTCATGGCCACGGCCGCGCCCCGTTACGACATCGCACGCTTCGGCGCCGAGGCTCCGCGCTTCAGCCCACGCCAATCCGACGTGCTCTGGGTCGTCGGCACGATCAGCCAGCGCCAAGGCCCGGTTATTCGCCGCATCTGGGAGCAGATGGCCGACCCGAAGTGGGTCATCGCGTTTGGGACCTGCGCTTCCTGTGGCGGTTTCTACGACAACTACACGACGATTCCCGGGGTCGACAAAGTCATCCCGGTCGACGTGTACATCCCCGGGTGCCCGCCACGCCCCGAAGCTGTGCTCGATGCGTTGATGCTCCTACAGGAGAAGATCCAGGCGAACGATCGCCGTCCGGTCGTCGTGCCGCCGAAGCACGTACTCGAGAACGCGCCCGGAAGCGCGAAGGGGGACGGCTGATGAGCCAAGCGGTCTTGGACCGTCTGAGCGCGCAGCTTGGTGAGCGGGTCCTCGAGACGAGCGACGCTTTCGGCGACTACGAAGCGACCGTTGCCGTCAAGGACTGGGCCGAGGTGGCTCAGTTTCTGCGAGACGACGAAGATCTCCAAATGGATCACTTCATCGATCTCACGGCGATCGACTACCCGGAGCGCAAGTCGGCGCGTTTCGACGTCACGCTGATGGTGCGCTCGTCGGTCAACGGGCAGCGAATCCGCATCCGAACCCATGTCAAAGAGGGCGAGAAGCCGGACACGTTGAGCACCATCTGGATGGGCGCGAATTGGGCCGAGCGAGAGGTCTTCGACATGTTTGGGATCGAGTTCAAAGATCACCCCGACCTTCGTCGCATTCTTTTGTACGAAGAATTCATCGGTCACCCGCTCCGCAAAGACTACCCGATCGACAAGGCGCAACCGCTCGTGCCATATCGAGAGGTCGCCGACATCGTCAAGCTTCCACCTTTCGGCATCGAAGAGGGGCAACCCTTCGCACGCATCGATTGGGAGGCGCGGCTGGGCGGAGGCGATCATCAGGTTTCGCCCGCGATCGGGGTCCAGCAGGGCCAGCGCCGAACCCTGAGCGATTCGGAAGCTGCCCAACAAATTCAGGAGCGCATCGATGCCCGCATGGCAGCGGAGGCGGCTGCGGCGAAAGCCGCCCAGGCTTCACCAGCTCCCGAAGAAGGGTCGAAGGAGTAATGGAACCCGCTGACGAGTTGTTGAACGACCAAGCTTCGCTCGAGCTCGACGCCGATCCGATGCGCCTGAACATGGGCCCGTCCCATCCGGCGATGCACGGGACGATCCGCATGGTCATGGACCTCGACGGAGAAAACCTCGTCAACCTCGACGTGCAGCCCGGATACCTTCACCGCGGTTTCGAGAAATCATGCGAGCGCGGAACCTGGGCGCAGGTCTTCCCCTACGCCGACCGCCTCAACTACGTTTCGCCGATGCTCAACAACGTCGGTTGGTCTCTCGCGGTCGAGAAACTGCTCGACATCGAGGTGCCCGAACGCTGTCAGTACTACCGCGTCGTGCTCGGCGAGCTCTCGCGCATCGCGGACCACTTCACCTGCAACGGCGCGTCGGCGATGGAGCTTGGCGCGTTCACGCCGTTCTTGTGGCTGCTCAAGGTCCGCGATTGGGTGTGGGACATCCTCGAACGCGAGACCGGCGCCCGTATGACGCACAGCTTCGGCCGCATCGGCGGCATGGCTGCTCCCCCGACGCCCAACTTCAAGGACGATGTCCGGCAGCTGATCCCAGAGCTCTTCAAAGTGGTGAAAGAGACGGAGATCATGCTTCTCCGAAACCGCATCTTCCTCGACCGCATGCAGGGCGTAGGCGTGTTGACGAAGGAGCAGGCGCTTTCCTACGGCTGCACGGGCCCGGTGGCGCGGTCTGCGGGTATCCCGTACGACGTTCGAAAGGACCATCCGTACCTGGTCTACGACCGCTTCGACTTCGATGTGCCGATCGGCGAGGACGGCGACAACTGGGATCGCTTCATGGTTCGCCTCGAGGAAATTCGGCAGTCGATTCGCATCATCGAGCAAGCCCTCGAGCAGATGCCGGATGAAGGCCCGGTCAACGTCGACGACCCACGTATCGTCTATCCGGAAAAACAGAGCGTCTACACCACCATCGAAGCCACCATCGCGCACTTCAAGCTCGTCATGGAGGGGCTCCGAGTACCGAAAGGCGAGGTCTACAGCTTCACCGAAGGCGGCAACGGCGAGCTTGGATTCCATATCGTGTCAGACGGCAGCGGCACCCCGTATCGCGTTCGTGTCCGACCGCCGTGTTGGTACAACCTCGCCGCGTCCCGCGAGATGCTGCTGGGCGGCATGATCGCCGACATCATTCCCACCTTCGGGTCGGTGAACATGATCGGCGGAGAGTGTGATCGGTAAGCGATGCCTAAGTTCACATTAGATGGAAAAGAGATTGTGTTCGAGCCTGGCGAGACTGTCATGCAGGCTGCGTGGCGCGAGGGGATCGAGATCCCGCACTACTGCTGGCACCCCGGGCTCTCGGTTGCCGCGAACTGCCGCATGTGTCTCGTCCACGTCGAGAGCGGCCGGCAAATGGCCATGCCGCAGCTCACGTTCGACGAGGCGAAAGGCGAATACGTCCCATCGACCAAGCCGAAGCTTCAGCCGGCCTGCCAGCTCGCCGCTGCCGAGGACATGGTCGTCTCGTCCACGAACGAAGAGGTCAAGACTGCGCAAGCATCCGTGCAGGAGTTCCTGTTGCTCAATCACCCGGTCGACTGCCCTATTTGCGACCAGGCGGGCGAGTGCAAGCTTCAGGACTACTACTACGAGCATCAAGGCACCCTGAAGCGAAAGCTCACCGAGCCCGTACACAAGCCGAAGGGCGTTCGTTTCGGGCCGACCATCGTCTATGACGCAGAGCGCTGCATCATGTGCACGCGCTGCATCCGGGTTTGTGACGAGGTTGCAAAGGATCACGTTCTCGACATGCGGGAGCGCGGCAACAAGAACGAAATCGTTCTCGCGCCCGGCCGAGAGCTCGACCACAGATACACGCTAATGACCGAGCACGTGTGTCCCGTCGGAGCACTCACGAGCAGCGACTTTCGCTTCAAGGCGCGTGTCTGGTTTCTAAAGTCCGGGGAGGGCGTTTGCACGGGCTGCGCCACCGGCTGCAACACGCATATCGATTACGACCCCCGTTACGGCAAGGTCTATCGTCTTCGCCCGCGCGATAACGCCGACGTCAACCAGTTCTGGATGTGTGACGACGGCATGATGACGTACACACGGCACTCCACCGACCGGGTCCTCACGCCGACCAGGGGGCGAGGGGACGACCGTCTCCCTCTTGGTGAGCGCGAGGCGATTGCCCTCGCTGCCGAAAAACTGCAAGGCGTCCAGCCTTCGAAGCTGGCAGTCGTACTGAGCGCGCAACACACGACCGAGGACAACCTCGCCCTCGCGAAGCTTGCGTCCGCGCTCGGCGCCGAAAGGCTCTACCTCGGTGCGCTTGGCGGCTGGGAAGGCGACGACATCCTCCGAAGCGACGACAACAACCCGAACAGAGCCGGCGCCACCCAAGCTGCGGGCGGGACGACGCTGCAACCGGTACGCAAGCTCATCGAGGACGTGCTCGGCGGCGAGGTGCAAGGTGTGTTGGCCCTCGGTTGGGCGAGCGCCGAGAGGCTCGAAGAGCTCGCGCCGCTGACGGCTCTCGACGGCTTCGTGTCGCTCACCAGCCACATCGGCGCCCTTCCGGCCGCGGCCGAGGTCGTGGTTCCCGTTGCGGACATCTTTGAAATCGAAGGCAGCTTCATCAACGAAAAAGGCATGGCGCAAGCGTTTCGAGGGGTGCTTTCTGCCCCGGCTGAGATCGAACCGGCCTGGAAGACCATCGCTGATCTCGCCCAGGCGCTCGGCAAGGACCTAGGCTTCACGGATCTCGAAGGCCTTCGCAAGGGTCTCAGCGATGCGGCGGAGGCGGCGCAATGACGACGGGACTCCTGCTCGTCTCTTCGGTTCTGAAGATTCTCTTTGTCTTGCTGATCACGGTTGGCGCGTTTGCACCGATTCTGATTTGGGCCGAGCGCCGGCAGAGCGCGATGATCCAGGACCGCCTTGGTCCATCCCGCGCGGCTCTCGTGCTTCCGCCCGGCGCCGTAGCACTGCTCGACCGAGCCCGCCTGCCGCTTTGGCGCCTTGCTGCCCTCACTGGGGTCGTCGCAATCGTGGCCCTCGTTGCCCTCACGTTCATCACGATCAAAGGCAGCAACCCGCTCCCGATTTCCACCGCGGATCTGACGAAAGGCCTCATTGGCTTCGGCCTCGCGTCCGTGCTGCTTCGCGCTGGCTACGGCGTGCACACGATGATCGTAGGCAACCAGGGCAAGATCATGTTGATCGGCCTCCTCCACCCGGTGGCCGACGCGCTCAAGTTCATCTTCAAAGAAGACTTCGTTCCTCCGAAGTCTGACAAGCTCCTATTTTCGGCCGGTCCGATCATCGCCCTGGTCCCGGCAATCGCGGCGTTCGCGGTCATCCCGTTCGCGAGTACGTTGCACCTCGAGCACCTCAACGAGGTGCTGCCCCGCACGGGCGAGCTTTCCGGGCCGGCGATCCCGATGCAAGTGGCGAGCATCAACGTCGGCATCCTCTTCATCTTCGCCATCGCAAGCACAGGCATCATCGGTGCCGCAGTTGCGGGGTATGCGTCCGACAACAAGTACTCGTTGCTCGGCGGCATTCGCGCGGCCAGCCAGATGGTGAGCTACGAGGTCGTGATCGGCCTGACACTGGTCCCAGCCTTCATGCTCTACGCGTCCCTTCGGCTCGAGGACATGGCGATGTGGCAGCACGAGCACATGTGGGGCATCTTCGTTCCTCCGCTCACGCTTGGCGCCATCAACTTCTTCGTCGCATCGATCGCGGAGACCAAGCGCGTCCCCTTCGACCTTCCGGAGGGCGAGAGCGAGCTCGTCGGCGGATACCTCACCGAGTATTCAGGCATGAAGTTCGGCATGTTCTTCATGGGCGAGTTCCTCGAGGTCGTTTCACTGGCAGCCATCGCGTCGGTCCTGTTTCTCGGGGGCTGGGACGTACCGTATCTTTTCCGAGATGGCTTCGAATTCTCCTTTCCCTTCGTCGCCGCCAGCTACCCAGTGCCTCTCCCCCACTGGCTGGTCATCGTCATCCAAGTCCTGGTCTTCCTTTTCAAGATCATCGTGCTGATCTGGTTTCAGCTCATGATTCGCTGGTCCCTCCCGCGATTTCGGTATGACCAGCTCATGTCGCTTTGCTGGAAGGGGCTCCTTCCGGTGTCGCTGCTCAACATTTTCGTGATGGGCGCGTTCATCCTGTCCGGGTGGGCTGACGGCTGGATCGCGTTTTTCGAGAAGATTTTCTGAGGTTCGCATGGCAGTCGAAGTCAAAGTCATCAAGAAGCCAGGCCGCACGGTCGCCGAGCAGGTGTACCTGCCCGAGATCGCGAAGGGCCTCACCTTCGCAGCCGGGCGTTTCTTCCGGAACACCTTTGCGCCCAAAGCCAAGAAGGAAATCGCGACGGTCAGGTACCCCGAGGAGAAGATCGAGTACCCGGAGCGCTTCCGTGGTATCCATCGCCTGACGCAGCGTACCGATGGCTCTCCCCGCTGCGTCGCCTGCCTTTGCTGCAGCACGGCGTGCCCCGCGCAGTGCATCTACATCGAACCGGCCGAGTACGAGCCAGACGACCCACGCTATGGCTACGAGCGCTATCCGTCGGTCTTCGTCATTGACGAGCTTCGCTGCATCTTCTGCGGCTACTGCGTCGAAGCCTGCCCGTGCGACGCCATCCGCATGGACACCGGGATGCACATGCCCCCCTCGACCCACCGCGAGCATTTCCTCTACGACAAAGAGATGCTGCTCTCGATTCCAGGGCGGGACGGGACCTATCTAACCGCCAACCCACGTCACGAACCGGGCGATCCGACGCATCCGGGCGTCGACCGGGAGCACGGGCACTAGGCGTGTCCGAGGCGCGCGCGGCCAGCCTGACGGCGATCATGGTCGCCGCGTACCGCGGCCGCGCATCGGCCGGAGCCCAGTCGATCTGCAGCGACCCGTGGGCGCTCCGACTGGCGGGACCCGAAGGGGAAGCCCTGTCCCGCCGATGGGATGAGCACTCGCCGTCGATGGAGCTCTGGATGGGGCTGCGCACGCGGTACATCGACGACTGTGTGCTCCGCGCGCTCGAACGCGGAATCGACCAGGTCGTCATCCTGGGGGCTGGGCTCGACACCCGGGCGGCGAGGCTCGGCCGCGAAGGGGTCCGCTTTTTCGAGGTAGACCAGCCTGCGAGCCAGCTCGACAAACGTGAGAGGCTTTCGAGGTTTGGTGGCTATCCGATGGACGCAGCGAGCTTCGTAGCTTGCGACTTCGAGCGCCACGACTTCGTGGAACGGCTCACCTCCGCCGGTTTCGACCGCCGGCGACCCGCCTGCCTCGTCTGGGAAGGCGTCATCTACTACCTCGCCGAGTCGGCCGCGCGCGCAACCCTCGAGCGAATCGCGACCGAGCTCGACCCGAGGTCACTCCTGGTGTTTGACTACCTCAACACCAAGATGGCGAGATCGAGCCCCCGACTGAGACCCGAGGACCGGGCGATGAAGGACATCATCGAGGAGCTGGGCGAACCGATGCGGTTTGGAATCGACGATCCGACGCCGTTGATGGCGGAGTCGGGGTATCGGTTCCTCAGGACCGTGTCGTTCGACGAGCTCGCGTTGGAGTACACCGGTACGTACGCGCGCGAGCGCTTCTTCCGTTTTCAAGCGATTGCCCTTGCCAGCGCGAGCGAGGACATGGCGCTTTGGTAGCGTCGCGGCAGATCGACGGAGCCACCGTGACCTTCCGCCACGAGACCGGGCCTGGGCCGGCCCTCGTGTGCATCCACGGCTCGGCCGACAACCACCACGTCTACGATGGGCTTCTCGACTCGCTGCATGGCCACGATCGCTATGCGATCAACATGCCGGGGCGCGCGGGCACCGATGGGTCGCCGCTTCGCACCGTCGCGGAGATGGAGACATTTCTCGCGCGCTTCGTCGAGGCGGAGGTGGCGGGCGAGTACGTGGTCGTCGGGCACTCGCTCGGCGGAGCGGTGGCGATCGAGCACGCGCTTCGAGCCCCGCCGAGGCTCGAGAGTCTCGTGCTTCTCGCTACCGGAGCGCGCCTTCGTGTTCATCCGATGATCCTTCAGCTCTTCGAGCAGGCAGCCGCCACCGGGCAGAAGATTCCGCCTCTGCCGCCAGGGCTCTACGAGCAGGGCACCGACCCGGCGCTGATCGACAAGGCCTCGCGCGATCGAGAGCTCACGCCGATCGAAACGGGGGGAGCGGATTGGCGCGCCGCAGATGCTTTCGATCGGATGAGCGAAATCGGCACAATCCAGGTGCCGGCGTTGATCGTCGTCGGAACCAGGGACGCGCTGACACCTCTGAAGTACGCCGAATTCATGGCAAACGGGATTGCGGACCACGAGTTGCACGTGATCGAGGGCGCCGGGCATATGTTCGTGATGGAACGACCGGCCGAGGTCGCCGGCTGGATCGAGGAGTGGCTGCGCAACTCTTGACCGGTTTGGTCGATGGCTTCAGGCAAGGAACGGGGGATGAGCGAAATTGATGTAGCACTGCGGGAGCGCTTCGGGCTCTCCGCGTTCCGCCCTTGGCAGCGTGAAGCCATCGAGGCGCTGCTCGAAGGGCCGGGCAGGGTCATCGTCATCGCGCCGACAGGGGGCGGCAAGTCGCTCTGTTATCAGCTTCCGGCCTCCGTGCTTCAGGGTACTTCGATCGTCATCTCCCCGCTGATCGCGCTGATGGAGGATCAGGTTCGCGCGCTCACGGAGCGGGGAATCAACGCGACCTACCTGGCGTCGACCCTCGGACCGGAGGAGCTCCAAAGCCGGGAGCAGGCGCTCGCCGAGGGCCGCTACCAACTAGTCTACGTCGCCCCGGAGCGATTGGAGTCGGGCTGGTTGGTCGAACGGCTGGCGCAGCTCCGGCCGCCCCTGGTCGCGATTGACGAAGCGCATTGCATCTCCCAATGGGGGCACGACTTCCGGCCTTCGTATCTGCGACTTGGCGAAGTGTTGGAGCGCCTCCAGCCGCCGCGAGTGCTCGCCTGCACCGCAACCGCAACGCCGATCGTTCGTCGCGAGATACAGGCTCGCCTGGGGCTCGACGCGGACCGCAGCGCAGTAATCCTCCGCGGCTTCTCGCGCCCGAATCTCCACCTGGCGGTCATCGAGAGTGATAGCTCGGCCGATCGCCGCAAGCTCATGCTGGGCGCGCTCCGTGATGCGCTCGGTGAGCCGGCAAACCCGCGAGGCGGCGCCATTGTCTATGCCGCGACCCGACGGAATACCGAAAGAGTTGCCGAAGCGGTGGCGAAGGCGGGTTGGCGAGCGGCGGCCTACCATGCCGGCTTGTCAGCGAGTGTCCGCGAGCAAGTCAACCGTCGCTTTGCCGAGCGCTCGCTCGACGTCGTCGTCGCAACCAACGCATTTGGGATGGGCATCGACAGGGCGGACCTTCGCACTGTCGTGCACGTACAGGCACCGGGCTCGGTCGAGGCGTACTACCAGGAAGTCGGTCGCGCGGGGCGCGATGGGCAACCTGCCCACGGTCTGCTGCTCACCAGCTCGGGCGACCTCGGGCTACGCCGTCGTCTGATCGGCTTCAGTGGCGACGGTGCGAGCGACCCCGATCACGTTCAACAGCAATGGCGGCTGTTTCTCGACCTGATGCGCTACGTGGAAGCCGGAAGCTGCCGACACGACTTCATTCTTCGTTATTTCGGCGACGAGCAAGAAACGCTTGGTGGGTGCGGTCATTGCGACGTGTGCGAGCGCCTCGAGCAGGTAGGGGAGGAGAGCGCCTCGTCCGGTGTCTCCGGGGAGCAATCCATCCTCGTGAGGAAGGCGCTGGCCGGCATCGCGCGGAACCACGGCCGGGCTGGGCTCACTGCCGTAGCAGAGATGCTGCACGGGGCGGACAACGAACGCATCCGCCGCTTGGGTCTTACTGGCTTGAGCACACACGGGCTTCTCCAAGACCACCCGAAAGCATGGGTCCTCGCGCTTCTTCGGCGCTTGATCACCGCCGGCCTCGTCGACATTACGACGAGCGAGTATCCGATTCCCTTCCTCACGGCAGCCGGGGTTGCCGTCATGAAAGGCGAGGAGCCGGTGCGGGTGCTTCTTCCACCGGCGGATGCGGGACGCGCGCATGAAAGGAAGGCGGCGCGGAGCAGGTCTACGCACGAGCTGCCCGATGACGTCGATCCGTCGCTCTTCGAGCGCCTCCGCGAAACGCGCCTCGACATCGCGCGTGAAAAGGGCGTGCCGGCCTACGTCGTGTGCCACGATCGAACGCTCCTCGAGATTGCGGCGTTCCGGCCCTCGTCGATGGAGGCGCTCGCGCAAATTCACGGGATGGGCCCCGCGCGAATCGCAAACTATGGCGAGCCGTTCCTCGAGGCCGTGAACGCCCACGCACCATAGCCGACCACCTCGTCGCGGCCGCCGGCCGTGTCGCCAGAGCTCCGGAGGTCGAGGGTTTGCGGAATGAGCGAGCGTTCTCGCGCCGCGCCGAGAAGCGCCTGTACGCCGGTCCGGCCGCATGCATCTTCGCGGCCGATGCGCCCCGGATCGAGCGATTCGATGGCGTTGGCAGTCGCCGTGTCCATGCGCTTCGCGGTCTCGTAGTCGTGGAAGTGGCTCAAATCCGAGCTGATCACGAGCACGGTTTCGTCTCCACCCCAGAGTGTGTCGATGACGGCGCGGACTTGCGACGGCGTCGCGCGCCCGACCGCCAACGGCAGCACGGAAAACGTCCCGAGGACGATCTGCAGGAAGGGGAGCTGCACCTCGAGTGAGTGTTCCCAGTGGTGTGCGTCGTCGAACGTATGCACGAAGGGAAGGGTGAGCGCCTGGTGGCGCGACGTCTCGTCGATGGGGACGCGCCCGAGAGGCGTCTCGAACGCGGCGTTGCTCGGAAGCGCGATGCCCTCGAAGGGCACGTGATGGCTCGGTCCGATCAGGATGATTCGTTGGACGATGTCCGCACCAGGCTCGAGCGTTGCATACGCCCGCGCCGCGACGAGCCCGGAGTACATGTAGCCGGCGTGGGGTACGATCAGAGCTTTCGGCCAGGTCGCGTTGGAAGGCTTTGGAGGAGAAGACTCATATGCCTCGAGCAAGTATTCAGCCACGACGGCGCGCAGGGATTGCGCGTCTGCCGGATAAAACGAACCGGCAACCGCCGGGGGTCGAACCGTAGCCACATCCCGACTCTGAGCACGGTTGCGCCCGTGTCAATGCGATGAGGTTGTCAGGCTTGCCGCGAGTGCGCATCTTAGAATAGATGACTAAGGCGCAGACGACTGTGAGGACCGCATATTGGCGTCGTCTAGACGATGATCGGGTGGTCTGCGAGCTCTGTCCGCGGGAATGCAAGCTACGCGAGGGGCAACATGGCCTCTGCTTCGTCCGCGCTTGCGAAGGCGGCGAAGTCGTCATGACGAGCTATGGGCGGTCGAGTGGGTTCTGCGTCGATCCGATCGAGAAGAAGCCACTCCACCACTTCCTTCCGGGGACACCGGTGCTGTCTTTCGGGACGGCCGGTTGCAACCTGACGTGCAAGTTCTGCCAAAACTGGGACATTTCGAAATCCCGCGACGTGGATACCCTAGCGGAGGCTGCCGGGCCCAATGCGATCGTAACAGCCGCGGAGCGCCTCGGGTGCCGGAGTGTCGCCTTCACCTACAACGATCCCGTCATCTTTCTCGAGTACGCGCGCGATGTGGCAGCCGCCTGCAAAGCGCGAGGGCTTCACACCATTGCCGTCACCGCCGGCCACATCAACCCAGAGCCGCGAAAGGAGCTCTTCTCCTTCATCGATGCGGTGAACGTCGATCTGAAGGCGTTCGATGACGATTTTTACCGTCGGGTTGTCGGTGGTCGCCTTGCGCCGGTTCTCGAAACGCTGCGCTACCTTCGCAACGAGACCGACGTTTGGTTCGAAATCACCAATCTGCTCATTCCTGGCTACAACGATTCCGACGACTCGATCCGCAGGATGGCGGAGTGGATTGTCCGGGAGCTCGGCGGCGCGGTGCCGCTCCACTTTTCCGCATTTCATCCCAACTACAAGATGCGCGACGTTCCACCGACCCCGAGAGCGACGCTACGGCGCGCGCGCAACATCGCCACGAGCGCAGGCGTCCGACATGTGTACCTTGGCAACGTCCACGACCGAGAGGGCGACACCACGTATTGCGCGAGTTGCGCAACGCCGCTCATCGAGCGCAACTGGTATGAGCTCGTGGCTTGGAATCTCGATGATGGCGCGTGCCCCAAGTGTGGAGAGCCGTGCGCGGGTGTCTTCGAGCCGCGTGCGGGGACCTGGGGAGCGCGGCGTTTGGCCGTCAAGATCGGGGAGGACGGGATAGCGCTGTCTTGAGCCTAGGCCGCTGAGACTCGCTCTTGCGCGGGGGTCATCGTCTTTCCGACGAAATCGAGCACCGCGCGGATGCGGGCGCTGTCACGAAGATCCTTGTGGACCGCCTGCCAAATCTGCCTCGGCTCAGGTGCACCTTCGAGCGGGACGCGCTTCAAGTGATGGTCGTGGTCGGCGACGAGGCAAGGAAGCAACGCGATGCCGCTTCCCGCGACAGTGGCCGAATAGATCGCCGAGACGCTATCCGATCGCAACGTCACGTGTGCTCCGTCCATGCGTGCTTCGAGCCAATCGTTCTCGCGGCGGAACGGGCGTGTGTTGGCGAAGAGGATCAACTGGTGTCCCGCCAGGTTGTCCTTGGGAAGCCCGAATCGGGTGATGTAGTCGAGCGACGCGTAGAGACCGAGGTGAATGAACGACAGGCGCTTGATGATGAGGTCCTCCTGGGTCGGGCGGGCTAGCCGCAGCGCGATGTCAGCCTCCCGCCGCGCGAGGTTGACATCGAGGTTCGTACACTGGAGCTCGAGTTGGATCTCTGGATAGCGCTCTCGGAACCGGCGGAGGTGCGGCGCGATGAAGCGGGTGGTCAGCATCTCGGTGGCGGTGAGTCGCACCACCCCCTCGAGCTTCTGGTCTTCGCCGGCGACGTCACGCTCCACGCCAAGCGCCTCCCGTTCGATGCGCTCCGCACGAGGGAGCAGGCGGTGCCCGGCTTCGGTCAGCACGTAGCCGGTGGGGGTTCGGTCGAAGAGCCGCGCACCAAGTCCCTCCTCGAGCTTCAGCAACCTCCGGCCGACCGTCGTCGGATCCAGCGCAAGTGCAGCGCCGGCTGCAGCGAGGGTGCCTTGGCGGTGCAGAGTCAGAAAATATCGCACATCGTCCCAGTTAAACATGGGCTGCAGCTTCGCAGCATTGCCCCCGGGTCGCAACTGCAAAAATGCGTTTCCAAGCTGCGCCCGAGTGCCGTCGCATGGCGCTAAGTCTCCCATATCACGGACGAAAGGAGTCATTCATGCATATCGTCAGTCAAATCGACCCGGATCTCTATGCACGCGCTCGGCGCAAGCAGTCGGAGGTCTGGGAGCGCGTCGTTGCTGCGATCGGAGGAGAGTGGGAACGGGGGTGGAGCCGCAGCTGGACGGTTGAGCCAGAGATCCTCCTCGCGGACGTCATGGAAGACCTCGGATACGGGCGGGATTGACCGCAATACCATAAAAATCTGTTAGCATAGGAATTCGGACGCCGAGGGGAATCGATGACTGGACCTATGCGAACTTGGGTTATGGCGCTCGCCGCGATTGGGCTGATTGCGGCAGGATGCGGCCGAGGGAACACGCCAAACCCAGACGTGGCTCCGAGGATCACATCGACGCCGCCGAGCAGAGCGACCGTCGAGGTCCCCTTCAACTACGTCGTGACTGTCGACGGCATGACACCGATGGCGTTTTCCGTCGTCTCCGGGCCCGCAGGGTTCGAGGTACACCCGACCTCGGGAATCGTCACGTGGGTTCCACGCGAAGTGGGCGTCGAGTCGATCGAGATTAGCGCAGCAAACCTTGCCGGGAGTGACACGCAACGCTTCGACGTCGACGTCGAAGCGTTGAGCGGTCCTGTGTTCACGACGGAGCCCCCGACCGAAGCGACGGTCGCTGCGCCCTACGCATATGATCCGATGGTCATCGCCGAAGGCGAGGTCAGATGGAGCGCACCGACCGCACCGATTGGCCTTTCCATCGATGAGGAGACGGGGGCCGTACGTTGGACGCCCACTTCGGACCAGGTGGGCGATCAGCCTGTCGTAATCCGCGCGACGGATGGCGGCAGCGGGCGGTCGACCGATCAAGCCTTCACGCTGAGCGTCATCGACACGGGCGGCCCGGCGGTCATCACGTCGACCCCGCCGAGCCGCATCTACGCCGGCGAGGTGCTCAGCTACGCCGCTACCGCGGCTGGTGCGCCAACGATTAAATGGAGCGTCGAGTCACCGTCGAGCGGGACGCAGGCGGACGGCGTGACTATCGTGACCAATCCGCCAGAGGGCGCCGCTGTGACCGTGGAATGGGACACTGCATCGGTTTCCCCAGGCGACTACAGTATCGCTCTGCAGGTCTCGAACGGTCTGGGGACCCCGAATACGCAGGAGTTCGTAGTCACGGTCGATCCGCGGCCGCCGGTGCCCGAGATCGATCTTGTGACGACGCCGCCTCCGGCGACGGTGTTCGTGGGAACGACGTACTCATACGACGTCAGCCTCGTGCCAGGTACGGAGAGCGCGGGCGTGGCGTTTAGTCTGGTGGGAGCCACTGTCCCTCCGGACCTGGCGATCAGCATTGATTCGTCCAGCGGCGAGGTGAGCTTCACGGCATCCGATTCGAACGGGGAGATCGAATACCGCTATACGGTTCGCGCGGAGAACGTTCTCGGAGATGGCGACGAGGAGACGATCACGGTCGACGCCGTCTACCCGCCGGCGACCCCGCTGTTGACCGTCACACCGGGCACGTTCTTCGCCCTCGAAGTCGGTGAGAGCTTCCCGGGAGCTGCCGCGGCGGCGACCGGCAACCCAGCGCCTACTTTGACGATCTCCGGTAACCTCCCGGACTTCCTCGCTTTCAACCCCCTCACGGGGCTGTTGTCGGCGTCGTCGACGAAGCCTGCGCCAGTAGAGGCCGACATCGGCGCGTACAGTTTCGACATCGTCGCGTCGAACACGGAGGGAACGGACAGCGCGACGATCGATGTGACCGTGGTCGCGGCTCCGCCCGCCGTCGATTCGATCACGCCGGCGGCTGGACGTCGGCAATCGGATGTTCCGGTTCTAGTGCGTGGTGCAGGATTCGTCAGCGTCGCAGCACCCGCGATACGCCTCGAGCTGGGCGCATACAGCGAAACGCTCACCACGACCTTCATCGACCAGAACACCTTGAGCGCAGTCGTACCAACCGACCCGTCGCGCCCGTCGGGCGTCTATGATGTTGTAGTTGACCAAGGTTCTACCACGACGCTCGCCAAACGATTCACCGTGACCGAAGGCGATGGCTCGACCTTGAGTGGAACCATCTCCGTCGATACGAATCTAAGCGCGCTTGCGAGCCCACACGTCGTCACAGGCAATGTGCGCGTAGAGAACGGAGCCACGCTGACGATCGAGCCAGGCGCTGTGGTGATGTTCGGAGCTGACAGCAATCTGCGGATCGACATCGGTGTCGCCAGTGCCGGCGCGCTGGTTGCTGATGGAGGTGAACCGGGCGTTGGAGACCAGGTGGTGTTCACGCGCTATCAAGGTGTTGCCTCGCCGGCGCCGAGTGGTCACTTCCGGGGCTTGCGTTTCGGCGCCAACAACATCTCGAATGTTACCACGCTCACGAACGTGGTCATCGAATTCGGCGGACGGCGTAGCTCCGCGACGGAGCAGGGCGCGCTCGAGGTGCTCGCCGCCTCGGCGCCTCGCATTCACGACTCGATCATTCGCGAAAGCGTGAACTATGGTCTTTACGCTCAGGCGGGCGCAGGCTCCGACACCAGCAACTGGTTTGACCGCAACCGGCTCACGGGCAACGGCCGCTCCCCGATCAGCATGGGCGCGGATGACGTGTCGACGCTTGGCGGCAGCCTCGAGCTCCGGGGCAACGGCCAGGACCGCGTGTACGTGCGCGGGTCCACAGTGAGCCGCCCAGCTGCGACTTGGACGAACTACGGTGTTCCTTTCTACCTGAGTGCGGGGCTAGTGGTTCGCGGTGGAAGCATCATGCGCGTTGCACCGGGGACCGAGATGCGATTCGCCCCTGGGCGGCGGTTGCAGGTGTCGACAGGCGGAAGCAGCGGCGAGAACGGGACCTTCGTGGGGTCAGGCACACCGCAAGCGCCCATTCGAATGGTCGGAGACACTGGCCCGTGGGACGGTGTTCACTTGGACGACAACGTGCAGAGCGGGACCGTGCTGCGCAACGCGCGGGTCGAAGGCTTCAGCGGAAGCGTCAACGGCGGGGTCCGGGTCGATCCCGGGCAGAGGGTCGCGATCGTGGAGGACTGCCTCCTTTGGAGCGATGAGCCAGGCTCCGTTGGCATCCACCTCGCCACTTCAGCCGGGGTCAGCTCCTTCGAGAGAAACGTCGTCGACACCGACTCGCTGTCGGTCGATGCGGCGATGCCGGGCTTTAGCGACGTACTGACCTCATCCAGCGTGTACGAGGCGCCGCTTCGCGTGCGCGCCAGCCGCGCTTCGGGCGTCGATATGACGTGGAGCAAGCCGGTTGCAAGCGACGCGAACACACAGCCGATTCGGCCCACGGGCAACTTGAGCGTCACCAGCGGCTCTCTCACGATCGCGGCCGGCACCCGCATCGAGATGCCGCTCAACGGTCAACTCGCGATGACGGACAGCCAGTTGGTCGTCAGCGGCACGCCTGGCGAGCCGGTGGTCTTCGCACCTGCGTCCGGAGTGGCCTACTGGAACCGGATCCGGCTCCGGGGGGCCGGAACCTCGGGCGTTTCTCGCATTACACACGCCGTCCTCGAATCTGCGGGATCCGATCCGACGCTCGGGGCGTCGACGCAGCGCGCGGCGGTCGTGGTCGAAGTGGCGGACGGTGTCCCAGCGACACCGGCGATCGCGGACACCAGCATCGTCGACAGCAACGGATACGGCATGACCTTCGCAAACGACACTCACTGCGCCAGCGCTTGCGACGACAACAGGATCGTCGGCTCGCGATTCTCGGCTCTGCGCATGTTCGCGAACTTCGTCGGCCGCTTCGGCAGCGGCAACGCATTCGCGGGCAACAACACCTCGGGAACGTTGGGGCACGAGGGTATCTGGGTAGCGGGTGACGTCGTAGATACGAGCGCGACGTGGCCAGCCAATGATGTCCCGTATGTCGTCCAAGGCGACATCGAGCTCCGTCAGGCGTACCCGCTCGATCCGATTACGGTGCTCAGCATAGAGCCGGGGGCAGAGCTCCGTTTTGCGAGCGACCGCCGATTGCGGGTGGGTGAAGGCAACGACGGCGTCCTCGATGCGCGTGGCACCTCCGCCAATCCGATCACGTTCACCAGTATCGACACGGTCGCGCCCGTTTTCTGGCGTGGCATCGACTTCAACCAGGGTTCGGACGGTTCGATGCTCGATCACGTCGTCGTCTCTTACGGTGGTAGTAGCAACGGCACCGGCAACGTGAACTTCCGCATCGGGTCGGTGGTCACGATGGGCGCGGCAACGCTGTCACATTCGGAGGGCTATGCCGCAGTGGTCTATACCGGCTCTGCTCCCATGTTCACGGGTCCACCAGGGGTCCGCGTCTACGAGCTGAACGGGCAAGCCGCAAACCCAGGTCCGGGCGACCCTGTTTTTGACTGCGTGCGCGATATCGCGACATCGACCTGCGATCCGCTCTGAGGATACGCCTCGCAGGACACCCCCAGTACACGGGGACCGGAGGTTGCGCCGCTAGATCGGCTCTCCTAACCTCCGGCCTCATGTCCGACGAGGACGACATCTCGCAAAAGACGTTGGCGGTTCACGGTGGTGAGCCGAGAACGTATCCCTACGACGCGCTGGTGGCGCCAATCACGCAGACCGCCACCTACTCGTTCGCCGATACCGCAGAGCTCATCGCCTATTTCGAGGGGCGAATGGAGCGAGAGGAGTACGGCCGGTATGGCAATCCGTCGGTTCGCCTCGTCGAGGAAAAGGTCGCGGCGCTCGAGCGCACCGAAGACGCTGCGGCGTTTGCGAGTGGGATGGCGGCGATCACCTCGATGATCCTTGCACTGGTGAAATCCGGGTCGCACGTAATTCTGTTCGCGGATTGCTACCGACGGACGCGGCAGTTCGTGACGACCTTCCTCGACCGTTTCGGCGTGTCCAGCACCTTGATTCCACCCGCCGACTGCGAGGCGTTGAAGGCTGCGATCCGCCCCGAGACGCGCCTAGTCATTGCAGAGGCGCCGACCAATCCATACCAAACCATTCCCGACCTCGAGCAGGTCGCCGAGATCTGCCGGGAGAGGAAGATCAAGACGCTGGTCGACAGCACCTTCGCAACACCGATCAACTGCAAGCCCGCGAGCTATGGCATCGACATCGTCGTCCATAGCGCGACGAAATACCTGGCCGGGCACAATGACGTTCTCGGAGGCGTCGTTGCCGGCAAGACCGGGCTCGTATCCTTGGTACGTGACTTGCGAAGCGTGTTCGGCGCTTGCCTCGACCCCCACGCTGCCTATCTCGTTCATCGCGGGATCAAGACACTCGCCTTGCGCGTCGAGCAGCAAAACGCTTCCGCGCAGGCGCTTGCGGAACGGCTCGAGAGGCATCCGCGAGTCCAACAGGTTTGGTATCCGGGGCTCGCGTCGCATCCGAATCATGCGACCGCAAAAAGGCTCATGAGCGGCTACGGAGGCGTCGTGACGTTCTCCGTCGACGCCGACCTCAACGGCACGAGTCGCATCATCGATGCTTGCCAGATCCCGCGAATCGCGCCGAGCTTGGGCGGAGTCGAGTCGCTGATCGAGCAGCCCGCGTTGATGAGCTACTTCGAGCTCAGCACCGAAGAGCGCGAGGCCATCGGCATCAAGAACAACCTCGTACGCTACGCTGTGGGTATCGAAGATACGGATGAGCTCATCGCCGATATGGTCGGCGCGCTCGACCGGACTGCCTAGCGTATCGTCACAGATACTGCGATTCGTCTCACAAAACACCGCTGGAACTCTCTAGTCGCCCGAGGGCCTCGCGGAGAGCTCTGAGGTCGGATGGGTCCAAGTGCGCGAAATCGCTGTTGACGCGCCTAGGCCCCTAGATATACTGGGCGCCCAATGGGGAGAGAATCGATGACGAAGTCGGAGCTCATCGACGCTGTAGCCCAGCGGACGAAGATCACCAAGAGCCGAGCTGAACAAGTTGTAAACTGCGTCTTCAATGCGATGACGTCGGCGCTCGAGCAGGGGGAGGGGATCGAAATCCGCGGCTTCGGGAGCTTCACGGTTCGTGAGTACAAATCCTACAGTGGGCGCAATCCGCGGACAGGCAAGCCTGTGCCTGTGCCGGAAAAGCGGCTGCCGTTCTTCAAAGTTGGCAAGGAGCTCAAGGAGCTCGTCAACGGAGGCGTCGTCGAGGGCGGCGCGGCCGAGCCCGGCGAATAGGGGCCGGCGATGAAACCAGAAGCGCAGTTCGCCGAGCTCAAGCGCGGCGTGGTCGACTTACACGTCGAGGCCGAGCTTCTCGAGCGTTTGAACGCGGGTAAGCCTCTCAAGATCAAGGCTGGGTTCGACCCGACGCGGCCCGACCTGCATCTCGGGCACACGGTATTGCTCAACAAGATGCGCCAGTTTCAGGAGCTGGGGCACGATGTCGTGTTCATCGTTGGCGACTTCACGGCGCAAATCGGCGATCCGTCCGGCCGAAGCAGCACTCGACCTGTTCCGACACGTGACGAAATTCTAGAGGGCGCGCGTACCTACGCAGAGCAGGCGTTCAAGATCCTGGACCAGGATCGCACTCAAATCGTCTACAACAGCGAGTGGCTTGGCAAAATGGCGTTCGACGACGTCATTCGGCTTGCCGGCAAGTACACGCTCGCGCGGATGATGGAGCGGGACGATTTCCGCCGCCGCTGGTCCGAACATCAGAGCATTTCGATACACGAGCTTCTATACCCGCTCGCGCAAGCATACGACTCGGTGGTGCTCAAGTGCGACGTGGAGCTCGGCGGCACCGATCAGCTCTTCAACCTTCTGGTGGGACGGGAGATCATGCGCGAGATGGGCCAACGCCCGCAAATCGTCATGACGACTCCCATTTTAGAGGGCATCAACGCGCGGTCAGAGAACGGCAAGATCGTTGGCGCCAAGATGAGCAAGTCGCTCGACAACTACGTCGGTGTTGCGGAGCCACCCAAAGAGCAGCTCGGAAAGCTCATGAGTATCTCCGACGATCTGATGTGGCGTTACTACGAGCTCCTGTCGACACATGCGGCGCAGGAAATCGAGCGCCGCAAGCGCGCCTGCGCAGATGGGACGATGAATCCGCGTGACGCAAAGCTGGCGCTCGCGAAGGAAATCGTCGGCCGCTACCACGACGAGGCGGAAGCCGACGCCGCGGAAGCGTCCTGGCTCGCCCAGTTCTCGAAGCGTCAGGTCCCCGACGACATGCCCGAGCACGAGGTCAATATCGAGGGGGAGTCGATTTGGGTCCCCAAGTTGCTGAGCGACCTCGGGCTCGCGAAGAGCTCCAGCGACGGCCGCCGACGCATTCAGCAAGGCGGAGTGGAGGTCGACGGCGAGCGAGTCACCGACCCACAAACCAACCTCCAAAAAGGCCACCGCTACATCATCAAGGCGGGCAAACGAGCCTGGGCCGCCGTGACCCTCAAGTGAGGGACAGTCTCCGGGTCCCAAACCTCTTGAAATCACTCGGCTCTCCCCGCAAAGATCGCAGCGCTGAAATCATTGGGGTTTCAGGCCTGCGATCGTTCGCTGGGGAACGCTGTGATTGCGGGAGTTCGCGGGGGGGGGAGCGTGTCCCCGTTGAAGGATCCCAAAGACGCGCACATAGGAGAACCACATGCGAATCGGAACATCCTACAAGCAGCACCCCGGTCTCAAAGACGAATGGGATGCCATCGTGATCGGCTCGGGCATTGGAGGACTAACTGCGGCGGCGAGCTTGGCGAAGCTCGCTAACAAACGGGTGCTCGTACTCGAGCGGCACTACACGGCGGGGGGGTTCACGCACACGTTTCGTAGACCGGGATACGAATGGGATGTCGGAATTCACTACATCGGCGACGTGTCCCACCCGAAGGCCACAGGTCGTCGTATGTTCGACTTTCTCACCGAGGGCGAGCTTCAGTGGGAGGACATGGGCGAGGTCTATGACCGCATCTTCCTTGGCGACAACGCATACGACTTCGTCAAAGGCTACGAAAATTTCCGCGCGCAGATGCACGAATACTTTCCGCAAGACAAGGCCGCGATCGACCAATACCTCGAGAAGATCATTGCGACGGCGAAGAAGGCGCAGTTGTTCTTCGCCGAGAAAGCTGTGCCGCCATTCGTGTCGAGCTTGTTCGGCGGGCTGATGCGGCGGCCGACGCTCAAGGAGGCAACTCGCACGACACGCGAGGTCCTCGAGCAGATCACGCAGAATCAAGAGCTCATCGGTGTGCTCACCGGCCAGTTCGGTGACTATGGACTGGTGCCCGCGAAGGGCAGCTTCTTCATTCATGCGATGGTCGTTGCGCACTACTTGCGTGGCGCCGCATATCCCATTGGTGGATCTTCGCGCATCGCAGCGACCATCTTACCCGTCATCGAGTCGGCCGGTGGTGAGGTCGTCACGAACGCGGACGTCGACGAAATCCTGGTTCGCGACGGGAAGGCCGTCGGCGTGAAACTCGCCGACGGTCACGAGCTTCGCGCGCCCATCGTGATCAGCAATGCGGGCGTCATCAATACATTCGAGAAGCTATTGCCTGCAGCGGTCGCCAAGGAGACAGGGTATGCCGCCAAGGCCCGCGAGATTGGCGCGTCGATCGCGCACCTCTCCCTCTACGTCGGCCTCCAGGGGACGACAGAGGAGCTCGGGTTCGAAAAGACCAACCTCTGGGTCTACCGGGATCACCGGCACGAGAAGAACTTCGAAGCCTTCGAGAAGGATATCAACGCGCCTCTCCCCGTCGTCTATTTGTCCTTCCCCTCGGCGAAAGACCCCGACTTCGATCGTCGCCACCCAGGCAAGTCGACGATCGAAGCCATCACGCTCGGCCCCGCGACCCCTTTCAAACGCTGGGAGAACACCACTTGGAAGAAGCGCGGCGCCGCCTACGATGACCTAAAGGCGAGTCTCTCCGAGCGGCTGCTCGACACGCTCTACAAGCATGCGCCCGGCGCCCGCGGAAAGGTCGAGATCGCCGAGTTGTCCACGCCGCTCACCACGACGAACTTCGCCGCCCACCCGGACGGCGCGATCTATGGCCTCGCTCACACCCCCGAACGCTTCGAGCAACGCTGGCTCCGCCCCCGAACACCGATCAAAGGTCTCTACCTCACCGGTACAGATGTCGTCACCGCTGGCTTGATGGGCGGTATGATGGGCGGCTTCGTCTGTGCGTCCGCGGTGCTCAAAGGCAACGTGCTCGGACAGGTGCTCAAGCATCAGGCGCAAGCCCTACGCGACAAGTCCGCACCACCACCGACACCGGCGCGCGCATAACCGCGTGAACGCCTCGGTGCTTCGTTGACTTTCTCATCCGGCCCAAGATGAACGGCTGTCCCGAGATGCCTAGATCCCAGCAACGCGGATCACCGCGTCACGCCCTGGAACGTCGGCGCCGACCTCGGCAAGCAACACGTCGGCTGGGCACCGCCCGCGCTCGAGAAGCGCGCGCAACGGATCGAGCAAAATCGACTCATCTTCGCCGAGCTCGTTCCGATCGCCGATGCGTCGCAGGCCGGCCTCCGCGAGCTCCAGGATGTCGCCAGCCCAGTCCACTGCGTCCCGATTCATGAACTTGGTTTGCACGCCGTGCCGCGCGAGCGCGTCTCGTTGCCGTTCGACCTCGAGAAACGTCCAGGAGTCGACCAGGCCCTCGAGCGCGCGAAAGCTCTCGTCGTCGTAAAGAAGGCCTTTCCAAAGGGCGGGGAGAGCAAACAGCATCTCTGGGCGCTGCACGTCGGCGCCGCGACACTCGAGGGTGCTCTTGAGGCGTACCTCGGGAAAGAGGGTGCTCAAGTGCGCGACCCAGTCGCCGTAGTTGGCCTTCACGCCCTCGAAGCCCTCCTCCATGAAGGCCCGAAAGGTCTGTCCGGTGTTGAAATGGGCCCTGTTGTCGCGTTTGACGAGAAACATCGGCGTGTCGAGCGCCCATTCGACGTAGTCGATGTACTTCGGGTGATCCTTCCAGGCGAACGGCAAGAGACCAGAGCGATCGGGATCCATGTGAAGCCAGGCAAGCGCTCGGTACGATTTGTACCCGCTTCGCTTGCCCTCGTTCCATGGGCTATTGGCGAACATCGCGGTAGCGATTGGCTGGGCGCGGAGGGCGACACGGAGCTTGCGCATCGCGTCGTCTTCAGATGCGTAGTCGAGATTGGCCTGCACGGTGCACGTCTTCGTCATCATGTCGCCGGCCATCGTGCCGCGTGTCGGCATGTACTCCCGCATCACGCCGTAGCGCATCTTCGGGACCCACCCGAGCTCGTCGACCGACGCGAAAGGATGGCACCCGAGCGCAAGCCAGGTGAGACCGAGCTCGTCGACCACCGGCTCGAGCTCCGCCCAGTGCGCGTCCGACTCCGCCTTGCCTTCATGGACCGAACGAAAGGGCGCACCCGAGAGCTCGATCTGAGAGCCCGGCTCGAGGGTAATCGATCCGTCGCCGCGACGGAGCGCGATGATTGGGCCGCTCGGAGTCTCGCGTTCCGCCGTCCATCCCCTGTCGCGCATCAGGCGTTCGAAAATCGCCACGACGCTGACAGGGCCGTCGTAAGGGAGGCGCGCGCCATCGACTTGCCCGACTGCAATCCGCTCCGCCTCCGTACCGATCCGCCAACGCGCCCGCGGTTTCTCCGCGTCGTGGAACAGCACGAGCAAGTCATCCATCCCGCGAAGCGGGGCATCGAGTGTGGGCAACGTGTCCTCTGGGTCCGCTGATGGGGCGCCGGACCCTACCACGAAGGCTCGAATGACGCCCCTAGGCAGAGCGAGTTCGTGGTTGCGCGATGGCCTCGGACGTGGTGGAACACACCGGTGGATGAACTGCTCGATTTACTCCGGGAGCGCGGCTTTCGCCGTGGTCACTTCGTCTTGAGCTCCGGCAAGAAGAGCGACTTTTTCATCGACTGCAAGCCGGCCGTGCTTCTCGCGCGCGGGCACGCCTTGGTTGGCCGAGCGTTGCTCCGTCGAATCGGCGACGCGCTTGGTCCCGTTTCGGCGGTCGCTGGCGTCGAGCTTGGTGGGTGCCCGCTGGCGTCCGCAGTCGCTTGCGCATCATGGGCAGAAGGAACGCCTCTAGACGCAGTGTACATTCGCAAAACGACCAAAGAGCACGGCACGAAGAAGATGCTCGAGGGCGCCGACCATCTCTCGCCAGGGGCCAAGCTGGCCATCGTCGAAGACACCGTCACCACCGGAGGCTCGACCTTGCGGGCTGTGAGGGCCGTGCGCGAAGCGGGCTTCGACGTGGCAGGCGTGGTGACGGTCGTCGATCGGCTGGAGGGTGGGGCCGATGCGATCCGCAACGCCGGCCTGACGTTCAGCACCCTCTACGATCGCACTGACTTCATGGGAGATGCATGAGCCCGGCATCGGGTCGCCGAAGCCGTGAATCGCATCCTTTTAGCCCCTGCTTGACGAAGGTTTGACAGCTTCAAGCCCTGGTCGCTATGCTTTCGGTGCGCATAAGCCTTCGGAACGAATGGGGAAACGGGCCGTGCGCGGAGGTTAGGGATGATTGTGCGCCACAGGGGGTGGGCGGTTGCAGTTCTCGTTGCAACGCTCGGTTTGGGTTGTCACGCAGCCAAAGATGATCCGGAGGGGCAAGCGGGTGAGCTCGCAGATCCAGTGCGTCGCGAAAACGCGATTTACAACCTCAAAGAGATCTACACGGAAACACTCGCCGCGAATAATGGCGACCGGAGCAGCGAGGCGGTGGCCGAAGTGGCTTCCGTCATCGTCGGGCCGCTGACCGAGGCTTATCTGAAATATCCGGAGGACGGAATGAGCGGCCTTGCGATTCTGGACCTGCTCTATGAGATGCGGGACCCGAGAAGCTTGCCTGCATTGACCGAAGCGCTCAACTGGCGGACCGAGGTTTCCGAAGATCACGCGATTCGTGCTGCGCAGACCATACAGGTGATCGATGTCCCGAGCGAAGAGCGGTCGCAGGTAATCGCCGCGCTCGGCCGCTCGCTCGAGCGCATCACCGGCTCGCGTCCCGAGGACAACAAGATGCGCGTGTCGATGATCCGTGCGCTCGGCTCGCTCAACGACCAGGGGGCCACCGAGATCCTGACGGCCATCGCGACGAAACAGGACGAGAACCAAAACTTCCTGATCAACCGGCTTGCCGCACAACAACTCGGCGAGCTCCGCGATCCGTCGGCCATCCCGGCCCTCATCAAGTGCTTGTTTCTCTTCGCCCCGGGACGCCCGGATATGCGCATGAACGACGTGGCCGCCGAGGCGTTGATCCTCATTGGACGTCCCTCGCTCAAACCACTTCTTGGAGTGCTTTCCGGCCAGGACGCAACGGCGAATGCCATCGCCAAGCACTACATCGACGCGATCAAAGCGCGTCGACCGGACCTAGCCAACCGGATGACGGTCAGGCAGGTCACCGGCAGCGAGGCGAGCTTTGCGCTCGGCGCGCTTGGATTCTCGGAGGCGCTCGAGCCTCTCTTGGAGGAAGCTGCTTCCTCGGACACGGCCCGCAAGCTGAACGCAGCCATCGCGCTGGTCCGCGTGGACGTGCCAGCGGCACAACAGGATCGGGTCCGTTCCACGTTGAAGAAAGTCTATGACGGTCTTCCGACGGGGTTTGGCGGGGTCGCGATGCGCGGCCAGTTGCTCGCCGCAATCGCACACACCTACGACGCCGAGATGATGCCGTTCATCTTCGAGCAGGCAGCCGACAAGAAGGGGAACCCCGAGCTTCGGCTGATTGCGGTGCACAACTATGCGTTGCTCGCCGACAAGGGCGAGGCTGCGAAACTTTCGGCCCTCATCGCCGGAGAGCCGCGCTCCGAAGACGGCGGCTATCGCGAGAAGTTCGCCGAAAATGAACCGCTGCTCGCGCTCGCAAACGAATGTGACACGAACGTCGACTGCTGGGTTTCGAAGGCCGCGAGCTCGGAGGCTGACAAGGCACGTAAGGGCGCCTACATGCTCGGTCGGTATGCGGCCGGCAATCAAAAAGCCATCGACGCGTTGGTCGGCCAGCTCGGAAGCGAAGACCTCGGTGTGCGCTTGTCAGCGCTCATGGCCATCGACCGGATTGCGGTGGACGGAAGCGCCGCCGCAGTCGCCAAGATCGACGACCTCCGCACTCGAGAAGAAGGCCAATCGGTTTGGACTCGTTTCCGTGGGGAGGCGCTTCCGATTCAGGCGCGCCTTCGCAGTCGTGGGGGCAAGGCCAGCTAGCGCGTTGCCGGGTGAGCCTTCGTGCGAGCCAACATCTCATTGTTTTTGGTCGCTGCATTCGCGCTGGCCGCATGCGGGCGCGACGAAGGCAACGGCCACTCCGTCGATACGCGCGACGCGCCTGCGGTGACCAATGTCGTCGCTCGCGTCGGTGAACGACCGATTGGCGCCGCGGACGTAGCCGCGCTCATGTCGACCCAGCACCTCGACGCCAAAACCGCGCTCGATCGATTGATCGATGAAGAGCTCTTGGTGCAAGAAGCGGCGCGCGTCGGGGTCACCGAGAGGAAGGACCAGGAGCGTGCCGCCGAGCGGGTCATGGTGCGCGCAATGCTGCGCGACTTCGAAAAGGACCTGACCCCGGAAGCGGTGCCCGACGAAGAGGTGCGCGCGGATTTCGAATCCCATCGTGAGGCCTTTGAGATTCCGGAGCGCCGGGCGTCTTGGCACATCGTCGTCAAGGACACGTCGGAAGCCGCAAAGCGCCTTGCCGGTAAGATTCTGGACGACGTTCGAGCGGCCGAAGATCCGAGGTCCGTGTTTCGCCGCTACGCGCAGGGTGGGGACGCGGAGCCGCCCATCGACGTGACCGCCGAAGACCTCCCCCCGATCACACGGCGTGCCAGGATCGAGCAACCCTACAAGGACGCGCTCTTCGCGGCGAGGTCGACCGGGCCGCTCGATGCATTGGTCGAGACCTCCTACGGTTGGCACGTCATCGTGCTCAGCGAGATCCTTCCGGGCGAGCGCAAGACGTTGCGCGACGTGGAAGAAGAAATCCGCGTGCGCCTCAGTCAGAAGATGCGCTTTGAGAAACTGGTGGAGGTCGTGCGCGCGCGCGAGGCCGACGGACTGGTCGAGTACGACGAGGAGGGTGTCGCGCTACTGCTCGCGCTGCCCGGCTTGCCGGAGCGCAATCAGTAGCCTCAGTCGACCGGCTGCAGAAGGTCGCCCGTCACGCGGTACACACTCGGCGGATTCGCTGGAACCCGGTCTGAAGAGAGGGCTCCGACGGATGTGACCGATGCGACCGAACCACCGGCTTTGAGGGCTTCGGTGAGCGCTTGCCGGGTCTGATGACCTTGTCTCAACGTTGCGGAGATCATCCGGTATGCGTCGTATCCGTACGCGGCAAACGTCTGCGGTGCTTTGCCGTAGCGCGCTTCGTATGCGGT
This sequence comes from Myxococcales bacterium, assembly GCA_024640845.1. Taxonomy (GTDB): domain Bacteria; phylum Myxococcota_A; class Polyangia; order Polyangiales; family Houyiibacteriaceae; genus SG8-38. Next base: position 33,675 of record JAHEEE010000009.1, on the reverse strand, counting down.
TCGGAAGTGCACGCTAACCGCGCTCTCCGAGGCATCGTAGTACGGCAGCGCGATGACAGCGCCTTGAAGGTAGCGGTCCGCGCGCCGGAGCAGATCCGGGGACCAACTCGGGCTCGGGAGCAGGAAATGAACCTCGCGTTCCGCGTGCTCCGGTAACACAGCATCGACTACGCTCCACGCACCTTCCGCTGCAAAGGTCGGGGCGATCAACGCAACCTGATCGGCCACGTCGGCCAAGAGCACGACGTCGCATGTCGTCTCGAGGACGGTTCTCACGTACTCGACGAACGATTTCGTGCCGGGTGGGTACGCGATGCCTTCGCAGGCGACGCCACCCGCAGCTGCGACTTCCTGGTCGAACAGCCGCTCCATCGTCCGTCCATAGCCGTGGTCGGGGTAGAGGATGACGAAGCGCGTAAGGCCCCGGGCGCGCGCGGTTCGAACCAACGCGGCAAGCTCGTCTCTCGGGCTGTACATCAAGCGGAAGACCTCGTCGCCCGCGCTCGTCACTGCATCTGATGCGGAGAAGCTGAGCAACGGTACGCCCGAGCGGTGCGCGGCCTCCGCCGCGGCTTCGGTTGTCCGGCTATCCACAGGCCCGAGCACCGCGATGACACCTCGGGCGCCGACCAGCGCGTCGATCGCCGATTCAGTCTTCACGGGGTCGCCGCCCGTGTCTTCCACCGCGAGCTCGGGGCCGCCTTCCTCGAGCTGCGCGAGTTGCATCCCCTGAAGGAGCTGGCGCCCGACCTCTCGACCGCGGCCGCTCAGCGGGAGCAGGGCGCCGACGGCGTAGGGGTTGCCGTGAAGGAACTCATCCGCGCGTGCCACGAGAATTGTCACGGCCGGAACGGTGATCACATCGCTCGCCCTCAGCGCGTCCGCGGTTCGGCGGACCGCCTCTGCGTCCTGCATCTCGAGCGCATGGTCGAGCAGACGCACGGCAACGGCGGCATGGGGGAGGGCGTTCGGCCGGAGCTCCTCGTAGAGCGTTGCAGCTTCCTCGACGGTGATTTTTTGCGCGAGCAGCTCCGCGGTTGCCCAGAGGCGTTGCGGATCGGGCGGGTCGCTGCCGCGCTCGCTCAGAGCGTCGAGTACGCGGAGGCCCAAAGCGCCGTTCACGGTCTGCTCCGACGCAACCATGGCCGTGTCCCACAACAGCGTCTGTTCCTCCGCCGAGAATCGTTCCTCGGCGATAGGGCCCACGGTCAACAACGCTCTCTCCGGATCACCGAGGACCAACTGGCAGGAGCCGAGATGAAGCGACGCGCGAAGTGCGATAGCCCGATCCGAGCTGTCCTGCGCCTGCTCCAAATAAGGTACCGCGCTCGGACATTGGCCGACATCGACCCTGAGCAGACCGAGCTCGAGCCTCGCCAAGTCAGCCTCGGCGGTCCCTGGATGCCCGATGATGAACTTCTCGTATGCGTTTTGCGCCGCACCGATGTCCCCCCCTTCGGCGAGCTCACGCGCCTCAGCGATCTGCGCAGGCGGCGCCTTTTCGAGCGGGCTCTCCACTTGCTTTGGCGCGCAGCTCATCAACAAGACGAGGCCCGCGCACGACAATGCGCTTCTCCACATGCGGCGGGAACGATACATGGCGCGTCGCGGCCTCGCCACGTACCGGCTCTAGCCGAGCCTGTCCCACGCCGCCGCAAGTCGCGCGAAGTCTTCGACGGAGAGGGTCTCTCCCCTACGACCTAGGTCGATCCCGGCGTCGTCGGCCGCACGAGCGACGCGATCCGGGTCTCCCATGGACCGAAGCGCGTTTCGAAGGGTCTTACGCCGCATCTGAAACGCTGCCCGAACGATCTCCTGGAAGGTCTGAGTCTCCTCCGCGCGAGGCTCGGGCCACGGCGTGAGCCGGACCACGGAGCTCTCCACTTGGGGTGGGGGAAAGAAGGAGCCGGGCTTGAGGCGGCAGACCGTATCTACCGCGAACGCCGCCTGGATGAATACGCTGAGGGCGCCATATTCCTTGGTGCTCGGCCGGGCGACCAGGCGGTCGCGAACCTCGCGTTGAACCATCAAAACCGCCCCCTTCAACGCATCACGGTGCCGAACGACCTGGCGGAGAATCGCTCCTGTCGCCTGGTATGGCAGGTTTCCAGTGACAACGAGCTTCGTTCCGCAAGCCCTCGAATACGCAGTCAGATCGAGCTCTGCAGCATCGCCTTGGCGAATCTCGAGCTGGGGGTGTCCGCCGAGCTCCTCTTCCAAGACGTGGACCATGTCGCGATCCAGCTCGACAGCCAGTACGCGGCAACCGCAGAGCAGAAGCGGGTGGGTCAACGCCCCCAAGCCGGGCCCCAGCTCCACGACTTCTCTCCCGAGATCGGTCACAGCATCCGCGATCCGTGCTGTGATCGCGGGTTGAACGAGGAAATTCTGCGAGAAACCTCGTTTGGGAGCGAGGCCGTGCTTCCTGAGGAGATCCCGGGCATCGGGCAGATCAGAGATCGGCTTTGTCACGAAGCGAACCTCTGAAGATCACAAAGCTTTCGGAACACAAACAGCACTGCGAATCATGTTGTGTCACGGCTCTTGTGGGGGTGGAAGGCGTTATTATATTGGCCGAGCCCGAAGAGTGACCTAGGTTAAAGAAAGAGGAACCGATGCTTCCAGGCTTCATCATCGATCAAATCCGACAACGCGAGGAAGAGGAGCGATCAAAGCATGAGGTTCTTCGCATCGAATTGCCGCTTCCCGCACCGGAAGGCTCCCAAGCGCCCGAGCGCGAGGACGATGCCAAGCGCGGTGTGTTGATCATCGACCTAGGCGGGCGCTAGCTTTCGGCTACACTGCTAGTGTGCCAGACCGTGCCTCGGTGTGCCTTGTTGAACTCGTTCAACATCTTTCAGCGTGTTTGGCGATCACAGATGGCCCCGAGCGGCACGATCTTGTGTCGGAGCTTGCCTGGGCTCACGTGGAGCGAGGCGATCTGGGCACAGCCTTTGAAGTGCTTTGGGAGCCAGACGAAACACCCGACCCGGCGCAGATCCGTCTGTTGACGAGAGCTGAGCTACAGGCATTTTGTGGTAACGAGGACGCCGCCCTCGGCCTGCTCGCCGATGCCGTGGGCGAGGCTCCACGTGTGTCCTTGGTGCGCGCACGGATCGCAGCGGCCCGGGGCGATTGGCAGGCGGCCTTGCGTTGGGGCGGGAAGCCTCCGGAGTCGCCCGGCGCTCGAGCGCGCGCCGCATCCATCGTAGCGAGGGCGCGGATCGAGATCGAGGAAGAGACGGCGGGCGCACGAGGGTCGGTCGACGAGCTGAGCAGCGCGGCGGCGCGGGCGCGCGGCGAGGGCGCTACTCGCGCGGAGGCAGACGCATGGGCTGACCTTTGCGAACGCCATCGGGCGATTGGCGACGAGGAAGCCGCGCGCAAGGCCGCGGTTCGCGCGGTCGAGCTCTGGGACGACATGGCGATGACCTTGCCGCCCCCTTTGCGCGCTGGGTTTTGGCGTGACCTCCGGCGGCAAAAAACGCGCGCCGCAGCGAAACGAGCGAAGCCGATCGCGACCGCGCCGGCAGCAACTGGTGTTCGACCATTGCTAGGCATTCTCAGGCGCCTCGCAAGCGAGCGCGATCTCCCCAAGCTCCTCGGGCTGATCACTGACAGCGCTGTATCGCTTTCGGGCGCAGAGCGAGGTTTCGTCTTGCTCGTCGACGAGGCCGGCAAGCTCGAGGCCCGAACCATTCGCGGGGCCGAGGACCGGCTCGGCAAGCACACCGCTGCGTTCAGTCGCTCGATAGCGGAAACCGTGTTGATCGACCAGGAGCCGGTGGTCACCATCGATGCCACGCACGACGCGCGGGTTCAGGACTACATGTCGGTTCATCAGTTGATGTTGAAGTCGGTCGCCTGTTTGCCAATCGAGGCGCGCGGACGGACTTGGGGTGTGCTTTACCTGGAGCATCGGAGCGCGAGCGGGCGGTTCTCGGGGATGGACCTCTCCGTGCTCCGCGCATTCGCCGATCAGGCAGCGATCGCGATTGAAACGGCCGCCCTCTTGGAGCGTATCGAAGCCCAGAAACAGGACTTGGAGCGCGCGAACGAGGCACTGCGCGAGGCGAATCTCCAACTCGAGCAGCGGCTCTGCGGCCAGGAGGAGGCCTTGCAGCAGACTCGTCGCGAGATCGCGCGCCTCGGAGCATCGACCGCGAGCGGGGAGCGCTGGGGTCTGGTCGGTGTGAGTGAGGGCATGGCGCACGTCTGCGAGATCCTGGAACGCGTGGCGGCCAACGAGGTTCCTGTCGTCATCACGGGAGAAAGCGGCACCGGCAAGGAGCTCGTCGCAAGAGCCATTCATCGCGCTAGCGGGCGGGCCGATTCGCCGTACCTATCGTTGAACTGCGGCGCGATTCCCGAAGGACTGCTCGAGAGCGAGCTTTTCGGCCACGTCGAGGGAGCCTTCACCGGCGCGACGCAGGCCCGCAAGGGCTTGTTCGTTCAAGCCAACGGGGGCACGGTGTTCATGGACGAAATAGCCGACATGCCTCCACGCATGCAGCTGGACCTACTTCGGGTCCTGCAGGAGCGTCGCGTCCGGCCGGTGGGCTCAGCCGAAGAAAGGCCCATCGATGTTCGGCTCGTCGCAGCCTCGAAGCGCCCTCTGCGCGAGCTGGTCGCCGAAGGGCAGCTTCGAGAGGATCTCTACTATCGGCTCGCGGTCGTGGAGATCGATTTGCCCCCGCTCCGCGCGCGCCGCGACGACATTCCGCTGCTCTGCGACCACTTCCTCACCCGCATCTCCAACGAACGGGGGGAGCCGAAGAAGAGTCTCAGCAGGGCCGCGGTTCGGCGTTTGGGCGCACACGACTTCCCGGGCAACGTGCGAGAGCTCGAGCATCTGCTGATCAACGCCAGCGTTTTTGCGACCGGCGGCATCATCGAGGCAGAGGACCTCGCGATTGAGACGAGCGCGAAACCGCTCAGAACTGCGCCGGACGCGAACAACTACCGAGACTTCAAAGATGCCGAGCGGGACCGCATTCTGGCAGCGCTCAACGCACATGACTGGAACCGTGCCAGGGCGGCGCGCTCACTCGGGATGGCGCGACGCACCTTCTACCGCCGTCTCAAGCAGCATGGGATCGAGCTTCCGGCAGGGGGCGGCTAGAGCGCGGCCGGCGTGGACCCAGTCGAGGAGCCCGCGTCATACTTCTCCGGGGTTTCACCGGGAGGAAGGTAAAGCGGCGGCTCGCCTGGCCGCGACCAATCGACCCAATACACCTCGCGGTCCCGGACGTCCACGTGGACGAAGCTGCTCCGCGGATAGTAGCCCACACCCACGCGCCGCAAGGTGAGGCAATAGTCACGCAGCGACTCGCTAGGCACGCCTTCGACGCGAATGTCGACGGCTTCGCCTGACGAATGGCGGCTCGCCTCGCTCGTCCCATCTTTGTCGGAGCGGTACGCACTGACCACGACGATCGTGCGGCCGTTGAAATGATCGGCGAGGTACGCAAGGACCCGCATCAACCGGATGCTGGGCCGCTTTTCCTCGTCGCTTTCGCGGTCGCGCAAGAACCGAGCCAAGCGTGTTCTCGCTTTCGGATCGGGCTTGCCGGCCGTGTCGAACAGGCGCACCCGAAGCGACTCCTGGCTTGCAGGACGCTCGAGCGTCACCATTCCGCTGAGGATGGCTCTACGTGCTTTCGTTGCCTTGGCGCCCGCGCTGTAGCCGGGCAGCTCCAAACGTTGACCGACGCGCAACGTGGAGCTCGGGCTGAGGCCATTGGCCTTCGCGAGAGCGGTCACGCTCACTTTGTTGAGTTGCGCGATGCCCGTGAGGGTCTGACCCGGGTACACGTAAACGACGCCCTTGGGTGGAATCCTCAGCACCTGACCGATGCGCAGATTCGAGGTCTTCTTCAGCCCATTGGCCGCTGCGAGGTTGGTGACGGACACGCGGTAGCGCTTCGCAATCACCCCAAGCGTCTGCCCCGACTGAACCGTGTGCTTCCGCTGCGCGTGGGCGGGCAGATGCATCAAAAGGACCAAGAACACCACGGCGACGCCGCGCCACACCCCAATCGACCTCATCACGACCACGCGAGTATTGATGAGTCGGGGAGCAGGGCAACTATCTGACCCATCCTCGCCCTTTTTTTGCGTTCGGCTTCGAGCATTGCGACCATGAATCCGACACCTTTGTTCGTTGACAATCGATGGGTTCGCGCGTCGAGCACAACCAGTGCCTGGCGATCGCGGATGTCTGCGTTTCGAGGAAAAGCCTCGCATGAATTAGATATAATTATAGTGTAATTTAGGCCTAAATTTTCCTAAGTTGCTTGACCCTAGTGCGGTTCGGTCATAGCCTTGTTGAGGAACGGCGAGTTGTCTGTTCCTCCTCCGACGAGCCAAATCATGACCTACGACCCAGAGGCCAATGAAGCGATGCAGAAGTCTGATACGACCAGTGCATCGGCCTCGGAAGCGGGCGGCAACGAAGGGGCTCAAAAGCCCAAAGCGAGCAAGAAGAGTGGCAACAAGCCCAACAATGTTCGCAAGATTCGTATCGAACGCATGATGTCCAAGGCTGAGTTGGCTCGTCGCGCGAACCTATCGGTGTTGACGATTGATCGTGTCGAGAAGGGTTTTGGATGTCGGATGGACACAAAACGAAAGATTCTCGAAGCTTTGGGTCTGAGGCTTGCCGACCGTGTTCGCGTGTTCGGTGAGGAGGAGTAGCGTGCCTGCATGGCATCCGAGGGGAAGAACTTAATCGGCGTCGACATCGGTTCGAGCTCGATTAAAGTCTGTGAAATCAAAGAGGGGCGCCGGGGGGCACGAACCATCACACGGTTCGGTTTCCATCCTCTTCCTGCCGAAACCATCGTCGATGGGCACATCATCAACTCGAGCGCTGTCGTCGAGGGCCTCGAGATGCTGTTCGCCAAGTCGAAGCGCCGTAACGTTGCACTGAGGGCGAGCGGTCACGGCGTGATCATCAAGAAGATCGCGATGCCGCTGATGACCGCCGCGGAGCTCCAGGAACAAATCAACTGGGAAGCGGAGCAGCACATCCCATTCGACCTGGAGGAAGTCCACGTCGACTACGAGGTGCTACACGAGCGCACAGAGCACGGCCAGATGGACGTCCTTCTCGTTGCCGCCAAAAAGGAAGAGATCACGGATCTCACCAACCTAGCGATGGAAGCTCGACTCCGTCCGATGGTCGTCGACCTGGACGCGTTCACGGTCCAAAACGTCTTTGAAACCGGTTATGGGGCGGCCGCGAGCGATGAGACCTCGGTCTTGGTGCACTGCGGCGCCGCGACCACGACGGTCAACATCCTTGCGGACGGAACGACGGCGTTTACCCGCGACATCGCGAACGGCGGCAACGCCATCACCGAAGAGATCCAGCGGCAGCTCGGCATCGGCCGCGAGGAGGCCGAGTCGTACAAGTGTGGCGGCGAAGGCCGCGGCATCGTCCCGCGCGAGGTCCCCGAAATCGTGAATCAAGCGGTCGACCAACTTGCCGGCGAGATTCAGCGCTCGCTCGATTTCTACCTGGCGACGAGCGGAGACCGTGACCTCAACCGCATTTGTCTGTCGGGCGGTACGGCCAACATCCAAGCGCTCGTCGACATTCTTCAGGGACGCACTCAGGTGCCCGTCGAGGTTCTCGACCCAACTCGCGTCGCGGACGTCGATGAAAAGGCGTTGGCCGACCTGCAAGGACGGACTGCGCAGGCGGTCGTGAGCGTAGGGCTAGCTCTACGCAAAGAGCGGGAGCGTCACTGATGATTCGCATCAACCTGCTGCCGAGTGACCGAAAGAAGCGAGCGCGGCGCGCTGCGCCCGCATCGTTGCCGACAGGGGACTTCAGTCTCGGAACGTGGGGCGTCATCTATGGCGGCGCGATCGCGTTGTGGCTGGTCGTTCTCGGTATCATGTATTTCGTCCAGAGCGGCGAGCTCGAAACCATCGCTCAGGAGAACAAGACGCTCGAGGCTCGGCGCGACGAGCTGCAAGGCAAGACCAAGGGCCTGGCCGACGTCGAAGCCCGCCTCGAGAAGAGCCGCCGTCTCGAAAAGGTCGTCCACGAGCTCGAACGAGCGCGACGGGGGCCGACGCGGGCGGTCATGGAGCTTTCGAGGGTGCTGAGCAGCCCGGGTGGTCCCACGATCAATCCTGCGGAGCTCGAGCGCATGCGCGAGGAGAATCCACTCGCTGGGTTCAACGAGTCGTGGGATGTTCGACGGCTGTGGCTTACCCGTTTCGAGGAAATCGACCGCGAGTGCAAGATCACCGGGATGGGGCGATCCAACGAGGACGTTGCAGAGTTCTTGCGCCGTCTGACGCTTAGCGAGATCTATGACAGCGTGACACTCCAACGAACCCGGGCAGCCAGCGACCCCGATACCGGGCTGCAGTTGGTCGGCTTCGACGTGACTTGCAAGGTGAACTACTGATGGCGAGTCTCGAAGATACGTTCGTTGGGTTGCCGGGTTGGGCCAAGGCGCTTGCGCTGGTCGCCGTCCTCGTATTGCTCAGCTTCGCCTACTACGGGGTCGTGCACAGCAGCGTCTCTTCGGAGCTGGAGGCGGCGCGGGCGCAAAAGCAACAGCTTCAAGACCAAATCCGCGACGCCGAGCGCCGCGAGAAGCAGTACCTCGAGCTCACCCAGGAGCTCGCCAACCGCGAGGCCGCCGACCTCCAGAACCGGCGAACGCTTCCTGAGAAGGCAGAAATCGCGGCGTTCCTTCAGGACCTCAACCGTGTCGCGGAGCTTAGTGGGCTCACCATTCGACTCGTCGAGCCACGGCCGGAGCAGCGGCAGGAGCTCTACTCCAAGATTCCTGTCGTGCTGGCGCTCAAAGGACGCTTTCATCAGTTGACGAAGTTCTTCTACAACATCAGCAAGCTCGATCGCGCGATCAGCATGGAGAACATTCGAATGACACAGCCGACGCTGCTTCCATCTGGAGAGGTAGTTGTCAGCGTCGACGTGCGCGCAACGACCTATCGTCGGCCGTCAGGCAAGGGGAACTAGCGAGTGATGATCTCCCAGACCAGAGCTTACCTTCTTCTCCTCGCCGCGGGCGTCGTTGCTGCTGGCTGCAGCGGGGGCGATGACGAGTTCTCCGGGACACCCGGTCTCGGCGAGGGCTTTGCGACTCCCGGCAAGGCGGACCCACAGGCGGCCGAATCGGCATCCGCACAAGGCGCGCAAGACCTCGGACCCATCATCTACACCGACGACGATTTCGTGGAGCTAGACATCCAGAATCGTGACCCGTTCCGCTCCTACGCAAAGGCGTTCAAGGCCCAGGCCGCCGCTCCAGCGCAGCGTCGGGTGCTGATGCCAAGCACGAGCCTCGACGAGATGCAGCTCATTGCCATCGTCACCGGCATCACGACGCCGCGCGCCATGCTTACAGACACCGCGAAAGTCGGACACGTCGTTCGGCGCGGAGACTACATTGGTCGTCCGGAGGTAGTACAGTCCGGAGGTTCAGAGGGAATGCCAGTCACACTGAACTGGCGTGTGGATCGCATCCGTCCAGGATCTGTGGTGTTAACACGCGAAGATCCCACGGCTCCGGACAAGCCACCGCTGACACGCGTGATGCCCCTCCACGAAGGTGGTGAGCCGGTGTCGATCGCAAATCCCTGATTGCGAAAGATATTCGGCCGTTTTCTTGCCCCGGCCCTAGCTAGCGTTCGATGATTAACGCGTGCTGGCAGAGGAGTCAGGAATGCGTATTCAATGGGGTCTCGCAATCGCCGTGGCGGCAACGCTTGCATTGGGCAACTTCGCTCAGGCGGCGGGGCCGAAAATCGACAGTGTCCACATAAACGGCGAACGGGACGGGGCACAAATCTCGATCGAGGGTGAGTTCGACAATCCGCAATATGCGGTGCGCGCCCAAGAGAACGGGCGACTGATCATCATCGATGTCGATAAGGCGGCGCTGCCCGCCGGCGGTATCGAGACGAGTGGCACGAGCTCTCTCATCGCGCGTACGGTTGCGAGCAATACCGCGCACGGCGCACGCATCGAGCTAGCGCTCACCGGCAAGGCGACTTACCACGCGCGTGCAACCAGTGATCGAATCACCGTGAGGCTCGAGCGTGGCGACGGGTCTACCAAAGCCATGCCCAAGAAGTCGGCAAGCGCGGAAGGACCCAAGATCGAACGAGTCTATCTCGAACAGAAGGATGGACGGGACCGCGTCGTGATTTCTCTCGACGGAGATGCCGAGTTCCGAGTCTCGACTCGCGCCGGAGCGCCACCTCGACTCGAGGTTCTTGGCGCACGGATCAACTCGAGCGCGAAGCGGCGCATCGAGGCGCCGCGGGATGCCCTGATCGGCTCCGTCGAGCTCGAACAGCGCGGTGACCGCGCAGTCATAGAGGTGCATGGCGTGGAGGGGGCTGCGGGCACCGCGATCCGCTCCGGCGACCAGATCGTCTGGATGTTCTCGCCCACCAAGGTCGAGACGCGCCCGCATTCGCGCACGATTGCCCGCGAAAAAGACTATGCCGCCGAGGTCGACGGCCCCGAGGTCGCAGGCTTCCTCAGCAAGATGCCCGCCCAAGCCGGCCCGAAGTCAACGCGCAAGTACTCCGGTCGTCGCATCGACCTCGACTTCAAGGATGCGGACATCCACAACATCCTTCGACTTCTCTCCGAGGTCGGCGGCGTCAACGTGGTAACCGCCGACAACGTCGGAGGCACGGTCACGATTCGGATGCGGGACGTCCCGTGGGACCAAGCGCTCGACGTCATCCTTCAAGCGAAGGCGCTCGGCATGGTGCGCCAGGGGAACTTACTTCGAGTTGCACCACTTGCTCAGCTCGAGCAGGAACGCGAAGCGGCCATCGCGCGGCAGAAGCAACAACAACAGCTCGCGCCCCTAGAGACTCGTCTGGTGCCGGTCAGCTACGCCAATGCGACGAACCTTCAGCCACGCGTTCGTGAGCTTCTCACGGAGCGCGGCAGCGTGTCGGTGGACACTCGAACCAACATGCTGATCGTTCGCGACATCGTTGGGCAGCTGGACAACGTCGAAGACTTGGTGAGAAACCTCGACACCCAGACTCCGCAAGTCTTGATCGAGTCGCGCATCGTCGAAGCGAGCAGCACGTACTCGCGGGACATCGGTATTCAGTGGGGCGGCAACGCCGTCATGAGTAGCGCGACCGGCAACCCGACTGGACTTCGATTCCCGTCCGACCTCGGCATCTCGGGCGGCGTTCCGGTCGGCGACGCGCAGACGAATGGACTCTCACCCTTCGGCAATGGCACGAACCCCAATCCGAACTTCGCCGTGAACCTTCCCGCCGTAACGGGCGCCGGCTCGGGTGGCGCGCTTGGTCTGACGATGGGCAGCCTGAGCGGGGCTGTGAACCTGAACGTCCGTCTCAGCGCGGCAGAAGCAGCGGGCTCGGTGCGGATCATCAGCTCGCCGCGTGTGCTCACCTTGGACAACCACGAGGCGTCGATCTCCCAGGGTACGTTGATCCCCTTCTCGCAGGTCAGCGCCCAGGGCGTAAACACGGCGTTCCAGGAAGCCAAGCTCGAGCTCAACGTCACGCCGCACGTCACCAGTGACGGAGCGGTCGCCATGGACGTCAAGATTACGCGTAACGAGCCGGACTTCGGTCGAACGAGCGCGCAGGGTGACCCCACGATTCTCGAGCGCGAGGCTCTGACACAACTTCTCGTGGACGACGGCGATACTGCGGTCATCGGCGGCATCTACACGAGGAACACCGGTCGAAACGTCGACCAGGTCCCGTTCTTCGGCGATATCCCGGTCCTTGGCATCTTCTTCAAGCGCCGTCGGTTCCGCGAGGATCGAAACGAGCTGTTGATCTTCCTGACCCCGAGGATTGTGAACCGGGCGCTCGCGTTGCCGGAGTAGGGCGAGCGGACGGACTTCGCCCTTCGGGCTCGCGTTCTCGGTTCTGCTGCTATATTCCGCAGCGTGCGCATCTATCTGTCAGGGCCGATGGGGGCCGGGAAGTCGTTCGTGGCTCGTGCGGTGGCCGAGCAGTTGGGGACTCGCGCGCTCGACCTGGATGCCGAGGTCGAGCGAATCGCAGGCCGATCCATTCCCGAGATCTTCGACGAGCGCGGCGAAGGGGCCTTCCGAAGACTCGAGAAGGAAGCGCTTGCGGCCCTGCCGAGCGATGTCGGCGTGGTGTCGCTCGGCGGTGGGACGGTCGTCGATGAGGAGACGAGGCAAACGCTTCTGCGCGATGGGATCGTCGTTACGCTGACAGCGGATCCGAGCGTCCTTGCGGAGCGCGTGGGCACTGGGCGAGGGCGCCCGCTCCTTGGCGATGATCCTCTCGACGATCTTCGGAGAATCCTGGCCCTGCGCGCGCACGCGTACGCTGAGGCCCACGCGGTCATCGATACGGGCAAGCTCGGCGCTCATGACATCGCGGCTGAGATCGTTGCGGTGCGGAACCTGCGGCCCATCGTCGTGCCGCTTGGTCTGCGCACCTACCGGGTCGAGGTCGGTCGGGGGGTGCGCCACCGGGTAGGGTTGCGCGCCGGGGAGCATTCGGACGGTGATGCCATCCTCGTATTCGATGGGGGCTCGGAGCGGCCTTGGCCGAAAGATGCGGTCCGAGACCTGACGTTGGCAGGCAAACCTCCAATCGAGGTGAGGCTGCCCGGAGACGAGGCACACAAGAACATCGGCAGCGTGGAACGCATCTGGGACACGGCGCTCGAAGCCGAAGTCGACCGGCGCGCCATCATCGTTGGCGTAGGAGGCGGCGTCATCGGCGACCTGAGCGCGTTCGCGGCATCGACGCTGCTTCGGGGGGTTGCGCTCGGGCAGATCCCCACGACGCTGTTGGCGATGGTCGACAGCTCGGTCGGGGGAAAGACCGGCTTCAATCGGCCCCGCGGCAAGAATCTCGTCGGCACGTTCTACCAGCCGAAGTTCGTGCTTTGCGACGTCGAGACGCTATCGACGCTCCCCGACGCAGAACGCGTCGCGGGTCTTGCGGAGGTGGTCAAAAGCGCATGGCTCGACTGCGAAGCGTCGGTCGCGCTGCTCGAACGGGATGCCGATGCGCTCATGGCTGGAGACGCGGAAGCTACGATACGAGCGGTCCGCATGTCCGTCCTGTTGAAGTCCCGCATCGTTCATGAAGATGAGCAGGAGTCTGGACGCCGCATGCTTCTCAACCTGGGGCACACGGTGGGGCACGGGCTCGAAGCCGCGAGCGACTACCGTGGCATCCGACACGGGGAGGGCGTGGCGCTCGGAATGATCGCCGCAATGCGCGTCGCCCAACGCCTCGGCCGCGGCCGCTCGGAAGAAACCGAGCGCCTGACTCGCCTGCTCGACCGCTTGGGCCTCCCGACCGACCTCGACGCACGACTGAACAGCCGTGCCCTCGGTTTCATCGGGTCCGACAAGAAACGGCGTGGCGACAAGATTCACTTCGTAATTCCGCGCCTTCCCGGGCAAACGGAGATCGATCTCCTCGGGCTCGACGAGGTTCGCTCCGCCTTGGCCGCTTCCTAAGCTCCGGAAATTTGGCGGCTTACGTCGCGCCTCGATACCATGAGCATACCCTTTGGAGGGGACTTATGAGTCGAATCATCCTCATGGCTATGGTGCTGGCGGTGACGGTTGCTGGTTGCAATCGCTTTCCGGACCTCACTATTCAAGTATCCGCTAACCTGGTGCCGAGCGATCCGCCCGAGTGCGCCGTTGTTCCCAACCAGGAGCTGGTTCTCCTCCGAGGGAGGTACGACCTCGAAGCGCCTGCGTTCGACTACATCATCACGCCGCAGATCGATAGCTACTTGTTCGACAACTCGCTCAACACGCAAGCGCCTCAAACCAATTTTCAGGTCACCGGTTTCGAGATCACGATCAAGCTCCCGGACGGAAGTACCCCTGATTTCGGCGAGGCTCTGCCCAACCCGTATCTCGTGACCTCGAGCGTGGTGATTCCGGCGAGCACCGCCCTGGGCGGTATTTCGAGTGGTGTTGCCGCCGCGCCCGGGATTCCATCCGCGTACCGACCGGCCCTCGACGCCGTGTTCCAAGACAGCGGGTTCAACTCCATCGTGATCGACATTCAAGCCTTCGGTTCGACGTCCGGGGGCTTCAGTCAGAAGTCGCCTCCCTTCAGCTGGCCCATCGAGTTCTGCGAGGGCTGCCTCGGGATCGAGTGCCCCGAGCCCGCACAAGAGGGTGACGGCGTCGGTTGCTTTCCTGGGCAGGATCGGTGGCAATGGTGCCAGACGATCGTCCCCGCGGATAGCGCGCCCTAACGCAGCGAGAAGAGATACGGCGGCACCAGCACGACGCGCTCGTCGGCCAGCGTGCGCAGCGTCGTGGCCCATGGCTCGAGTGGGAGAGCCGCCGCGAGCGGATTTCCGCGCATCCAGGCGCGCTCTAGCGTCTTCGCGCCGTCTTCGCCGTTCCCTCCGAGAATGTCGTTGATCGTGTCGATCAATCCCTTGGCCGAAGGCCAGAGCTCTACGGGAGAATTCGGGCCGAGACCTGCCGCCGCCCGGGCCCGTTCTAGCGCCTCGCTGAGGCCGCCCAGGCGGTCGATCAACCCGAGCTCCTTCCCGTCCTGCGCGGTCATCACCCGACCTTCCGCCGCCGCAAGAACCGCGTTGCGCTCCATCTCGCGGCCAGTCGCCACCCGATCGATGAAACGCTCGTAGGTGTCGCGAAGGAGTGCCTCGAACGCCTCCCTTTCGGTGGGCGTTAGGCCGCGGACGGGACTCGACCAGGCTGCCCGCGCGCCGCGCTGCAGCACGACGGTACTCACCCCGAGCTTATCGGCGAGCGGAGCGATGTTGAGCTTTCCGCCGACGACGCCGATCGAACCGACCAGGCTGTTGGGATGCGCAAGGATTTCGTCGGCCGCGGAGGCGATGTAGTAACCGCCGCTCGCGGCCATGTCGCCAACGCTTGCGATCAACGGTTTTACTTCACCGAGCTCGCGAGCCGCCGCCCACATGCGATCGCTTGCCAGCGCCGAGCCGCCCGGCGAGTTGATTCGAAGCACGACCGCCTTGACGTTGTCGTCTTCGCGGAGTCGCTCCATCGCGCCCACGAACGGTCCAGCGACGGCGTTACCCATGACCGATGACTCGCCCTCGGTGATGTTGCCCGTAACGAAGACGAGCGCGATTCGCTCGTCACGATTTATGGGTTCGTCGGTATCGCCACTCACCAGGTCGAGAAACTGTCCTAGGGTGAGCGGCGCTTGCTTCGGCAGCATCCTCGTTCGACTGATTTTCTCGACACCGGCCGCCTTCTTGATTTCTTCGCGAGACTCCCGAAGGAAGCCAACCGCATCGACGAGCCCGGCCTTTGCGGCGGCTGCAGAGGTGTAGGGCCCTCCATCGATCAACGCCCTGGCCTTGCTGGCATCGCCCTCCGTTCGGGTACTGGTGGCGGCGATCAGCGCGCCGTAGAGGTCGTCGAGGATCGCATCCATCGACTCCTTGGCTTCTTCCGGCATGTCGTCGCGAACGAACATGTCGCCGGCGCCCTTGTAGCGACCCATGTGAAGGATCTCGGCCTCAATTCCGACTTTGTCGAGGAACGAACGCGCGTAGATCATGACGGCAGCGGGGCCAACCAGGTTCAGCATGCCGGCTGGGGACATCGTTACCCGGTCGCAAGTCGATGCGAGCAACAAGTAGCCGACGTTATCTGCCGACTCGAAGTGGCAATGCACGGGGCGCGTCTCCGTGCGGAACGCGGCGAGCGCCTCGCTGAGGTCGCCGACGCTTCCCCATGCACCCTGCAGCGAGCCGACACGCAGGAACAACCCTTTGACGTTCTCGTTGTCGGTCACCTCCCATACGCGCGTCAGTATGTCGTGCAGTGTTGGTTGGGGACGCGCGAACGGATCATGCTCTGCGCCGTCGGGAAACGGCTGGAGGATGCGAAGCTCACTGACGACTGGCTCATCAATGCGTTGCTCAGTGTTGTCGCAGGAAACGAGAGCGAGTGAGACGAGAATTGTTATGAACGGAAGCGCGGCGGCGCGTGAGAGGTGCTTCATGGTGTTGTCGAGTCTGACTCCGGCGCGGCGTCTTCGGGTGTTGATGCATCGGGCTCGGGCGCTGCCTCCGGCTCGACGGGTGTGTCGGGTTGAAGATCGGGCTCTAGTTCCGGAGGAAGCTTTGCGCGAGGTTCCAAGGTTCGAATGGCCTGTCTAGCAGCTTCGGCATGAGTGCCGGTCGGTCGCCGCTTCACGTAAGTGTAGTAGGCCGAGACGGCTTCTTCATTCTTGCCCAAACGCTCGTAGGTCTGACCTAGCTTGAAGTAACCGTCCGGATGGCCCCGCTGCCCAGCGACTCGGTAGTAGCGCAGCGCCGAAGCGTAGTCGTTCACGGCCGTCGCCACGTCGCCCAGCGCGTCCATGGCTTCCGCCGAGCCTGGGTGTACTTCGAGGGCGCTATCGAAGTAGGCGCGCGCCCGGGCATAGTTCCCTGCTCCAAGCTCTTCACGGCCCTTCTTCATGTTCGACTCGTAGTCGAGCACTGGCGGCCGTCCATCGACGAATGCATCGGACTGCGCGGCTTGTGCGAGCCGGTCGTACTCATCCATCTGCGGCTCGCCTTCCGGGGGCTTCCGCCGCTTGGGCTTGGCAGGAGGTTCGGTCTTGGCGGGAGCGGCAGGCTCTGCAGCCGCCTTGTTTTCGGGCTCGGGCTTGGTCGCCGCCTCTGGTTCTGGCTCTGGCTCTGACGGTGTCGCTGACGCTGGGTCTGACGCTGTCTCTGCCCCTCCGTCTGTCCCTGTCCCCGCGTCTGCCACGGTCGCTGGCGCCACCGCCGCTTCAGCCGCCTTCATCTCGGCCATCAGCGCGGTCGCCACCGGATGCTCCGGATACGCCGCAAGGATGCCAGCGAGGGCTTCGCGCGCCCGATCCTCGTGCTCAGACGCTTTCTCCGCGCGCGCCAACAACAGCGCGTAGCGCACGCCGTCCGGATCGAGCTCTGCCGCCTGCCTCGCGCTCCTCAGCCCGTTCTCCAATCGGCCGTCCGCCTCCGCAGCGCTCAATCGTGCGTCGATTCGATAGAGCTCAGCGGTGCGGCTGAACGCCATCGCCCGCGCGTCCTCGAGCCGCTCGCGCGCTTCCTCATTGCTTCCTCCGAGTCGAAGCGCATCTACAATTGCGAGCTTGACGTCGAGCCGGCGGCCATCGAGGGCGCTCGCTGCTTGCGCAGTAGACATTGCGGCTTCGGTCAAACTCCTCACGCTCTCTTCTGTCGCGCCTCCGTCAAGCTGGGCTTGCACCGCCAATGCGTATGCGTTCGAGAGCTTCGTCAGCACCTCCGCATCAGTGTCGCCGCCAGCTTCGACCGCCCGGCCGTAGGCTTCGATCGCGTTTGCGTACGCGCCGGGATGACCTTCAGCCATGGCCGCGTCTCCTTCATCGACCCTCGCTGCGATCAGCGTCGAGTCGGCGCCGATCCCCAACATGGTCGCGACGCGGCTCCATTGCGACGCCACCAACACGAGCCCGCCAACGGCGACGATGATGAGGAGCCACATCAACGGCGACGTCCCTCGGCCGGGGAGCTCGGGGATGTCATCTTCATCGTCGTAGTATGCGGGGGGCGGTGTGCTCGTTCTGGCGGAAGCCGCCGGTGTCTCCTCGAACACGGCGTCCTCGGGCTCGATCGACGCGGTGTCCGCGAGGGAGTCGCGCGTGTACGGCGACCGATACGAACCCCTTGCAATCGAAGGCGCAGCCTCTGGCAGGACCTCCTCGTCTTGCATTGACGCGGACGCTGGCTCCGGCTCTGACACCGGCTCTGACACCGGCGCAGACGCGGTCCCTGGCACCTTCGCGGGTGCCGGGATGCGCTGCACGGGGCTTACCCCCAGGAGCGTGGGTTGTCTTGGGCGCTTCCCTGGAGGCAGGCTCGACTCCCTCGGGCTCGGGTTCGGCGCTACCGGTGGCAGGGGGGACGGGATTCGGATGGAATCGATCTGGACCCCGGCCGCCTGAAAAAACGTCTCGAGCTCCGGAATCGAACCCAGCTTCTTCCAGTCATCATCCCCCCGCGCGATCTCGTCGTGCGGGGTCAGCTCCCCGGAGCTGATCCGGCGTTGCAGCTCGCGGAGCGTTTCGATGGTGTCGACGGAGCCCGATGTGGTCCTGAGACGCCAAGAGCTCGTCGTCCGATCGGCCTCTTCGGCCGCTCGTGGGTACACCTTGAACACATGACCACAGTTCGTGCACTTCACGCTGGTCCCACGTCCAGAAAGCAATGTCTCGTCGAACTCGTATTCGGTGCTGCAGCGCTCGCAAGTAACATCCATCAGTCTAGAAGCCCCCCAGGCTCGCGCGCGGGCGCGGTTGGTCCGCCCACCCGATTGTTGCTAGGACGAGACGCCCGATGCGCCCAGACCTGGCTGCCCTCATCGACCACACCCTGCTGCGCCCCGACGCCCTCCGGTCGGACTTCGAGACCCTCTGCGAAGAGGCTGCCCAGCACAGCTTTGCCACTGTGTGTGTCAACTCGGCCCACGTGGCGCTATGTACCGCACTGCTGGAGGACTGCCAGGTCCCCGTGGCGGCCACGGTGGGGTTCCCGCTGGGGGCCGCGAGTATGGCCTCCAAAGCCGTCGAGACGGCTAGAGCTGTGAAAGACGGGGCTTGCGAGATCGACATGGTTTGCGCGATCGGTTGGCTCAAGGAGGGGCTTCGTGACGCATTCGACGAGGACATCCGAGCGGTCGTGGGCGGCGCGGACGGGCGGGTCGTGAAAGTCATCCTCGAGACCTGCCTCCTCAGCCAGGACGAGAAGCGTCGCGGGGCCGAGTGGGTTCGAGAGGCCGGCGCGGCCTTCGTGAAGACCTCGACCGGCTTCTCGTCGGGAGGGGCGACGGCACAGGATATCCGGCTGATTCGGGAGGTGGTCGGACCGGATTTCGGGATCAAAGCCTCCGGCGGAATTCGCGACGCGGCGACCGCCGATAGAATGATCGCGGCAGGTGCGAACCGGCTCGGAACGAGCGCCGGAGTCGCGATCGTGACAGAATCCGAGACGGAGCAAAGAGGTTACTGAGATGGCAGTGCAAGCAGTCACAGACGCAACGTTCGAAGCCGAGGTTCTCCGGTCCGAGCTTCCAGTGCTCGTCGACCTCTACGCGGACTGGTGCCAGCCGTGTAAGCAGCTCTCGCCGATCGTGGCGCAGGTTTCCGAGGAGCTCGCCGGCAAGATCAAAGTGGTCAAGGTCGACGTAGACAATAACCCGATGGTTGCGCAGACGTTTCGAGCGCAGTCGATTCCAATGCTGCTCGTCATCGCGCAGGGACGCGTCGTACAGCACCACGTTGGCGTTCTCGACAAGGCCGGCCTGTTGCGGCTGCTGGAACCCGTCATGCCGCGTTCGGCCGCGGAGGTTCGGCCCGAGGAGCTCGCGGCGTGGGTGGCACAGAACAAAGCGCTGCCTGTCGATATCCGCGACGCTTCTTCCTATGGTCGCTACCGAATTCCAAACGCGATTCACATCCCCGCCAACGAGCTGGCGAGCCGGGCGCAAGAGCTCCAGCCGTTCGACGGACGCATTCGCGTCCTCTACGGCCGAAGTGAAGAGGCCAAGGAGTGGAGCGAGAAGCTGCAGGCGGACGGTGTCCAGGTTGGGTTTCTCTCGGGCGGCTTCCTGCACTGGGAAGCGGACGGTCTCGAGGTCGAGCGCGGTTGAAGCGCGCGCTCCACGTCGTCGGTGGGCCGCGTGACCACGTTCCTTCCGAGCCCATCTTCGTCACGCTCGGTGATCGGATCCTTTCAATTGCAGACGCGCACGACGGCTCCGCTGCGGAGCAGTTCGTTGCTTGTTTGAGGGATGCGGGCGCAACCGAAGCGCACCGCGATGTTGAAGCCGAGTTTCTGATCGTGATCCGTTCGGCCACCCAATCCCCCGAGGCTCGGTCGCATGCGAAGCTCATGGAGCAGACGGCTGACGTCGTGCTTGGGTCGGTACGTCCGGCGTTTGCGCGACACCTCGCGCTGCGTTCGACCTCCTAGCTAAGGCTTGCAGTTGGGCAACCGGCCGTCGACGAGATCGACGTTCCAGCGTATCCGCTTCTTGGCTTTGGGCGTCATGTAGACGCGGCAGTCGGCGCCGACGATGACGGCTTCGGCCGGGTAGGCGATTCGGCCGAGCATCTTGAGGGCCTTCTCGGGGCCGAGCACGAAGGCGGCGGTGCTGAGAGCGTCTGCGTAGATGCCCTCGGCGGTCATGATGGTAACGGAGAGAGACTTGTCGGCGGGACGGCCGGTCTTGGTGTCGATGATGTGGTGCCAGCGCTTTCCTGTGCCGTCGAATACCGCATGCTCATAGTCTCCGGAAGTCGAAAACGAGGCCCCGGTCGACTCGAGAGACGCGAAATAGCTCTTCGGGTCGCGGGGATGCTGGATTCCGACGCGCCAGGGGCGTCCGTCGCGTCGGCCGTGGACTTGCACCTGACCGCCGCCGAAAATCATGTAGTTGTCGACACCACCGCCGCGCAGAATCGCCCCCGCGTGGTCCAGTGCGTAGCCTTTGGCAATGCCGCCGGTGCCGATCGCCATCCCGCGCTTCTTCAAGAACACGGTGTTGTACTTCTTGCTGATGCGGATGTTCCTGTAGTCGATGAGCTTGAGGCGGGGCTTGATGTCGTCGGCGCTCGGGATCTTGATCGAATCGGGGCGAAAGTCGTAGAGGCCCCAGAGCGCCGCCCACGACAGATCGAATGCACCACGCGACCACATCGACACATCGACACCTGCGTCGACGACGCGCAACGTGTCGTCGCTGACTTTGACGGGCTTCTGTCCTGCGAGCGCGTTGACCATGGCAATGTCGCTGTCGTCACGCCATTCGGAGAGCACGGTTTCCAATCGCTCGATCTCTTGGAACGCAGTGCGAATGATGTTCTCCGCGTTGTCGGGCGGAGATTCCACTTGAATCCGGAACACCGTGCTCATCAAAGGTCGCGTGCGCGTGAGCAAGGGAGAGCTCGAGGTGTTGGCGACCTCGCCGGGCAACGCCGGTTCGGTCGTCCCGCTCTTGCTCTGGCAACCGATCGCCAATGCGAGCAAGCAATACGCGGCACGGGTGCAAAGCACGGCGCAACCTTCGTCGTGAACCGCCGTCGCGTCAACCCGCTTGCGCTTTCGCACACGGTTGGTACGCCTCTCAGCATGCGGGCCGTCATTGGGGTGCGTCTGGGTCGCCTTTCGTTGGTACTGACCTGCCTTTCAGTAGTGCCGGCCCATCGCGCAATGGCGTTCGGCGACGCGACAGGAGTCGAGCTCGTCTCGCTCGACCTAGGAGGAGGGGTCGAGGAGGCGCTCAGCGTCACCGAGCGTCTCGCGTGGGAGGTGCGCAAGCGTTCGAGCGTCGAGCCGATACTCGAGCCCGGGCGCACGCGGCTCGACAAGGCGTCTTTGTTTCGAAGCCCGTTCCTCTACTGGCGCGGGAACCAAGAGTTCCCACCGTTGAGCGAAGAAGCGATCGAGGGTCTGCGGAAGTACATTCACCGCGGCGGATTCGTCCTCATCGACGATGCCACCGCCGGCGGAGAAGGCTTCGACCGCGCCGTTCGCCGCGAGCTTCTTCGCGCTTTTCCCGCAACGCCCCTGAAGCCAATCTCGAGCGACCACACTATCTATCGCTCTTTTTACCTGCTGAACCGGCCGATGGGGCGTGTGGAGGGCCCCGCGTTTCTCGAGGGTGTCACATACGGAGATCGAATCGCGATCGTATATTCGCGCCACGACCTCGGCGGAGCTCTGCAACGAGACAAGCTCGGAGCGTGGAGCCAGGCCGTGGTTCCCGGGGGCGAGGGGCAGCGCGAGCGTGCGATACGTCTCGGGGTGAATTTGGTGCTGTACGCGTTGTGCACCGACTACAAAGACGACCAGGTGCATGCTCCTTTCATCATGCGTCGGCGCGGGGCGGGGCGCTGAAGCGTGGACGTCGGCGGGTGGCAATGGCAGCTCGGTATCCCGGGAGGGGCCACGACCGCGTGGGTGATAGGGCTCGGATTGTTGGCCCTTTGGCTCTTCGAGCTGCGTTCGATCCGGGGTGAGAGCGACTGGTGGCGGCGAGTCGCACTCGGCGGCCTCGGCGGGCTTGGCATCCTCTGCGTCTATCTGCTCGTGCTTCAGATCACCCTCGTTCGTGAGACCTTCGAAGAGGTCGCGGGAGGGACCGCAGTATTGCTCGACAACTCCCGAAGCATGACGCTCTCCGGTGCGAGTGGCTCGAGAGCCGATGCCGTTCGCGCGCTCGTCTCCGAATGGCAAGAGGACGGCCGCGTGAGCCCCGTCGTTTACCTGTTTGGCTCGAGCACGCGCGGGGCCGTTTGGGATGGCCTCGCTGAAAGCTATCGACCTAGGGACGATACGACGAACCTCCGGGAGGCGCTCGATCACGCGCTTACAAACGACGCTGGTCGCGAGATCGGCTCCGTCATCGTCGTAACCGATGGTGCCGACAAGCGCTTCCGGACAGACTCGATTGCGCTCGACGCTGACTCGCCCGCCGTGCACGCGGTGATCGTGGGCGGAGACGATCCCCTGGACGATCAGGCCGTCGTTTCTCTTCGAGCGGATACCACCGCGTACGTCGGCGTCGATGCGATCATTCGGGCCGACGTCCGCGCCCTCGGAGCGCTCCGCGACCGGGAGCTTCGCGTGCAGCTTTGGCACGAGGACCGAATGGAGCAGGAGTCCGTTGCCGTGCTCGACGCGAATGGTCGAGCCACGGTCGCCTTCGAGGTGACGCCCAAGCGGATTGGGCGCTCGCTCTATCGCGTGTTGATTCCTACGATGAACGAGGACGAGGTGCCGGAGAACAACGCGCGTGCCGCGCTCCTTCGCGTCGGGCGCGAACGTTTGCGCGCACTTCTGGTGGCCGGCCGCCCGAGCTGGGACGTTCGCTTCCTTCGCGATTTCCTAAAGCGGGACGGGTCGGTCGACCTCGTTTCCTTCTTCATCCTGCGCGCGGCGGCGGACCTGACCGCGGCCCCCACCAACGAGCTTGCGCTGATTCCGTTCCCGACCGACGAGCTCTTTCGCGAGCACCTCGGGAGCTTCGATATCGTGATCTTTCAGAACTTCGACTACGCACCGTATGAAATGGCCACGTACCTGCCCCGCATTCGCGACTACGTGCAACGAGGCGGTTCGTTCGTGATGATTGGCGGTGACCGGTCGTTTGCGGAGGGGCGCTACAGCGGGACCCCGATCGAGGAGATTCTACCGGTGAAGATCGGATCGCCCGGCGCCATCAAGGGGAGCTTTCGAGCCGAGGTTGAGAAAGGGCTCGCCCGTCATCCGATTGTTGCGCTCGGCCCGGACCCTGGGCTCAGTCGGCAGACCTGGCAATCGCTTCCACGGCTCCAGGGGGCGAACCGCGTCGCGGGCGTCAAAGAGGGCGCTCAGGTGCTCCTCCATCATCCGAGGGCGCGGCTCGACGGCCGCAAGCTGCCGATCCTCGTCGTCGGCGAAGCGGGAAGAGGCCGCTCCGCTGCCCTGATGACCGACGCGACTTGGCGCTGGAGATTCGCGGCCGACGATGTGACAGTCGGCTCCGACGAGTACGAGCTCTTCTGGGATCGCATGGTTCGCTGGCTCACCCGAGATCCACTGCTCGAGCCGGCGCGGATTTCGACCGACCGAGAACGCTACAGCATGGGTGCGGATATCGAGGTCTCGGGGCTACTGCGTGACGAGCGCTACGAGCCCATGCGGAACGCGCGCGCGACGCTCCGCTTCGAGCCGTCCGAAGACGATGCTGGAGCGATCGTCGTCGACACCGATGACGAAGGACGCGTCCGGGCGACGCTTGCGGGACCGGCTGAGGGCGGCGCATACGAGATCATCGCCTCAGTCGGCGAGCAGGAGATCGCCCGAGAGGTCTTCATCGTGGAAGAGAGCGGCGATGAGCTTGCAGATCTCGAGCCATTGCCAGCCGAGCTCCAAGCCCTCGCTGAACGTACCGGGGGAAGGGCG
Organism: Myxococcales bacterium; assembly: GCA_024640845.1. Taxonomy (GTDB): domain Bacteria; phylum Myxococcota_A; class Polyangia; order Polyangiales; family Houyiibacteriaceae; genus SG8-38. Next base: position 9,692 of record JAHEEE010000009.1, on the reverse strand, counting down.
TTTCTCGGCGTGAGTGGCGTACCGGCTCTCTCGGAGCTGGCGTCGACGACGCGCCGAGCCGCAGGCCTCGTGTCCAAGCAGCCACTGTCGAACCCGTGGTTCATTTTTCTCACGATCGGCGTGCTGGGCGCGACTTGGGTCCTCCGAAGACGCTGGGGTCGCCGTTAGTCCTGGACATCGGAGGCGGTCATCCTAGAAACACGGCCCGTCCATGCAGCCCACCAAACTTCGAGGCGCGCGTACCCACAACCTGCGGTCGATCGATCTCGACATCGCGCCGGGCACGTTTCTGGCCGTCGTCGGACCCTCGGGTGCCGGTAAGTCGTCGCTCGCCTTCAAGACCCTGTACGCCGAGGGGCAGCGTCGCTACGTCGAAAGCTTCAGCGCCTACGCGCGCCAGTTCCTGGAGCGCCTCTCGCGACCCCCGGTCGACGAGCTCGATCCGGTTCCGGTCGGAATCGCGGTGGACCGCCAAGCGCCCGTCCGCACCAGCCGCTCCACCGTCGGCACGATGACCGAAATCGCTGACTACGCGAAACACCTATGGGCCCACGCGGCCGAGCTTCACTGCCCGGGGTGTGGCGCGCTCGTGCACCGCGACGCCCCGACGCGCGCAGCGCAAAGCGTGTTGAGCGAGCTCGCCGGACAAAAGGTGCTGATCACCTATCCGGTCGCGGTCGCCGACGGCGAGCATTTCATCGGTATCCGCGAGGGCCTCTTGAAGAACGGATATCGGCGCGTTCGGGTCGGCGGCGAGGTTCGCGACCTCGACGGGGTTCGCCCAAGCGAGATCACCAACGGGCGCAGCACGCATGTCGACGTCATCGCGGACCGTACGGTCGCTCGGCCGCGAGACCAGGACCGCTTGGTCGAAGCGCTCGAGGACGCGATGCGCCGGGGCGAGGGGCGCGCCTCCGTATGGTCGGCAGGCGGGACGGAGCTCGGGTTCTCCGAAGGCCTTCACTGCCCGAGCTGCGACCGATCGTTTCGTCGTGCAACGCCGGGGCTCTTCAGCTTCAATAGCCCCATCGGGGCCTGCGAGACATGCAGGGGCTTCGGGCGCACGATCGAGATCGACCTCGACCGCGTGATTCCGGACTACGACTTGTCGCCGGATGAGGGCGCGATTCGTGCGTGGCAGGGCAAGGCCACGACTTGGGAACGCCGTGAGCTCAAAAAGCACGCAAAAAAGGCCAGGATCCCGCTCGGAAAGCCGCTCAACAAGTGGACACCGGCCGAGCTCGAGTGGCTGATCGATGGCGATGAGATCGGCTATCCCAAAGGGTGGTGGGGGATTCGCAGCTGGTTCAAATGGATGGAGTCGCGCGCCTACAAGATGCATGTGCGCGTGTTTTTGTCCCGGTACCGGAAGTACGAGACCTGCACGGACTGCAACGGCACCCGGCTCAAGCCCGAGGCTCTCGCCTGGTCGATCGACGGGCTCAGTCTTCCCGAGCTCTACGGACTTCCCGCTTCGAATGCACTCTCTTTTCTGGAGCAGCAAGAGGCGCGGTTCGCCGCTGACGCCGGTGCCGCGTTGCTCTGGCGCGAAGCGATTGGACGGCTGCGGGCCTTGCACGATGTCGGCCTCGGCTACCTGTCGCTCGACCGGACCTCGCGCACGCTTTCGGGTGGCGAGACGCAGCGCGTCGCGCTCACGAGCGCCCTCGGCGCGACACTCAACGGTGCGATGTTCGTCCTCGACGAGCCGACGGTCGGGCTGCATCCGCGCGACGTCGAGCGCCTGCTGAGCGTCGTCCGCGCGCTTTCGAAGGATGAGAACATCGCTGTCGTGGTGGAACATGACCCGGAGATGATCCTCGGTGCCGACCGTGTGATCGAGCTGGGTCCGGGCGCGGGCGAAGACGGCGGGGAGATCGTCTTCGACGGCACGCCGGCGGCGCTGCGCAACGCCGACACGGCGACCGGCGCCGCACTTCGTGTGAATGGGGCGCGAAAGCGGACACGGCGCGAGCCGCAAGGCTGGATCGAAATCAAGGGAGCCGCCGGTCACAACCTGCGCTCGGTGGACGTCGCCTTCCCGCGAGGCGTGATGACCTGCGTCACCGGAGTCAGCGGGTCCGGCAAGAGCAGCTTGGTCCTCGAGACGCTGCTTCCGGCTGTTCAACGAAAGCTCGGCCTGAAGGCCGAGGGCGCGCCGCTCGAGCATGCGAGCCTTACGGGGTTTGCCTCGCTGCACGGGGTCGTAGGGGTCGACCAAGCCCCACTCGGTCGAACTTCACGGGGTAATGCAGCGACATATTTGAAGATTTGGGATGTATTCCGAAAGCGCTTTAGCGCTCAGCCGCTGGCCAAGGAGCGAGGGTACAAGCCAGGCTTCTTCTCCTTCAACGTCACCGGCGGCCGCTGCGAAGCGTGCCGTGGCGATGGCGCCGAGACTGTCGAGATGCAGTTCTTGGCCGACGTGATGTTCAGTTGCCCGGAGTGCCAAGGGAGGCGCTTCGTCGGACCGGTTCTCGACGTCGAGTACATGGGCCTCGACATCGCCGGCGTCCTCGAGCTCACCGCCCGCCAGGCCGCCACGCACTTCGCGGAGGACGCGCTGGTCTCCCGCGCTCTTCAGCCGCTGCTCGATGTAGGGCTTGGCTACCTGCGCCTCGGGCAACCGCTCAACACGCTCTCGGGAGGCGAGGCCCAGCGTCTCAAGCTGGCGGAAGCGCTGTTGAGGGCCGCCCCCGGCTCGCTCCTGATCTTCGACGAGCCAACTGCGGGGCTCCATGCAAACGACGTCGAACCCTTGATGAAGGTGCTCGATGATCTGGTCGAACGTGGCGATACGGTCGTCGTCGTGGAACACGACATGCAGGTCGCGGCGCATGCCGACCACGTGATCGATCTCGGCCCAGGCGCAGGGGCGGAAGGCGGCAAGATCGTTGCCGAGGGCGCCCCGGAGGCCGTAGCCCGACGGAAGCGCTCGCAGACGGCGCCCTATCTTGCGCGGGCGCTCGGCAAGTCGCTTGCCAAGGTCGCGCCCACTCGAAAGAAGAAGGTCACACGGGACAACAGCCGCCAAGAGATTCGGATCACCCACGCGCGCGAACACAACCTCAAAGACATCAGCGTTCACATTCCGCGCGACCAGTTGGTGGTGATCACGGGTCCGAGCGGCAGCGGCAAGAGCACGCTCGCGTTTGACGTGCTCTTCGCCGAGGGACAGCGGAGATATCTCGAGACGCTTTCGCCTTACGCGCGTCAGTACATGCCGCAGCTTCCGCGGCCGGCCGTCGATCAGGTCGTTGGCGTCCCGCCAAGCGTGTCTCTCGAGCAACGAATGACGCGAGCCGGCGCGAACTCGACTGTCGCCACGGTCACGGAGGTGTCGCACTACCTTCGCCTGATCTGGGCTCGGATCGGCGTGTTGCACTGCGTCGAGTGCAAGGTGCCGATCGCAGCTCGGCCGGCGGCGCAGCTCGCGCGCGACGTGAAGCGCCGATTCGGCAGCAAGAAGGTTAGCCTGCTGGCGCCGGTGGTGCGCGGACGCAAGGGCATCCACCGCGAGCTTCTGAGAAAAGCGCAGAAGGATGGGTTCACCGAGGCCCGCATCGACGGCAAGATCCAAGCGCTCGAGCCGGGCATGAAGCTCGACCGGTATGTCGAGCATGATGTGGAGCTCGTCATTGGACAGGTTTCCGCGAATAGCAGCGAGCTGCAAGCGCTGCTCGAACGTGCGCTTTCGACAGGAGATGGGGCGGCATGGGCCATCTCCGGCAAGGAGCAGATGCAGTTGTCGAGCACGCGGGCCTGCCCGAGCTGCGGTCGCGGCTATCCCGAGCTCGACCCGCGCTTCTTCTCGTTCAACACCCGCCAAGGGCAGTGTCCCGCGTGCGAGGGCCGCGGCGAGATCGTTCAAAAGAAGTGGCGGGGACGGCGCCGAAAGCGCGCTCTCGACAGACGGCTCTGCGACCAGTGCGACCAAACGCGCCTGTCGCCGCTGGCCCGCGGTGTGACGGTCACGGACATGTCGATCACGAGACTGTTCGATCAGAGCGTCTCCCAGGCGATCGAGACGCTGCGGCAGATCGATCTCGAAGGCCGCGACGCCACCATCGCGAAGACGCCGCTGCAGGAAGCGCTTCGGCGTTTATCCTTCCTCGAGGAAGTGGGCCTCGGTTATTTGGGCCTCGGCCGCGCGGCCGACACACTGAGCGGCGGGGAGATGCAGCGCGTGCGTCTCGCAGCTCAGCTTGGCAGCGGGCTCACGGGCGTGCTTTACGTCCTCGACGAGCCGACCATCGGCTTGCACCCGAGAGACACCGGCCAGCTGGTCGGCGCGCTCCGTGGCTTGGTCGACCGGGGGAATTCGGTGCTCGTCGTCGAGCACGATGCCGACACGATTCGGGCGGCTGATCACGTCATCGACGTCGGACCGGGCGGCGGCAAGCACGGCGGGCGCATCGTCGCGCAAGGCGAGCTCGCAAGCATGAAGGGCTCGGTGACCGCCAAGGCCCTCGAACGGCCTCCGAAGCTCCCGGAGAAGCGTCGACCCACCCAGGACGCCACCTGGCTCGAGCTCACCGGCGTGGGACATCACAATTTGAAGGATGTGGACGTGCGGTTCCCTCTCGAGCGTTTCGTCGTCGTCACCGGGGTCAGTGGGTCGGGGAAGAGCTCGCTCGTGCGGGAGGTCCTGCTTCGCGCCACGCGCGAGGCGGTCGGCATGGTCAACGACGCGCCGCCCGGCCGCTTCGACGGGATCTCCGGATTCAAATCGCTCAAACGCGCCATCGAGGTCGATCAGAGCCCGATCGGACGCACACCCCGCTCGGTGCCCGCGACCTACATCGGCATTTGGAACACGGTCCGACAACTGCTGGCCGGGACGCCCGAAGCGCGCGCTCGCGGCTACACTGCCAGCCGGTTTTCCTTCAACGTCAAAGAGGGTCGCTGCCCCGAATGTGAAGGGCAGGGCTCCATACACGTCGAGATGTCGTTCCTGCCGGACGTCGACATCCCTTGCGAAACCTGCAACGGGATGCGGTTCACGCCGGAGACTCTGTCCGTCCGTTGGCAGGGCCTGAACGCCGGCGAGCTCCTGCAATTGGAAGTGTCGGAAGCTGTGGAAGTCTTCTCTCCCGTCAACAAGATCCGCGAGCCACTGAAGCTCCTCGATGAGCTCGGTCTCGGATACCTGCACCTCGGGCAAGCCTCGAACACGCTGAGCGGCGGCGAGGCCCAGCGGATCAAGCTCGTCTCGGAGCTCGCAACCGGCCTGAACACCGGACCCACACTCTACGTGATGGATGAGCCAACGACGGGCCTGCACCGCGACGATGTCGACCGTTTGCTCGGCGTGCTCGATCGCCTCGTTGGGCGCGGCGACACCGTCGCCGTGATCGAGCATCACCCCGACGTCATGCTTGCCGCGGACTGGGTCATCGACCTGGGACCCGAGGGCGGCACCCACGGCGGCCGCGTCGTAGCGCAAGGGACTCCCGAGACGATCGCAAAGCGCAAGCGGAGTCACACCGGGGAGGTGCTGAGGCGCGAGCTTCAGCGCTGAGGTGGTCCGTGCCAATCCCGTCCCCCGGGGACGAGATTCAATGCCCGCAGCCACGACCCTCGCCAAACGCGACTACAACAAGCTCCTCGCCAACAGAGATCCAACCCGAGAGAGAGAACA